>JBBCHB010000035.1:0-99861 GCA_037200015.1 Aliidongia sp. | reverse complement strand
GGCGCGGACCGGCACCGGCGGGCGTCAGAATTTATAGGTATATCGCATCTCCAAAGTGCGCGGGAGGCCGAGGTTCCAATAGGTATAGTTGCTACCGTCGGAATCGCGCTCCGCCGTGCCGAGCGAACTCGCATATTGCCGGTCGAACAGATTCGCCACGCGGAAGCTGATGATGTTTGTGGCGATCCGGATCGAGGAAGAACCGTCCAGCGAGATCGACCACCGGATAATCGCCCATAGGCCTCGCGCCCGTCCCATAGGCCGGATTGGAAGGTCCGGCCGACATATTCGGCGCTCGCGGTCAGCCCGAAGGGCAAAGCTGCCGGATGGTAGTCGATCGTCGCCTTTGCCTGCTGCTCGGGCACCCGGTCGATCTGCAGGCCGCCGCTTTCGGTCGAATGGGTATAGGTATAGCTGCCGGTAGCCGAGACATCGCCGAGTTCGGCCGTCAGCACCAGCTCGCCGCCGCGCACCCGGACAAGCCCCGGCACATTGGCGAACAGCGCCTGATTGGTCTGGGCGTCGAAGCCGCCGAAATCGATAAGATTGCTGACATTGCGGGCGAAGCCGACCAGTTCCCAGGTCAAATGATGCGCATCGAGCGCACCGCCGATCGACGCGTTGACGAAGGTGCTGCTCTCCGGCTTCAGGGTTCGGATCGCCGCGCTCGTCGTCCGGATCATTGGCGAAGAGCTCCTCGGCCGTCGGCAGCCGGAAGGCGGTACCGACGGTGGCACGCATGAACAAGTCGTCCGAGACATCATATTTGCCGCTGACATTCCAGACCGTCGCGCTCTCGCCGACGCTCGGGACGTTGTAGCGAAAACCGGGCCGCCAGCTTCAGATCGGGCACGAGATTGGACGTGGTCGCGATCTGGCCGAACAGGGCATGCACGTCTTCGGATTTCTGCGTGATCACCAGCACGGCGTCGCTGCCGGAATAGGCCTGGTAGTCATAGCCGAGGATGGCATCGAGCCAGGGCGTCGCCGAGACCTTGGTCATGAGATTGAGGCCGCCATCGGTATAGCCCCAGGCGCCGTGATCTTCGATCGTGGCCAGCGCTCCCGGGCTGCCGACGACATTGTCGTACTCGGTGTAGTGCGAGGCCCAGGAGTGGTAGTAGCCCTTGACGAAGGACCTGGAACGCGTCGTTCGGCGTGTAGTCGATCTTCAGGCTGGCGAGGTTTTCGTCGCGCTGATTGAACGCCTCCTGCACCAGGTCCGGCTGGGCGAATCCAGCTTGCCCTGGGTGTCCTGGAACAACGCGGTGACCCGCAGGGAGTCGGTCACGTCATAGGCGTATTTGGCGCCGGTCGTGTAGACGTTATAGGCGCGGTCGCGATCGGTGCTGCTCGGCTGGAAGTCCTGGTTGCGGAAGGGCTGGAAGCCGGCCGAGATGTCGCCGTCGCCGAAGATCACGAAATGGCTGCGGCCAATCGAATCGCTGTAGTAGCCGTCGACATGGCCGCTGGTATTGGTGTCGCCGCCGAGGCTGAACGCCCCCTTCCGGCGTATCCGAAAAGCCTTTGGTGACGACGTTGATCGCGCCCGAGACGGCCTGCGTGCCATAGAACAACGACTCGCCGCCTTCGAGCACCTCGATCCGGTCGACGATCGTCGCCGGCAGGGTATCGAGCGGCGTGGTGCCGCCATAGAGCCGGTTATTGATGCGGATGCCGTCGATCAGCCAGAGCACATCCTCGGTCCGCGAGCCCTGCAGCGAGATGTCGACATAATCGAACGGGCCGTTCTTCGGACTGATATAGAGGCCGGGCACGGTGGTCTGGAGCGACTGGGCGATATCGAGATAGCCGCCCTTGGCGATGTCCTCGGCCGAGACGACATCGATGCGTGTCCCCTGCTGTTCCAGGATCTGCGGCAGCGTCTCTTCGAGCCGCTTGCCGGTAACGGTAATCTCTTCGGGGTTGCTGTCGCTCGAAGCGGCCGGCGCGGTCTGTGCCCAGGCGCCGCTCGCAGCCAGTGCCGGCAGAAGCGCCAGGATCGCGGTCGACGTCCTGAGCGGGGTAGAGCGTGAAGTCGGAATACGGGCGGAAAGACGACGGAACATGTGCTTGGCCTCGCGGCAACGTGACACGTCACCACGAACCAAAGGCCGATCGTCCCGCCGTTACAGGCGAGAGCCAGTCTCCATCGGTGCACCCCGCCCAATGTGTCCGTGCGTGACCACGATGACGGCAGGTCTCCTGGCTCGCGGGTCGCCGCCTCGCACCGCCTTCCCGGTTGCCCAGTGGCTTCGTTGGTGCTTGGCTCGCCCGCTTACAGTTGCGGGGACAGCCTCGGCTTCGGGGTTGAACCCTTACCGCGTTCCCTTTTGATCCTCGGAAGGAACCGTCGCGAGCAAGCTAAGGCGCTCGCCGCCCCTGCGTCAATGTAGCATCGCTACTTTCCCGAGCCGCGACCCGTCCAGGCTCGTTGCAAAGACGCTTGACGGATCTCCCTAGCGCACTTAAAAAGACTGACCAGTCAGTTTTTATATGAGAGCCATGCCCAAGATCTCCGAAGCGAAGCGTGAAAGCCGCCGGCAGCAAAATCCTGGACGCCGCGCTGAAATGTTCTCGCGGGGACGGCTTTCACAACACCACCACCGCCGACATCGTGCGCGAGTCCGGGGTGAGCCAGGGTGCGCTCTATCTCTATTTCGCGACCAAGGAAGACATCATCGTCGCGCTGGCCGACGACCGGCATCACAGCGAGGCGATCATCAATGCGCTGGCGCAGGCCGAGCAGGATCCTGTCCGCGGCCTGCTGTCGCTGATCGATTTGTACGGTGCCGGACTGGCGGACACGACGCGGCTCGATGCCCGCCGGGTCGGCATCCAGGGCTGGGCCGAAGCACTGCGCAGCCCGCGCATCAATGACAGCGTTATTGCGGGCCTGTCGACGGTGCGCGCCGCCATCATCCGCCTGATCGAGCGCGGGCAGCATACTGGCCAGATCCGGCCGGAGGTCGACGCCGAGGCGCTGTCGCGCATTCTCGTCGCGACCTTTCAGGGCCTGGTGATGCAAGTGGTCTGGGGCGAGCCGGTCGACCGCGCGGCGTGCGGTCGAGTGATCCGTGGCCTGATCCGCGCTGCGCTCCTGACCCCCGAGGCACTGGACGCCCTGGGCTCACGACCCGCGCCATTCCCTGATCGATTCGAAAGCCGAAAGGAGAGCTTGCCATGACCATGATCGAGACCGCCTCAGCCCAGCCCTTCGCCGATGCCCCGGTCGAGCGGCCCCGGCGGCAGTGGGGCGCGCCTTCAAGGCATTGCGGCGGCTGCTGGCGGATAAGGACGATACCGGCCAGGTCTTCCAGATCATGGCCGCGCTCAACGGCGCTTCCACGCAGCGCGGCTATCGCCGGCTGCTGACGACGTAAATGGCGGGCGGCTCGCCTATGAGCGGGTTCGAACTGGCGCAGCGGCTGATGGATGATGTGTTGGACAGCTTCGCTCCCGGCACGGTCGGTGCGGCCTATCGCGACTTCGTCCGCAGCGAACAGCTCTCGGCCGAAGGGTTGGCCGAGATCAGCCGCCGCAACCGCGCCAAGGTCGAGCAGGCCCACCCGCATGCCTGGTTCGGCCGGCGGACCCGGGACTCCCATGACATCTGGCACATCCTGTCGGGCTATCACCGCGACGGGCTGGGCGAGGCCTGCCTGGTCGCCTTCTCCTACGCCCAGACCGGCAGCCTCGGCTGGGCGTTCATCGCGGTCGGCGCCGCGCTCAAGTCGCGCAGCGGGCCAAGGCATTCTTATCGGCAAGCGATTTGGCAGGGCTATCGCCGCGGCAAGGCTGCCAAATGGCTGGCTGGCGAGGACTACGAACAGCTCCTGGCCGAACCGCTGGACGCGGCCCGGCGGCGCCTGAACATCACGCCGGCGACGATCTACGACGCCATCCCGACCGCAGATCGCGACAAGGCCTTGAAGAAAGGCTGAAGCCGTTCGCCGGTCACGAGCCGGCGCGGGGAAAACGGTTTCGCTCTCGATTTGTATGTACAAAACGGGAACACTAAGCTATCTTCCTCATCTGCGCGGACCGGATCGGCGCCGCGCCTTGCGAGGAGGATGCGCATCATGACCGTCAAGCCCATTCCCGACGGCTATCACGCGATTACGCCCTATCTCATCATCGACGGCGCGGCACGCGCGATCGAGTTCTACAAGGCCGCGTTCGGCGCGACCGAGCTGTTCCGCTTTCCGGGACCGGACGGCAAGATCGGTCATGCCGAGCTGCGCATCGGCGATTCCGTCATCATGCTGGCCGATGAGGTGCCGGAGCGCGGCATCCTCGGCCCCGGACGGATCGGCGGCTCGCCGGTGTCGCTGATGCTCTATGTCGAAGGCGTGGATGCCGTCGTCGACCGTGCGGCGAGTCACGGCGCCGTCATCAAGCGCCCGGTCGCCGATCAGTTCTACGGCGATCGGACCGGCACGGTCGAAGATCCGTTCGGCCATCAGTGGCATATCGCCACCCATACCGAGGATCTGTCTTTCGAAGAAGTGCAGCGCCGCGCCGCCGCCCAGGGCGGCTGAGCCGGGTTCGGCTTAGCCCGGCGGCGTCCAGAGCAGGCCGAGCGTGATGTCGTCGCCGCTGCCGCTCCGAGTGATCTCGGCCAGCCAGCCGGGCAGCCCCGCCGCCACGCGCTCCGGCCCGACCCGGTTCAGCAGGGCGAGGTAATCGGGCCCGATCGCCTCGAAGGTTTCGTCGTCTTCATAGGAATTGCCGTAGCCGTCGCTCGCCAGCAGGAGCAGCGCTACCTCGTCGTCGATCAGCGCCACGCGGAAGCGGTCGCCGGCATCGTCCTGACACAGCGAGTCCGTGAAATTGTCGAAACAATCCGGCGAGTCCGGCAGCGGCCACAGGACCGAACCGTCGGGCCGCAGGGCCAGGATGTCGCCGTCACCGATCTGCAGGCACAGCGTCCGTCCGAAATACGAGCCGGCCACCAGCAAGGTCGTGCCGTACAGGAAATAGGCGGCGCCGTCACGCAGCTCGCCGCCCTCGACCGGTTCGATGGCCAGATGGTCTTCGACCGCCTGCTGCCAGGCGGACTGGATGGCGTAAGGCAAGGCCGCCGGATCCGCGCCCAGGGGAGCTTCGCGCAGCCACTGCCCGATCAAGTCTATGGCGATCTCGACCGCGAACCGCGCGCCCTCGCCGCTGCGCGGGTGACGCAGGCTGCCATGGCCGTCCGCGACGGCGACGACGACCGGGCCACCGGGCTTCGCACATTCGGACCAGGCGACGGCATCCTGGTTGGGCTGGTTGCGCAGCAGATGCGCGATGCCGCGCACGCTCGCGCCGAGCGCAACCCAATCCGACTCCTCCTGCCGCCTCGCCAGACTAGACCCCAAAACCAGGCCCTCCCGTTAACAAGCGAAGACAGTGCAGGTCACTTGGTTGAGGCTCCCTTAATCAACGCCCCACAGCCGTGCAAAGGCAGTCGGATAGCCGTGACAAGGGCCGATCGGCCCTTGTCACGGCACGAAAATTATCGGGCGACGCGGATATGCACGCTGACATTCGTCCTGGGGGCAAATATTTGCGAACGGTAGGAGCGAGCACCATGATGCCGCAACGCGGAATGGCCGAAATCCGGATCAAGGCAATTATCGAGGCATCGGTGGACGCAGCATTCAGCGAATGCTCACAGGCGAGACGGCAGTTCGTTGGCAAGATAGTCTACCAGCGCCCTCGTTGCCGGCAGAAGGCCACGTCGGGTCGTGAATACGAGATGGACGATGCTGTCCAGTGAATGCCAGTCGGGCAACACCTGGGCAAGCCTACCGTCCGCGAGTGCTGCCCGGCAGACTGCCTGCGGGAGCAGCGCAACGCCGACCCCCGCAATCGCAGCCTCCAGCAGCACGCGAAAATCGCTCGCGACGAAACTGTGCGTCACCTCGACGTTGGCTTCGGCTGAATCCGCGCCTAAGAAGCGCCAGCGCTCGGGGCCGATTTCGTCGCCAACCGATAGTGTCGGGCCTGCGGCGAGCTCGGCCAATGCACCCAATGGAGAGCGTATCGCCAGATGGGCTGGGCTGGCGACAAGGATACGCCGGCTGAAACCGAGCCTGCGCACGATCAGCGCGGCGTCGCCATCAAGCTGTTCGCGTACCCTGAGCGCCAGGTCGAATCCATCCTCGACGAGATCGACCCGGCGATTGGATACCGCCATTGCCAAGCGCACTTCCGGGTAGGTCAACAGGAAGCCGGGCAGGATCGACGAGACGGCATCATAGGCCATGCCGGGTGGGCAGGCGAAGCGGACGACACCACGCGGACGTGCGGTTGCGCGTATGGCCGCAGCCTGCGCCCCCTCGACACCGGCGAGGATGCCTTCGCATTGCGCGAAGACCTCCTCGCCAACCGCCGTCAGCCGGAATCCCCGCGACGAACGTTCGATCAGGCGCGTCCCCATCCGGTCTTCCAACCGCGCGACCCGCTTGCTCAACGCCGATTTGGCGATGTGCAGCTTACGCGCGGCAGCGGAGAAGCCGCCATGCTGCGCCACGAGCGCGAAATAATAGAGATCGTTGACGTCCTGCATCCGCCCGTTCTCGCTCCGAGAACGAGATGTTGTCAATCCAGCGCCTCGCGCGCCGATCGTTTCCGTCTAAATAGAGTTTCAAGCGATGGGCGGGTATCGCCATCGTAGCACTTCGAAAAGGACCGTTGTCGTGAAGCTCTATTACATTCCTGGTACTTGCGCCTTGGCACCACACATCGCGGCGCGCGACGCCGGTCTAGACCTCGAGATTGTCGAGGTCCAGCGTGTCGCAGGCGGACATGTTTTCGGCGACGGGATCGATTATCGGACCCTCAATCCGATGGACAAGGTGCCGGCGCTGGAAATCGAAAGCGGCATTATCACCGAGACCCAGGCCATCCTGCGCTACCTCGCGGCACAGGCGCCCGATCGGCTCCCCTTTCCGGCGGAAGGCATGCCGCATTGGCGGATGCAGGAGACGCTGAACTTCATCACCACGGAGATCCACTGCGCCTTCTCGCCGATGTGGAACCCGAATATCGCCGAGGCGCATAAGGCGGATGTGCTCGCCAAGATCGGTCACGCCTTCACCCGGCTGGAGGGTTTGCTCGGCGGCCAGCCTTATCTGGGCGGAGGACCATTTCTCGATCGCCGATGCCTATGCCTTCGTGACCACCGGCTGGGGCGAACTGTTCGACATGGATTTCCGGGCCTGGCCGGTCTTGCTGGCTTATCGGGAGCGGATTGGGGCGCGGCCCTCGACACAGCAAGCATTGCGCGAGCAGAGCTAACCCGGATCTCCCACACCGGGCAGATGCATCGGGCCGGCGAGGCTGATCAGACCGTTCTCACAAAACAACGTCCTTAGATTCGCCGGCCTGATGCGCATGTCAACACGCCCTACCGTCCGTAGACTTCCGCCATCCAGATGATCGTCGTCGCCAGCAGCCGGTGCGCGATGCTCGTGTAGCCGCCGCCGGCCAGCACGACGAGCGGGATGCCGCGCGAAACCACCTCGCGGATGACGTAGCGGTCGCGCTCCAGGAGATCGGTCTCGGCCAGCTGCAGGCCGCCGACCCAGTCCGCGGCCACGGCATTCGCCCCAGCGGTATAGATCGCCAGCCGATGCGTCCGGGCGTCGAGAAAGCCGGGCAGCGCCGCTCGGAGCGCCGCCAGATAGCGCTCGCCGCCGGTATGGGGTTCGACCGGAACCGCCGCATCGAGGCGGCGGCGCGCCTGCTGGTCGCGCGGATAGGCCAGGTCGTTGAACAAATCGAACAACCGGACGCGCGGATCCGTCATGACGCAATGGGCAAGGCCGCTGCCCATCTGCGCGTCGAGGTCGATATGGGCGACCCAATCCTGCGGCCCGAGCGCGCCGCTGCGGCGGAGCCCGGCCAGCGCGATCGCGGCGTCGGCATAGATCGAGAAACCGGCGCCGGCATCGGGCCGGGCGCGGTGAAACCCGCCGCTGGTGCTGACGGCGAGGTTGGTTTCCAGCGCCGCCTCGCAGGCCAGCATGGTGCCGCGTACGGCCATCCGCATCGGCGTGAGCAGAAATTTCTCAAGCAGCGGATACGGCGCCACGCTGATCAGCGGCACCTCGACGATCTCGGCGACGAAGGAGGAGCTCATCAGCTCGGCCAGATAGTCCGCACTATGGACCAGGGCGCAGCTCGTCCTCGGTCGCGGGCCGGTCGGCCGGCACCAGCAGCCGGCGCTGCCGCCCCTCCGGCAGGGATTTCGCAATCAGCGACCAGGCATGGGCGGATTTCCGCGTATCGGCCGGATGCAGCATATTGGCGCGCGGAAACGCGATCGCGAAGTCGTCGGAATGGATGATCCGCATGCTGCCGGGCTCTGCTCCTCAGAATACCGCATGAAGACCGGCGAGCTCTCAAGAAAAGATGAAAAGTGAGACACTTGGCCGGCACCTCCGGAGCGCCGGTCGATCAATTGCCGGTGGACCGGATCGGGAGAGGAGTGACGCTCTACTCGCGCAGATCGCCGGGTCTTGCAGATATAGACGGCAGGCGGCGCAATGATGCGCGCCGCCATTCGGGAATCGAACCTGCCGCATGCTGATCAGACCGACCGAACCGGATGACGCGCCGGCCCCTCTGGCGGATCCTCGAACCGGTGATCCGTGCCGGCGAGACCTACGCCCTGCCCCGCGATCTCGGGCGTGAGGCGGCGCTCGCCTATTGGGCCGGGCCCGATCGGGCCAGCTTCGTGGCCGAGGCCGACGGCCGCGTCCTCGGGACTTATTATCTGCGGGCCAACCAGCTCGGCGGCGGCGGGCATGTCGCCAATTGCGGCTACATGACCGCCGCCGAAGCGACCGGACGCGGGATCGCCCGCGCGATGTGCGCTCACTCGCTGGTGGAAGCGCAGGCGCGCGGGTTCCGGGCCATGCAGTTCAATCTTGTCGTCGGCACCAATCAGCGGGCGGTCCGCCTATGGCAGGCGCTCGGCTTCGCGATCGTCGGCACCCTGCCCGGCGCGTTCCAGCATCCGACGCAGGGCGAGGTCGACGCGCTGGTGATGTTCAAGACCCTGTAAATCGCGGAAGCTGGCGAGCGGATCAGAAGTAGATCTTCTCGCCCTTCATGTCGGCATAGAGGCCGGCGACCTGCTCGGCATAGCCGTTGAACAGCTGGGTCGGGCGGCGCTCGCCCGTGCCGAGCACGCGTTCCGTCGCCTGGCTCCAGCGCGGATGCGGCACTTCGGGATTCACATTGGCCCAGAAGCCGTATTCGCCGTCCTGCAGCGATTGCCAATAGGATTTCGGCTGGTCGGCGACGAAGCTGAATTTCACGATCGATTTGATCGATTTGAAGCCGTATTTCCACGGCGTCACGAGCCGGATCGGCGCGCCATCCTGCTTCGGCACCGGCTTGCCGTACATGCCGGTGACCAGAAAGGCCAGCTCATTGGTCGCCTCGGCCATGGTCAAGCCTTCGACATAGGGCCAGGGATAGAAGAACACGCGCTGGCCCGGCGCGATCTTCGGATCCATGAAGGTTTCCATCCGGACATATTTGGCGCCGGAGAGCGGCTTGGCGATGTCGACCAGTGCCTTCAGCGGAAAACCGGTCCAGGGCACGACCATCGACCAGGCCTCGACGCAACGATGGCGGTAGACCCGCTCCTCCAGTTGCACCTGCTTCAGCAGATCGTCGATATCGAGCGTCTGCGCCTTCTCGACCAGGCCGTCGAGCTTGATCTGCCAGGGCCGCAGCTTCAGCGCCTGGGCCTCGTCGACGATGTCCTTGTCCTGCCCGAATTCGTAGAAATTATTGTAGGTCGTCGAATAACGCTCCGCGGTCACTGGCTGATCGAGCGTATAGGCCGCGTTGCGCTTCGCCGGATAAAGGCCGGCCGAGGGATCGGCGGCCGGCTCGTCCGCTGCGAAGGCACGGGTAAAGGGAGCGGCCGCGGCAAGGATACTGCCAAGACCGGCTGCCTGGATCAGCCGGCGGCGATCGAGGAACACCGCTTCCGGCGTCGCCTCTCGCTCCGCAATTTCCCAACCGCGCCGCCGCTTGATCAACATCGTCGTTCTCCTCGCCTCGCAATTCGACGGGATCGGCGGCAAGGTTACGCTGCGCAGATCACCAAACGGTGTAGCACCCCGCCGCAGCATGGCCACATGTCGGCAAAAACCCGACCGCGGCGTACTATGCAATAGCGAATGTGCCCATCGAGAGCACGCCTGCGTTGTTGAGTGCCGCTGTTTCCGCGCCGCGCTTCACGAAGATGCCGTTGTGGCGCATTGGAGCCGATCATGACTTTTTTCGCGCGACTTCTGCTGACATCCGGGGTGATCGGGTTCGGCCTGTTCCCATTTCTGGCCGAAGCCCAGACGATCGTCCCGATCGGCGGCGGCTTTAACGCGCCGCAGCGGATCGCGACCGATGCCGCCGGTAATGTCTTCGTGGCCGATCAAGGCAACAATGTCGTCCGGGAGGTGCTGGCCGATGGCAATTACGGCACGACCCGCACCTTCGGCAACGGGATAGGGCTGCCGCAGGGCATCGCCATCGACGGCCAGGGCAATATCTTCGTCCTCGACGCGGTCAACGAGACGGTCAACGAGATCCTCGCGACAGGCACCACTGTCCCGATCCACCCCGGCCAGACCACCTTTCTCAATCCCACCGGTATCGCCCTCGACAGCAGCGGCAATCTCTTTGTCCTCGAGGAAGGCGGTTTGTTGGAGTTCCCCGCGGCCGGCGGATACACGAATTTCATCGGGATCTACTTTGGCGCCGTGGGCTCCGAACAAGGCGGCATCGCCCTCGACCGCAGCGGCAACCTCTATGTCGCCGGCAACAGCCAAGTCATCGAGTTTCTGTCCGCCGGCGGCTACCAGACCGCCGAGACACTGGGCTACGGCTTCAGTCAGATCAACGGTATCGCCGTCGACGGCAGCGGCAACGTCTATGTCGCCGATACCCGCGACAATGCAGTGAAGGAGATCCCGGCCGCGGGCGGCGTCGTGCCCACGGTCAAAACGCTCGGCAGCGGGTTCCTGAGCCCGACCAGCGTTGCTGTCGATGCCGACGGCAATGTCTTCGTCACCGACCAGGGCAACGCCGTGGTCAAGGAGATCCTCGCTGCTGGCGGCTATGCCACGGTCGACACGCTGGCCGGCGGCTTCAACCAGCCGGCCGGCCTGGCTTTCGCCCCCGATGGCGGCCTCTTCGTCGCCGATACCGCCGGCGACACGATCAAGGAACTCGTTTCCGCCGACAACTACGCAACAGCCACCATCGTCCTCCTACGGCTTCAACCAGCCGGCCGGTATCGCCGTCGATCGCCAGGACAATCTCTTCATCGCCGACAGCGGCAACAATACGGTCAAGGAAATCCCGGCGGCAGGCGGCTACACCAACGTCATCCCGCTGGGCCGCGGCTTTAAGAACCCCACCGGGCTCGCGGTCGACGGTGCCGGCAATGTCTATGTCGCCGATACCTATAACGACGCGGTGAAGGAGATTCTTGCGGCAGGCGGCTATACCGATGTCATCACCTTGACCGACGGGCCCAACGGTCCGAACGGCCTGGCGGTCGATGCCGGCGGCGATGTCTTCGTCGCCTTCGGCGCCAATAATTTTTTCCCCGGCGGCCCCGCCCTCAACGCGGTCCAGGAGATCCTGGCGGTCGATGGCAGCATCCCGGCCTCACCGACCATCGTGACGCTGGGCGGCAGCTTCGGCCATCCATCCGGCGTGGCGCTCGACGCCGGCGGCAATGTCTATGTCTCCGATTCCCAAACCGGCATCGTCAGCGAAATCCCGGCTGCGGGCGGCTATGCCACAGCCAGTCCGCTGGCCGGCGGGTTCACCAACCCCCAAGGGGTCGCCGTCGCCGGCAATGGCGCTGTCTTGGTCAGCGATACCGGCAACAATGCAGTGAAGGAATCTTCGTGGTGCCGCCGACGCCACTCTTCGCCGCAACCCTGCCGGATTCGCGCTCCGTTCAGCTCGGCACCCCGGCCACCATCTTCGCCAGCGTGATCAACAGCGGCACGGCCGACCTCGAGAATTGCGGGATCGCGCTGGCGGCTTCGGCACCATCAGGCTTGACGCTCGGCTATCAAACGACCGATCCGGCAACCAACAGCCTCACCGGCACGCCGAACACACCGGTCACGATCGCCGGCAATGACGGCTCGCAGACCTTTCTCGTCTCGTTCACCGGCACGGAGGCGTTCAGCGCCCCCTCCATGCCGCTCGATTTCGCCTGCGACGGCGCCGCCCCTGCGAGCATCATCGCCGGCGTCGATACCGTCGACCTGTCGATGTCGAGCACGCCAGTCGCCGACATCATCGCGCTTGCCGCGACACTGTCCAACAACGGCATCGCCGAGGTTCCGAAGAACGGCATCGCCGCCTTTGCCGTAGCCACGAGCAATCTCGGCGCCGACGCGACCATCATCGCCGCGATCGATACCGGCATGGCCGACCTGCCGATATCCGCGACGATCTGCCAATCGGATCCAAGCAACGGCGCCTGCCTCGGCGCGCCGTCCGACTCTGTCACGCTCGACATTGCCAGCGGCGCGACTCCGACCTTCTCGATCTTCGTCCAATCGAACGGCGCGATTCCCTTCGCACCGGCCTCATCCCGCGTATTCGTGCGGTTCAAGGATGCCGAAGGCAATCTGCACGGATCGACGAGCGTTGCCATCGAAACGATGTAGCATCCCGCTTCGGCGCGCCCTATTCCAGCACGGCACAGGCGCGCTGGATGCGGGTGCAGGCGTCGCGCAGCTTCTCGGTCGAGGTCGCGTAGGAAATGCGGAAATGCGGCGCCAGTCCAAAGGCCGTGCCCTGCACCACCGCAACGCCTTCCGCTTCGAGCAGATAGGCGGCGAAGTCGCCGTCGGTCTCGATCAGCTTGCCGGAGGGCGTCTTGCGGCCGATCGCCCCGGCGCAGGACGGGTAGACATAGAAGGCGCCGTCCGGCACCAGGCACTGGATGCCCTTGGCCTGGTTCAGCATGGCGACGACCATGTCGCGCCGGGCCTTGAATTCGACATTGTGGCGCGCGATGAAATCCTGCGGCCCGTTCAGCGCCTCGACCGACGCAGCTTGGCTGATCGAACAGGGATTCGAAGTCGATTGCGACTGCACCTTGGCCATCGCCTTGATCAGCGCCTTCGGCCCGGCCGCGTAGCCGATGCGCCAGCCGGTCATGCAATAGGCCTTGCTGACGCCGTTCATGGTCAGCGTCCGCTCCTTGAGCCGCGGCTCGACCTCGGCGATGGTCGCGAAGATATGGCCGTCATAAAGCAGATGCTCGTACATGTCGTCGGTCAGCACCCAGACATGCGGGTTGTCGAGCAGCACATCGGCCAGTGCCCGCAGCTCCGCAGTGGAATAGGCGGCACCGGTCGGGTTCGACGGCGAGTTCAGGATCAGCCATTTCGTCTTGGGCGTGATTGCCGCCTGCAGCGCCTCGGCACCGAGCTTGAAGCCGGCATTCTGGCCGCACGGGACCGAAATCGGCGTCCCGTCCGCGAGGTTGACGATATCGGGATAGGACACCCAATACGGCGCCGGAATCACCACCTCGTCGCCGGCATCCAGCGTCGCGACCATGGCGTTGTAGATGATCTGCTTGCCGCCCGAGGCGACGGTAATCTCGTCGACCGCATAGTCGAGATTGTTCTCGCGCTTGAACTTGGCGACGATCGCCTTCTTCAGCGCCGGCGTGCCGTCGACCGCAGTATAGCGCGTCTCGCCGCGGCGGATCGCAGCGATGCCGGCTTCCTGGATATTGGCCGGCGTATCGAAATCCGGCTCGCCCGCGCCGAGGCCGATCACGTCGCGACCGGCCGCGATCAGCTCATTGGCAAGCGTGGTGACCGCAATGGTCGGCGAAGGCTGGATTCGGTCGAGGCGCTTGGCGAGGAAGGACATCGGAAATGTCTCGATACTGATTGAGGCAGCGAAACCTAGTCCTCCCTCCGATTCGGCGCAACAGGGCAGCCCCTGCGCTGCGCTCATGCGAGCGGCGCAGACAGGGCAGGCAATTTCGCGTCAAAATGGTTATTTCGAAGCCAGGCTCACGCCCTGATGAACAGCCTGCGTTTCTTCTCTTCCAAAACCAAAGCGCTAAGGTAGATTAGCGCTCGCGCACCGGTTTTCGTTCCACGCCACAGCCGCGGGTATTCCCGGGCGCGGCTTCCGGCACCCGATCGCGCAGGTCTCGCTCGCGCTTTGGACGCGCCGCGTCTGCTGGGAAGAGGATGAAGCATGGTCACTCGCATCGTGATCACCCATCTCAACCGGAGCAAGGTCAACCAGATCGAGCAGTGGCCGCTCGATTCGATCCAGGAGATCGCGATCGGACGCGACCAGGCCTCGACCATGGCTTTCGATCTGCAGCGCGACGACATGGTAAGCCGCCGTCATGCCGTGATCCGGATCGTCCCTGGCGAGCCGCCGAGCTTCAAGATCGCCGATCTCGGCAGCAGCAACGGCACGCTCGTCAACGGCATGCGCATTTCCCAGGAGGTCGAGCTGCTGCCCGGCGACGTGGTCGAGCTCGGCGCCAACGGACCGAAATTCAATTTCGACGTCCAGCCGCGCCCGGCGGAACTGGCCGAACGCACCCGCGTGGTCCCGCTCGGCGGCATGGCCGGGACGACCCGGCTCGAACCGCTGTCGAATACGACGCCCAGGAAAGAGCCCGGCCCCGACCACAGCCGCCCGGCCCTGTCGGCGCCGCAGCCGGCGCAGAACAGGACCGTGCTCTTCGTCGCGGCGGCGCTTCTGGTCGTGCTGATCGTGGCCAGCGGCGCGATCTTCTATAGTAAAGGCAGCGGCGGGGCCGGGTTGTTCGGCGGCTCGAAACCGGCCGATATGAGCCCGCTCGAAGTCGCGCAGAAATTCAGCAACGCGACGGCCTATATTTCGATGCAGTGGCGACTCTACGACAAGGAGACCGGCAAGCGGGTCTTTCACAAGATGGTGCTGTGGAAGACCAAGGACAATCTGGTCCCGGCCTATGTGAAGCTGCCGAACGGCACCATCGTCCGCTGGCTGACGACCGAGGATGAAGGCCATACCAACGAGGTGATCGGCGCCGAGGGCAGCGGCAGCGGCTTCGTGGTCGACGGCCAGGGCTTCCTGCTGACCAACAAGCATGTCGCCGCCGGCTGGAAGGTCGAATACGGCTTCAAGCCCTATGAGGCGAACGGCGCGCTGTTCACGCTCGACTCGTCGTTCAAAGTCGCGAATGTCACGGATTTCGATCCAACGAGTTCCGAGGCGCTCTATCACTGGACGCCGGATTCCGGCGGCATCGTGTTCGACAACAAGTCGCCGGTCCCGCTCAGCGCGTCGGACCATCTCTTCGAAGGCCGGAACGAACAGCTCGATATCCGCTTCCCCGGCCAGCGCGTGAGCTACGCCAGCCGGCTGATCCGCGCCTCGGCCGACGCCGATGTCGCCGAGATCCGCATCGACTCCGTACAGGGCCTGCCCGCGGTCGATCTGGAAAAGGATGACGGCATCAAGGTCGGCGAGCGCGTGACCGTGATGGGCTATCCCGGTATTTCAGAGCAGAAGATCGCCACGATCGTCACCCATGAAGTCGGGCGCGAGCAGGAACATCAGGAGCTGATCCCGGAGCCGACCGTGACCGACGGACTGATTGCCAAGATCGGCACCGGGGCGAAGCAGCAGGGCGGCGTCATGACGACCGGCACCATGGGCGACGTCTATCAGCTCACCGTGCTGGCGACCGGCGCCGGCAATAGCGGAGGCCCGGTCTTCAACGCCGCGGGCCGGGTCATCGGCCTGTTCACCTATGCCAAGACCCGCGGCGCCGAACGCGTCACCTTCGCCGTACCGATCCACTACGGCCGCGATCTGCTGGCGCCGCAGCGGGTGAATTAAAAGGACTCAAACCGGATATCCTTCTCCCTGCATTGAGGTCGTGAAGGAATCGCCAGTTTAGCTCGGATATGCAGTGGGGTGGGCGTCCTCGCCCACCCCACTGAAGAGCAGAGCCTCCGGCAAGGCTTTCACAAGCTCGGTGCAGGAGAAGGGCTTTTCTCACGCCGCCTGGCTGGTCACATTCGCCGCCGGGGCTTCGCCGTCGAGCGTCACCGCCACGCCATGGATCACGGCGGCGATGCGGACGATGGCCTGGATCGCCTCGCGCGAGGCGCCCTTCTTGACGATCTCGCGCTCATGCGCGTCGATGCACATGCCGCAGCCATTGATCGCCGAAACGGCCAGCGACCACAGCTCGAAATCGAGCCCGTCGACGCCGGGATTGGCGATGACGTTCATGCGCAGCCGCGCCGGCATGCCGGCATAGTCGGTCGCCGAGGCCAGATGGACGAAGCGATAATAGATGTTGTTCATGGCCATGATCGCCGCGGCGGCCTTGGCGGCATCGATCGCGGCGGCGGACATGTGCTGGCGCGCCTCGGCCAGCACGGCGTCGCGCACGACCGGGTTGCGGGCGGCGATCGCCGAAGCGACGGCCGTGCCCCAGATCTGCTGCGCGGTCAGGCCCGGCGTGTTCAGCACATTGCCGAGATTGAGCTTCAGATCCTTGGCGTAGTCGGGCAGCTGCGCCTTGATCGCGTCGATGGACATGAGCGACTCCTGTCATTTCGGATGACCCGCCAACCCTCGTCCCCTTGACGGGAGCGGGTGGCGAGCGAAGCGAGCCGGGGTGAAGGTGAGTGCGCCGGACACACCACTGCCAGCCTGTCCGGCGCACCCACCCTCACCCTCTCAGCGCTGGCGCGCCGGGGCCCTCCCCCTGCTGCGCGTTTGACGTGCGGCAGGGAGAGGGCCTTGTTATCAGGCCGCCTTCAGCGTCTCGCCGCCGACCGCGCGGTTGCACGGGCAGAGCTCGTCGGTCTGCAGCGCGTCGAGCACGCGCAGCACTTCCTGGACATTGCGGCCGACCGAGAGGTCGTTGACGCTGGCGAAGCGGATGATGCCGTCGGGATCGACGATGAAGGTGGCGCGCAGGGCGACGCCTTCATTGGCGTCGAGCACGCCGCAAGCCTGGGACAGCTCGCGCTTGATGTCGGCCAGCCAGGGGAACGGGCTCTTGGCCAGATCCTCGCGGCTCTGGCGCCAGGCCAGATGAACGAACTCGCTGTCGATCGAGGCGCCGAGCACCTGTGCATCGCGATCGGCGAAGTCGCCGTTCACATCGCCGAAGCCGACGATCTCGGTCGGGCAGACGAAGGTGAAATCCTTCGGCCAGAAGAACACGACGAGCCACTTGCCGGCATGGGTCTTGTTGCTGATCTCGGCGAAAGCACTCGCCGGATCGGCATTGGTCACGGCCTTGAGGCTGAATTCGGGGAAGCGGTCGCCAACGGTCAGCATGAGAGATCCTCTGTCCACTGTTTAGATTAATTCCAATGAGCGATGAGATAGCGAAGCCGACTGTGCGGGTCAAGCTGCGCCATGCCGAATTCGCTTCGCAGGAGCGATTAGGAGGTCTGCACGACCGATGCCGATCATACGCAGCCGTGATACGGCCCTGCTAACCCTTTAAGCCTATTCGCATAATAGGTCCAGCAGAATGCTTGCGATCGCAAATATCCATTGTGCGCTGCACAGGCCGGGATCTTGACCGCGCCTCCGGCACACCCCACTGTTCCGCAATGCAGCAATTATGGAGTTTTCAAGCAATGAAGCGGGTTGCACTCGCGGCGCTCTTTGCGTCGCTCACTTTCGCGACGGCAGTGCCGGCATTCGCGGATGAATACGACGATGCGGTTGCCACGCAGATCGGCAAGTACCTGTCCTATCCGGAAATGGCGGTCAATCAGCAGGTCGAGGGCCGCGTCGGCGTCCGTCTGCAGGTCGATGGCCAGGGACATGTCACCGACGTCTCGCTCGATGGCCGGTCGGGGTATGGCTCCTTGGATCGCGCCACGCTGAAGGCGGTCCGTCGCCTGGCTCCGACGCTCGTCGCTGCGACCGGCGTGCCGCACGACATCCATCTGTTCGTGAACTACAAGCTGGTCTAAGCGCCACCTAATCGGGTGGTGCTGCCGTCGCCGCGGTCCTCTCATGGGCCGCGACGCAGCGGTCTAGCGCGTCCAGGGCTTCTCGCGCCCCCGCCAGATCGAAGCGCCAGGCGCAATTTGCGGCGTGACGCTGAGATCGGCAACGGTCAGGCGGTTGCCGGTCGAGAGCAGCGCCGAATAGATCGCGGCGTCCCGCGGCGCGACGGTAAAGAGCACTGTATCGCGAGAGATGGCTGCCGCCGGCAGCTCGGCCCCGTCGGCCTCGTCGATCGCAAGCCGCGCTTTGGCCTCGTCACCTTTCTGCAGGCTCCAGGCCATGTTCTTCAGGCCGATGAAGAACAGCCCCTCCGGCGATCGAGCGAGGCTCAGCTCGACACCGTTCGGATACGCGTGGCGGATGACGCAATAGCTGAACGCGCCGCCCGTCCGGCTGCGCGCCGCGCCGTCCCAGCCGGCGATCTCGAAGCCCGAGCCGGGCAGCATGTCGGCTCGAGCGATGCCGCATGGGAGCAGTGCGCACGCTGCCAGCAATCCTCTGAGTGCCAGACCCGTCACCGTTTCCGCCCTGGAATAGCGTTCGTTTTATCGTTGCAACGAGTCTATCACATCGCCGCAACGCCGCGGACGGATGAATCAAGATCGTGCCGCCTGAAAAGAACGCATTGGCAACACGCTCGGATAGCGGTAGCGTCGCGGGAGTCGCATCCCTATCTGCAGAGCCATGCCCGCTGTAGAGACCATCGCCAAACCGCTCGCCGATGTCGCTGCCGAGTTCCGGCTGCAATCCGAGTTCCTGCCCGCCGGCGACCAGCCGCAGGCCATCGTCGAGCTCGTCCAGGGGCTGCGGGAGGGCGAGCGCGACCAGGTGCTGCTCGGGGTGACCGGCTCGGGCAAGACCTTCACCATCGCGCACACCATCGCGAAGCTGCAGCGCCGGCCATCGTGCTGGCGCCGAACAAGACGCTCGCCGCCCAGCTCTATGGCGAGATGAAGAGCTTCTTTCCGGACAACGCAGTCGAGTATTTCGTCTCGTATTACGACTATTATCAGCCGGAAGCCTACGTCCCGCGCAGCGACACCTATATCGAGAAGGAAAGCTCGATCAACGAGCAGATCGACCGCATGCGCCATTCGGCGACGCGGGCGATCCTGGAGCGGCGCGACGTCATCATCGTCGCGAGCGTGTCCTGCATCTACGGTATCGGCTCGGTCGAGACCTATTCGCGTATGATCGTCGATCTGAAGACCGGCCAGCGCCTCGACCGCAATCACCTGCTGCAGCAGCTGGTCGAACTGCAGTTCAAGCGCAACGACATCGCGTTCCAGCGCGGCACCTTCCGGGTGCGCGGCGACACGGTCGAGATCTTCCCGTCGCATTACGAGGATCGGGCCTGGCGGTTGTCGCTGTTCGGCGACGAGCTCGAATCGATCCACGAGGTCGATTCGCTGACCGGCGAGAAGATCTCCGCACTGAAGGAGATCCGGGTCTATGCCAACAGCCATTACGTGACACCCGGCCCGACGCTGCAGCAGGCGATCGAGGGTATCAAGATCGAACTGAAGGAGCGTCTGGCCCAGCTCAACGCCGACGGCAAGCTGCTCGAGGCGCAGCGCCTGGAACAGCGCACTACTTTCGATATCGAAATGATGCAGGCGACCGGAAGCTGCGCCGGCATCGAGAACTATTCGCGCTTCCTGTCCGGCCGCAAGCCGGGCGAGCCGCCGCCGACTCTGTTCGAATATCTGCCGGACGATGCGCTGGTCATTATCGACGAGAGCCATGTCACCGTCCCGCAGATCGGCGGCATGTATCGCGGCGGACTACATGCGCAAATCGACGCTCTCGGAATATGGCTTCCGCCTGCCTTCCTGCATGGACAACAGGCCGCTCAAATTCGAAGAATGGGAGCAGATGCGCGGGCAGTCGATCTTCGTCTCGGCGACGCCTGGCCCCTGGGAAATGAACCGGACCGGCGGCGTCTTCACCGAGCAGGTCGTGCGCCCGACCGGGCTGATCGACCCGGTCTGCATCATCGGCCGACCGAAACCCAGGTCGACGACCTCCTGGCCGAATGCAAGGAATGCGCGCTCAAGGGCCAGCGCGTGCTGGTCACGACGCTGACCAAGAAGATGGCCGAGGCCCTGACCGAATACATGCACGAAGCCGGCATCCGGGTCCGCTATATTCATTCCGATGTCGAAACGTTGGAGCGGATCGAGATCATCCGCGATCTGCGCCTGGGCGCCTTCGACGTGTTGATCGGCATCAATTTGCTGCGCGAGGGGCTCGACATTCCCGAATGCGCGCTGGTTGCGATCCTCGACGCCGACAAGGAAGGCTATCTGCGCTCGCGCACCTCGCTGATCCAGACCATCGGCCGCGCGGCCCGCAACCTCGACGGCCGGGCGATCCTCTATGCCGACCGCATCACCGACAGCATGAAAGCGGCGCTCGACGAGTGCAACCGCCGCCGCGAGAAGCAGCAGGCCTACAACGCTGCCCACGGCATCACGCCCGAAAGCATCCGGACCAAGATCTCCGACGTGCTGAATTCGGTCTATGAGCGCGACAGCCTGACCGTCGATGTCGGCTCGACACCCGGCAAGCATTACACCGGCTCCAATCTCAAGGCGGTCATCGCCGATTTCGAGAAGCGCATGCGCGAGGCCGCGGCCGATCTCGAATTCGAAAGAGGCGGCAAGGCTGCGCGACGAGATCCGCCGGCTGGAACAGATGGATCTGGGCATGCTGCCTTCCGCCGTGCTGGCCCTGCCCGACGGCACCTCCCGCCCCGCGCCGGCCAGCCGCACCAATGCCGGCCGCGCCGGCAGCAATCCGCGCGACGCTGCCCGCAACCGCGCGCGCGGCCGCCGCCGGCAGGGACCATGACGAGCCCCGCCATGCCGCGCGCCGCGCTCGTGACCGGCGCCGGCAAGCGCATCGGCCGCATCATCGCACTGCATCTGGCCGAGAACGGCTGGGCCATCGGCGTGCATTACAACGGCTCCGAAACGGCGGCGGCCGAGGTCGTCGCGACGATCCGAAGCCAAGGCGGTCAGGCCGTGGCGCTGCAGGCCGATCTCAGTTTGCGAGGCGGATGTCGCCGGCCTGGTGCCGCGTGCCGTCGCAGCGCTCGGGCCGCTCGGCTTGCCTGGTCAACAACGCCTCGACCTTCGACTACGATTCGGTCGAGAGCGCGACGCGGGAGAATTGGGACCATCACATGGAGGCGAATCTGCGCGCGCCTTTCGTGCTGATCCAAGGGTTCGCCGCGCAGCTGCCGGCAGGGGCCGAAGGTGCCGTGGTCAACATGATCGACCAGCGGGTCTGGAACCTGACGCCGCATTTCGTGACCTATACCGTCAGCAAGGCCGGCCTCTGGACCCTGACCCAGACCCTGGCCATGGCCCTCGCGCCGCGCATCCGGGTCAACGCCATCGGCCCCGGCCCGACCCTGCCGAGCCTGCATCAGGACGAGGCGCAATTCGCGCGGCAATGCGCCGAGATGCCGTTGAAGCGCGGCACGTCGCCGGAAGAAATCGCCGAGACCGTCGCATTCATTCTATCGGCCCGGGCCATGACGGGACAGATGATCGCCCTGGATGGCGGCCAGCATCTCGGCTGGGCCCAGCCACGCCCCAACGAGCCGAAGGATTAGCGACGGCAATGACTTCCGCAACCGCCCTGGTCCCGCGTATCGCGACCGTATCGCCGTCCTGCCGGCTGGTGCTCATCCGCGATCTGGTGATGCTGTGCAGCATCGGCGTGCACGCCCATGAGCATGATGCCAAGCAGCGCATCCGGCTGAACCTCGAACTCGACGTGACCGAAAGCGTGCGGCCGATCGAGGACGATCTGCGCAACGTCGTCTGTTATGACGAAATCATCTCCGCCGTGCGGCGTCTGGTCGATGCCGGGCATGTCCGGCTGATCGAGACGCTGGCCGAGCGGATCGCCGCGCTTTGCCTGGGCGACCCCGCGTATCCGGCGAGCCCGGATCCAGATCGAGAAACTCGATGTCTATGCCGATGTCGGAAGCGTCGGTGTGGCAATCGAAAGGTTCAACCAGAATGCTTGAAGGTGCTTGACTTGATGATCAAAAGCGATGTAGCCGCGCGATTCTTGGAACCGCAGTTGTTCACAGCCGACCCTGCTGCAGCGCACTACGCTCCGGGAATCGTGAAGCGAGTCGACAGACACCATCGAACCTCCATTGACAACGAAATATGTTAGCTAAATCAATTGGGTTAAAATGACTGCCTAAATTTTGGGCAGCCCCCTGAATCTCTAGGCGCGCCAAGCATTGCAGCCGCCTATTCTGAGCTTCTCAACAGACTTATCCACAGATTCCGTGGATACATGTCGAGCGCGTGACAATATCCTGGGGATTCCGGCTTCTAGCGGAGAAATCGAAAGCGCGATGATCGATCCGGCACCCTCCGCGGGACAGCGCTGCGCCATATGGCGGCCCGCCCGGTGTTCTCGCGGGACGCGTCCCCAGCCACGCAGGCGAGGGATTTGCGATCGACCAAAGTGCGGCAGATGCTAGAACCGCTGCAGCAGCCTCCGAGACGGAAACCACGAATACACGATGATCGACCCGGACCCGAGAGCAGACCCCGAAACCACGGCAGAATCGACGGCGGGACGAGGCGCCCGAGCCGGACTGACGCTGGAAGACGCGCTGCCCGAGGACGGTGCCATCGCCGGCGGCGTCGCGGTCATCCGGCAGGTCGTCAAGACCCTGCCGACCAATCGGGCGTCTATCGGATGCTGAACGCCAGGGGCGACGTGCTCTATGTCGGCAAGGCGCGGCAGCTCAAGAACCGCGTCTCGAACTACACCAATCTGATCGGGCTCTCGAACCGGATCCGGCGCATGGTGGCCGAGACGGCGTCGATGGAAATCATCACGACCCATACCGAGGTCGAGGCGCTGCTGCTCGAGATCAATCTGATCAAGACGCTGACGCCGCGCTACAATATCTCGCTGCGCGACGACAAATCCTTCCCCTACATCCATCTGCGCTCGAACCACAAGGTGCCGCAGCTGGCCAAGCATCGCGGCGCCCGCGCCGAAGGCGGCGAGTATTTCGGTCCCTTCGCCTCGGCCGGCGCGGTCAACCGGACGATCACGGCGCTGCACCGCGCCTTCCTGCTGCGCTCCTGCTCCGACAACATCTTCCAGACGCGCACCCGGCCCTGCCTGCAATATCAGATCAAGCGCTGCTCGGCGCCCTGCGTCGACCGGATCGGCGAGGCAGAGTATCTGCGGCTGGTCGATCAGGCGCGCGCCTTCCTGACCGGGCGCTCGACCGAGATCAACAAGACGCTGGTCGCCGAGATGATGGCAGCCTCCGAGCGGCTCGATTTCGAGACCGCGGCGCAGATCCGCAACCGCATCCGCGCGCTTGCCCAGATCTCGGCCGACCAGAACATCAACGTCGAAGGCCTGGTCGACGCCGACATCGTGGCGCTGCACCAGGAAGGCGGCCAGAGCTGCGTGCAGGTCTTCTTCTTCCGCGGCGGCCAGAACTGGGGCAACCGCGCCTATTTCCCCGGCCACGACAAGCAGCTCGACGCGGCCGAAGTGCTGTCGGGCTTCATCGGTCAGTTCTATGACGGCAAGCCGGTGCCGCCGCTGCTGCTGCTGAGCCAGGAGGCGGCCGAAACGGAGTTGCTGGCCGAGGCGCTATCGACTGCCGCCGGTCATCGCGTCCAGCTCGCCGTGCCTCAGCGTGGCGACAAGCGCAAGCTGGTCGAGCATGCGCTGGTCAATGCGCGCGAAGCGCTCGGCCGGCGCCTGGCCGAATCGTCATCGCAGCGGCGGCTGCTCGACGGCGTCGGCCGGATCTTCGAGCTCGATCAGCCGCCGCAGCGCATCGAAGTCTACGACAACTCGCATATCCAGGGCGCCTATGCGATCGGCGCCATGATCGTCGCCGGCCCGGACGGGCTGCTGAAAAGCGCCTATCGCAAATTCAACATCAAGGGTGCGGCGCCGATTCCCTCCCATGACGAGGCGTCGCTGCAGGATCTCGCCCCCGGTCTGGCCGAGGCGCCGGCGCCCTACGAGGGCTACGCGGCCGGCGACGATTACGCCATGATGCGCGAGGTGCTGGAGCGCCGCTTCGCCCGCGCCCTCAAGGAGGATCCGGAGCGGTCGCTCGGGCAATGGCCCGACCTGGTGCTGATCGATGGCGGCGCCGGGCAGCTGGCCGTGGCCGAGGCGGTGCTGGCCGAGCTCGGCGTCGACGACATCCCCGTCGCCGCCATCGCCAAAGGGCCGGACCGCAATGCCGGCGCGAGCGCTTCTTCGTGCCGGGCAAGGCGCCCTTCTCGCTCGAATCGAAGGACCCCGTCCTGTATTTCCTTCAGCGGCTGCGCGACGAGGCACATCGCTTCGCGATCGGCACGCATCGCGCCCGTCGGCAAAAGGCGATCGGCCGTTCGCCGCTCGACGAGATCGCCGGCATCGGCCCGAACCGCAAGAAGGCGCTGTTGCATCATTTCGGCTCGGCCAAGGCGGTGGCGCGGGCCGGTTTGAGCGACCTGGAAGCCGTGCCCGGAATCAATGCCGGCGTCGCGAAAAAAATCTACGACCATTTCCATCCGGATGAGTAGGATGCCGGCATGTTGAAGACTTTGCCGAATCTGCTGACGCTGTCCCGGATCGCCGTGATTCCGCTGGTGGTCGTGACCTTTTACCTCGATCCGCCCTGGGACGCCTGGCTCGGCGGCGGGTTGTTTGCCGCGGCCTGCGTGACCGATTGGCTCGACGGGCATTTCGCCCGGCGCTGGCAGCAGATCTCGGCGTTCGGCCGGTTCCTCGACCCGATCGCCGACAAGCTGCTGGTTTCGATGATCCTGATGATGCTGGTCGCCTCCGGCCGGCTCAGCCATGCGGCGCTGTTCCCGGCGCTGATCATCCTGGCGCGCGAGATCCTGGTTTCAGGCTTGCGCGAATTCCTCGCCGGCCTGCGGGTCAGCGTCCCGGTCAGCCGCCTGGCGAAATGGAAGACCGGCATCCAGATGATCGCGATCGGCGTGCTGCTGGTCAGTAGCGCGCTGCCGGGCGGCGCCATGATCGAGCTGGCCGGCGAGGCGCTGCTCTGGGCCGCCGCGATCCTGACCCTCATCACCGGCTATGACTATTTGACCCATGGGCTGACTCATATGGAAGCCGAGGATGCCCGGCCCAAGACGCCGCCGGTCGCCCAGCGTACGACCGTCGGCGGCCCTCGGCTGAGCGGCACCATGCGCGTCTTCGGCTTGGCGGCCTGGAGCGGGAGCGGCAAGACCACGCTGCTGGCCCGCCTGCTGCCTGAGCTGACGGGGCGAGGCCTTCGCGTCTCGACCATGAAGCACGCTCATCACGCCTTCGATCTCGACCAGCCCGGCAAGGACAGCTATCGCCATCGCGAAGCCGGTGCGACCGAAGTGCTGATCACCTCCGCGACGCGCTGGGCCTTGCAGCACGAGCTGCGCGGCGCCGAGGAACCGACACTGGAACAGCTGGTCGCCCATATGAGCCCGGTCGATCTGCTGCTGGTCGAAGGCTTCAAGCGCCATAGCCATCCCAAGCTCGAGATTTTGCGGCCGAGCCTGGGCAAGGAGCTGCTCCACCCGAACGATCCGATGATCCGCGCGATCTATGCCGTCGAGCCCCTGCCCGCCCCCCTGCGCCAGGCGATCGCTCTCCCCATCTATGAGGAGTACGACATCGCCGGCGTGGCCGATCTGGTCATCGCCCAGGCGGCGCCGATCGAAAGAGGGCTTGCATGAAACTGATCTATTTCGCCTGGTTGCGCAGCCGGATCGGTTTGGCCGAGGAACGGATCGAGCTGCCCGCTGCCGTGCACAATGTCCGCGAGTTGCTCGATTGGCTGAAGACGCGCGGCCCCGGCTACGCCGCCGCCTTGGCCGATGCGTCCGTCGTCCGTGTCGCGGTGAATCAGGATTATGTCGGCCCGGAACACGCCTTGACGCCGGGCGACGAGGTGGCGTTGTTCCCGCCTGTGACCGGCGGCTGAGCCGATGATCCGCGTCCAGGAAGCAGCGTTCGACCCTGGTGCGGAGCTGTCGGCCTTCGCCGGCCGCTGCGGCCACGACACCGGCGGCATTGCCAGCTTCACCGGGCCTGGTGCGCGACAGCTGCGCCGGTCCGCGGCTGTTGGCCATGACGCTCGAGCATTATCCGGGCATGACCGAACGGCAGCTCGAGAAGATCGAGGCCGAGGCGCGCAGTCGCTGGCCGCTGGCGGAGGTGCTGGTCATCCACCGTTACGGCCGCATGCTGCCGGGCGAACCGATCGTGCTGGTCGCAACGGCCGCCGCGCATCGCCGCGCCGCGCTCGAATCCTGCGAATTCCTGATCGATTGGCTGAAGACCAAGGCCCCGTTCTGGAAGCTCGAAGAGACCGAGGCCGGCGCCGAATGGGTGGCCGCCAAGGCGAGCGACGATGCCGCAGCGGAAAGATGGACGGCAATCCGGACCGGCCTGGCATGATTTTCTGAGATCGGCGCGCAATCCGGCGCCATCGCTGCCGAGGAAGGAGTGCCGCATGCCCTACGAACTTTATTACTGGGACGGGTTGCAAGGCCGTGGCGAATTCGTCCGGCTGGCGCTGGAAGAGGCCGGCGCGGACTACATCGATATGGCGCGCACGCCGGACGGTATGGGCGCCATGATGAAGCTGATGCGCAATACGAAAGGGCCGCAGCGTCCCTTTGCTCCGCCCTTTCTGAAGGACGGCGACCTGATCGTGCCGCACGTCGCCAATATCCTGCTCTATCTCGGGCCGAAGCTCGGACTGGCGCCCAAGGATGAAGCGCTTCACTACGCGGCGCATGGGCTGCAACTGACCATCGCCGATCTGGTCGCCGAGGTGCACGACACGCATCACCCGATCGACAATTCCCTCTATTACGAGGACCAGAAGGAAGCCGCCAAGGCGCGCAGCTCCGCCTTCATCACGCAGCGGATTCCGAAATTCCTCGGCTATTTCGCCGATGTGCTGGCGCAGAATCCCGACAGCGACGCTTGGATCGTCGGCGACGCGCTCAGTTATGTCGACCTGTCGCTGTTCCAAATCGTCGTGCACTACGCTTTTCCGCGCGCGATGAAAGGTTTCGGCAAACGCCATCCGGCGCTCGCGGCATTGCACGAGGCGGTGCGCAAAACGGCCGAACATTGCGCGCTACCTTGCGTCCGACCGGCGGACTGCCTTCAACGTATCGGGCATATTCCGCCACTATCCCGAGCTCGACCAGGATGCGCGCTGAACATCCTCCGGGAGGCGGCTATGAAAATCGAAGGCCGCTGCCATTGCGGCGGCATCACCTATCAGGCGGAAATCGACCCGGATAGTGTCGGTATCTGCCATTGCACCGATTGCCAGCGGCTGACCGGCACCCGCATTTCGCACGACGGTGCGGGCGCCGGCAGCCGGCTTCGTACTGCGGAGCGGCCAGCCCACGATCTACATCAAAACCGGCGAGAGCGGCACGAAGCGCGCTCACGCCTTCTGCCCCATCTGCGGCACGCCGATCTACGCCGCCCGCCCCCGTCGAATCCGCCAACCTATTCATTGCGCATCGGCACGATCGAGCAGCGCGCCGCCCCTTCAGCCGCGTCGGCAAGCCTGGTGCCGGTCCGCCTTGCCCTGGTCAATGGATCTGCGCGCAGTGCCGCGGCTGGATCGGCAATGAACAGCGAAAGCTGCGGGTATCCCGATCCCGGCGCGCTGCTGACGGGCCCGTCCGGCTTTGTTGCGTGCGCGTTGACGAAATCTTTGTCGTTGGCGCGTCAGGATTACACCGGACGAATAACGGAGCGACGGCATGCGGTTGGGTGAAATCCTTCTAGCGCAAGGGTTTGTCACGAGCGCGGATATCGATGCGGCCACTGCCCTGCAGCGCAGCCAGGGCGGGCGGCTGGGCGAAATCCTGATCTCGCTCGGCAAGCTGACGGAAAAGCAGCTCAATTCGATCATCCACCAGACCCCGGTGCCGCCGCGGAATCTGCAGGAGGTCGGGATTTTCCGGCCGCGTCGCTGCTGCAGCTGCTGCTGAAATTCATGTTCAGCAGGCGCGCAACACGGTGTTCGACCTGGCCCGGGCGATCAAGCTGCCCAATGCGATCGTGCAGGAACTGACGGACGACGCCGCGCGCCGCGATCTGATCCAGCCGATGGGCTCGGTCACCCTCGGCGTGGTTTCGCAGGTCCGCTACGCGCTCAGCGAACGCGGGCCGCAACGCCGCGATCGAGGCGCTGCAGCGCAATCCCTATATCGGCCCGGCGCCGGTGTCGCTCGAAGCCTTCCAGAAACCAGATCCTGACCCCAGCGCATCACCAACGAGGCAATCGATCGCAAGGCGCTGCGCGCCGCGTTCGAGGGGCTGGTCGTGCCCGAGCATTTCCTGCGCAAGATCGGTCCCGGCATCAATGCCGGCCGCACCATCCTGCTGTTCGGCCCGCCGGGCAACGGCAAGACCACGCTCGCAACGCGGATCAGCAAGCTGTTCCGCCACGTCATCTACATTCCCCATGCGGTCGAGATCGAAGGCCAGATCATGACCGTCTTCGATCCGAGCGTGCACAAGCGCGTGGAAACCGAAGAGATCCCGACGCAGGGCAACCGGCGCGCGGCGCGAGGAGTTCGACCATCGCTGGATGCCGTGCCGACGTCCCATGGTCGTCGCCGGCGGCGAGCTGCAGCTCGACATGCTCGATCTCAACACCAGCGCGGATACGCGATTCTACGAGGCGCCGCTCCACGTCAAGGCGCTCAACGGCATCTTCCTGATCCCCCGAGGCCCTGCTGAACCGTTGGATCCTGCCGATGGAAAGCCGCATCGACTACAGAGAAGCTGAATACCGGCCGCAGCTTCCAGCTGCCGTTCGACGAATTGCTGGTGTTTTCCACCATTCTGGATCCGGGCGACCTGATGGATCCGGCCTTCCTCGCCGCATTCCTACAAGATCAAGCTCTATTCGCCGACCGAGGAAGAGTACCGGCAGATCTTCGACGCCGTCGCCGCGAAAGCCGGTCTCGAACTGACCGACGAGATGTTCAACCTGATCATCCGTTCGTCTGACCGGGCAATATGGCTGCAAGCTGGCCTATTACCAGCCGGTCTTCATCTGCGATCAGATCGTCGCGACCTGCAAATATGACGGCACGGTGCCCCATTTCACCGAAGAGTTCGTCATGTCGGCCCTGTCAAACCTTTACGTGCACATCGCCGAGCAGGCCGGCTAGCAAATCCGCGCACCGCCGGCAAGGATCGTCCGCAGCTCGGCGGCTGGAACCGGTTTGCCGATCAGCCATCCTGCCCAATGGGTACCGTCCCTGGCCGTGCGGAAATAGGCGGCCTGCTCGGCCGTCTCGATTCCTTTCCACGACGACCAGGCAATTGCAGCTGCCGGGCGATCTCGAGGATTTGCGGCACGACGGACGCCGTGGACGGCCTCCGTGCCGATCGTCTGCGTGAAGGCGCGGTCGATCTTGATGACATCCGCCGGTCAGCCGGTGCAGGTAGGAGAGGCTGGAATAGCCGGTACCGAAATCGTCGATATAGACCGTGTGGCCGGCCGCCTTCTGCCGGGCGATGGCCTCGATCGCGCCCTGCTGGTCTGCCGTCGATCTTTCGGTCAGCTCCAGCCCGACCCTGGAGGCGCTGATCCCGGCCGCGGTAATGCTTTCGTCGAGGAATGCCGAGAACTCAGGATCCGCCAGATCCGGGGCGGTAATATTCAGCGTGAGCTTGAACGCGCCATCGACCAGCAAGTCGGCGAGGTCGCTCAAGGGCCCGTCGGATGACGAAGCGGGTGATCTCGCCGACGAACCCCCGTTCCTCGGCCAGCGCTATGAAGACGTCGGGCCGGACTGCTTCGCCGTCGCCCTTGCGCCAGCGCGCCAGCGCCTCGGCGCCGACGATCGCCCCCGTCCGTCAGATCGACGACCGGCTGATAGACAAACGTCAGCGCACCGCGGCGGATCGCACGGCGAAGCTGCCGTTCGAGCGAGCGCTCCCGTTCGTAGATCAGCGTCAGAATCAGGGCCAGCGACGCCCCGAGCCCGCCTCCACTGATCAGGAAGACGGCAGCAATGCGACATCGCCGGTCAGGACATCGCGGCGCGACTCTGCGGCGGACGACGCAGAGCATTGCCCGGCTCGCACAACGCGGCTGATACAGGACACCGTCCCGTCGAGCAGATGCCCGGCGACGATTTCCTCGGGCGCGAGCGGCATGGCGTGGCCGAAGGCATGCAGCACGTGATCGCTGGTCCAGCTGTGGAACAGGCCGCTGTAGCTCAAAGGCGGCTCGTCGAGGCTCTTGTAGAGTTCGGGATTGAGCGCTATGGCGACACCGCCGGTTTCGGTCACGAAACCGGCGGACCGGCTCGACATCATCGATGGCAAGTCGACGAATAAGAAAGTATCGCTCTCCGAAATATCCGGAGCCGGCAAGCTCGCCGGGGTTCTCCAGCCGGCCCAGATTCGTCGAACAATAAAGCCGGCCGTCCTTCCCTCGTCCGATCGTCTTGACATGCGCGCGCCGTAGACGAAGTCGCGCATGAAGGCGATCTCGGCATCGGAGGCAGAACGGCAGGTGATCGTCGCGCACTGCCGCCACGGCCTTATCGGTTTCCTTTGCAAGACCACGACCCGGTCAGGAGCAGCCGATCGGCATAGCGATCGAGTTCGGCCTTGCCTTCCTGCAGCTGGATGAACAGCCGCCAGCGCGTAGGCGGCCGTACCGCCGATCAGCGCGCCGCACAGGACGCTGACGAGCTGCAGGCACACGCTTGCGAACTGACGGACAAATCCGAAGGTCCTTCTCGATCGTGATCCGCCCGAAAGCGCTTTGGCGTTGTAGCTCGCGCTGCCGAATTCTACCTTTCGGCACTCCGGGTCGGTCAACCCCGAAGTGGCTGGCGGTCCCCATCGATGCTCAGCGCAGCGCAGATCGAGGCCAAGCACCAGCATCCCGATAAAAAAGCAGAGCCGGAACACGGCCGGCGGCACGCGGGCACAGACCCATTGCCCGAACGCCATGCCGAGCAGCGCCGGCAGCAGCGCCAACAAGGAGGTGCCGGCCGCGGCGGCGCCCCAGCGTCCCCTGGACGGCGAGCACGGCGCCGAGCACCAGTGCTGGATATCCGTGAAGGACAAGCCGAGCGCTTGCACCAAATCCTCCTTGGCCAGATCGAGCGCCTGGAGAAAAAGGCACGGCCGGGACGACGAAGACGCCGGTCGCCGCGGTGACCAGCCCGGACGCGGTCCCGATCAGCGGAGCCAGCACCGGCTCCAGCCGCGGCCCGGCACGCGCAGTTGCACGCGGGCCAGCCCGACCCCGCCGCATAGAGCATAAGCGCCGCCCCCAGCGCCGTACGCGCGCCACCAGCAGCGAGATTGCCGAAAGCCATGCCGCGATCACCGTGCCGGCACAGATCCCGGCCAGCAGCGGCCAGAACCGGCGCACCAGCGTGCCGAGCGCGGCCCGGTCGCGAGTTGCCAGACATTGGGTGACGATCGCCGGAATCGCCAGCAGCGAGGCCGCTTCGGCCGGTGCCATGACCAGTCCCGAGCAAGCCGACCGCGACGGTCGGCAGGCCGAGGCCGATGACACCCTTGACGAACCCGGCCAGGAGAAAGACGAAGCCGATGTAAGGCGAGCGAAGCGGTATTCATGTTCGGATCATGGGGCCGCAGCCGCGCGCCGCGGCAATTCTCGGTACGCATGGCCACAGCTTCGCCCCATGCGAAGCCTGAGCGTGGAACTTGCTTCGCTCCAGGCCGCGCCGTGCTGCTAGGTTTGCGCCACGCGTTAGACGGGGACCGGCCGGTGGGCGACCACGACGAACATCCATGCTCAATTTCTGCGACGCCTTGCGATGACCATCGCGCTGATCATCCTGGTGCTCTTATGTCGGCGCCGTCCGCCACGCTGTAGTGTTTCAGCCGCAGCCTGCAGTTGCCGGCGCGGGCGGCCCGTCGGTCCCGCCGCCGCCGGCCGGCGGGATCTATGAAAGCGGGGACCGTCGGACGTGCCGGGCGGCACGCCGCTGCGGCTGTGGCGCTGTCCGCCCACTGCCAAGGGCATGCCGGTCTTCGTCTTCTTCCACGGCAATGGCAGCAACACCGCGGATTTCGCCGAGCTGGGCGCGCCGCTTCCATGCGCGCGGCTGGGGCGTGGTGCTGACGACCTATCGCGGCTATTCGGGCAATGCCGGCTCGCCCAGCGAACAGGGCGTGATGGACGACGCCCGGGCGATCCTCGCCGCGCTGGGCGATCCGGGCGGCCCGCTCATCCTGTGGGGCCATAGCCTCGGCTCCGGTGTCGTCGCCCGCATGGCGGCCGAGGGCCACGGCGCCGGTATCGTGCTCGAGGCACCCTATACCTCGGTCGCCGATCTCGCGGCTCAGCGCTACCCGATCTTCCCGGTTCGGCTGCTGCTGCGCGACCCGTTCGACACGGCTTCGCTGTTGCCGGAGATCAAGGTCCCGGTGCTGATCTTCCACAGCGCGGATGACGGGACGATCCCGGTCGCCATGGGCAAAGCCGTTGCCGTGGCGCTCGGTGTCGCGCGCCACGCCGGTCATGATGAACGGGCTCGGCCATACGCCGCATGAGGCCGATCTGACGCCGCGGGTCGAAACCTGGCTCGAAGCCCAGAAGCTGCTGGCACCCGGCTGAGCGGGCGCGAAAATCTGCCGCCGTTCCTCCGGACCGCGCGATTCCGAGGTGAAGCGCGGCACGGCCTGCGTGGTATTCTCCGCTACGGCGCCGTCCGGTGCCGGTCTAACGCCGGAAGGCCCGCCAGGCGGAGAAGGTTTAATGGATTCACCGATATACACGAGACGGCTGAGCGACAAGATCCTCTGGGCGTTCGACCAGGCGATCGAGCAGAAGGCCACGCAGGTCGCCGGAATTCTGATGCAGGCGCTGGAACTGGCCCTGACGCGCGAGGGCGGACCCGGCAAAGATCGACCAGCGCAAGGATCTGGAATACGTCTTCGCCGCCTTCGACAAGCTGCGCAAGGAAGATGCACCCTAATCGCGCGGGCACTGCCCGCAGCTCGAACACGATGGCCGGGACATGTTCCTTGTCCCTGAGCCGCTTGGCGACCGCCTCGGCTTCGGCGCGCGTCGCATAGCTCGGCGTCCGGACGAAGAACCAGGGCGCGCCCGCTCCGGTCGTGTCCCTTGGCCGATCTGCGCCGAGATGTGCCGTGTGAACTTTCAGCGTATCGACCAGCAGCTTGGCATGATCGTCCGATTGGAACGCGCCGAGTCGGATCGCCCAGTGCCCATCGCCGGCCGGCTGCGGTACGGCAATGCTTCGTCCGCGGGATGCGCCGCAGCGGCCGCGGGCTTGGGACGTGCGGCCGGCTTGGGCTTCGATGCTTGGCGCGGCTCGGCCCGCGGCTTCGGTGACGCCGCAGGCTCGGCCGGCGCGAGGCTTGCGCGCCGGAGCCGCGACGGCGGCAGCTTGGCCGGCGGGCTCAACTCGCGCGGACCGGCGGCGCAACCGGTGGCGGCGGACTCGGCGGCGACACGACAGGCGGCGGGGCCGGTTGCGGGACCAGCGGCGACACCGCGACCGAAGCCTGCGGCTGACTTGCCGGCGGCAGCACCTGGTCGGCGGCGGGCGACGCGACGGGCAGCTGGCTTGCGGCCGACGAAGATGCCCATGGCGAAACCGCCGGCGAGCACGAGCGCAACGCCGATCGCGAGGATCGGCGCAGCGCGCGGACAAGGGGGGCCGGGGCGGACCAACTTCGTTCATAGGTTTCGGAGAGTCGCATCAGGGAATCCCTGAAGTCTACACTCTTTGACAGCCTTGCAAGACCTTAGATCGTTCGGAGCTGTGCCCACTCCCCGGTATCGGCATATCGGCGGCCGGCCCGGTGCGGCCGGTCATGCCGGCTGGCACGGGCGGATAGCAGCGCCTCGGTCACCGCATCAGGCCGGTCGAGCATGACGTCGTGGCCGCAGGCGATTCTCGCGGGTCCACCAGCCCAGTTGCCGCGCCTGCTCATAGAACGGGGCGAAGGGCGAGCCGGCCCAGTCGCTCGCCCAGATGTAGCCGACGGATTCGATCGCGGCCGCGCGGCCGGTCAGGCGGATGGGTTGCGTAAAGGTTGCCAGGGATTGCGGCGTGCATTGCCGGTCGACCCACGCCCGGTCCGCCGCGTTCACGTTGAAGACCTCCGCCGGGACCGGCGGCACGCGCCACCCCTCCCCGGCCTGCCGGGCCGAATCGAGCTGCTGCTTGCGCCACTCGGCAGGAAGGATGTCGAAGAGGCTCTGGCCGGCCCGGGCACGAAGGGCGTCGAGATAGACCAGTGCGGCAATCCGTTCCGACGCCCGATCGGCAACGCCGGTGACCACGCAGCCGGCATAGGAATGGCCGCACAGGACGATGTCCGACAGATCCTCCCAGGCGAGCAGACTGGCAACATCGTCGATATGGGTCTGGAGGTCGACGAGAGGCGTGCTCAGATGGCTCCGATCGGCCACGCCGGTCAGGGTCGGCGTGAAGACGTCATGGCCCTGCGCCCGAAGCGCGCGCCGAACCCGATCCCAGCACCAACTGCCACGCCATGCGCCGTGCACCAAGACGAATGTGGTCATTCTCTGCCTCCCGTCGTTACCTGGTTCGATGAGCCGTCTCGCCGACCGCGTGCCGCGGCACACCGCGAACCGGGATCAGTTCGAGCGGAACGCTGGCCGAAAGGCGCCGCCTTTCCACGTTCGAACCCAGCCTCGGCGTATTCCGTTACCCAGCGATGCCGGATCGGGGAAACCGGGTTTCAACTGAAACGGATGAGCAAAGCGGATCGGGCAAGCACCCGGTTTGAGGGGTGGGCGTCCCACCCGCTTGCTGGCGACCAGCCGGCATAGCCTGTCGCGCGAGAGGGGATTGTCGGCTCACGCCCATAGGCGCTAACCCAGCCCCGGTCATTGCCAAATTAGGCAGTCAATACAAAGCTTTCACCGTCATGGCCGGGCTTGTCCCGGCCATCCACGTCGGGCCGGCGCCTGAGAGCCGACTGGAGTAAGCGAGATAAAAGGGGGTATGGGTCTACATCATGACCAATCGGCCGAACGGCATTCTCTACACCGGCGTGACCAGTGGCCTCGTCAAACGTGTTTGGGAGCACCGACAGGGCGTCGTCGATGGCTTCACGAAGGATTACGGGCCTCAGGTGCCTCGTCTATTTTGAATCTCACGATGATATAATCAGCGCGAGGTCACCGCGAGAAGACTGTCAAGCACTGGCCGCGTGCCTGGAAGGTCAACCTGATTGTCGCTGGAAATCCCAACTAGGATGATGTGACAGGCGAGATCGTCTGAAGCCGTCCAACTCTCAGGCGTCGGCCCGACGTGGATAGCCGGGACAAGCCCGGCCATGACTGTAAAGGGTTGTGATAATTTCAGAAATTGGCTGCGCCCGGCCAAGGTTAGCGCTTATGGGCGCCAGCCGGTAAAGCGAGAGGGGACGCCCGCTCCACTCAGGGTCGGAGCCTCCAGCACTATCTTCACCGCTCGCCCCGTCACGCCGGCGGGTCGGCCCCGCTCCGCGGCGATGATAGAGCGGGCCGGCTGACGGACGGGGCGATTCTGAGAGACCGCACTGTGCCGGCACCTCCGGCGGCGCTGAAACCATCGGGCAGAGGTGCCGGATGGCGACGCAATGGCTATAGTCTCCCCGGAACGAAAAGCTGCCGGAATCACGGCTCACACGCCACTATCGGGAAGACCTGGATGATGAAGCCAGTCATGAATTTGGACGAGGTCGAGTTCGACGATGTCGAGGAGAACGGGATCTATACGTCGAGCCGCGCCACGATCAGCGACCATATCGGCGCGAAAAACCTCGGCTACAACCTGACCATCCTGCCGCCCGGCAAGGTGCAATGCCCCTTCCACTCCCACCACGGCGAAGAGGAAATGTTCCTGATCCTGGAGGGCGAGGGCGAGCTCCGTTTCGGCGAGCAGCGCTTCCCGCTCCGCCGGCACGATGTCATCGCCATGCCCGCCGGGCGGCCCGGAGGTGGCGCACCAGATCATCAACACCGGCACGACGACGATGCGCTATCTCTCGCTGTCGACGCTGTCGAGATCGAAGCCTGCGAATACCCGGATTCAGGCAAGGTGCTGGTTGCCGCGGGCAAACGAGGAAACCGGGTACTTAGGAAAATGTTTCGCGCCGAGAATACCGTCGATTACTACGATCGCGAGGAGAGATGACTATCGGTTATCGACGTAAAGGGCGGGTGGGCAACGCGCTGTAACCGTAAAAGGAGGGCAGAGCGATCATGAGCGACGCAGAGATCGATACGACCGGATCGACGATGCCGTGCTGGCCCTCCTGTATCTCGGCCTGCACGATGCCGACCGATTTTCGGGGCTGGAGCGGAGTTGGATAGTCGTTCGACTGGGAGGTGATGAACCGCCTGCACGCTAAGGAGATGATTTTCGACCCGGTGAACAAGGCGAAGTCAGTGGGCCTGACCGAAGAGGGCCGCAAACGACAAACGATGTGAGACGTTGTTCTGGGAGCTGTTCTCCAAGCGGGGCTAGCTGCACGGAAGGAGGGCGCGGACACCGTAATCCCGACGGCGACCTTCACGACAATGCCGTTACCTTGAGACAAATCCAGGCAGCGAAAGAGGCAAGGCCAACTTCGGTGGCACGGCGCTCCGGAAACCAGTGGGTTCGGCCTGAATAATCGGATTCCACGCACTTCCGGAGCTCTGCGCTATACCTGCCAACCCCGTGCAATGTTCGGGTCAGTTGATGAGCACAAACGCTCCACCACCCGTTTGCGTCTTCTCGACAAATTCACTTTTGCTAAAAGTACCCATTTTCTCTTTAACATCGCCTGTTTTGCAATTCACGCTCACGGCCGATCCAAGTTTTCGCTGGACGTCACATTTGATAGAATTCTTGAAAAACACTTCGAATCTGTCCTGGAGCAACCTCGGCCCTTTATTAGGAAGCTCCTCCTCCGTGTTCGGCGATATGATAATCACGGAAGTAATATCTCCGCTCATCTTATGAATGCCGTCTTCGATGAGCTTGCGACCGCCCAAATACCACGCCTGTTGCTTTGCAACGCTTTCGGTATCTTTTTCCACCAGGTTCGGCGGGGGTGGGATATGCGCCAAAAAGACATGCTGAGCGCTTACCATGGCGACACCCGTACACGAATCTATCCCGTGCGTCAGAATGCCTTCATAGGCTGTACAGGGCCTAGGCAGTACAGCACCTTGGCCCATGCCGACCAGTAAATATGCCACATTCGCCTCCACACGGTAAAAGGTCGCGCATCTGAATATTGGATGAAAGTTGGCTACCGTTCCATTTCACGACGGGGAGAAATGATGACATATGAAACATCACCTCGCCGATCGATCGGCGAGGCCCCCCACGGGTTCCGAACCACAGGCGATCCCAAGAAATTGCCGCCATAGCCCCGATCCGGACCGGCCATCAGAACACGTTATAGACCTGCGAGTAATGGTCGGAACCAAGCCGCGGCAGGGCCGTCGCGGGATCCAGCCTGATGTTCTTCGAGACGGCATAGTCCAGTTCGCCGCCGCTTTGATGCGTGATCTGCCCGGAGTTGGCGACCGTTGCGCCGGCCGGAACCGAGAGGGAATTGGGCTCGCAGTTGAAATCGCCGAAGCAGGCCCAGCGGCTATGGGCAAGAGGAATATCATCCATCAGGTTTCCGAGACGGCAGCGGCGGCACGGTTCGCCGGCGCATGGATCGAATAGAACCACATATGGCCCGGCACCTCGACACCGAGGAGCGGCCGGAGTTTTGTCCCGTCCATTGCGATCAGATGCTTGTTCAGCATGATCGGAGCACAGATGACCGCCACGGAGCAGCGGTCGTTGCCCGCACCGAAATTCAGCGACGCGTCGAATTGCACGACATTATAAGTCATGTTGTGTCGCGTGACGTGGCCCTTGTAAATCGTAAGCTCGCCTAGGGTCTCGGTATCATTGAGATAGTCCTTCGGAAGGGAGCCGGATTCCTGGATGCAGGCGACTTCGATATCGTTCTTCGCCATGTAATCCATGAGGAGACCGATCTTCCCGCCGCTCGCCCCTTGGAAATTCCAGCTTATGACTCGCATCGCCTGCCTCGAACTCAGGATCATGGGAAAGCCGGGCCGACGGCGAAAGCCGCCCGCCGGGCCGCCCGGTCACGCTGAGGGCGTTCCGTTACGCGTTGATTTCCGATGCTGGGAGCCAAGTTACAACGGAAACGGTGGCTTTCGGAGATCCATAAATCTCCTCTCCGCCCTTCAGGGGCGGAGAGGAGATTTTCGGCATTTCACGTGCGTCACAGATGTGTGATTCCCCTCGCATTGCGCTCGCCACCTTCTTCCGCAATGCCGGAGAAGGCCCCCTTCGGATAGATCATCAATTCCGGCATAAGCGCCGCCAGCACCCTACTCCGCCGCAGGCACCCCGGCCGTCTTCAACACCCCGGCCTGCCGCTTGGCCAGTGCCTCCACATCGAACCCGCCGATCAGGTCGTGGAACAGCTCGTACCAGTTGAACTCCGCCTTCAGCCGGATGAAGACCGAGCCCAGCCCGATCGCCGCGCGGTCCATGAACACGAATTCGCGCGGCGGAGAGATGCCGCCGATGCGCTTCAGCTCGCTATGAACCTTCTCGGCCGTCTCGCGGCCGTATTCGGCGCTCGGCGCCTCGTGGATGCGGCGGGTCCGGTTGTCGAGCAGCGGCGCGTAGAGGAAGCGCGCCCAGATGTTCAGGATCTCGATCACCTCGCGCTTCAGGTTCTTGAAGCCCCAGGCCTCGTAAGCGTGCACGGCGAGCGCCTCGTCATCGGTCTGCAGCGCGCGGTAGAGGTCGATCACGCCGCCGACGAAACGCGGCGGGAAGACGCGGATGCAGCCGAAATCGAGCAAATTGACGCTGTGGTCCGGGCGGATCGTGTAATTGCCCAGATGTGGGTCGCCATGGATCACGCCGTATTGGTAGAACGGCACGTACCAGGCGCGGAACATGTTGTAGGCAATCTGGTTGCGTGCAGCGATCGGCAGCTCCGTGGCGCTCTGGATCGGCTCGCCTTCGAGCCAGTTCATGGTCAGGAGCCGCGCAGTCGACAATTCCGGGACGGCGGCTGGCACCTGGACGCCGGGCTCCTGCGCCAGCATCAGGCGGTAGAGCGCCATGTGGCGGGCTTCGAGGCCGTAATCCAGCTCCTCGCGCAGCCTCGCGGCCAGCTCGGCATGGATCGCCGCGGTCTCGATCGTCGGGTCGTAGCGCTGATAGATCGAGAACAGCAGCTTGAGCTGGCCCAGATCGGCCTCGATCGCCGATTGCATCTCGGGATATTGCAGCTTGCAGGCGAGCTTCGTGCCGTCATGGGCAGTCGCGCGATGAACCTGGCCGAGCGAGGCGGCGCGCGCCGCCTCCTTCTCGAAGCTGCCGAAGCGCGACGCCCAATCAGGGCCGAGTTCGCTCGCCATGCGCCGCTTGACGAAGGGCCAGCCCATGGCCGGGGCGTTGGCCTGGAGCTGCGTCAGCTCCTGGACATATTCCTGCGGCAGCGCATCCGGGATGGTCGAGAGGATCTGCGCCACCTTCATCAGCGGGCCTTTTAGCCCGCCGAGCGCCGCCTTGAGTTCGGCCGCATGCAGGCCGCGATCGATCTCGATGCCGAGGAAGCGCTCGCCGGCGAGCCGCGCCGCGAGCCCGCCCACGGCGCTGCCGACCTGGGCGTAGCGCCGCACCCGGCCGGAGAAGCTGTTCTGGTCGCTCACGCCTCCATCGCCTCGAGCTCGTCGATGAAGCCGCGCAGGATGCCGAGGCCGCGCTGCCAGAAGGCCGGATCGGCGGCGTCGAGGCCGAAGGGCTTGAGCAGCTCGCGATGACGCAACGTACCGCCGGACGAGAGCATCGCCAGGTAGCGCTCGGCGAAGCCGTCCTCGGCCTGCTCATAGACGGCATAGAGCGAGTTCACCAGGCAATCGCCGAAGGCATAGGCGTAGACATAGAAGGGCGAATGGATGAAATGCGGGATGTAGCTCCAATAGGGCGCGTAATCCGGGCCGAAATCGAAGGCATCGCCCAGGCTCTCGCGCTGGCTTTCGAGCCAGAGCTCGCCCATCCGCTCGGCCGTCACCTCGCTCTTACGGCGTTCGTCATGGAAGCGCCACTCGAACTCGCAGAAGGCGATCTGGCGCACCGCCGTGTTGATCATGTCCTCGGTCTTGCGCGCGAGCAGGATGCGGCGGCGCTTCGGATCGGTCTCGGCCGCGAGCAGGCTGCGGAAGGTCAGCATCTCGCCGAACACCGAGGCCGTCTCGGCCAGGGTCAGCGGCGTATCAGCCTGCAGATAGCCCTGGCCGCCGGCCAGGATCTGATGCACGCCGTGACCCAGCTCATGCGCCAGCGTCATCACGTCGCGCGTCCGGCCGAGGAAATTGACCAGCAGATAGGGATGCACGCTCGGCACCACCGGATGGGCGAAGGCGCCGGGCGATTTGCCGGGCCGGACCGGCGCGTCGATCCAGTTATTGGCGAAGAAGCGCTCGCCGATCTCGGCCAGGCGCGGCGAGAAGCGGCGATAGCTGCCGAGCACGATCTGCCGCGCCTCGTCCCAGCGGATCACCTTGTCGTCGTCGCCGGGCAGCGGGGCGTTGCGGTCCCAATGATTGAGTTTCGGCAGCCCCAGCCATTTCGCCTTCAGCCGGTAATAGCGATGCGCGATCGAGGGATAGGCCGATTTGACCGCGCCGATCAGCGCGTCGACCACCTCGTCCTCGACATAGTTCGAGAGGTTGCGCGACGAGATCGGCCGGGCAAAGCTGCGCCAGCGATCGTCGATCTCCTTGTCCTTGGCCAGCGTGTTGTGGATCAGCGCGAACGTGCGGATCGCACCGTTGAGGCCGGTCGTGATTGCGCCGGCTGCCTCCTTGCGCTTGGCCGCATCCGGATTGCTCAGCAGGTTGAACGCCTCGGCATTGGTCAGATCCTGGCCGCCGACCGGAAAGCGCAAGCCGGCCAGCGTCTCGTCGAACAGCCGCGACCAGGCGGCGCGGCCGGCGACATATTTCTCGTAGAGCAGCTTCTCGATCTCGTCCGACAGCTGATGCGGCCGGTAGGCGCGCAGATCGCGCAGCCAGGGCCGCCAATGGGCCAGCTCGGCCGCAGCGAATTTCTGCGCGAGCGCGGCGTCGTCGATGCGGTTTATCTCAAGCGTGAAGAACAGCACCTGGCTGCCGATCGCGTTCATCCGCTCCTGGATCGTCTGGTAGAACTGGCCGATCTTGGGATCGTTCATGTCGCCGGCATAGAGCAGCCCCGCATAGGACCCGATCCGGCCGAGCAGCTCCTGCATCGTCTCGTACGCGCCGATCGCAGCGGCCAGATCCGCACCGGACAGGAGGGCAACCTGCCCCTCATTGCGTGTCTTGAAAGACAGCGCCATCTCCTCGGCCCGCACGAAATCGGCCTCCAGCGCCGGCGAGTCGGGGCTCGGATAGAGATCGCCCAGGTTCCAGTTCGGCAGCGCGCCCAGATCTTCGGTCGGGGCAGTGTTCGGCAGCGCAGTCATGATCTCTCCGGATGGGATACCCTTCGGCATATAGGCGGTGTCGGCTTCGACGCCAACCGTTGCAATGGCTTGTCGGCCTGACGACCCGGCTGTTTGGGTTGACCACGAAGGACACTAAGGACGCGAAGTCAGAGCATGAATCGGCGAAGACCGTGCTTGAAGAGGACGGTGTTGAAATTGATCAGAAAGCCCAGACGGCAACCGGATAGTTTCAGATAAGTCAGCAGCTGGGCTTCGTGCACGGGCGACAGCGCTTCGACTGCCTTGATTTCGATGACGATCGAATCTTCCACCAGGATGTCGAGGCAATAGCCAGCATCGAGCTTGGTATCGCCATAGACGATCGGCTGGATCACTTGCCGGCGCAGAGAAATGCCACCAGCGTGCAATTCATGGGCGAGGCAATGCTCATAGGCGGATTCCAGCAGGCCGGGACCAAGCGCCCGATGCACCTTCAGGCCGGAATCGACAACCGCCCGAGCGAGGGTTTCGATCCCTTCGTGTCCTTGGTGGTCCGCCACACTGCTCCCGCCTCCCCAGATTGTAGGAGGATGACAGATCCGTCACCTCCCGCTCCAGTCGATTGCCTTGAACCCATTGCAGAAGATGGGCAGGCACGTCACATCTTCGTACAGCGAAGCGCCGGGGCTCGATCTCCGGGGCGGGATGGAGCGCGCTCGCGACGGGACGTGCCACGGGGGAAACGAGGGACCGGATGACGGCAACGGATTGGGCCAATATCCCCGCCATGTTCTTCGACTGGGCGGCGCGCCGGGGCGACCGCCCCTTCTTGTGGGCCAAGGCGGGCAGCGCCTGGAGTCCGATCAGCTGGCGCGAGGCGGCGCAGCGGGTCCGGTTGCTGGCGCGCGGGTTGCGCTCGCTCGGCGTCGGGACCGGCGACCGGGTCGCCATCGTCGCGGAGAACCGGCCGGAATGGGTCATCGCCGATCTCGCCATCATGGCGGCCGGCGCCGTCACCGTGCCGGCCTACACGACTTACACCGTCGAGGATTACCGCCACGTCCTGGCCAACAGCAACGCCAAGGCGCTGATCCTGTCGTCCAATCTGCTGGGCCAGCGCGTCCTGCCGGCGGCCGATCAGCTGACCTACCTGACCTCGATCGTGGCGCTGGAGCCGCTGAAGGTGCAGAGCGACGCCCATGTCTATGGCTGGGACGAGATCCTGGCCGCCGGCGCCGAGGCGCCGGACGAAATCGATGCGCTGGTCGGCGCCATGCAGCCGGATGATGTCGCCTGCTTGGTCTACACCTCGGGTACGGGCGGCGTGCCCAAGGGCGTGATGCTGAGCCACCGCAACATGATGGCCAATGCGCGCGGCGCCAAGCTGGTGCTGGAAAACGATTTCGGACCGGGCGGCGACGAGGTCTTCCTGTCCTTCCTGCCGCTGACCCATTCCTACGAGCATTCGGCCGGCATGATCTATCCGCTGCTGCTCGGCGCGGAGATCTATTTCAGCGCGCCGGAGAATTTGGCGGGCGACCTGCCGGTGGTGCGGCCGACCATCATGACCGCCGTGCCGCGGCTGCTGGAGACGCTGCAGCGCCGCATCCTACAGGCGACCGAACGCGCCGGCGGGACGAAGCTCACCCTGTTCCGCCTGGCGCTCCGCCTCGGCACCAAGCGCTACGAGCATCCGGGCAGCCTGACCGTGCTGGAACGGCTGCAGGACGCGCTGGTCGAGCAGCTCGTACGCCGCAAGGTCCGGCAACGCTTCGGCGGCCGGCTCAAGGCCTTCGTCTCGGGCGGTGCGCCGCTCAACCGCGACGTCGCGCTGTTCTTCCTGGCGCTCGGCGCCAATGTGCTGCAGGGCTACGGCCAGACCGAGGCTGCGCCGGTCATCTCGGTCAATCTGCCGCGCAAGATCAAGGTCGACACGGTCGGCCCGCCGCTCGACGGCGTCGAGGTCAAGGTCGCGGCCGATGGCGAGCTGCTGGTGCGCGGGCCGAACGTCATGCTGGGTTATTGGAACGACCCGGAATCGACCGCGCGCGCAATCCGCGACGGCTGGCTGCATACCGGCGATATCGGCCAGATCGATGCCGACGGCTATCTCATGATCACCGACCGCAAGCGCGACTTCATCAAGAACTCGGGCGGTGAGATGATCTCGCCGGCCCGCATCGAAGGCTTCCTCACCCTGCAGGAGGGCATCGGCCAGGCCATGGCCTATGGCGACCGCAAGCCCTATGTCGTGGCGCTGATCGTGCCGAGCGACGAGCTGATCGCGAAATTCGCCGATGCGCGCGACGGCGCCGGCGAACCCGTGCCGGCGAGCCGCCATCCCGGCGTGCAGCGCACGGTCGCGGCTGCCATCGCCAACGTCAATCGTGACCTGACGCCGGTCGAGCGCATCCGCCGCTACGTCCTGATCGATGAGGCCTTCACCGTCGCCAACGGCCGGATGACGCCGACGCTGAAGATCAAGCGCCACATGATCCGGCAAGCCTACGGCCCGCTGCTGGAAAGCCTGTATGAGAGCAAGATGGCGGGGGGTAACGGGATGCGTGTTGCCCCTCGCGGCGAGTGCAAGGGTGATCCCGGCCCGACCCGCTGGACAGGGCCGGGCACGGGCGCGCAGGATCGCGACCCGACGCCCCCATCGGAGATGCCCTAATGTTGAAAGATTCGACCCTGCCGCAAGGGAGCGTTCATCGCCTCCATCTCGACAGTGCCGTCCTCGCCGGCAATCTGCTCGGCGACCCGACCCGGCGGGCGATCGACGTCTATGTCCCGGCCGGGCAGGACGGCGCAGGACTGCCACTGCTGGTCGACTTGGTCGGCTTCACCGGCAGCGGGCTGTCGCATACGAATTGGAAGAATTTCGGCGAGACCGTGCCGGAACGGCTCGACCGGCTGATCGGCACCGGCGCCATGAAGCCGGCGATCGTCGCCTTCCCGGATTGCTTCACCCGACTCGGCGGCAACCAGTACATCAACAGCACCGCCATGGGACGCTGGTCGGATTTCCTGATCACGGAAATGCTGCCGCTGGTCGAGGGGCGTTTCCACTGCGGCGGTCCGGGCCGGCGCGGCGTGTTCGGCAAATCGTCGGGCGGCTATGGCGCCATCACCCATGCGCTGCTCCACGCCGACACCTGGTCGGCCGCCGCCTGCCATTCCGGCGATATGGGCTTCGACCTGGTCTATCTGCCCGACCTCTATGCCACGCTGCGCGCGCTGGGCAAGCATGAGCGCTCGATCGAACGCTTCATGGCGCAGTTCGAAGCGGCGCCAAAGCCGAGCGATGCCGACATCCACGTCCTGATGATCCTGGCCATGGCCGCGACCTATGATCCCGATCCGTCGGCGCCGTTCGGCGTCCACCTGCCGGCCGATCTGGAGACCGGAGAGATGATCGCCGAACGCTGGGAGAAGTGGCTCGCCTGGGACCCGATCCGGCTGGCCGATCGCCATGCCGACCGGCTGAAGACGCTGAAGGGCCTGTTCATCGATTGCGGTACCGACGACCAGTACAATCTGGTCTTCGGCGCCCGTCAGCTGCACCGCAAGCTCGACGCCGCCGGCGTCAAGCATCGGTATGAGGAGTTTCCGGACAATCACACGGCGATCGACTACCGCATGGATATCAGCCTGCCGTTCCTGGTCCAGGCGCTGGATGGCTGAAGCGGTAAACGCTCGTCCGCTTGGTGAGGCGCTATCGTCATAGCAGCGCGACGCGTTCGACGGCTCGCACCGGAAAGAAGGAGCGGGACATGCCCAGCCGAATCCCGGCCGGGCATGTCCCGGAGTCTGCGGAAGCCGTCTCGGGGGGAACAAGCTCGGCTTCGGCGGGGCGTTCGTTCGCGCAACGCCGCAACCCCACATACGCCGGAAAACGCCGTTTTATCCCCAATCCGGAAAAGAAATTCCCGAAGCCGCGAAACCACGGGTCGCGAAGGCCGGCAGGCGTCGGCGCAACCTGGTGTCGTCCTGCGTGAAATAGGCGCGATGGGCGGCGGCCGGCGCGGAGCCCTCCTTGCCGAGCACGCTGCGCACCCGCTCGGCTACGGCGCGGCCCGAATCGATGAAGGCAACGCCGGGCGGTGCCGCGGTCTGCAGCGCGGCCGAAAGCAGCGGGAAATGGGTGCAGGCCAGCACGACCGTATCCGGCTGTTCCGCCGCCGGGCGGTCGAAGAACGGCGCCAGGACGCGGGCGATTTCAGCCGGCGCCGGTGCTGCGCCCTCCAGCGCCCGCTTCGGCCATTTCAACGAGTTCGGCCGAGCCGACGCGCAACACCGTGCAATCGGCGGCGAAGCGGTCGATCAGTTCCTGGGTGTAGGCGCGCCGCACGGTGCCGGCCGTGCCGAGCAGCCCGATCACGCGCTTGGCGCTGCGCGCCGCCGCCGGCTTGACCGCCGGCACGACACCGACCACCGGCATGGTCAGATGGTCGCGCAGCCGGGGCAGCGCCACCGTGCTCGCCGTGTTGCAGGCGACGACCAGCACATCGGGACGAATCGCCTCGACCGCCTGCGACGCTACCCGGTCGACGCGCTCGATGAGTTCGGCCTCGCCCTTGGTGCCGTAGGGAAAGAACCCGTTGTCGCAGACATAGGCGAGCGCCGCGCCGGGCAGCAGGGCGGCGATCTCCGCGGCGACGCTGAGCCCGCCGACGCCCGAATCGAAGACGGCGATGACCGGACCGGACATGACGGGTTCAGACGCTCTTGCGGCGCAACGACCAGGTCGGCGGGATGATGCAGCTATGCATGCCGGTCTGCTGCCATTCGCGCAGCTCGGAATCGACCGTGCTGCCGTCGATCACCGGCTGGCCGTCCCAGACCGCGATCTGCACGGCTTCCGTGCCGAGCATGCGGGCGCGCATCACGGCCCGGTCCATGGCGCGGCGTGCGCCGACGGCATAGGCCTTCTCGGTCGGGGGGCCTCGACCTCGCCCGGCAGCACTTCGACCGAGGTCGCGCGCCGCACCGCTGCGTCGAAGCGGCGTTCCCAGTCGCCGCCGCTCGGCGCCACCGCCTCGGCCTTGAACCGGCGCGGGCCGAAGGGCAGCACGATATGCAGCTCGACGCCGCGCGTCAGCACTGCCTCGGCCGCCAGGATATCGGCACCGCTGGCCAGCGCGCCGAATGCAGCGCCGACGCGAAGCTGCTCGAGCGCGTCGGCGATCGCGCGCGACACCGCCTCCTCGGCTGCGGGGATGAAGGCGCCGCCCAGACCCGGGCGCGCCATGCGATGTCCGCAGTAATGCGCGACAACCATCGCTACTCACTCTCCTGTTCGTCCTCGGCCGCAATTGCCCGCGCCGAAGGTCCCGTCCAAGTTCCGTAACATCGCGATGCAGCGCGATCTTGGCAAGGTCGAACCGTCAGACAAAGCCCACGCAAGGTGCGAATTTCTCGACATCGCACCCACGGCCTGCGGCATTCCATCGCTACGGGCATCCGGCCGGCCCTTGTCGCGGCACGATAGGGCTGGCAGGCTATTCGCATCATGAGCGATTTTGCAGACGGCACCACGCTTCGACCCCGCCGCGCCACGGCGGCGGACGCCCCGCGGCTTGCGGCCCTGTCGCGCGCCGCCTATGCCGCGTCGGTCGAGCTGATCGGCGGCGAACCCGAACCCTATACCGCGGATTACGCGGCCGTGCTGCGGGACCACGAGGCCTGGCTCGTGCCCGGCGAAGATGACGGCGGCGCGCTCGATGGCGCAGTGGTGCTGCGCCGGGCGCGCGATCACATCCTGCTCTGGAGCGTCGCCGTGACGCCGCGGCGGCAGCACGCCGGGCTCGGACGGCAGCTGATCGATTTCGTCGAGACGGTCTCTCGGGCGCGCGGGATCGGCGCAGTGCGCCTCTACACCAACGCGTTGATGCGGCGCAACCGCCGGCTCTATGCCCGACTCGGCTATGAGGAGACCGGCCGCGAAGACCGCGGCGACCGCATCGTGGTCCATATGGAAAAGCAGCTCGGACCGGAGGTGGAATTCTGGTTCGAGCTGGCCAGCCCGTATTGCTACATCGCTGCGGAGCGGATCGCGGCCCGCGCCGCGCTGCCGAACATCGCGATCCGCTGGCAGCCTTTCCTGCTCGGCGCCCTGCTGAAGCGCCGGCCGGGCAACAGTTCCGGCTTCCAGGAATCGCCGGAGGTTGAACGCCGCTATCGCTGGCGCGACACGGAGCGTCTGGCCGCCCGATTCGGCTTGCCGCTCGCGACGCCGTCGGTCTATCCGCGGCCCAGCCTGCTCGCCGCCCGCGTGGCGCTGCTCGGCACGGCTGAGGGCTGGTGCAGCCGCTTCGCCCTGGCCTGCTACCGGGCGAATTTCGCCCAGGACCGGGATATCGCCGATCCCGCCGTGATCGGCGATATCCTGAGCGGGCTCGGCCTCGATCCGGCCGAGATCCTGCCGGCGGCGCTGGTGCCGGAAAACAAGGCAGCCCTGGCCGAAGCGGTCGAGCGCGCCGCCGGGCTCGGCATATTCGGCGCGCCCAGCTTCCGGGTCGCCGACGAGCTGTTCTGGGGCCAGGACCGGCTCGACCAGGCGTTCGAATGGGCGCTCAACCCTGAGAAGCGGCGGCCCTGAACAGCGGAGCTGCAATTCTCGAAACACGTCCGAACATTCAATCCGCCATAGAACTGCCTTGATTGGCCGATAGAATTTCTCTCTTTCCGCATCCAGCCTGTCCTCGTCGGATAGCCAAATGCGACTGGTGAGGGCTGACGAGATGTATGGCCGAACGGGCAGTGTCGTGATCACCCTGGTCGGGGTGATCCTTCTGGCGATCGCCCTCTATACCGCTTGGAATACCTTCACCTTCCTGCGCACGGCAACACGAGCGACCGGCACGATCTCGGCCCTGAATGCCGGCGGCTCGCATCCCCAGATCGATTTCCAGACGGACGCCGGGCAGTCGGTTTCCTATCCGCAAGGCGGCTTCATCTTCGGCCTGAAGACCGGCGACACCGTGACGGTGCTCTATTCCCCCGCCGATGCGCGGGCGACCGCGACGATCGAAGCCGTCGGCGCGCTGTGGTTCGCCACGATCCTGACGGGCGGTCTCGGCGCCGTGTTCGTCCTGGGAGGAATTCTCTGGAGCCGCAACGCCGCAGGCGGCTGAGCGGCGTGCTCGTCATGGGCGGCGTCAATGTCGGCATCCAGGCCGGCGGCGGTATTGCCGGTTTTGTCGGCGGGTTGTGGTCGGGACGGCAAACAGGTATCTCTGGCAGAGGCGCACTGCGAGGGAATGCCGTGAGACGCGTTTGTCTGGTCGTCGCAATTTTCCTTTTCTTGACGCCGCGCGCTTTTGCAGTGGGCTTCCAGAGCTTTCCGATCTCCGATCCCGGCCATCCGCCGTTCATGATCGCGATCTGGTATCCCAGCGAGGGGACGCCTGCAGCGAAACCGCTGCCGGGAAGCGATCAGCTCGTCGCAAAAGACGGCCCGGTTGCCGGGCGGAATTTACCGTTGGTCGTCATCTCGCATGGCGCTCTCGCCTCGTTCAACCCGCAGGGCGCCCTGGGCGAACAAATCGACACTGCGCTTACCCTGGCTCAGTCGGGCTTTGTGGTCGCGGCTTTGGTACACAATGAATTTGCCCCGGGCTTCGTTATTCAATTGAGGGATCGCAGTCGACAATTGCATCGGCTGGTGGATTTCATGCTGACCGACTGGCCGAGTCATGCCCGGCTCGATCCCGCGCGGGTCGGCGCCCTGGGCTTTTCGCTCGGCGGGTTCACGGTATTGGTCGCAGCCGGCGGAGAACCGGATCTGTCTCTGGTTGCACCGCATTGCGCGGCTGCGCCTACCGAATGGTCATGCGTGCAACACGAGCGTTCGGCAGTCGTCGAGGCGCGGCTCCGACTCGACCCCGGTCTCGCCGGACGACTCCGTGCGCAGGTCCGCCGCCTGGGCGTGACCGCCGCCCAGCCTGTTTCCATCTCGCCTGGGGCTTGGTCGTGGCGCGCACCAGCGGCCGCGACGATATCGTCTTCGGCACGGTGTTGTTCGGCCGGATGCATGGCGGCGCCAATCTCGATCGGCGCCTTCGGGCTCTTCATCAACACACTGCCCGCTGCGTCTTGCGCTCGGCGGCCTGTCCGTCGCGCAGGCGGTGCGGGAAGCGCAGAGCCGGCTGGCGCAGCTCCTCCGCCATGAGCACGCCCCGCTTTCCCTGGCACAGCGCTGCAGCGCCGTGCCGCCCGGGAGCCCCGCTCTTCTCCGCTCTGCTGAACTACCGCTACACGCCGCTCGGGGACGAACTCTCGGTGGAAGCGGATCTTCCTGCTGCCGGGCGTCCGGCTGCTGCACGCAGAAGAGCGGTCCAACTACCCCTTCACGCTGTCGGTCGATGATTCCGGTACCGGGTTTAATCTCGTGGCCCAGATATCCGGTGCGGTCGAACCGATCCGCGTGTGCCGGTTCATGCATGTCGCACTCGAAGAGCTGGTGCAGGCGCTCGAAGCGGCGCCGGAAACTCCGATGGGGAAACTCGGTGTGCTTTCCCCGCGATGAGCGGCCACGGGATGCTGGAAGGGTGGAACACGACCGCACCCGTCCCGCCAGCCTCGCCTTTGCCGGTCCTATTCGAGGCGCAGGCCGAGCGCGCGCCGGACGGCCATTGCCCTGGTTTACGGAGATCAGACGCTGAGCTATGGCGCGCTGAACCGGCGCGCCAACCGGCTGGCGCATCGCCTGATCCGACACGGCATCGGACCCGAGAGCCTGGTCGGGCCTCGCGCCGACCGCTCGCCCGGAGAGATCGTCGGGCTGCTCGCCCATCCTGAAGGCAGGCGGCGCCTATCTGCCGCTCGATCCCGCCTATCCCGCCGCCCGTCTCGCCTTCATGATCGAGGATGGCGCGGCCGGCCTGTTGCTCGCCGCGGCCGCCGGCCGGCTGCCGCCCGGCCCGCCGGCGCTCGTCATCGACGATGCGGAAGCGGATGGCGCCGAGGACGGCAATCCGAGCGATGCCGAGCGTCGAGCGCCGCTCTCGATCGATCACCCGGCCTATGTGATCATATCGTCGGGCTCGACCGGCACGCCCAAGGGCGTCGTGGTGACCCATGCCGGGCTCGCGCCCGCTCGCGGCAGCACAGGCCGAGCATCTCGGCGTCACGGCACAGTCCGCGCATCCTGCAATTCGCCTCGCTCATATCGACGCCTCGCTCTGGGAAGTCGTGATGGCGCTGACCAGCGCGCGCCGCCCTGGTGCTGATCCGCGCCCGAGCAGCTCAGCGGGCCGGCGCTGCGTCGGTCCCTCTCCGAGCAGCGCATCACCCTATTGCGACCTTGCCGCCGGCCGTGCTCTCGACGCTGGCGTCGGCCGGGCAACGATCTGCCGCTCGCCTGCCTGGTCGTCGCCGGCGAAGCCTGCCCGCCGGCCCTGATCGTGCAATGGTCGGGCGGCCGGCGCATGATCAATGCCTATGGTCCGACCGAGACCACGGTCTGCGCCACCATGAGCGCGCCGCTCGGCGACGGGGCCGGCGCCGATCGGCGGCCCCGATCAGGGGCATGCGCGTCTATGTGCTCGATGCCCGGCCTCGAACCCGTGCCGGTCGGCGTGACCGGCGAGCTCTATGTCGCCGGCGCCGGGCTGGCCCGAGGCTATCTCAACCGGCCGGGCCTGACCGCCGAACGCCTTCCGTCGCCGATCCCCATGGCGCGCCGGGCAGCCGCATGTATCGCACCGGCGACCTGGCGCGCTGGCGCGCCGACGGGCGTGCTCGACTATCTCGGCCGCGCCGACCAGCAGGTCAAGATCCGAGGCTTCCGCATCGAGCCGGGCGAGATCGAAGCGGCACTCACGGCTCAGCCCGGCATCGCCCAGGCGGCCATCATCGCCCGCGACGACGGGCCGGGCGGCAAATATCTGGCCGCCTATTTCGTGCCCGAGCCCGGCACCACCCCCGATCCGTCAGCACTGCGCCGTGCCCTCGCCGAGCGTCTGCCCGATCACATGATCCCGAGCGCCTTCATCCCGCTCAATACGCTGCCGCTCTCCCCAACAGGGAAGCTCGACAGGGCCGCACTGCCTGACCCGGGAACCATGGACCGAGAGCCGGGAGCACGACGCGCTCCGGACCTCGACCGAGTTCCGTTCTTGCCGAAATCTGGAAGAGCGTCCTGCGGGTGAAGGACATCGCCCCGGTCCGACGATTTCTTCTTCGAACGCGGCGGTCATTCGCTGATGGCACTTCAGGTGGTATCGCAGCTGCGCGATCACTTCGACATCGAGCTGCCGCTCAGAAACCCTGTTCGAGGCGCGCAGATTTCGACGCTGTTTGGCGTCCGAGATCGATCTGGCCTTGCAGGAGCACGCGGCATGCGCCGCGGCTGCCGCCGATCATGGCCGCAGCGCAAGACGGGCCGGTGCCACTCTCCTATTCGCAGGAGCGGATGTGGCTGATCCAGTCGCTCGATCCCGAGAATACCGCCTACAACATGGCCGCCGGCATGCGGATCAGCGGCGCGCTGGCAGTCGACGCGCTGTCACAGGCTTTGGATATCCTGCACCAGCGGCACGAGATCCTCCGTTCCACGATCAGCTGGCCGACGATCAGCCGCTGCAGGAGGTCAAGCCCAGGACGGGACCCGCGCTCACGATTGTCGATCTGTCCGATCGTGGCGAGGCGGCGGTCGGATTGGCCGAGGCGATGGGCGAGCACGCCGTTCGATCTGGCGATTGGGCCGGTGGTTCGAACGACGCTGTTTCGACCGGCCGCGAGTGAGCATCTGCTGGTCATGGTGCTGCACCATATTGCCGGCGATCAATGGTCGATCGGCGTGCTCGGCCGCGAACTGGCGCAGCTCTATAACGGCCTTCGCCCACGACGTTCCGGTGGCGCTCGAGCCGCTTTCGATCAGTTATCGCGACTATGCGCTCTGGCAGCGGACCCGGCGCCTTCGCGCCGGAATTCGAGCGTCAGCTCGCCTATTGGCGACAACAGCTGGCCGACCTGCGGTCTTGGAGCTGCCGACAGATCGACTTCCGGCGCTGCTGCCCGGCTTGCGGGGCACGTTCTATCAGGTGCCGATCCCCGCCCGGCTGATCGACCGGATGGAGCAGCTGGGCCGTCGGGCCGGCTGCACGCTATTCATGACCATGCTGGCCGGCTTCGCCACGCTGCTCTGTCGGATCACCGGTCAGGACGACATACCGATCGGCGTGCCGGTGGCAAATCGCACCGCAAACCGCCACCGAAAGCATTGTCGGTACCTTCGTCAACACGCTGGTGCTGCGGGGTCGATCTGTCCGGCAATCCGACGTTCGGCGACTTGTTGCTGCGCGTGCGTGCGACCGCGCTCGACGCCCTCGCGCAGCAGGATGTCTCCTTCGACCGGTTGGTCCAGGACATCAGGCAACGCCGCGACTCGAATCGGGCGCCGCTGGCCCAGGTCCTGTTGAACGTCACCAATGCGCCGATGCATGGCATCGACCTTCGACGGTCTCGCCTGGAAGCCGGTGCCCGCTCGATCGCGGCGGAGCGCAATTCGAGCTGAGTCTGTCCGTCGACATCGAGGTCACGCGCAGCATCCACATCGAATACAATACGGATCTGTTCGACCGCCGCCACGGTCGAGCGCGCAATCGAAGAATACTTCACCATTCTCGACGGCGCCGCCACCGAACCTGAAACCCGACTGAGCTCTTTAACCGCTGCTGCCGGCACAGGAACTCGCCCTGCTCGGGCAGTGGAATACGACATCGGCGTCTTGGCCGCAGGACGGGATTTTTTCGCAGTGGTTCGAAGCGCAGGCGGCGAACTCTCCGGACGCGCCTGCCGTGGTCTTCGAGAGTGCCGTAACGAGCTATGCCGTCCTCAATGCGCGGGCGAATGCGGTGGCGCACGAGCTGCGGGCGCTCGGCATCGGCGCGGGCATGCTGGTCGGCCTCTGTGTCGCGCGATCAACCGGCCTTGCTCGTCGCCCTCATCGGCATTCAGAAATCGGGGCGGCGCCTATGTCCCTCTCGATCCTGATTTCCCCGGCCGAACGGCTGGAATACATGGCTGGCAGATAGCGGCGCCAGGGTGCTGGTGACGGTGGGCGATATTGCCAGCACATTGGCAGTGCCGGGCGGTGTCCGGATCGTCGATCTTGATCTCCTGTCCGAAACCGCGCCGACGACCAATTTAGACAGTGGAGCCGGGCCGTCCGACGCGGCCTATGTGATCTACACGTCGGGATCGACCGGACGGCCCAAAGGCGTCGCGGTGCCGCATGGCGCCGTGGCGAACTTCCTCTGGTCGATGCGGCAGCGACCGGGTTTGACGGCTTCCGATGTCCGTTGCGGCCGTAACGACGATATCCTTCGATATCGCCGTGCTCGAGCTCTATCTTCCCCTGGTGGTCGGCGCGCGCATCGAGCTGGGTTTCACGCGAGACCGCCGCCGACGGCGAGGCTCTTTCCGCTTCTGCTGGCCGCAAGTGGTGCTTCGGTGCTGCAGGCGACGCCGGCGACCTGGCGCCTGCTTATCGAAGCGAGTTGGCCGGGCCGCAAGGATTTCCGTGCGCTGAGCGGCGGCGAGCCATTGCCGCGCGATCTCGCCGATGCCCTGCTCGATCGCGTCGGCGAGCTGTGGAATCTCTTACGGTCCCACCGAGACGACCCGTCTGGTCGACAGCGGAGAAAGTCGAGCGGGGCGACGGCGCAATCAGCATCGGCCGCCCGATCACGAACACCGAAATCCATATCCTGGACACGGCCGGGGAACTGGCGGCCGATCGGGATCGCAGGCGAAATTCATATCGGCGGCGCCGGCGTCGCGACCGGCTATCATGATCGTCCCGCCCTGACTGCCGAGCGTTTCATCCACGATCGCTTCTCGGACGGCCCGGGGCGCGCCTCTATCGAACCGGGGATCTCGGGCGCTGGGGGGCCGACGGCAAGCTCTATCACCTTGGCAGACTCGACCATCAGGTAAAGATCCGCGGCTTTCGGATCGAGCTCGGCGAGATCGAGACCGTTCTGCATAGCCATCCGGCCGTACGGCAGGCGGTCGTGATTGCGGGCGAAGCGCAACCGGGCGACCAAAGGCTCGTGGCTTATGTCGTCTACCACGATGGAGAAGATCTGACCGCGGACCGATCTCAGGCGCCATCTTCGTCGCCAGTTGCCGGACTACATGATCCCGTCGATCGTCGTGGCGCTCAATTCCGTGCCGCTGACGCCGAATGGTAAAATCGATCGCAACGCCCTGCCCGACCGTTCAGGACTGCCCAGCGCGCCGTCGCGAGCCACGAACCGCCGGCTCCCGGCATGGAACGGATGATGGCCGATATCTGGCAATCCATCCTGATGATTGACGATATCGGGGCCGAGGATAATTTCTTTGAATTAGGCGGGCATTCCTTGTTGTCTCTGCGTGTTGCAAGGGCGGTCGAGAAGGAAACCGGCTATCGTTTGGACCCGCGTGCCTTGTTCTTCCACAACCTGCGCCAAGTGGCGGCGCTGGTCGGGCGCGAGGCGGCAAACACCGACGCGAAAGAGTGATGAATCCCTTCTATTTCGGTACGAGCGAGCGGCGCCTTTTCGGCATTTACGAACCGGCGGCTTTCGGTAACGCCGGCAAGCGCGCGGCGATTCTCTGCCATCCCTGGGGCCCCGAATATCTGCACGCGCATCGGACGATGCGCCAGCTTTCGCTCAAGCTTGCCGCCGCGGGCTTCCACACCCTGCGCTTCGACTATTTCGGCACCGGCGATTCCGGGGGCGAGCCGATCGATACAGATCTCATGGGGTGGGAAACGGATATCGAGATGGCAATCGAAGAGATGAAGGACATTGCGGGCACGACGAAGATCACGCTGATCGGCCTGCGCCTGGGAGCGGATGCCGCAGCCGGCGTCGCCGCCAGGCTTTCCAAAAAAGTCGAGGCGCTCGTCCTGTGGGATCCGATCGCGTCCGGAAGCGCCTATCTGCAGCATCTCGGTGTATCGTTGGGCGTCGCACCGCCGCTTGAGGTGCTGGGTTTCCCACTCGCCGTAAATATGATGCGCGATCTTCGCGCGCTGGACCTGAGCGCGTTGCTTTCAAAGAAGCTTCCGCCGATTCTGATGCTGACGACCGAAGGTTCGCCCTCCGATAGCGCGGTGGCATCGTCGGCCGTCGGAGCGGAGGCAGGGGCGACTACAAGCGAATTTATTGCCGATGTCCGTCCCTGGATTGAGAGTTCCGTTAACGCTGGAATGGTACCATTTGCGGTAATTCAGCGGATTATAGCTTGGTTAGAATGATTCAAAGAATAAACGAACAAGCGGTTTTGCTGGGCAAGCAACAGTCGCTGGTCGGCATACTCACTCGGGCCGTTGCGGCCGAGCCGAGCAGCAAGCCGACTGTCGTCATTCTCAACACGGGCGTGATTCACCGCGTCGGACACAACCGGATGTTTGTCACCATGTCGCGCGCCCTTGCCGGCGCCGGCTATAGCGTACTACGTTTCGATTTCTCCGGCATCGGCGATAGCGCCCCTCGGACCGACGGGCTATCGCCGCTCGACTCCTCGCTCGCCGATATCACCGATGCCCTCGACTGGCTGGAAAAGGAACGCCAGATCTCGCGGGTAATCCTGGTCGGACTATGCTCGGGCGCCGATCATGCCGTTCTGCACGGTCATACCGACCCTCGCGTCGTGGCGCTCGTCCTGATGGATCCGTCGATCCCGGCGACAGCCCGCTACTACCTTCACTACATTGCCCAGCGGCTGACCCGCTTGCACAATTGGATCAGCGTCATGGCTGGACGCAGTGGCATCCTTCGCCTCGGGGCGGAGCAGCTACGGCATTTTCTCCAGCCGAGCTGGAAGTCAAGACCGGTCACCCTGCAGGATCTGCGCTTTCACAACTATCTCGAACAGAGCTATCAGCGCACCGTCGATCACGGCATCCAGATATTGGCAGTCTTCACCGAAGATTCGACCCGGCAAACTTATCGAGAACAGATGATCGATGCTTTTCCCAATGTCCCATTCGGGAATCAGCTCAAACTCGAATTCTTTCCGGGCAGCGACCACACGTTCAGTCTCGAAAAGGATCGGGCCAGGCTGATCGATCTGGTTCTGAATTGGCTGACATCGACCAGCTATCACGGCTCTCCGCACGAATCTCCGGCAGACTGACCCCTGTTAGCCAGGTGCGCCGGGAGCGAGCTTCACTCCGATCCGGCGCCGCAAGGCACCCATCGCCCGCAGGATCTCCTGTAACAGCGGATGACGCGTAAGCCAGAGCCCGCCGATCCAGCCGGCCGCCGAGAGCGCCCCGGCCGCTACGGCCGCTGCCAGCGGCATCCCGGCATCTCCGCCCGCCCCGACGACCATCGCTACGGGACCGGCCGCGCTCGCAACCGCGACGACGGCACTCTTCCAGCTGGCCGCAGCCAGTGCGACCCAACGGAATTGAAGGAAATGCCGCACCAGCAACAGGGAAAGCAGGCCGCTGAACGGGACGATCACCAGGGTGCTGAGAGCAACTGCGTGCAGCCCATTCTGGGCGGCAAGAGCAAGAATGCCGATCGAAACGATCGCCTGGACCGCGACGATGGGCGGCAGGTAGCGAATGGCGCCGAGCGCCACCAGCGTCGGATAGTGCAGAATGACCGGAAACGAAAACAGCAATGAAGTGGCCAGGATCTGCATGAGCGGCGTGACGTCGCGCCAATTCGGCCCGAGCAGGATCGCGACGATCGGATCGGCCAGCACGATCAGGAACAGCAGAGAGGGCCATTGCGCTGCTGTGATAAGTTCGATCACCTTGAGATAACTATCGTTCAGCGACTGTCCTTCGCGCGTTTGCTGGGAGAAGGCCGGGAGCGCCACCGCACCGACCCCGGCAAGGATTACGCGCTCGGGAAAAACACAGAGCAGCACGGCGCGCTGGCACAGTCCAACCGCCCCGGCTTCGAGACTCCTGCCGAGAATAAGATACGGCAAGGCCTCGCCGATTTGCGATAGAACCGCCGCGGCGCTATCATGGGCGCCGAAGGCGATGACGCTGCGCCACCGGCGCAGGACCGGCCTGAAGATCGACCAGTCCCGCCAGCAATAGAGATAGAGAAGCATCGCAGCGATCGACGAGATCGCCCCGGCCCAGGCAAAACTCATATAGCTGAAGCCCGACAGCGCGAAACAGATGCCGGCAACAGCGCTGACCGATGCAGACACGGCGCCGATAAAGGCGATCTTCCCGAACGCCATGGTCCGCGTCATCAGTGCCAGGATCGGATAGACGACCGGCCCGGTCAGATATCCAATCGCAGCGACAAGCAGGTACGGCTCGAGTTCCGGCGTGTTGCAAAAGCGGGTGATCGGCCCGACCGACAGGACGAGTACCCCTGTCAAGATGAGCGTCACGATCAGGCTGATGGTAAAGCTGGTCCGAACGTCTTCCGGCACCAATTCTTTTTGCTGAATAAGATAGGCGCCACCGCCGAGCGCCCGAAATCGCTTCCGCCACCGCAAACACCGAAGCGCCCAGCACCGACACGCCATATTCGGCCGGCGTCAGCAGCCGGGCCATGACCAGCGTGGCCGCCAGGTTGACTGCCATCACCAGATATCGTCCGACGCTTGCCCAGAGGAAAGCCCGTCTCAATCCCGTCATCAGCCAGCTTTCCCACTCCGCTGCACGGCGCCCTCAACGCACGGGCGCGCGACCATCCGATCGGAGCCCTGTTACAGCTTCGCCTTGACTGCCAGCTGTGTAATCTGCTGCCCGAAACCCCCGGTCGGAACAGTCGAAGTCTGGCGCAGCCAGTCGGTCGAGACATCGATCTCGAAATTCCGATTGAGCTTCCAGGCGGCCGTCGCCTTCAGATCGAATTGATCATCGGTCAGCTGGACTCCCTTATAGTCACTATCAATATAGGTGAAACCGCCGGTAAATAGCAGGTCATCATAGACCTCCTGCTCGACGCTCAGACCTGTTTGCGTCGCCCAAAAGCCTGAACTGCTGAGAACAATGGTGTCCTCGATGGCGCGGGAGAAGGAGAATTTCACCGAGGTAAAATCGGTGATGTTCCACAAAAGCGAGCCGCCGGCATAGTCGCCTTGTATCGCGCTCAGTCTTGGATCGGCGTAAAACTGCCCCTCATAGCCTGCATAGACTGTGCCGGTAATCAAGGCGTTGATGTCGAAATCGACGCCGACCGCTGCAGTGTAGCCGGCGGAGTTCCGTTGCAACCGATCCGGAGTGGCATCGAATTTTTCTACATACTGGTGTGTGTCACCCGATGCCTGAAAATAGGCCTGATAGCCAGGCAGAAATTCGTATCCGATTTTCGGCGTCAGAGTATATTCTGCGCGATTGCGATCGCTATTGATCGCCAGCCCGCCATTGGTCGTCGGGGTATTGGTGAACTCATAATTGAGAACCCCGGCGTCCAGCTCGAACTTGATCAAACCGGGTGCATAGACATATTTCATGTCGCCGGTTTCGACCGAATACTGTGTCGGAGTCCTTGCCAAGGTTCCGCCCGCGAGCAGGACGGCCTCGATAGAATCGGGCGAAGATCGATCTTCCTGAAGGCTCTGGTACCCGGCGGTAAGTTCAAGATATTGGCCTTGCAGGATATCCAGTCGGCCGCCGGCCGTTACGATGATGTTCCCAGCGTTTTCGGTCGAGAACCGCGAAAATTGCAAGACGTCTGCCTCGGCGTGGAGCGCCAAGGCATGGAGGTCCCAATCGGACACGAGATCGAAAGCCGGGTGGACGTGGGTTACGAAATCGGATTTCACGTCGGAATGAGTACTGAAGACATTGTTCTCGAATTCCTCTCCGACAAGAATCGACGGCGAGAGTATGAAACCGCCGACTCGTATGTTGAGCGGGTCGTATTCCGGATGGGATTTCTCGGCGGAGACGGACTTTTCGGGCGGCTGGACCGGACCAGCCAGGTCCGGAACCGCCTCGGGCTGCGCGACCTGGGCCACGGCGTCAATACCGCCAGCCTGCTGCAGCAGCGCTGCGAACAGGCCGGCAGCGATCCGGGACCCCTGCCGCGCGCGTCCTCGACCTCCCTCGCATTGCCATCCCCCGTTCGAAAAATCCCAGTTGCGGCAAGAACATCATCCCTGATCATGCGGCCGGTTGCCATCGAATTCGGGAAAGTGCGAAGAAAGGCGGCCGCCGGCGGGCCCGTCACCGCAATAGGCATTCGCCGCCTGTCCGCCTGAGCATTTCCCGATCCGCTTAGTCGATCGGCTGTGACACGGCCTCCCTATCACGCATCGAAATGAACCCTCGCACGATCGTCCTGCGAGCTTCGCTTGACGGTTGGTGTCTCCGGCATAGATCTCTGCGCGACCGGAAGCAACCGCGATACGATAAGGGATTTTCTACATGCTTGACCAACTTATCCGTTCACCGAGGGCCCGGCTGCTACGACTGGTCGAACCGCTGCTCGCGGACCGGTCCGGTTTGCGGCCCGTTTCCCCGGATGCCCGCCTGACGGATATCGGCTTCAGCTCGATCAATATGGTCAATCTCATGCTGGCTGTCGAAGCCGAGTTCGATATCGTCATCCCGCAATCCGACATAACGCCGGATAATTTCCGGTCGATCGCGACGATTGAAGCGCTTGTCGAAGGGCTCTGCGCATAAGCACTCCGCAACGCTCGCCTTGGCGGATGGCAGGCTGGATCGCCGAGAGATTTTCTGGTCAGCGCCAAACTTATTTGCTAAGTGTAAGGACCATTCGATTGGATGGTTATTAAATGCAATCCGATGACAAGAAGATAAAGAATAATATTTCGCGCGAGATGCGAAGTGACACCATCGCCGTGCATGGTGGCTATGAATTCGACCCGACGACGAAGGCCGTCGCCGTGCCGATTTACCAGACGGTGGCCTATGCCTTCGACAGCGCCGACCACGGCGCGGCGCTCTTCGATCTCGAGGCCGAGGGCTATCGCTACACAAGAATTGCCAATCCGACGACGGACGTGCTCGAGCGGCGCGTCGCGGCTCTCGAAGGTGGAATCGGCGCGCTTGCGGTAAGTTCGGGCCAGGCCGCCACCCACTTTGCCGTGCTCAACGTCGCCGAAAATGGCGGCAAGATTGTCTCCGTTCCTCAGCTCTACGGAACGACCCACACGCTATTCGCGCATATTCTGCCGAAGCTCGGCATTAAGGTCGGCTTTGCCGCGTCTGACCAGCCCGACGCGATCGAGCGGATGATCGACCAGGATACGCGCGCCGTGTTCTGCGAAAGCGTGGGCAATCCGGCCGGCAACATCTGCGATATCGAAGCGCTGGCGAATGTTGCGCACAAGCACGGCATCCCCCCTGATCGTCGACAATACCGTCGCGACCCCCGATTTTGCTGCGCCCGTTCGACTACGGCGCGGATGTCGTCGTGCATTCGCTGACGAAGTTCATGGGCGGCCACGGCACGACGCTTGGCGGCGCCATCGTCGATAGCGGCAATTTTCCGTGGACGAAGCACGCCGAGCGCTTCCCGATGTTCACCAAGCCGGACGAATCGTATCACGGCATGGTCTATACCGATTTCTACGGGCGGGAGGCCTATATTGCCCGCTGCCGGAGCGTCTTCCAAAGGACCATGGGCTCGGTCCTGTCGCCGCTGAGCGCCTTCCTCCTGCTGCAGGGCATCGAGACCGTCGCGATCCGGATCGAACGCCATGTCGAGAATGCCCGGCGCGTCGCCGAATTCCTGCGTGACGATCCCCGCGCCGCATCGGTCAACTATGTCGGCTTCCCAGATAACCCGTATCACGGGCTGATGGAGAAATATCTCGGGGGCCGGCCGTGCTCGCTGATGACCTTCGGCGTGCGCGGCGGCTACGAGGCCGGCAAGCGCTTCTACGATGCGCTGAAGCTGGTCACGCGACTCGTCAATCTCGGCGACGCCAAATCCCTTGCCTGCCATCCGGCCTCCACGACCCATCGGCAGATGTCCCCGGACGAACAGCGGCAGGCTGGCGTCACCCCGGAGTTGATCCGGCTCAGCATCGGCATCGAACATCCGGACGACATCATCGCCGATCTCGATCAGGCGCTGGAAGCGGCAGCCGGGGTTTAGCTCGGATCGTGGGAACGGTGCAGCTATCTACGAAGCTGGCTGCAGTCGCCGTTTCGACGGCAGGTCCTGAACGCGCTCGTCGAGGTGCTCGCGGGCTGTGCGCCGCGGGCACGCTTCTGCCCGGTCATTGAAAGGCGTCCGCTTGTCATTCGCAAATCAATCACCCCTGTTTCCGCCTCATGCCGATCGCGCGCGTTTGGACGATTTTCTGACGCGCGAACTCGCCGCCGCGCATGATCGCGTCACCCACGGCTCGGTTACGCCACGGATCGATCTCGCCGCGTTCCGGCAGGAACTGGCGGGATTCGACTACCGGGCGCCTTGCGCCTTGGAAGACGTCCTCTCCTGGACCATCGCCAAGCTGGAGCGCGGCATCGTCCACGTCACGCATCCCCGCTATTTCGGCCTTTTCAACCCCGGCCCGACTTTCCCGGCGCAATGTGCCGACCGTATTGCCGCAGTGTTCAATCCGCAGCTTGCGACGGCGACAACCTCCCCGGTCGCCGTCGACATCGAAAATCACGTCATCCGGTCTGTCGCACGGCGAGCCGGATTCCCCGAAGGCGCCGGCGGTCATTTCACGACTGGCGGATCGGAAGCGAATCTTACGGCGCTCGTCTGCGCCCTGACGCAAGCGCATCCGGCATTCGCGACGGAAGGAGCGCGAGCCTTTCCCGGCCACCCCACTTTCTACGTCTCGAAAGAGTGCCATCTCGCCTGGATCAAGATCGCACATCAGACCGGCATCGGCCGGGACTCCGTTCGGTTCGTCTCAACGGATGGTTCGGGCCGGATGGATTCGCGCGCCCTTGAAACCCTGATCGACGCAGATCGTCGGGCCAGACGGGTTCCGGTCATGGTCGTCGCCACGGCGGGCACGACCAATGCCGGCATGATCGATCCGCTGACGGCATGCCGAGACCTCGCCCGCGCATACAATCTGTGGTTCCATGTCGATGCGGCCTGGGGCGGCGCCCTGATTGCCTCCGACCGGTTCCGCGGCGTGCTTGCCGGAATCGAACAGGCCGATTCGATCACGATCGACGCGCATAAATGGTTCGCGACGACAATGGGGTGCGGCATGATCCTCGTGCGCCATGCGCCGCTGCTGTCATCGACGTTTCAGGTTTCCGCCGATTTCATGCCCTCGAACACCGCGAGTGCCGACCCCTTTATGACGTCGGTCCAGTGGTCGCGCCGTTTCCTGGGACTGCGGCTATTTCTGTCGCTCGCCGCGGCGGGTTGGGCGGGCTACGCCCAACATGTCGAACGATCGATCGAGCTGATCGAAATTTTGAAAGGCAAGCTGGTCGAAAGCGGGTGGCGGATCGTCAACGATTCGCATTTAGCCGTGTTGTGCATCGAACCGCCAGCAGGCCGGGGCGACGTACGGACCATCGTTCGCGGGATCCTCGATTCAGGCCGCGCCTGGGTATCCGTGGCAACATTCGAAGGACGGCAGGTCCTCCGCGCCTGCGTGACCCATGGCGAGACCACCTCAAGCGATGTGGCCGAACTCGTGAATGCTCTTGAGACACTGGTGTAGAAAGCTGAGGGGCACGATCGCGCAGCGCGACCGTGCCGTACCCTGTCGTAGGACCTCAGAAATACCGCTCATCGACGTTTACGACGTCATCCGGCAGCAATTTGCTGTCCTGGTCCGCCCGGAATTTCGCCCCGCCTCGCGTTACGACGAACTCGTCCTTGTAGGCGCGCGGCGTGTAGCCCCCGGCCAAAACGACCCCTTTGGTCACCGTTATCCCCGGAACGTACGGATAGCCGCCCGGCGTTTTGACTTCGCCCAGAATAAAGAACGGCCTGTACTTGATGATTTGCAGCGTCACCTTGGGATCGCGGACATAGCCCGCCATCAGCGTCTGCCGGACGGACTGGGTCAATTCATCGACCGTCAGGCCGGCCGCCTTGACGTTGTCGACCAGCGGCAGCGCGATCGTCCCTTCGGCGGCGACTTCGACCTCGCCCGAGAGATCCTTCACGCCGAACACGATCAACGACAGCTTGTCGCCCGGCCCCAACTTATAGGAGGCGTCGTCGAGAACGGCAGAGCCAAGCGGCGGCAGATTCCCGCCGCCGGCGCCGCAAGCCGGCAGAACCGACACTAAGGCCAATACGACAACCAAGCGGTATATAAAAGCGCACATTGTTGGCACTCCGGACAATTCCCGCCACAGGATCGGCGCCGAGCGAGCCGGCGAGACCGTTCCGGGTAGTCAAGCGGCCTTGCATACAGCACGGTTTCTCGACGCCTCGCAAGTCGAATCATGAGCTTCTTTCAACGCGATCGCTCCTTAGCGCCCGGAGTTCGATCTCCTTGACGAGCGAACCGGCGCCGATGCCGCGGCGCGCCCGCCTCGATACGGAAATACCGCGCGCCTGCGCAAACCCGATGCGTTGCTGACCGTCGCTCAGACCTTCTTAATCTAAAGTCAAGCTCTCTTGTTTATCTGTTTTGAATTCGATTTCAAGCCGACGAAATTTCCTCTCCATGCATAGGAACGGCTACAGGGCCTGGGAGAATTCGAGATTGTTTGACGTCGCTATTGTAGGGGCCGGCCCGTACGGATTGTCCTGTGCAGCGTGCCTGCGGGCTGCTGGCGTCGATCACGCCATCTTTGGACCGCCGATGCAAACATGGCGCGAAGCAATGCCGGAAGGCATGCATCTCAAATCCGAAGGCTTCGCGTCGAACCTCAGAGATCGGGGCCGCCAATTCACGCTGGGAGCCTATTGCGCACAGCAGGGCCTGCCTTATGCGGATGTCGGACTGCCTGTACCGCTCGAGACCTTCGTTTCATATGGACTCAATTTCCAAGCAACGGCCGTCCCGCATCTCGACCCCCGATCGGTATCGAGCGTGCAGCGCGAAGGCGATCGATTTCTGCTCCGTCTGGAGGATGGCTCGACGGTCACGGCAAATCGAGTCGTCATGGCGGTCGGCATCACATATTTCCGCCATATGCCGGCGGAGCTTGCCGGGCTGCCACGCGATCTGGTGTCCCATAGCGGCGATCACTATCGACTCGGCGGGTTTCGCGGCAAGGCCGTGACGGTGATCGGAGCGGGCGCATCCGCCCTCGACACGGCGATGCTGCTGCACGAGGCCGGTGCGGAGGTTCAGCTCGTGGCCCGCCGCACGGCCATCGCCTTCCACACCAAGGGGCCGACGGACCTCACGATCTGGGAACAGCTCCGCAATCCGCGAAGTGAAATCGGCCCGGGATGGCGGTCGGTTTTTTACGCCAAGGCTCCGGCGGTCTATCGCCAATTGCCGGAATGGCTGCGGCTGCGCCAGGTTAAGCGGGTGCTCGGCCCGGCTCCCGGGTATTTCGTGCGCGAGCGGGTTGAGAATCGGTTTCCCTTCCATCTCGGCTTTGCCATCGCCTCAGTAACTATCCGCGGTGACCGGGTTGCATTGACCATCGTGGATGACGATGGCGAAAAGCGGGAGCTGTTGCAGGATCATGTGATTGCCGGGACCGGCTATCGGGCCGATCTGGATCGCGTATCGCCGCTCTCGCAAGACCTCCGATCCGCCATTCGCCGCACCGAATTGGCGCCCCTGCTTTCGAACCGCTTCGAGTCCTCGGTTCCCGGACTTTACTTCGTCGGGCCTATTTCGGCCAATTGCTTCGGGCCGGTGATGCGCTTCGCATGCGCGGCCAATTGGGTGGCACCCCGAATTGCCCGGCATCTATCGGCAGGAGCAAAGACGGGCTCCAGCAATCGGCAGCACCCGCTCCCGACCGGAACAGTACCCACGAAGGAGAATTTGTCGTCATGACGGCCGAGGCGCGACATCCCGTCGTGCTGATCGCATCGTCATGCCGATGGCTCTCGACCGTCCAGTTGGCAAAGGCTCTAAGCGGGGTCGGCTTCGAAATCGCCTTCCTCGGGCCGGCCAGGCATCCCATCGATACGACCGGCCTCACCTGCGGCCGATTCGTTTTGAACAAATTGCAGCCATCCCGCTCGCTAGACGCCGCCATCCGCGCAATCAGGCCCGAAATCGTCATTCCCGCGGACGAGATGATTTTGCTGCTGCTGCACGAGCTGCACCGAGAGGCACCTCGTCTGCGCGACGTGATCGAGCGATCTCTGGGTGCGCCGGAGAACTACCGCACGATCGTTTCGCGGGTCGCGCTCGCAGATCTCGCACGGGAAGAAGGCATAGCGGTTCCCGCAGCAGCGCAGCTCACGACCGAGATTGATCTCGCGCAATCGCTTCCACGCCTTGGGCTGCCGGCCTATCTGAAGGTCGACGCGTCCTGGGGCGGTGCCGGCGTCATCCGCGCGGACACGGCTGATGACTGCCGGCGTGCCTATAATCGTCTGCGGAGCTACCGTGGCATTCCGCGCACGCTGTGGCGCATCGTTGCCCATGGCGATACCACTCGACTGACGCTTCGGCGTGCGCCCTTGGAGGTCAGCATCCAGTCGGCTGTGGGGGGCGCGCCGGCCAATTGTGCAGTCGCGGCGTGGCGCGGAGAGATGACAGCCTGCATCGAGGCCGTCGCGCTGCAAACTCTCGGACCGACCGGAGCCTCGACGATCGTACAGATAGTGCATGATCGTCCGATGTACGAAGCGTGCCGCCGGCTGGTAAAGCGACTCGGGCTATCGGGACTTATCGGTTTCGATTTTATGATCGAGCGGGGGACGGGACGGGCGATCCTGATCGAACTCAACGCTCGTGCGACTCAAACCTGCCACCTCCGCTTCGGACTGGGTGCCGACCCCGCCGAAGCGCTCTGGGCTGCCGTGACGGGCGAGCCGGCACGCGAGGTTCCGCCGACATATGCAAGCGATATTCTTGAACTGTTTCCAGAAGGACGGCACAGCAGCGGCGGGGCGATGTCCATGGCGAACGCATCGAAGGCGATGGAAGTGTGACTTCCGGCGCGGCTTTCCGGATTTCAGAACACAGATCCGTCTGTGGTAATATAGCTGCGCCTCGCAGATCCGGCAGCACAGTATGACTGTTTGTAAGAATTGTGCCTGATATTTCGACGTAAATCATCGACAGTGATCGAGGAACTCGGATTGCCTGAACAAGACCAGATGATTGCGCCGCCGCCGCGTGCCGAGATGATCCCGCCGAGATCTGCGGCGACCGACCAGCCCATCCTGATGATCACCGGCGGCGGCCTCGAAAATGGCGGCGGGATCGGGCGGATGGTCGGCTATGTCGTGGCGGCCTGGAACAGCCAGGTCAGACCGCGCATGCAGGTGATCGACACGCGGGGGCCGAAATATCGGCGGGCCGTCTGGCCCTTCTTTCTGCTCAACAGCATATTCCAAATCGTCAAACGCGCACCGCAACGGCCGCTTCTCCATGTCCATCTTGCGGCCAATACCAGCACTCTGCGAAAGGTGATCGTCACTTCTGTCGGTCGGGCGCTCGGCCTGAAATACGTCATCCACCTCCACGATCCGAAATATGCGGAATTCTATTTGCGTCAGCGCCCCGTGGAGCCAGGCACGGATCAGATCGATGTATTTGGGGGCTTCCAGAGCGATTGCGCTCGGACGCCCGGCCGCCGGCATGATGGCCGATCTGCTCGGGGTGCCGCGGGAGCGCATCGACATCGTTCCGAATGCCGTGCCGGGCCCTGAGAACCTTGTGCGGAAAGATCGCAAGGATGACGGAGCCGAGGCCCGCATCGTATTTCTGGGGCATCTTCAACGGCGAAAGGGCGTCCATGATCTGATCGACGCACTGGCTCGCGAGGAGGTCGTCGGTCTTCGCTGGCGCGCGATATTGGCCGGCGGCGGCGCGGATCAGGCGGAATTCGAAGCGCAAGCCGTGCAGGCGGGGCTCAAGGAATCGGATCGAATTTCCCGGCTGGTTGACGGAACAGCCGATCCGGGCGCTGCTCGAGAGTGCCGACATACTGGTCTTGCCGTCCTATGCCGAAGAGATGGCGATGTCCGTGCTGGAAGGCATGGCTTTTAGCCTTTGTCTCATATGCACACCCGGTGGGGCGCGCAGGCCGAAGTGGTGGAAGACGGCGTTTCCGCCCTCGTCGTCACGCCCGGCGATGTCCAAGGCCTCGCCGCTGCGCTGGCCCGCTGCCTCGCCGACCCGGAGTTGCGCCTTCGCCTCGGGCGCGGTGCGCGAAAAGTGTATCTCGAAAGATACAAAAGATACAATATCGCCGACTACCCGGACTGATCGCGGCCGTGTACCGGCGCGTATAACCACGCCCTATCGCCGCGCCAGCTAGTCTCTCTGCGCAGCGTTCGCTACAGACAAAACCATGGATAGTACGATCGCCGAAATCTCTGGAAAGTTGTGGTACTGGGACTTTTCCCGCGGAAGCGGCGTTTATTGGCGATAGTATCTGGGAAAGACATCTCCCTGAGGGGAACATTCAAGCGACTCGCCGGGAGTTCAAACACGTAGCTGTGCAAGAAAAGTCCACTTACCGTTCTTTGGCCCCCGGTCTATCGAAATGGACTTTCTTCCGGAGCCTGCTAAAACTGTCATGGGCCTCGCAAGGAAAAATGCTCAGTATAGAAGCACCTGTAGCGTATTGGACACGTTCCACCGCACAGGCGTCTCGATCTATGTTGAGTTTTTTCAGACATATGCAACGTATGATTGATATCGCGGGAAAAATGATGGGAAGAGACGAAGGAATTAGAATCTAATGGCCCTCCATCTCCCGTCATTGTCGCCCGTTGCTTGGGTAACTGTTGAAAAAATAACCCAACAGATCCTCTGGCTTATTCTCTTCACCGTTCTTGCGCCGATCCTGGGGCCGCGCCCATATGGCCTGTTTTCGATCGTCATGGTTTTGTCGGTCTCTGCGAGTTGATCCTGCTTGAAGGAGCGGTCGAAGCGCTCGTGACGGTCGGTGAACTGGATGATCTCCATATGTCGACTGCCAACCTCGCAAATGGCGGGATTGCCATTGCCTTGGCCCTCGGCATTTCCGTCCTGGCTCCGGTGATCGCCTGCTTTTTCACGATCACGATATAACGCTGATCATGTGGGCGCTGGCACCATTACCGCTACTGTCATCGCTGTCCGCGACGCCGATAGCGATCTTGCGGCGGAGCATGGACTACAGGAGCTTGGCATTCGATCGATCGTTGGCTTGCTCATCGGCGGGACATCGGGATCGTTTTGGCACTTGCGGGGTACGGCGTCTGGGCCCTCGCGCTGCAGGTGCTGGCGCAACGGACCGCCGAATTTGCGATCGTCTGGATATTCGCGCCGGTCCGCATGGGTTTAGTTGGTCCCGGCATCCACTTTCGTGAGCTGATCCCGATCGGCATGAACGTCTTCGCCGGGCGCTTCATGAGCTTCGCCGGCGGTCAGTTGCCACGGATCATCCTCGGCTACGTGATGGGGCCGGTCGAACTCGGCCTTTTCACATTGGCAACCCGGTTCCAGGAGATCGCGATTCAAACGGCCGTGCAGCCGTTCGCCACGGTGGCACGGATCGAGTTGCGCACCGACAAACCGGGCTCAGCCGAGTTTGAGCACATCTTCTCAAGCTGACGCAGAACGTAGCGCTGCTGTCCTTTCCGATTCTCCTCGGAGCCGCTGCGGTGACACCCGACATGTTCCGGATCTGGCTCGATCACCGTTGGGCGGCGGGGATCGTTCCGATGCAGTTCGTGCTCTTGAGCGGCGTGCCTCTGGCGTTATTTTATTGCATCGATGCGGCATTTCTCGCCGCCAATCTGTCACGCCTCTTTGCCTGGGGCGGCGATGGCGCAGGCTGCGACCATATCGATCACAGTGCTCTGCGCGGCGCCTTTCGGCTTGGACGTGACCTGTTTTGCCCTGGCGATCCGGCCATGGCTACTGCTGCCGGTTCTGTTGGTGTTGCTCCACCGGTCGTGCCAATTGCCGATCTCAGAACGCTCTCGACGCCAATGCTCTCTCTGTCGGCGCGATCATCATGGGAGCGGTACTCAACTTGCCGTATTTGCACCCGTCATGGCTGCACCAGGTGCCGACCTTTTTCCTGCTCGTCTCCGTCGGCATGGCTCTTTATTTCCTCTTCCTATATTTCTTTCAACGGAGACCGTTGAAGACACTTATGGGTGCGATATTCGCCGGGCGGCACTGAGTCCATTGCCGTGCGCTATCGTCTGACGAGGAATGCCGATGGTGATTTTCCTTCTTGCCCTGCACATCCTGGCCGCGACGATCTGGGTCGGCGGCATGTTCTTCGCGCATCAAGTTCTGCGGCCGTCCCTCGGGCCGCTGGAACCGGCGATCCGGCTTCCGATATGGCGGCGCGTATTCGCCAAGTTCTTCCCCTGGGTTTGGGTCGGGATCCTGGCATTGCTGGCGAGCGGCTACGGCATGGTCTTTGGGCAGTTCGGCGGATTCGCTGGGTCGGCCTGCATGTCCACGTCATGCAGGGGACCGGCATCCTGATGATACTACTATATGCGCATTTGTTCTTTGCACCCTGGCGACGGTTCCGGGCAGGGGTCGATGGAAACAATTTCGGCTCGGCCGCGAAGCAACTGGCGCAGATCAGGATGATCGTCGGGATCAACCTCGTCCTCGGCCTTATCACGATCGCAGTCGGAGCGACCGGGCGCTATTGGGGGTAGCGGCTCTGGCAGTTATGAGGCGAGGGATTGGTGGGCCCGGAGGGACTCGAACCCCCGACAACACCGTTATGAGCGGCGCGTTCTAAACCAACTGAACTACAGGCCCCTGCCCATCCAGGGGCGGGGACTTTGCGTGAGACGACGGCGGAAGGCAAGCCTCCGCAGCACCTTGCATGCGCATTGCGGTCAGGCCAGAGTGGCGGCCCTGGCCGCGTGTGGGAGCCCATTGCAGGACCGGCCGCCCCCCGCGCCACGATACAGCAACGATAACAGATCAGGGGATGGAAATGGGTCGTCTCAGTGGCAAGCGCACCATCGTCACCGGCGCCGGCAGCGGCATAGGCCGGGCCAGCGCGCAGCTTTTGCCGCCGAGGGCGCCGCCGTGCTGGCGGTCGACCGGAGCGAGGCAGCACTGGCCGAGACGGTCGCGGCGATCACCGCGGCGGGCGGCAAGGCTCTGGCGCAGGTTGCAGACGCCGGCAGCGAGGCAGATGTCCAAACCTATGTCGCGCGCGCCGTGGCCGAGTTCGGCGGGCTCGACGCGATCTACGCCAATGCCGGGATCAGCGGCGGGCTGGTGCCCCTGTTCGAGCAGAGTGTCGAGCATTGGCAAGAGATCCTGCGCATCAACCTGATTGGTCCGTTCCTGGCGATCAAGTATGCCGCGCCGCACATGATCGCGCAGGGCCATGGCTCGATTATCTGCACGGCCTCGGTCGCGGGCCTGCGCGCGAATGCCGGCGGCAAACCCCTATAGCGCCAGCAAGGCCGGCGTGATCAGTCTCGTGCAGACCGCCGCCAACTACTCGCTTTACGGCACCGGCGTGCGCATCAACGCAATCTGCCCGGCTGATCGAGACCGGCATGACCCAGTCGATCTTCGAGCGTGCCCGCGCCCATGGCTCGGCCGACAAGATCGGGCAGCTCAATCCGCTGCAGCGCCACGGCGAGCCGCGCGAGATCGCCGCAATGGCCTTGTTCCTGGCGAGCGACGACGCCTCTTATGTCAACGGCCCAGGCGATCGCCGTCGACGGCGGATTGTCGAGCACGCACCCTTTCACCAAGCCACGGCGGTGATCGGCATTCGAGAGGAGCTGGACGCATCGGAGGGATTGCATAGGCCGAGTCGCTAGGACGATTAGCTCGCAGCGACCAGTCTCTGCGTAGCCGCGTAGCGGCACCGATCGAGCATCCAACACGCGCCGGCAACGCGATACCGCTTGTCACTACCCGTTCCAAGATCGAACAGCCCTGTCGATCCGAATGGCTGGCTCGGCGCAAACTGTAAGGTTACCGTCAGCGTCGGTGGCGCGAGGTATTGCGCTCTTTTCGAGGGTGCAATGACCGGGACAGATCGGGATATGGACGGGACGGGACCGGATTACCGGGAAGCGAGTCTGGATCCGACGGATTGGGCCGCACTCAAGTCGCTCGGTCACCGCATGCTCGATGAGGCGTTCGACGCGATAGCCGGGTTGGAGGCCGCACCGGTCTGGCGGTCGATGCCGGATTCGGTGCGCGCCGCCTGGGAGGCGCCGCTGCCGCATGGGCCGAGTACGCCGGACGAGGTTTACGCCGACTACGCCCGACTGATCGCCCCCTATGACAGCGGCAACCGTCACCCGCGCTTCTTCGGATGGGCGCAGGGCGCGGCACGCCGGTCGGCGCACTGGCCGAGCTGTTGGCCGGGGCGCTGAACGCCAATCTCGGTGGCCGCGACCATGCCCCGATCGCCTGCGAGCAGCAGGTCATCCGTTGGGCCATCGACCTGCTGGGCTTCCCGATCGAAGCGTCAGGACTGCTGCTGACCGGCACCTCGATGGCAAAATTTCATTGCGGTGCTGACCGCCCGGACGGCAGCACTCGGCACCGAAATGCGCCAGCGCGGCTTGGGCGGAGCGCGCCTTTCCGCCTATGCCTCTGCCGCTGTCCATAGCTGCGTGCCGCGCGCCTTCGATTTCGCCGGGCTGGGCGCCGACAGCCTGCGGCGGATCCCGGTTGCGGCCGATGGCGGCATGGATCTCGCGGTGCTCCGCGAAACTCTAAGCGCCGATCGCGCCGCCGGCTGGACGCCCTTCCTCGTGATCGGCACCGCCGGCAGCGTCGATATCGGCGCCATCGACGATCTGACCGGGCTGGCTGAATTCTGCGCCGATCAAAGGCTCTGGCTTCATGTCGACGCCGCTTTCGGCGCCGCGCTGCTGTTGTCCAAGCGATTGAAGCACAAGCTCATCGGTATCGAGCGCGCTGATTCGGTCGCCTTCGATTTCCATAAGTGGCTTCAGGCGCCTTATGATTCCGGCTGCGTCGTCGTGCGCGACGCTACCGCGCAGCGGCGCGCTTTCGGACAATCCGGCACCCTATCTGGCACGGCTGCCGCGCGGCCTCGCCGGCGGCACGTTCTGGCCGATGGATTATGGTCCCGATCTGTCGCGCGGCTTTCGCGCGCTCAAGGTGTGGATGACGCTGAAGACGTACGGTATCGACCGGCTCGGAGAGGTGGTCGAGCAAGGCTGCGCGCTCGCCCGGAACCTAGCGGCTCGGATTGAACCGGGAGGCACAGCTCGAACGGGTCGCCCCGGTAGCGCTCAACATTGTGTGCTTTCGTTTCCGCGACGGCGACGACGAAATGCAGGCTGCGATCGCCGCCGATCTCCAGGAAGCCGGTATCGCCGCGCCGTCGACCACCAGTCCTCGGCGGCCGGATTTGTCTGCGGGCGGCGATCATGAATCATCGCACGAAACGCGCCGACATCGATCTTCTGGTCGACAGTGTGTTGGACGCCGGTAACCGGCGATCGGGTGGGCCGCTGCCGCGATGACCGACCCCGATCCGCTACATCTCATGTTGGCGGCATTGCAGACATTGCCCGATCCGTTCGATCTGGCGCCAATGATCCTGGAGCAATACCGTCAAAAATTCGGCGCCTATCCGGATGTCATCAGACCCAAGGGCTTCAACGAAAAGATCCAGGCCCGGAAAATCTTCGACCGCCGGCCGATCCTGACCGTCATGGCCGACAAGGTCGCGGTGCGCGACTATGTCGCCGAGCGGGTTGGCCGCGAGGTCTTGCGGTTTGGTACCATGTCACCGACGAACCGGCCGACCTGCCTTTCCCGCTCCTGCCGCCGCGCTATGTCTTGAAGGCCACCCATGGCAGCGGCTGGGTGCACATCGTCCACCGTCACGATCCCGCACGCGAACCGGATCTGGTCCGGCTAGCTCAGGCGTGGCTAGCCTCAAACTACTACGACCAGTCGCTCGAATGGGCCTACCGGGCGGTGCCGCGGCGCGTCGCCGTCGAAGAGTTCCTCGACAACGGGGACGGGCAGTCGGCAGAGGATTATAAATTCTTCACCTTCAATGGCCGCGTCGAATACCTGCAGGTCGACCTCTCCCGCTTCTCGCATCGCAAGAATTTTTTCGACCGCTATTGGCGACCGGTCGCACTGCGCCAGGAGGCGGACAACGCCTCGACCGACATCCCCAAGCCCCGCAACCTCGCCGCCCTGATTGAATGCGCCGAGACTTTGGCCGAGGGCATCGATTTCGTCCGGGTCGATCTCTATTCAGTCGGCGGCAAGGTCTATTTCGGCGAACTGACGCCGACCCCCGGCAATGGTTTCTTCCGCTTCGAACCGCCGGAATTCGACCTGCGCTTCGGCGCGCTGTGGCAGATGGAGATCAGCACGCTCGCTGCGCTCTTCCATCGCCCCGACCGTTCGACCCGGGTCGCCGATCGCGCTAAGCGAGCAGGAAAACCGGGGGAACAAGCCGGCTTGCCTGCACTCGATATTTTCGTTGCAGGCCGCCGAGCAGGGCTGATGCCGCGCTTCTACTTTGCCGTGTTCCGCCGGATGGCGTTGACCAGCGTGTCGAGTTCGCCGAGGAAACGCGAGCGGTCCTTCTGGGCCAGCGGCTTCGGTCCGACGCCGGTTTCGCCCAGTTCGCGCAGATGCGCCGACAACGCCCGGCCGGCCAAGGCCGAGCCGATATTATCGGCCGTGAAGCGCCGGCCGGTCGGCCCGAGCGCGGCAGCCCCCTTCTCGAGGCACCGCGCGGCCAGCGGGACATCGGCCGTGACGCAGATATCGCCGGCGCCGATATGTTCGGCGATCCAGTCATCGGCGGCATCCGATCCAGCCTCGACCAGCACCAGCCGGATGCGCGGATGGATCGGCACCCGGACATTGCCGCAGGTGACGACGACGACCGACAGCCCATGCCGCTCGGCAACACGGAACGCCTCCTCGCGCACCGGGCAGGCATCGGCATCGATGTAGAGATCAAGCATCCGCCGGACTCACAAACAATCCTTCTCCACCCGAAGGCGGAGAAGGATCCTCGCATATGGGCCGTCCGACTTAAGCCTAAGTATCGAGGAAGCTGCGCAGCTTGCGCGACCGGCTCGGATGCTTGAGCTTGCGCAGCGCCTTGGCTTCGATCTGGCGGATGCGTTCGCGCGTCACCGAGAATTGCTGGCCGACTTCTTCCAGCGTGTGGTCGGTGTTCATGCCGATGCCGAAGCGCATGCGCAGCACGCGCTCCTCGCGCGCGGTCAGGCTGGCGAGCACCCGCGTCGTGGTCTCGCGCAGATTGGCCTGGATCGCGGCGTCGAGCGGCAGGACCGCGTTCTTGTCCTCGATGAAATCGCCGAGATGGCTGTCTTCCTCGTCGCCGATCGGCGTCTCGAGGCTGATCGGCTCCTTGGCGATCTTCAAGACCTTGCGGACCTTCTCGAGCGGCATCATCAGCTTTTCGGCCAGCTCTTCCGGGGTCGGCTCGCGGCCGATCTCGTGCAGCATCTGACGCGACGTGCGGACCAGCTTGTTGATCGTCTCGATCATATGCACCGGGATGCGGATCGTGCGCGCCTGGTCGGCGATCGACCGGGTGATCGCCTGGCGGATCCACCAGGTCGCATAGGTCGAGAACTTGTAGCCGCGCCGGTATTCGAACTTATCGACCGCCTTCATCAACCCGATATTGCCCTCCTGGATCAGATCCAGGAATTGCAGCCCGCGATTCGTGTATTTCTTGGCGATCGAGATGACGAGACGCAGATTGGCCTCGACCATCTCCTTCTTGGCGCGGCTCGCTTCCTTCTCGCCGCGCTGCACGGTCGCGACGACGGTGCGGAACTCAACGATCGGCAAGCCGGTCTCGCTCGCCACCTCAGCGATCTGACGGCGCAGATTGGTGATGTCGTCGGCATATTTCGTGACGAAATTCTGCCAGCCCTTGCCGGGCAGCGTGCGCAGCTTGTCGAGCCAGTTCGGGTTCAGCTCGCTGCCCTTGTAGTGATGGACGAAATCCGGCTGCTTGACGCCGGCACCGACTGCGACGCGCAGCAGCTTGCCTTCCAGCGCCATCATGCCGCGATTGATGTCATAGAGCTGCTGGACCAGCGCCTCGATGCGCTGATTGTTGAGGCGGATGCCCTGCATCGCCTCGACCATCTCTTCCTTCAGCTTGACGTAGCGCTTGTCGGTCGCCTTGGGCAGCTCCTCGCCGCGCTGAGCCGCTTCGACGCGACCGTCATGCAGCTTGGCCAGCTTCTTGTAGATGTCGGCGATCTTGTCGAAGGCGGCGATCACGGTCGGCTTCAACTGCGCTTCCATGGCGGATAGCGAGATCGAGGCCTCTTCGCCGTCGCCCTCACCTTCGGCATCGCTCTCCAACTCGGGCTCGATCTCCTCGGCCACGGCGGCAGGCGGCGCTTCCTCGCCGTCCGGCGGCGGCACGGCGCCCTCTTCACCGCCCTCGAAGGCGTTGTTACCATAGGTCGCGTCGAGATCGACCACGTCGCGCAGCAGAATCTTGCCGTCGTTCAGCGCATCGCGCCAGCCGATGATCGCCTTCATCGTCAGCGGGCTTTCGCAGATGCCGCCGATCATCATCTCGCGGCCGGCCTCGATGCGCTTGGCGATGGCGATTTCGCCTTCGCGCGACAGCAGCTCGACCGAGCCCATCTCGCGCAGATACATGCGCACCGGGTCGTCGGTCCGGCCGATATCCTCATCGTCGAGATTGCCGGCGCGGGACTCGGAATCCTCCTCCTCGCCGGACGTGGCGGCGGCCGGCTCGTCAGCCTCTTCGGCCTCGACGACATTGACGCCAGCCTCGGACAGCATGGCGAGCGTGTCTTCGATCTGCTCGGAGGAGAACTGATCCTGCGGCAGCGTGGCGTTCAACTCGTCATAGGTGACGTAGCCCCGCTCCTTGCCGCGCGCGACCATCTTTCGGACGGCCGCCGCCATGCTGTCGACGATGAGGCCTTCGGCCGTTTCGTCGCGGGTTTCGTTCACTTCCGCCGTATTTGCTGCTTTGGTCGCCATCTGCACCCAGTCCCAATGCTATGCGGTGGCCGGTCCGCCTGATGCCGCTATGCTTTCAACACCGCCGTTACGACAGCCGATCCGCCGGCCGCCGGCGTTCCGCCGGGCCGTCCTGCTCGGCCTCTTCAATCCGCCTTTGTTCCGCCAGCGGCCCAAGCGCGAGAACATGGGCCTGATTCCCGTCTCGCGCGAACCGTCCTATCGCCAACTCCACCTCCTTAGCCCCCATGAGGTGGTCTTGCCAAAAGCTATGCACCTGTCTCCAACCGGCCAGGATCTGGTCCCGATCGGCGGACAGGGCGAATTTGGCGTGCTCCAGGCGTTGGGGACTTAGTGTCTCCACATCCCGGCCGAAGCCATGGGAGGTCAAGTGATGCTTCAGAGTGGCTGCGTCAAGGCCGGGTTCGCGAGCGTGGACGTTTATGATTTCCTGCCTCAGCTTGTCAAGATCCTTCGCCGTCAGCTCCACCTCGGCGAATAGCTCGAAAATATCGTCGAGCAAATCGGGACTGTAGAGCACAAGCGCTAGGAGTACCTCCTGCTTCCAACGAAGCGACGCGACGGGATCGGGCGGCGGCGGCAATGGCGGACCGGCCGGCCGGCCGAACTTGCCCATTTTGCCGAAACTGCGCGCCGCACCGCGCGCCGGCCTCAGCCTGTCGTAGACGCAATTCCTGAAGAAACCCTGATATTCCCGGGCGAGTGCCTCATCACCAATGCTCGCAGCCCGCGTCTTCAGCCGGGCCGACAGATCGGCCCGCCGCTCCGGCGTGTCGACCGGCCGCGCAGCGAGTTCCGCGGCCCACAGCACCTCGGCCAGCGGTCGAGCCGCCTTCAGCACGCCTTGCATGGCGGCCGTACCGAATTTACCGATCAGCGTGTCGGGGTCCTCGCCCGGCGGCAGGGTGGCGAAGCGCAGCGACTTGCCGGGCTTTAGCAGCGGCAAGGCCCGGTCGAGCGCCCGGGATGCGGCGCGCTGGCCGGCGGCGTCGCCGTCGAAGCACAGCACCGGTTCCTCGGCCAGACGCCAGAGCTCGCCCAGCTGCTGCTCGGTCAGTGCCGTGCCGAGCGGCGCCACCGCACCCTCGAAGCCGGCACGGTGCAGAGCGATGACGTCCATATAGCCTTCGGTGACGATCAGCTCGGCGCCCTTGCCGACGCCGGCCCGCGCCCAACTCAAGCCGTAGAGCACGCCGCCCTTGTGGAAGATCGGCGTGTCCGGCGAGTTCAGATATTTCGGCTTGGTATCGCCCATGACCCGGCCGCCGAAGGCGATCACCCTTCCGGCACGGTCGAGAATCGGGAACATGACCCGGTCGCGGAAATAGTCGAAACTCCCTTCCCGCTCCTCCTTCTGGCCGATCAGCCCGGCTTCGAGCAGCATCGGTTCCGGGAAGTCGCGCAGCAGATGCTGCTTCAGCAGGCCATTGCCGGCCGGCGCATAGCCCAAGCGGAACCGCTCGATCGCCGCATCGTCCAGGCCGCGCCGATCGAGATAGGCACGCGCCGCCTGGCCGGCACGGGTGTCAAGCTGCGCCTGGAAGAAGGCGCAGGCCGCTTCCGTGACCTCGTTCAGCGTCTTCTGCCGGATCGCCTTCTCGCGTTCCTGCGGCGTCGCCTTGGGCACTTCCAGCCCGGCCTCGCCGGCCAGCGCTTCGACCGCGTCGAGGAAGCCCATATTCTGCGACTGCATGACGAAGCCGATGACGTCGCCATGGACGCCGCAGCCGAAGCAGTGGAAGAAGCCCTTCTCCTCATTGACCGTGAAGGAGGGCGACTTCTCGTTATGGAACGGGCAGAGCCCGGTATATTCCCGACCGCGCTTGATCAGGCGCGTGCGCCGCTGAATCACTTCGGCCAGCGGCACGCGCGCCCTGATCTCGTCGAGAAAGGCCGGGGGAAAGGACATGGGTCAGCCGGCGCTCGTGAGCGCCTCCTTGACCAGCGCGCTGGCCTTGGTGAAATCCATCTGCCCGGTGTAGCGCTCCTTCAGCGCGGCCATGGTCCGGCCCATATCCTTGATGCCGGCCGCGCCAATCTCGCCGATCAGCGCCTTCACGGCGGCGCGCGCGGCCGATTCGTCGAGCTGTGCCGGCAGAAAGCGCTCGATCAGCACGATCTCCGCCGTCTCCTGGTCGACCAGATCCTGGCGTCCGCCCTGCTTGTAGAGTTCGATGCTCTCGCGCCGCTGCTTGACCATGCCCTGGAGCACCGCGAGCACCCCGGTGTCGTCGATCCCGTCATGATTGCCGCTCACCCGCGCCTCGATATCCTTGTCCTTGATCTTGGCGAGCACCGTCCGCAGGGTCGTGGTCGTGTGCGCATCGCGGGCCTTCATGGCCTCTTTCAGCGCGTCGCTCAGTTCCTGGCGCTTCATGACGTTCGGGATCTCCATTTCCTGGCATCGATAGATGTAGTGCGCGGCGAGCATTCGGCAACGCGATGCCCCAACTTGTTGCTGTAAACGTGTATACGAATTTCAAGCCATCGTCATGCCGCGTCCCGCGTCTCTCGTCCAGGCCTTGTTACCGGCGATACTGTGAAAACACGTCAAGCCGGTCCGAAGCGCCTGCTGCGACAATCTGTCAGGCCGCTCCGGCGTGCGTTGGGAGTCCCGTCCGGCCCGGCCGCCTCAATTCCGCTCCATGGGATTGCACGGCGCAAGCGGCGGCGCACAGACCGGATCGAGCCGAGAATACCTTTCCGACCGGCGCCTTAGCACGCCCGGCGGCTGGCAGAACGGCACGCCCGAACGGCATGGACCAAGCGGCACGGCGACCGGGATCGGGCGCTTCGGGCGGCGGCACGCGTGTCGGGCCCGGTCTTAAAGGCACGTATTCGAGATTGCGGCCGCATCGATAAAAATGGCACGTAAGTTGTTTTTTCGGCCGAATACCGCTAGGGCGCCCATGACCAGGAGGCGCCCGACCGTTCTGGGAGACATCATGAAGTTCACCGGTCTTTTCGCCAAATCCGCAGCCCTTGCCGCCGTGCCTGCGGCCCTGCTCGCTCTTATGGCACCGTCGGCGCAGGCTCAGACAATCATCGGCATCGGCGGCAACAGCTTCAACCAGCCGGTCGGTGTGGCGGTCGACAGCAGCGGCAACGTCTTCGTCGCCGATTACCAGGGCGGCGTGGTGCGCGAGATCGTCGCCCCTGCCTACACCACGGTGAAGACCGTAGGCGGCGCAATCGCCGGCCCGGTCAGCGTGGCCCTCGATTCGAGCGGCAATCTCTACGTCGCCGCGCTGGGCGGCACCAATATCATCGAGTTCACCGTCGCCAGCGGCTATACGACCAAGAAGACCATCGGCAGCGGCTTCAATGGCACGACGGGTGTCGCGGTCGATGCCAGCGGCAACGTCTTCGTCGTCGATCACGGCAATAATCAGGTCAAGGAGGTCCCCGGGCAGCACCGGCACGCCGGTCGTCCTGGCCGGTGGGTTCAACGCCCCGACAGGCATGGCTCTCGACGCCAGCGGCAACGTCTTCGTCGCCGATACGGCCAACAATGCCGTCAAGGAGATTCTGGCCGCAGGCGGCTACAGCACGATCAAGACGCTGGGGCAGCGGCTTTTTCGGGCCGGCCGCCGTGGCGCTCGACGCCAGCGGCAATCTCTACGTCGCCGATACCGACAATGACACCATCAAGGAATTGCTGGCCGCCGGCGGCTACGCCTCCATCCTGCCGGTCGGCATCGGCTTCACCTTCCCGCAAGGCGTTGCCGTCGACAGCCAGGGCAATATCTTCGTCAGCGATTCGGGCGCTGCGACGGTGAAGGAGATGCTGGCGGCCCCCCCGCCGGTCGTCGCCTCCGTCCTGCCCGGCTCGCGCTCTGTTCAGCTCGGCAGCCCGGCCACCATCTTCGCCAGCATGATCAACAGCGGCAGCTCGGCCCTGGACGAATTGCCAGATCCTGCTGCCGATCACCGCGCCGGCCGGCTTGAGCTTCAACTATCAGACGACGAATCCGAGCACCAACGCCTTGACCGGTTCTCCCAACACGCCGGTAACCATTGCCGGCAATGGCGGGCTCCAGACCTTCCTGATCACCTTCCGCGGCACCCAGGCCTTCAGCGCGCCGGCCATGCCGATCGCTTTCCTCTGCACCTCGGGGGCGGCGCTCGAGGAAGCCAACATCGTACCGGGCGTAGACACGGTCGACTTGGCCATGTCGAGCACGGCCGTGGCCGACGTCATCGCGCTGGCCGCGACGCCGACCAGCAACGGCATCCTCGAAATGCCGGTGAACGGCGCCGCGGCCTTCGCGGTAGCCAGCACCAATGTCGGCGTCACGGCGCCGCTGACGGTCTCGGTCGATACCGGCAATGCCAGCCTGCCGCTCGCCGTCTCGATCTGCCAGTCCAATCCGAGCAACGGGCAATGCCTGGCACCGGCGGCGTCCTCCGTGTCGCTGAGCTATGCCGGTGGCACCGCGCCGACCTTCTCGGTCTTCGCCGCGGCGACCGGCTCGATCGCCTTCAATCCGGCCGCGACGCGGATCTTCGTGCGCTTCAAGGATTCGAGCGGCGGTTTGCACGGCTCGACCAGCGTGGCGGTCGAGACGAACTAGGCCGGAGCAAGCAAACCCGCGCCCGCTTGGGAAAATAAGGAGCGGTCGAATCGAATAGCAGATACGATATTTACCCCTCTCCGCCCCGGCGGGGCGGAGAGGCGCGCGCGGCGGCCGGTCGTACCGGAAACTGCCGATTCCAGATTGCTCGATCGAAGCTGAAGCCTCCGGTGGCCCGCCTTGACGGCAAAATAGCCGTGAAGGATCGCCCGGGCCGACGAGGCAGGCCCGGCGGCGCCGAGCCGCGCCCCGACCCCTGCGCCGCCCGCATCGCTGCGATCTCTTCCTTGACGGCAGGGCGCCTGGGGGACTACTCGACAGGCTCACCGGATCGCATACCATTCCGGTGACCCCAGGAAGAGGTCGGTTGGCCGCGCATGCGGCGTCACCCTCGCCGCGCCGGCTTCGGCGCAGTGGGGCTCGGCGCACATGCGGGGCTAGTCGCACGCGCATTCCGAGCAAGGAGCCCCGCCCGCCATGACCGAGATCCCTGCCCCGCCGCCGCGCCGCCCGCCCGGCGCCACCGCCGCCCTGGTCCTGGCCGATGGCCGCGTGTTCTGGGGCCAGGGCATCGGCGCCGCCGGCATCCGCGTCGGCGAAGTCTGCTTCAACACCTCGATCACCGGCTACCAGGAGATCATGACCGATCCGTCCTATGCCGGTCAGATCATCAATTTCACCTTCCCGCACATCGGCAATGTCGGCGCCAATCTCGAAGACGTCGAGACGACGACCGCCGCGGCGCGCGGCCTGGTCATCCGCACCGACATCACCCAGCCCTCGAACTGGCGCGCCATGCAGCCCTTCGACGCCTGGCTGAAATCGAACGATCTGGTCGGACTCGCCGGCATCGACACCCGCGCCCTGACCCGCCGGATCCGCGACGGCGGCGCGCCGAACGGCGCCATCTGCCACGCGCCGGACGGCAACATCGACATCGATGATCTGCTGTCGCGCGCCCGCGTCTGGCCCGGCCTGGAAGGCATGGACCTGGCGCTCGAAGTGACCACGCGCCAGAGCTATGAATGGATCGAGACGCGCTGGACCCAGGGCCAGGGCTACGGCAAGCTCGGCGAGGGCATGCGCAAGGTCGTGGCGATCGATTACGGCGCCAAGCGCAACATCCTGCGCACGCTGGCCGGCCATGGCTGCCGGGTCACCGTCGTGCCGGCTACGGCGACGACCGAGGAGATCCTGCGCCACAAGCCGGACGGCGTGTTCCTGTCGAACGGCCCGGGCGACCCGGCCGCGACCGGCGCCTATGCCGTGCCGGTCATCAAGGATCTGATCCAGACCGGCCTGCCGGTCTTCGGCATCTGCCTCGGCCATCAGCTGCTCGGCCTGGCGCTCGGCGGCAAGACGGCCAAGATGCCGCTCGGCCATCGCGGCGCCAACCACCCGGTCAAGGATCTGGAGACCGGCAAGGTCGAGATCACCAGCCAGAATCACGGCTTCCGCGTCGAGCCGGAGAGCCTGCCCGACGGGGTCGAAGTGACTCATGTGTCGCTGTTCGACGGCACGAATGAAGGGCTGAAGCTGACCGACAAGCCGGTCTTCTCGGTCCAGTATCACCCCGAGGCCTCGCCGGGGCCGCATGACAGCCACTATCTCTTCGAGCGCTTCATGCGGCTCATCGACCAGCAGGAGGCCAAGAAGCATGGCTAAGCGCACCGATATCAAATCGATCCTGATCATCGGCGCCGGCCCGATCATCATCGGCCAGGCCAGCGAGTTCGATTATTCCGGCGCCCAGGCCTGCAAGGCGCTGAAGGCCGAGGGCTACCGGATCATCCTGGTGAACTCGAACCCGGCGACGATCATGACCGATCCGGAGCTGGCCGACGCGACCTATATCGAGCCGATCACGCCGGAGATGGTTGCCAAGGTGATCGCGGCTGAACGGCCCGACGCGCTGCTGCCGACCATGGGCGGCCAGACTGCGCTCAACACCGCGCTGGCGCTGGCCAAGGACGGCACGCTGAAGAAATACGGCGTCGAGCTGATCGGCGCCAAGGAAGAGGCCATCGCCAAGGCCGAGGACCGGCTGCTGTTCCGCAATGCGATGGACAAGATCGGCCTGACCAGCCCGCGCTCGCGCCTGGCCCATTCGTTCGAAGAGGCCAAGGATGCGCTCGACGCGGTCGGGCTGCCGGCGATCATCCGGCCGTCCTTCACCCTGGCTGGCACGGGCGGCGGCATCGCCTATAATCTCGAAGAGTTCAAGGAGATCGTCACCGGCGGGCTGCGTGCCTCGCCGACGCATGAGGTCCTGATCGAGGAATCGGTGCTCGGCTGGAAAGAGTACGAGATGGAGGTGGTCCGCGACCAGGCGGACAATTGCATCATCATCTGCTCCATCGAAAACGTCGATCCGATGGGTGTCCATACTGGCGACAGCATCACCGTCGCCCCCGGCGCTGACGCTGACCGACAAGGAATACCAGGTGATGCGCGACGCCTCGATCGCGGTGCTGCGCGAGATCGGCGTCGATACCGGCGGATCGAACGTGCAATTCGCGGTCAACCCGGCCGATGGCCGGCTGGTCGTGATCGAGATGAACCCGCGCGTCAGCCGCTCCTCGGCGCTTGCCTCCAAGGCGACCGGTTTCCCGATCGCCAAGGTCGCGGCGCTGCTCGCCGTCGGCTATACGCTGGATGAGCTGAAGAACGAGATCACGCGGGTCACGCCAGCCTCGTTCGAGCCGACCATCGATTACGTCGTCACCAAGATCCCGCGTTTCGCCTTCGAGAAATTCCCCCGGCGCCGAGCCGCTGCTCTCGACCTCGATGAAATCCGTCGGCGAATGCATGGCGATCGGCCGCAGCTTCGCCGAAAGCGTGCAGAAGGCTTTGCGCTCGCTGGAGACCGGCCTGACCGGCTTCAACGAGATCCCGATCGCCGGCGGCAAGGACGCCGTGCGCGCCGCGCTGACCCAGCCGACCCCGGACCGCCTGCTGGTCATCGCCCAGGCTTTCCGCGAAGGCTTGACCGTCAGCGAGATCCACGCCGCCTGCAAATACGATCCGTGGTTCCTGGAGCAGATCGAGGACATCGGTCGCCGCCGAAACCAAGGTCAAGGCCGACGGGCTGCGGCCGACGCCTTCGGCCTGCATGCGCTGAAGCGCAAGGGCTTCAGCGATGCCCGCTGGCCGAGCTGACCGGCACGGACGAGGCCGCGGTCGCGCGGCTGCGCCTCGCCCTCGGCATTCACCCGGTCTACAAGCGCATCGACACCTGCGCCGCTGAGTTCGCGTCGCTTACGCCCTATATGTATTCGACCTATGAAGGCGACGGGCTGAGCCCGGCCGAAGATGAATCGGAGCCGACCGACCGGCGCAAGGTGCTGATCCTGGCGGCGGGCCGAACCGGATCGGCCAGGGCATCGAATTCGATTATTGCTGCGTCCATGCCGCCCTACAGCCTGCGCGAGGCCGGCATCGAGACCATCATGGTCAACTGCAATCCCGAGACCGTCTCGACCGATTACGACACCTCCGACCGGCTCTACTTCGAGCCGCTGACTGCCGAGGACGTGATCGAGCTGGTCCGGGGTCGAGCAGCGCAACGGCACGGTGCTGGGGCTGATCGTCCAGCTCGGCGGCCAGACCCCGCTCAAGCTGGCGGCGGCACTCGAGGCGGCCAAGATCCCGATCCTCGGCACCTCGCCGGATGCGATCGATCTGGCCGAAGACCGCCGGCGCTTCCAGAAATTCCTGGGCGATCTCAAACTCAAGCAGCCGGCCAACGGCACGGCCTATTCGCTCGAAGAGGCCGAAACGGTGGCCGAGGGGCTGGGCTTTCCCGCTGGTCATCCGGCCGTCCTACGTGCTGGGCGGCCGGCTATGGAAATCGTCCACACCATGACCAGCCTGCGCCGCTACATGACCAATGCGGTCAAGGTGTCGGGCTCGAGCCCGATCCTGCTCGACCGCTATCTGAGCGACGCGATCGAGGTCGATGTCGACGCGGTGTCGGACGGCAAGACCGTCTATATCGCCGGCATCATGGAACATATCGAAGAGGCGGCATTCATTCCGGCGACAGCGCCTGCTCGCTTCCGCCCTACTCGCTCTCGGCACCGATCATCGCCGAGATCGAGAAGCAGACATCGGCAATGGCGCTGGCCCTCGGCGTGGTCGGTCTGATGAACGTGCAATTCGCGATCAAGAACGGCGATGTCTACGTCCTGGAGGTCAATCCCCGGCCCAGCCGCACCGTGCCTTTCGTCGCCAAGGCGACCGGCGTGCCGATCGCCAAGATCGCGGCCCGGGGTCATGGCCGGCGAAACCCTGGCCGATTTCGACATGACAATGCGCCGGTCCGGCCATGTCGCCGTCAAGGAAGCGGTCTTCCCGTTCAACCGCTTCCCCGGCGTCGATCTGATCCTGGGGCCCGAGATGCGCTCGACCGGCGAGGTCATGGGGCTCGACGCCGATTTCGGCCGCGCCTTCGCGAAATCGCAGCTCGGCAGCGGCATCTCGCTGCCCTTGAGCGGCACCGTCTTCGTCTCGGTGCGCGACGCCGACAAGCCCGGCGTCACCGAGACCTGCCGCCGTTTGGTCGAGATGGGCTTCGCGCTGGTCGCGACCCGCGGCACGGACAGCATCTGCGCGAGGCCGGTTTGCCGGTCGAGACCGTCAACAAGGTGCTGGAAGGCCGCCGCATATCGTCGACCGGATGATGAGCGGCGGCATCCAGCTCGTGTTCAACACGACCGACGGCACCCAGGCGGTCGCGGACAGCTTCTCGATCCGCCGAACCGCGCTCCACCCACGCCATCCCTACTACACCACGGTTGCGGGCGCGCGGGCCTCGGTCGAGGCAATTCAGGCTTTGAAGAGCGGCAGCCTTGAAGTTGCGGCTCTACAATCCTATTTTGATAGGCCGCCCGCGTGAACGGCGGTGTACAGCCGCCTGCGGGCGGCGTTTTTCATCCCGGGTTGCCGCAATATCAGGTCAGGCTCCACAGTCGATGATTAAAGTTCCAATGACCGAGACCGGTTCAGCCGGATGCAGGAAGAATTGCGCCGGCTCAAGAGCATCGATCGCCCGGCCCGTAATCCGGTGCCATCGCCGAAGCGCGGCGAGCACGGCGATCTTTCCGAGAACGCCGAGTATCACGCCGCGCGTGAACGACAGTCCTTCATCGAGGGCCGCGTCCTCGAGCTCGAGGACAAGATCGCGCGCGCCGAGGTAATCGACGTCAAGAAGCTGAACGGCAACGTCGTCAAATTCGGCGCGACCGTCGTCCTGGCCGACGAAGAGACCGACGAAGGAGACCAAGTACCAGCTGGTCGGCGAGGATGAGGCCGACATCAAGCAGGGCATGCTCTCCGTCACCTCGCCGCTGGGCAAGGCGCTGATCGGCAAGGCGCTGGGCGAAAGCGTCGAGGTCACGACGCCGCGTGGCGCCAAGTCGTACGAAGTCGTCAAGGTCCTGTTCCAGTAACACGACCGGCGGCCTGATCGGCGTATAAGCTCCCGCATCCGAAGGAGGCAGGCTTGCCCGGTGCTGTCCGCCGTTCCGCTGATCGCCCTGGCCGCCCTGTGGCTCGCGCGGCCAGTCCCGTACCGCCGGTCGGCCCGGCCGACAGCGTGCTCGGCCGGGCCGATGCGCCGGTGACGGTGATCGAATACGGCTCGCTGACCTGTCCGCATTGCGCCGCCTTCGACCAGAGCCTGTTCCCGCGCCTCAAGACGGAATGGATCGATGCCGGCAAGATCCGCGTCGTGTTCCGCGACTTTCCGCGCGACCGGGTGGATCTCCAGGCATTCCAGCTCGCCCATTGCGACCACGGGCGATTGTTCTGGCCGCTGCTCGAGAGCCTGTTTCAGAACCAGGCAAGCTGGGTGAAAGCCCGCGATCCGGCCGGCGCGTTGATCCGGCTCGGCAAACTCGCCGGCCTGCCCGAGGCGTCGGCGCGCGTCTGCCTCGCCGACCAATCCCTCGCCCGCGCCAGCACGCTCTCGCTTCAGGCCGGCAGCAACGCCGGCGTCGAAACCACGCCGAGCTTCTTCGTCAATGGTCGGAAGATCGCTTTGTGGAGCTACGAGGATTGGCAGAAGGCACTGAAGGAAGCCGGGGCGCGGTAATAGGCTTGCTAGGTTCGGATCTGGCGAATGGTACCAAATTTTGGTACGATACCCTGTTAGGAGGACAACCATGGGCAAACACACCTCTTTCAGCCTGGGCGATCATTTCACCAGTTTCATTGAAACGCAGGTCGGCGGAGGCCGTTACGGGAACGCCAGTGACGTCGTCCGGGCCGGGGACTGAGGTTGCTCGAAGAGCAGGAAACCCAATTGGCCTCGCTGCGCGCAGCGCTAATCGAAGGTGAAGAGAGCGGCGACTATGCGCCCTTCGATTTCGATGCCTTCATCGCCGAAAAGCGTCGAGGCGACAAACCAGTTTCCGAATGAGGAGTTACGTCCCTCTCGCGCCCGCGCCCCGCACCGATCTCGATGAGATCTGGGACTACACGGCCGAGCGATGGGGGCTCGGATCAGGCGGAACAATATCTCCGCATGATCCGAGCCGGCCTCGAAACGGCGGTAGCCCAGCCCATGATCGGCGCGCCTGCGATCATGTCCTGCCCGGATACCGCAAATATCCGGTCGGATCCCATATGTTCTTCTACCGGATAATCGACAAGGGCATCGAGGTCGCGCGCGTGCTACACGCGCGCCGAGACTTTGAGCGGCACCTTCGACTGGCAACTTGAAGCGCCTTAATGCTCGTCCGGCACCTCGACATCGATCGGCACGCCCGGTTCGAATTTCGAGCGGCGGATCGCCAGCGCGGATTTGACATGGCTGACATTGGGTGCGGAAGTCAGCCGCGTGGTCAGGAATTTGTGGTAGCTATCCCAATCCGCAGCGACGATCTTGAGCAGAAAATCCGTCCTCGCCCGCCAACATATGCGCCTCGCGCACCTCCGGCCAGGTAGCGACCAGATCCTCGAACGCCTTGAGATCGGCCTCGGCTGGCTCTCCAGCCCGACATGGGCGAAGACGGTGACGCCGAAGCCCATCGATTCCGGATCGATGAAGGCATGGTAGCCCTTGATGTAGCCGGCCTCTTCGAGCGCCCGCACGCGGCGCAGGCAGGGCGGCGCCGAGATGCCCGCCCGGTGAGCCAGATCCACATTGGTCATGCGACCATCGTCCTGCAGGTCCCGCAATATTCTCCTGTCGATCCTGTCGAGCTTGATACGACGCGTCAAAACACCCTCTCCTGCAGTTTCAGCAATTATCTTACAAAAACCGGCCCCGGAGCAACACGAGCGATCTGGTCCCGCGGAGAAACGGCGTGAACGCACCGGTCTGGATCCTGCACGACGGCAAAGTGGGTTTGCGCAACCAGGTGATGGGGGTAGCGGAAGCGGTCGGGCTCGACTTTGCGGAGAAGCGACTCGAAACGCGTTATCCGTGGAAGATGCTGCCGCCGGCCTTGTGGTTCAACGCGCGCCACGCGCCGGGCCGCGGCGGCGACCGGCTGCTGCCGCCCTGGCCACGGCTGGGTGATCAGCGCCGGCGGGCGGGCGGCGGCGCCGGCCCTGGCCGTGCGCGAGGCGGCGGCGGGGCAATGCATCGCGGTGCAGATCCAGAATCCGAAGATCGCCCCGCGTCATTTCGACCTGATGCTGATCCCCGAGCACGACAAGCTGCGCGCGCCCAATGTCATCGTGACGCGTGGCGCGGTGCATCGCGTGACGGCGGCGAAGCTGGCCGAGGCGGCCGAGGCCTGCGCCGCGCCTGGCGCATTTGCCGCATCCGCGCGTCGCCGTGCTGATCGGCGGCGCCGGCGCCTATGCGCTGACGCCGGAGCGCATGACGGATCTAGCCAACCAGCTTGCCGCCCTGGCCGAAGCCGGCGCCGGGGTTGATGGTGACCCCGTCGCGCCGGACCGGGCCGGCGGCCGAGCGCATCTTGCGCGCGGTGCTGTCGGGCCTGCCCGCCGATGTCTGGGACGGCGTCGGCGAGAATCCGTTATTTCGGCTATCTGGGCTTGGCCGATCACGTCCTCGCCACGGCCGATTCTGTCTCGATGATCACCGAGGCGAGCGCGACGGCAAGCCGGTCCATATCCTGGAGCTGCCGGGCGGCTCGGCCAAGTTCGACCGGTTCCACGAGGCGATGAGCGCCGCCGGCGTGATCCGGCCCTTCACCGGGCAGCTCGATAACTGGAGCTATCCGCCGCGCGACGACACGGCAACGGCCGGCGCGCAGATCCGCGACATGCTGAAGGAGCGTGGGCTGTGGCCGTATTGAAGGCGCCCTGGCTCTGGCTGGTCGCAGCGACGCTCGCCGCCGCGCTGCTCTTCACCGCGGCGCCGGGCATCGATCTCTGGTTCAGCAGGCTGTTCTGGTCGCCTGAGCAGGGGCTTCTTCCTGCATGACTGGCCGCCCTTCCGCTGGGCCTACCAAGCGCTGCCGGCGATCACCTGGGCGATCGTTCTCATGCTGCTCGCCTCCTGGCCTTCGTCATCCTGGCCGAACGCCCGGTCGGCGTGTTCGATCGGCGGCATATCCTGTTCCTGCTGCTCAGCATCGCGATCGGGCCGGGGCTGCTGACTAATACCGTGCTGAAGGATCATTGGGGCCGGGCGCGGCCGAGCCAGGTCCTGGAATTCGGCGGCAGCAAAAGCTTCACCCCGGCCCTCGTGCCCTCCGGGCAATGCGACCGCAATTGCAGCTTCGTCTCGGGCCACGGCGCCATGGCCTTCTCGCTGATCGGCTTCGCCTTCCTGCCGGCGACGCGGCGACGCCGCCGCCAGGTCGCCGCCGCAGCACTCGGCTTCGGCGCCTTCGTCGGGCTGGCGCGCATCGCCCAGGCGGGGCATTTCCTGTCCGACACCGTCTTCGCCGCATTGCTGGTGATCGGCACGGCGTGGCTGCTGCATCACTGGATCGTGCTTCGCGACGGGCTGGAGCAGCCGCCGATGCGCTGGCTCGGACGAACGCTGCTCGGGGGCGCGACACGGCTGCGCGACGCCGCCATCGCCTCGGCCGATTTCCGCTTGCGCCGCTGGCTCACTTTCAACCTCGCCTGCCTGCTGGCAATCGCCGTGTCCGCGCTGTGGATCGACCGGCCGCTCGCCCGACATTTCGAGACGCCGGACGATCGGCTGACCGCCTGGTTCCATTGGATTTCCGATCTCGGCCTCGGCTGGGGCTGGCTGGTCGTGTTCGGCGGGCTGGCGCTGCTGCTCCATCTGATCGGCAAGGCGCCGCGCTTCCGGGAGCAGCGCGAGCGCTTCACCGCCTGGGCGCTGGTGCCGCTGTTCATCTTTCTGTCGGTCGCGCTGTCCGGCCTGGCCGCCGACCTGATCAAGATCCTGGTCGGCCGCACCCGGCCGAAGCTGTTTTTCCTCGACGGCACTTATGCCTGGACCGGCCCGGCCTGGCGCGCGGACCATTGGTCCTTTCCGTCGGGTCATACCGCAATGTCGCGGCGCTGGCGCTGGCCCTCTATTTCCTGTGGCCGCGCCACGTCCTTGCTTATGCCGGCTTCGTGGCGCTGATCGCGCTCAGCCGGATCGGCGGCGGCCAGCATTTCCTGGGCGATACGATCGGCAGTCTCTGGATCGCCGTACTCGTGACCTGCTATCTGCGCGGCCTGTTCCTGCGCAGCGGCGTCACCCTGGCCGACGCCAAGGCCGGCGTCATTGCGCCCCGGCCGGCGGTGTCGTGGCGTCGCCTGCTGGTGCCGGGGCGTCGCGGTAGCCCTTGAAGCCGCGCAGCGCGTAGATCCAGACCTCACGCTTCCAGACCCGGCCCCAACGGCACCACGACATGGGCGACCTGCTCATGCGAGTCGAAGCGCGCTTCGATCTCGGTCGGGTCCTTGCGGTTGGTAATCCAGAGATAATCGCCGCCCCGGCGTGTCGGGCAGGCTCTGATCCATCTCGAAGCCGCTGCCGACACGGCCGGATGGGTTCCAGATCTTCATGTCGAAGGGATGCGGCTGCATGTAGTAGATCAGCCCGGCCATCAATTCGCGATCGTCGCCGAGCAGCGGCAGCTCGGCATGCTGGTTGCGGATCTCGCTCAGGCTGCGGCGAGCGTGGCCCAGCCGCGCACCCCGGTGCAGCGGATCCTCGGCGCCCGGCAGGCGATAGCCGACCGCATGGCCGATGTCGCGGGCACCGAGCGCCAGCACGGCGATGAGGATATGCGCCACGACCGACCATTGCACCCAGGCGTCGCGCCCGCGCTCATGGAGCCAGCCGACCACGAGCACGCAGCCGGGCGACATAGGCCGGCGCCGCCCAATTCGGCTGCGCTCGCGACAGCAAGGCCAGCACGGCATAGATCGCCACCAGCGGGGCCGAGAAATCAGCAGCAGCGCGCTGCGCCGGTCGACCCGGCCGCGCAAGGCCTGCACGGTGAGCAGATCAGGACCGCGAAGAAGACCGGGCCGAACACGCCGAACTGCGCGCCCAGGAACTGCAGCACCGAGAGCGGGTGGAGCGCGAAGCCATGGATGTCGGCATTGCTGCCCGTGTGCCGGTAGCTGGCGAAATCATGCGCCCAGTTCCAGGCGAGGTTCGGAATATAGACCGCGACGGCCGCGACGACCGCGAGGCCGAGGCGCTTCAGATGCACCCGCTCCTCGCGCCACAGAACGAGATGCAGGACGGCGGCGGCGAACCAGAACGGCATGAAATATTTCGACAGCGTGCCGAGCCCGCAGGCGAAGCCGACCAGCAGCCACCAGGCCGGGCTTGCGCCTGCTTCACGCGCCCGGATGAAGGCATAGATCGCGACCGCCCAGAAGAACAGCAGCGGCACGTCGGTCGAGATGATCAGCGCCGACAGCGACACGGCGGGCAGGGTGATGAAGGCGATGGCGCTCCACGCCGCCGCGCGCCGATCATAGAGCCGCGCGGTGATGGCGAAGACCATGAGGCTGGTCGCGACATAGGTCAGCGGCGACCCGATCTTGACCGACAGATCGTCGCCGCCGAACAGCGCCGTCGTCGCGGCGATCATCCAGGCGACGACGGGCGGCTTGGAGTAGTAGCCCCAATCGAGATGCTGCGCCCAGATCCAGTACTGCGCCTCGTCGGGGTAGAGATCGATCGGCCGGCCGGCCAGCCACAGCAGCCGCAGCAGGGGTCACCCCGGCAGCGGCAATCAGGGCGATGCGGAAATACGGATCGGTCGCCGCAGCGCGGCGCGGCGTGCGGGCTTTGGCAGGGCTGCTCATGGCGGCGGACCCTAACCGAGGGCTGTGGAACCGGCCAAGGGTTTTTCGGTCGCGGCAGGCCAGCCGATCGGCAGTGGTCACAAAACCGTCATGAGACAGCGTTAGGAAACGCCAACGACAAGCGGCGGGGGAACTACCATGGCGGCGCTGCTCGATATCATCGGCGGTTATTTCCAGCGCGACCCGACCATTCCGCATCTGTTGCTCGCCGTGGTGCTGGGATCCTTCATCGGCGTGGAGCGGCAATGGCGGCAGCGCAATGCCGGGCTGCGCACTCACACGCTGGTCTGCCTGGGTGCCGCTTCCTTCGTCGATCTGGCGGCGACGGTTGTCGGCCACGCCGACCGGCACGACGCAGGTCATCGCCTATGTCGTCTCCGGCGTCGGCTTCCTCGGCGCCGGCACGATCATGAAGGAAGGCGCCAATATCCGCGGACTCAACACCGCGGCGACCTTGTGGTGCTCGGCCGCGGTCGGCGCCAGCGCCGCGTCCGGCGAGGTCGTCGCCGCGACCAGCACCTGCGCGCTGGTCATCTTCGTCAATTTGTTCCTGCGCCGCATCGTGCGCAGCATCGACACGCGCGGCGCCGTGGTGCTGGCGCCGGAGCGCGAAAGCGAGTTCACGCTGCGCGTCACCTGCGGCGCAGCGGCCGAGGCGCATGTCCGCGCCCTGCTGCTGCACGGCTTCAAGGAGGCGGGCTTGAGCCTGCATGCGCTGGAAAGCATCGACCTGGAAAGCCGGGCCGAAACCGTCGAGGTGCGCGCCGAACTCTCGGCCGGCTCGCCCGACGCCGCCGCCGCGCTGGAGCGCATCGCCGGCCGGGTCAGCCTGGAGCCTTCGGTCTCCGGAGTCCGCTGGAAACTGGCCGACACCGCCGACGAAAGCTGAGCGACTCAGAAGGTCAGCCTGTTCCGCTGCTGGCCGGCCTCATCGAAATTCTCCGGCTGCAGCCACGCCTCATAGCCGGCCTTGAACCGCGGCCATTCGCCGTCGATCATGGCGAACCAGGCCGTATCGCGGTTCCGGCCCTTGGTGATCATATGCTGGCGGAACACGCCTTCGAAACTGAAGCCGAAGCGACGCGCAGCCCGCTTCGACGGTTCGTTGTGATTGTCGCATTTCCATTCGAAGCGCCGGTATCCGAGCGTCTCGAAGGCATGACGGGCGGCGAGGTAGAGTGCTTCGGTCGCGACACGGGTGCGGGCGATGCGCGGCCCCAGAGGATGTGGCCGATCTCGATCACGCCATGGACGGGATCGATGCGCATCAGGGCCTGCGCCCCTCCGCCCGGCCGGATGCCGTGTCGATCACGGCGAAGAACAGCGGGTCGGTCGAGCCGGCGGCCTTGTCGAGCCAGGGTTCGAAGGCGACGAAATCGGCCGGCGGCTCGTCGAAGAGATAGCGAAATCGAACCTCCGCGCCCGGTTCTTGGGCGGAGGCGAGCAGATCCCGGCCATGCCGCGCCGGATCGAGCGGTTCGAGCCGCGCGTAGCGCCCGTCCAATGAGACACGGCCCGGCCGCGGTACGCCGTTCCAATTCGCAAGATCCATGGCGACATCCGAAAATCACAGGACCTTTCCCGGTCGGGCGATCCGGTCCGGATGCTACTGCATCGGCAATTCCGGCGCTATGGGCCGGGCGAGCCTGCGGCGTCGCCTCGCCATGGCTGTCATGCTATGAGGGGGTTTTACGCTTGGACCGGCGATGCCATATGCGCGCAGGACCAGGCCCCCGAGAGAGCATTCCGCGAGATCCATGGCGCTCAAGATCGAAACCTTCTCGTCGCTGAAAGGCGGCAACAGCTTCTTCAAGGCGGTCACGCATCCGGCCGCAGCCGACCAGGCGGCTGCGCTCGTGCAGCGCCTGAGCGCCGCGCGGCGCCTGGCCGTCTATGATCCGCTGGGCTTCCTCGAAGGCTTCGCCGCCTGCCACGATCTGGAAGCCGCTCGGCTGGCCGGAACTTATGTCCAGGCCGTGACCGAGATCGGCGCGCCGCGTCTCGACCGCCCGGCCGAACCGGTAACGGCGCTGGCCGAAAGCGGCGCCGATCTGGTCTTCATCGCCGCCTTCGATGCCGAGAAGCTGGTCCAGCACATCGCCCATCTGATCCCGCATGGCGCCGAGATCGTCACGCTCGATGCCATGCGGCTCGACCGCTCGCTGCTGACCAATCCGCGCAACTATCTCGACCCGCTCAATTTCGCGACCAATTTCGCCTTCTTCCGCGATGCCGAAGGCCAGCATACCCGCGTCGCGACAGCGAATTACTGGCGCGGCTACGGCGCCGGCGAAACCAGCCTCGCCCTCACCCTGTTCGATGAGACAGGCGCGATCCTGGCGCGGTGGAGCGAACCCCTGGGCGGCGACGGCGCCGCGGTCGCGCTCGACAGCCGCGAGATCCGCGCCCGCTTCGGCCTCGGCCCCTTTACGGACAGCTTTTCATCCATGCGGTCGGCGTGGCCGGTCACGATGTCGTGAAATATGCGCTCGACACCTTCGAGGATACCGGGCCGAGCCTGAGCTGCACCCATGATGCCAATGCCTGGCCGGCGGATTTCTATGCCGGACTGCCGGCGCCGCGCGGCGACGAGCGTGTCGTGCTCTGGGTCCAGAACAGCCTGCCCGTGCCGATCCCGGCCGGCGGCATCGCGCTCAATCTGATGGGCGACGAGCGGGTCGTGCCCTTCGACCGGAGCGTCGCGCCTTTCGCAACGGTGGCGCTCGATGTCGCCGCCCTGCTACCGGCGGCGCGCTGGCCGCAGCAGATCGAGATCACTGCCGGCAAGCATATCGTCCGGCCGCGCTACGAGGTGACCCGCACCGATGCCGCAGGCGCCAAGCGCCGGCGCATCGCGCATCCGAATGTCGAACGGGTCGATCTGAAGCCCAATCCCGACCTGTCGAAGCTGGCACTGCTCGGCAAGGGCTTCATCCTGACGGCGCCGATCCTGCCGGTCGAGGAGTGGCGCAGCCTGGTGTTGCCGACGCCGATGGCGCGCAGCCAGGAGGTGCTGCCAATTGCCGCAGCCGCATACGACCCGCAGGGCCGCGAGATCGGCCGCAAGAGCTTCGGCCGGCTGGCGCGGCAGGAGTCCGTGGCGTTGGATCTGGACGAATTGGCCGGCGGCACTTCCGGTTTCGGGCATGTCGAGCTGACCTATGATTGGAGCGCCGGCGCCGAGGCCGATGGCTGGCTGCACGCACTGTCCGCTACGAGCATCGCAGCAGCGGCCACGCTGCCGAATCAAGCTTCGGCGCGCATATGTTCAACACCGTCCTGACCTATCGCGACGAACCGCAGGCCTATGCCGGCCGGGCGCCAGGCCTCTCGACCCGCCTGTTCCTGCGGCTCGGCGAGGCGCCGCTCGATACGCTGTGCCACCTGATCTATCCGGCATCGACGGCCTGGTGCGCCAAATCGGCGACCGAGCTGATCCTGCGCAATCGCGCCGGCGACGAAATCGCGCGGCGCGGGATCGAGATCGCCTGCAACGGCTCGCTGTTCTGGCGTGTCTCCGAAATGTTCGACGAGTCGGCCCGCCGCGACGCCGTCGGCGGCTATGTCGTGGTGCGCGATACGACCTGCCGGTTGTTCGGGTATCACGGCCTGACGGGGGTAGGAGGCCGTTTCAGCCTTGACCATATGTTCGGGTTCTGACAAGTCAGGCACAACAAGCTCTTGTAGCTTGCATCTGTGCCCCCAACTTAAATATTGTGTTTTGGAACGATTCCGGGTCGGCCGACCGACCCGCTGCGGAGTTACCATGGTAGAGCGTCATCACAGCAAGGTTTTGATCGTCGGAGCCGGCCCTGCCGGCTATACCGCCGCGATCTATGCTGCACGCGCCAAATCTGCAGCCGACCTTGATCCAGGGGCTGCAGCCGGGCGGCCAGCTGACCATCACCACCGATGTCGAGAATTATCCGGGCTTTGCCGACGTCATCCAGGGCCCCTGGCTGATGGAGCAGATGCAGCGGCAGGCCGAGCATGTCGGCACCCGGACGGTGTTCGACATCGTGAGTTCGATCGACCTATCGGGCCGGCCCTTCACGGCGACGACCGATAGCGGCGATATCTATACTGCCGATGCGGTGATCATCGCGACCGGCGCCCAGGCGCGTTGGCTCGGCCATTCCGAGCGAAGAAGCCTATCGCGGCTTCGGCGTCTCGGCCTGCGCCACCTGCGATGGATTTTTCTTTCGCGGCCGGGATGTTGCGATCGTCGGCGGCGGCAATACCGCCGTGGAAGAAGCGCTCTATCTGACCAATCACGCCAAATCGGTTACGATCATCCATCGCCGCGACAAGTTCCGGGCCGAACAGATCCTGCAGGAGCGGCTGTTCCGCCATCCGAAGATCAAAATCGTCTGGTACAGCGCGATCGACGAGGTACTGGGCGAACAGGGCCCGGCCCATGTCACCGGCATCCGCCTAAAGAATGTCGTCAGCGGCGAGACCGAAATCCTTCCGGTCGATGGACTATTCATCGCGATCGGGCATACTCCAGTGACCGAGCTGTTCAAAGGTCAGCTGAAGCTCGACGAAGAGGGCTATATCATAACGGCCCCGGATTCGACCGCGACCGACATACCGGGCGTATTTGCGGCCGGTGACGTTAAGGACAAAATATTCCGTCAGGCCGTAACGGCGGCCGGCATGGGGTGCATGGCGGCCCTGGAGGCGGAGAAATTCCTGGCGGCCCAAGAGGCCGAACACGCCCTGCGCGCTGCGGAGTGAACCACGCGACGGCAGGCTTTTTGAAACGGGGCAACCCGGACAGGGGATTAGGGGATGGACTGGGACAAGCTGCGGTCTTTCATGCCGTGGCCGAGGCTGGCAGCTTCACCCATGCGGGTGACGCGCTGAATCTGAGCCAATCGGCAGTCAGTCGGCAGATCAGCGGGCTCGAAGAGAGCCTGCAGGTGCCGCTGTTTCATCGGCATGCACGCGGGCTGATCCTGACGGAACAGGGCGAGCTCCTGTACCGTACGGCGCGCGACGTCTTTGCCAAGCTGTCGATGACCGAGGCGATGCTGTCGGAATCGAAGGATCGGCCAAAAGGACCGCTCAAGGTGACGACCACCGTCGCCTTCGGCTCGGCTTGGTTGACGCCGCGCATCAAGGAGTTCCTCGAGCTCTATCCGGAGATCACGCTCTCGCTGCTGGTCGACGATGGCGAACTCGATCTGTCGATGCGCGAGGCCGATGTCGCGATCCGCATGACGCCGCCGCGTCAGCCCGATCTGGTGCAGCGCCATCTGCTGACCGTGCGCTCCCATGCTTTCGCCTCGCCGGAATATCTGAAGAAGCACGGCGTGCCGACCCGGGCCGAGGATCTCGACGAGCACCGGCTGATCGTCTATGGCGACGATGCCAGGCCGCCGGCCGCGACGATCAACTGGCTGCTCGAAGCCGGCGCCAAGCCGGGCGCCGAGCGCCGGCCGATCCTCAAGGTCAACAACGTCAACGGCATCTACCGCGCGGTCCAGAGCGGGCTCGGCATCGGGTCGATCCCGAATTACATGCTGCAGGAAACCAGCGAACTCGTGCGGGTCTTGCCCGAGCTCAGCGGACCGACGGTCGAAGCCTATTTCGTCTACCCCGAGGAGCTGCGGCCGTCCAAGCGCATTGCCGTATTCCGCGATTTCCTGATCCGTAAGGTCGCCGAGGCTCGACTCAACTGAGCTGAGAGTCCCGTTTCGCACCTGCAAACGCCCGCCGGGGAACCGGCGGGCTTTTTTTGTGAGAGCGAGGCAAAAATCAACCTAGCGTAAACTTGCGTGTTGCATATTCCGCACAGGTGACTTGCCGATTTGGGTCTGGTTTGCAAAGGCCGGGCACACCAATTTTCGCGGTGCGGGAGCGATGACCTTCGCTGATGCGAAATCGCTCCCAACGGATTTCCGGCTCGATCTTCCCCCGAGCCGGTTCGAGTTCCCGCAGCCTCTGGCTCGGGAAGGGGTCTTCGGATCCTACGTCTCCCAGACGTGAAGCCTCCCTGTTGACTTGCCCCGGAAATCGTAAGGTTCCCGGGGCTTTTTCTTGTCCGAATGACCCGGCCGAGTCATCGCCCCCGCAGAAGCCGCCGCAGCCCGAGAAAGGCACCTGTTCCGCACACGCCGGTCACGCCTGCCAGCAATGTGAGCACAAGGACATCCCAGATCGGCCGTGATCGCAGGCCGGGGAAAAAATCGAGGCGGTGCAGACCCTCGTGCAGCCAGCGATTACCAGCGGCCATTGGCGTCCACCTTGCGCAGGATCTCGGCCGAGATCGGATCGATGTAGTAGCGCGTGCGCTCCGCATCGGCGCCGATCAGCCGATAGACCGGCAAGCGGACGCTGTCATGGTGGCTGAAATAATATGCGTCCTCGTCGGTCAGCAACGTCCCGCTGCCACTGCCGAGCCGATCGGTCAGCCGGGCGATGTCCGGCGGTGGCGCCGGCTGTCCGGCCGCATCGAGACGGCGCCGGCTGCCATCCGCAGCAGTGGCGACGAGATAGAGCGCGCCATCGAATGGCGCGGAGGCAAGCGAGACGGTGCCGGGCGCAGAGCGCCGGCGGCGAAAACCTGAACGGCGGCCTTCACCTGTGCTCCTGAAAGCCGTGCCCCCTCAAGCTGCCGCCGTTCAGGACCGGCATCGGGCTCGTCGAGCAAGCCCCACGGGTTCATCGAGACGAAGCCGCTGGCGACCAGCTCAGCGTGAACAGGCCGAAGACCAGGCCCGGCAGATGATGCCAAAGCTGGATCCCGCGATAAGGCGACCATTTTCCGTCGAGCCGCCGGCCGAAGCGGTCGACGCCGATATAGAGCCCGATCAGGGTCAGGACGCCGCCGATCAGCGAAGTCCAGATGACAATCTGGCTCCAGATCGCGCCATTCCGGCGCAATTCAGTGAAATAAAGCCAATGTGGAATGGCACCGAGCCAGTTCCAGAAGCGCTGGTCTTCGCTGGTCAGCTGCACGGCCTTGCCGGTTCGGCCCGACACATAGAGCCGCAGCCCGTCCGGCCCGGCCAGAGCGATGCGCGACAGCGGAACGGTCGGCCCTGAACTCGCCGGACACGGTCCATTGATCATCGTCGATACGCTCGGACGCCGCCGGAATGCCGTAGCGCCGGGCTACGCTGTCGGCTTGCCCATCGTCGATGCCGCCGAGCACCGTACCGTCGAGCAGATCGATCAGCACCGGCGGCCTGTCCTGCGGCCGCAGCCGCAGGACAGGCCGATCCGCCAGCATCTCGACCCGGAACCGGTCGACGGCCGCGTCGTCGGCCAGCACGGTCCCGAGCGGAGCGCAACAGCCCTGCCAATCGATCGGCGCCAGATGCCGCAGACGCTCCGCCTCGGCGAGCGAGGGATAACTCACATACATCATGACGACGCCCGACAGACACCAGGCCAGCATCAGCAGGCCGAGCGCGATGCCGAGATAGCGATGGGCCAGGAAGAGCCAGCGCTTGAGCTTCAT
>JBBCHB010000034.1:0-34562 GCA_037200015.1 Aliidongia sp. | reverse complement strand
CGGCAGGTCCGATATGGGTCGTGCCGCCTTTACCGGGCGTGACACCGCCGACCATCTTGGTGCCGTAGGCCAGCGCCTGTTCCGAGTGGAAGGTACCCTGCGCGCCGGTGAAGCCCTGGCAGATGACCTTGGTGTTGGAATGAACGAGAACGGCCATCACGCAGCCTCCTTGACGGCCTTGACGATCTTCTGCGCGGCATCCGCCAGATTGTCGGCGCTGAGAATGGGCAAGCCGGATTCGGCCATGATCTTCTTGCCGAGCTCGACATTGGTGCCTTCGAGCCGCACGACCAGCGGACGTGCAGGCTGACCTCGCGCGCGGCGGCGACCACGCCCCTCGGCGATCACGTCGCAGCGCATGATGCCGCCGAAGATGTTGACCAGGATGCCTTCGACATTCGGGTCGGACAGGATCAGCTTGAACGCCGTCGTCACCCGCTCGCGCGTGGCGCCGCCGCCGACATCGAGGAAGTTCGCCGGCGACGAGCCGTAGAGCTTGATGATGTCCATGGTTGCCATGGCGAGACCGGCACCGTTCACCATGCAGCCGATATTGCCGTCGAGCTTCACGTAGTTGAGCCCGTGCTTGGCCGCTTCCAGCTCGCTCGGATCCATCTTCGTCCTCGTCGCGCAACTCTTCGATGTCCTTGTGCCGGAACAGCGCGTTGTCGTCGAAATTGACCTTGGCGTCGAGGCAGATGATCTCGCCGGCGCCGGTCACGACCAGCGGGTTGATCTCGACGATCGACGCGTCCAGCTCATGGAACGCGGCGCTCAGCGCCAGGATGAACTTGGTCGCGGTCTGGACCTGCTTGCCTTCGAGGCCGAGGCCGAAGGCGATTTTCGCGGGCGTGGAACGCCTGGACGCCGGTCGCCGGATCGATCGCGACCTTGAGGATCTTTTCGGGGCTGTGCGCCGCGACTTCCTCGATCTCCATGCCGCCTTCGGTCGAGGCCATCAGCGTGACACGGCCGGTCGCCCGGTCGACCAGCATGCCGAGATAGAGCTCGCGCTTGATGTCGCAGCCTTCCTCGATATAGACGCGCTTCACTTCCTTGCCGGCCGGGCCGGTCTGGTGCGTGACCAGCGTCATGCCGAGCATCTTCTCGGTCGCCGATTTCACATCGTCCAGGGATTTGACGACCTTGACGCCGCCGGCCTTGCCGCGGCCGCCGGCATGGATCTGGGCCTTGACGACCCCAGACCGGGCCGCCCAGTTCCTTGGCGACCTTCTCGGCCTCGTCCGCGGTATAGGCGACGCCGCCGCGCGGCACGGCCACGCCGAAGCGCTTCAGCAGCGCTTTTGCCTGATATTCATGAATATTCATAGACTTCAGCCCCTCCCTCTTCCCCGGGCGACGGCCCCGAGGGGCCTGCCCGGAAGATCCTCGGTCGCTCAGGCCGCCGGCAGGTTCCTGACGACGTCCATCAGCGTCTTGACGGCATTCCACCGACTTGTCGAAGCCGGCGCGTTCCTCGGCGTTGAGCTCGATCTCGACGATCCGCTCGACACCCTTGGCGCCGATCACGACCGGCACACCGACATAGATGTCCTTGACGCCGTATTGCCCGCTCAGCATCGCCGCGCAGGGCAGCACCCGCTTCTTGTCCTTGAGGAAGGAATCCCGCCATCGCGATCGCGGCCGCGGCCGGCGCGTAGAAGGCGGAGCCGGTCTTGAGCAGGCCGACGATCTCGGCGCCCGCCATCGCGGGTGCGCTGCACGATCTTGTCGAGCTTCTCCTGGGTCGTCCAAACCCATCTTGACCAGATCCGGCACCGGGAATGCCGGCAACGGTCGAGTAGCGCAGCAGCGGCACCATGGTGTCGCCATGACCGCCCAGCACGAAGGCGGTGACGTCCTCGACCGAGACCTTGAACTCCTCGGCCAGGAAATAACGGAAGCGCGCGCTGTCGAGCACGCCGGCCATGCCGACGACGCGCTCGGCCGGCAGACCGCTCGCCTCGCGCATGACCCAGACCATGACGTCGAGCGGGTTGGTGATGACGATGACGAAGGCATGCGGCGCATGCTGCTTGATGTTCTCGCCGACCGACTTCATGACCTTGGCGTTGACAGCTGATCAGATCGTCGCGGCTCATGCCCGGCTTGCGCGGTATGCCGGCGGTGACGATGATCACATCGGCCCCGGCCAGCGCCGCGAAATCGTTCGAGCCGGACATCGCGGCGTCGAAGCCCTCGACCGGCGAGGCCTCGGCCAGGAGTCGAGCGCCTTGCCCTGCGGAATGCCTTCGGCGATGTCGATCAGAATGACGTCGCCCAGCTCCTTTCAAACCGGCGAGCAGAGCCAGAGTCCCGCCGATCTGACCGGCGCCGGACCAATGCAATCTTATTACGTGCCATGGAAATTCTTCCCTTCGGTGGCCCTGGGACGGGGCGCGTGGAGAGGGAGCAGCGCGAATGCCGCTCGGTGCACTGTCTCCGCCGCGGCTTGGCGCCCCTTGACGGGTCGCCCGGTCGCGGCGGGGTCTTACCGCGAAACGTCGAGGGGCCCGCAAGCGCCGCTTCCCGCCCTGATCCGCATTGCGGCCGATCCGGATGACGCCGGACCGAAATATAGTCGATCGACTGCATTTCCATCAGGGCGCGATACGGTGCGCTGGAACTCGAAGCTGCCGTCGCCCTCGGGATAGAGCGCCTCGGGCGCTGCCGCCGCCGAGATCACGACATGCACTTTCGCCTCATAGAAGGTGTCGATCAAGGTGTTGAAACGCTTGGCTTCGTTGCGCAGCTCCGGTTTCAGCAGCGGCACACTCGGCCAGGACCACGCTCTCGAACGCTTCGGCGATCGCCAGATAGTCGCCCGCGCCCAGCGGCTGGCCGCACAACTCATCGAAGGTGAAGAAGGCGACACCGCAGGCCTGGCGCGGCACTTTGACCGCGCGCTTCTTGACCTCGATCACCATCGGCTCCGGCCGGACGCCGTCGCCCAACTCGGTGAAGATCTCTTCCAGCGCGGCAGCAGCCTTCGCGTCATTCGGCGCATAATAGACCGGCCGGCCGATCAGCCGCGCCAAGCGGTAGTCGCGGCCATTGTCGAGTTCGAGCACGTCGAGATCGCGCTTCAGCATCTCGATGAAGGGCAGGAAACGCTCGCGCTGCAGGCCGTCCTTGTAGAGATCGTCGGGTGGCCGGTTCGAGGTCGCGACGATCACGACGCCGGCAGCGAACAGTGCCTCGAACAACCGGCCGAGGATCATCGCATCGGCAATGTCCGAAACTTGCAGCTCGTCGAAGCAGAGCAGCGTGGCGCTCTTCGCGATCTCGGCTGCGACGACATGCAGCGGTTCGTCCTGCATGCTCTCGCGCAGCCGGTGCAAGCGGTCATGGACCTCCTGCATGAAGGCATGAAATGCACACGACGGCGCGGCTGGACCGAGCTCGCCTCGAAGAACAGATCCATCAGCATGGATTTGCCCGCGGCCGACGCCGCCGAAGAGATAGAGCCCTTTCGGCGGCGGGCGCGTTGGGGCCGCCGAGGGGGCGAGACCGAGCTTGGCGAGCCACCCGCCGTTCTGGGGCTGCGCCGGCTGCGGCCGATAGCCAAGCAAGCGCGCGATGCAGCATCTGCAGCTTCTCGGCCGCATGCTCCTGCATCGGATCGGGCTTCAGCGCGCCGCCCGCGCGCTTCGCGCGATAGGCCGGCATCGGTCCCGGAAATTGCGTGAGCGTCGCGGCTGGAGCCCGGGGGTCGGCTCTGGCGGTGCGTCAGAAACAGGCGCATCGATGCCCCTGGATATGGGGCCGGCATCGACGGCCCTCTTGTCCTTCATGGGATTCCGCACCTTGAACTGCTTCCTCTGCGTTCTGCTGCACAGCAGCATTACAGAACGTAACGGTTCGGCCAAACCCTATCTGGCGCAACTGCTATTGCGACGCAACCATTGCTGCCGTTTCGAGCCCAAGAACCAGACCGGCGCGCGCCGCATGCATCGCTCCGGCGCGGCAGCCGCATTCCGGCAATCCCGCGGCCTGCGCTAGACTTCGGCATCGAAGTTGGGAACGAGGCAACTGGACGGATCATGGGCATGCTCCGATATCGAGGCCTTCCAGGCGACGGAACTGGTGCGTGAGCCATTCCCCTATCTGATCGTTCCGGGTTTTCTCAAGGCCGAGGCACGCGGCCGCCGTGCATGACGACTACCCGGACATCTGCAAGCCAGGCAGCTTTCCAACGACCGAAGTCGAAATACGGCCCGGCCTTCGCCGCGCTGCTGCGGGAGATGCAAGGACCGGAGCTGCGGGCCGCGTTCGAAACGAAATTCGACATCGACCTCAGCGACCGCCCGACCATGGTAACGGTGCGCGGCCGCGCCCAGGCCAAGGACGGGCGCATCCATACCGACAGCAAGACCAAGATCATCACCGTACTGCTCTATATGAACGGCGCCTGGGAGGCGCCGGGGCGGCCGGCTGCGGCTGCTGCGCTCGAGCGACTCGCTCGACGACATGCTGGCCGAGGTGCCGCCGGACGAAGGCACGCTGGTCGCCTTCCTGGTCACGCCGCATTCCTGGCACGGCCTCGGCCAGTTCGTCGGCCCCGCGCCGTGTCATCCAGCTGAACTGGGTAACCGGTGAAGACGTGGTCCGGCACGAACAGGCGCGGCACCGGTTCACAGCGCGGATGAAGCGGCTGCTGGCCTTCGCGTCGTAAGGCAGCCGGCATTCGATACGACCGAACTGCATGTCGAAGCCGCGCCCGACCCGGTACTCGGCTGACGCCCGGCTCTTGCGCGCCCTGCCCCGATATCGCCTATAAGAGGGCAGGGCGTCGAAGGCGGAGAGAATCGGGTGGCATCCTTGACCTGGCGGAACAGCCTCGGCGCATTCGCTGCGCTCGCCGTTCTGGCATTGGCCGGCTGCGGCGGATCATCAGACAGTGTCAAGCTGCCCGAGGCGCGGATGCCGACCTTGCCGCCCGCCCCCGACCGGCACACCCAAGCTCGATCCGGCGGCGCTGGCGACCCCGCATTACGATGCCGTGCTGGCCGCTGGCGACCGCACGCGGCAGTCGGCACGACGATGCGATGCAGAGCCTGCGAGAACAGCTCGCGGCGATCGGCACGCCCCTTCGAGAACCTGCACATGCTGAGCGCCGACCCGAAGCGCTTTATCGAGGATTTCTACCTTCGCCCCGAAATTCCCCTCGGCCCGCTCGGACGAGCAGCCTTCGGAGGAAGAGCGCATCCGCAAGATCGCCGGCGGCACGGACCCGGCCTCGCCGGCGCTGGTATTGCGCCGGACACTGGAGCTGAGCGGCCGGAGCGGCTCGACCTGCCTCGTCTATCTGGCCAGCACGCCGGACGGCAAAGGAATTGAAGATGCGCGACGGCACGATCACCCCGGAGCAGCTCGACCGCGCGCTGGCCGGCGGCTGCGCCGATGCGCCGACCGTGGTGATCGTATCCGGCTGCGCGACCGGGGATTGGGCCGCCCCACCGATGGCGCGGCCGAACCGGCTGATCCTGACCGCCGCGGCTGGCGAGCGCACCGGCCTTCGGCTGCGGCCCCAATGTCGGCTTCACGACCTTCGACGAGGGCTTCGTCGGCGCCACCCAGGGCGCGCCCGATTGGGCCTCGATTCTTCACCAGGACGCGGAATTGCGTGCTGCGGCCGCGAGTCGCTGGTGCAGCAGCCTTCGGTCGATCCGCAGATCTATATCGGCCCCCTGGTCGCGCGGCTGCCGGCGCCCTGGCAGAACCGCCCCGGCCCCGAGGGCATCGCCCGCCAGGTCAATTGGCGCCAGGGCATCGGCCGGTTCTCGATCGACCGGCACGCCGTATTTCTCGACGCTGCGGCAGCGTAACCAGGAGGCGCTGGATTCCTACCGCCACGCGCCGCCGCCCCGGGCCCTGGCCCTGACCCTGGCCGGCACCGTCGCCTGGCTGGCGGCGTCATCGGATCCGAGACACCAGATGATGTCGCCCGCATCGCCGTCCAGCTCTGCGAGTGGCAGTCCGACGGCGTTTGCATGCTCTATGCCCGCAATGACGGGCTGGCGGCGAGCGGCCCTGTCCGGCTTCCCGCCGCTCCAGGCGCCGATGCTGGCGCGGAACGGCCATTCGATCCGGGGCTGGTGCCCTTTATTCGCGTCGATCAGCGCGCCGCCCTGTCCGGTTATCTCGGCCGGACCGGCCCCAAGGCGCTGGCGCTCGGCCCGGCAACGGAAGCTATGGCATCGGCACGGGCAAGGACGACGCTTCGGCCCGCCAGGCGGCGCTGGCCGAATGCGAGCACAAAGGCGGACCCTGTGTCCTCTATGCCGAAGGCGACCAAATTGTGCTGGGCGAGCATTCGTGAGGCAACGTTCGATATGTGCGTTTTGTTAAAGGCATGGCACTAGCGTCGGAACGGAATACGCTGCGGCGTGGCCGCGCGTTCGGTATGGCGACGGGGGTGCAGAGTGGCTAGGCTCCAGCGGGGACGCAGCAGCGGATGGTGGGGCAGCAGCGCCGTCTCGCCTTCGCTCTCCTGGCCGGCTTGCGCGCAGCCGGCGCCGCCGTCCGACCCTCCGCCGCGCATCGTGGCGACGCAAAAACCGGAGCCGATCACGGCCGTACTGGCGGCCGGCGATGCCTCCATCCCGGTCTTCGACCATGCGATCGACTATTTGCGGGATCTGCTGGCGGATCGGAACGTCGAGGGCAGCCAGACCTGGCTATTGAGCGCGCAGCGTGAGCGGCCGCCCGGCGAAGAACTCTCGCGCTGCCGACGCTCGAAGCGCGGCTGCAAGTGGCGAAACCGGCGCCGGGCGGCAGCTGCCTGGTTTTTCTGACTTCCCATGGCGGCTCGAGCACGGACTCTGGCTCTCTGCGAGTCACGGCGATCTGATGCCGGCCGATCTCGACCGCGCACTCGAAATCGGCTGCGGGCTCGGCGCCGACGGTCGTCATCGTATCGGCCTGCTATTCCGGCCAATTCGCCGCACCGCCGATGACCCGGCCGAACCGGATCATCCTGACCGCAGCGCGGCCCGACCGAACGTCCTCGGCTGCGGCGCCGGCTTCAGCTATACCTATTTCGACGAATGCCTCATCGGCGCCCTGCCCAATGCCGCCGATTGGCAGGAAGTCTATGCCCGGACCAGCGGCTGCGTCGGCGAGCGGGAAAAGCAGATCGGCGCCACCCCGTCCGAGCCACGGCCTATTTCGGCGAGGCCGTGCAGAACCTGCCGGCGCCCCTGGCCCCTCGGCCGCCAAACGATGCGGCCGCGATCCATTTCATCCCGGGGCCTTTGCCGTTCCGGCGGGCTTGGTGCCGATCGACCGCAGCGAGCGGCAGCGGGAATTCGAGACGCTCAAGACCTATGGCGGGATCGCGCCGCCCAAGGCGCTGGCGCTGACACCGGCCGGGTTCTTCGCGATAGTCGCGCCCGGACAACGATCCTGCGGCGACCGAGGACGATGTCGCGCGGATCGCGCTGCAACGCTGCGAGCTGATCAGCGGCGGCGCCTGCATCCTGTTCGCCCGCGACAATGCCGTGGACGCGCGTCCAGCCATCGGGGCCAAGCGCCCTTTCATCCGATGCTGCTGCTGCGCAGCGGCACGCTCGACCCGGCGACCGCGCCGTTCATCCGCGACGACCAGCGACCGGAGATTGCCCGCTATCTCACCCTGCCGGAGCCGAAGGCGTTGGCGCTCAGCCCCGGCCATGCTGGACATCGGCATCGGCGCCGGCGCCACGATCGAGGCTGCCCGGCAGGATGCGGCGCCAACGCTGCGAAGCGGGGCTCAGGGATTGTCTGGATCTATGCCGAGGGTGACCGCATCGTGCTAGGGTGGCCCTGAGAACCGATCCAGCCGTGTCGATAAGACCGACCGGCGATGCGGTTTCGCTGTGTTCGCGTCCCTATCCTGCCAGAGCCTTTGGAGACCAACTGATGCGCCGTAGCCTTTCGCTGTCCTGTCGTTCGCCCTGTTCGCGGCGGGATATGTTCCAGCGATACCGAGACGAACGCACCGCCCGGCGCGACCATCGCGCTGGAATACGGCGCCGGCGACACGGCCGCGGCCGACAAAGCACAGAAGCAGTGCACTATCTATGGCCGTACCGCCAAGCAGCGCCCCGACGGCGAAGGCAGCAAGCCGAACGTCCATCGTCTTCGACTGCATCTGACAGCTCCGTCCGAAATCAGCGGGGCGGCCGGAACCCGGCCGCCCCGTCCTGGCTTCAGGCGGCTTCGCTGACCATGCGATAGGCCGGCAGCGTCAGGAATTCCTCGAACACGTCGTTTTCGACGAGGTCGAGGAACAGCTTGGCCGCGTCGTCGTAGCGGAACCGAGCCCAGGCGGCAGCGTCAAGGCCGCTGCGGATCTTGCCGATCTCGTCGTCGAGCAGGGCACGGATCAGCGCGGAATCGACCAGGCGGCCGTCTTCGAGATGCGCCTTGTGCTTGCGCAGCTGCCAGATCTGCGCCCGGCTGATCTCGGCCGTGGCCGCGACTTCCATAAGGTTGAACAGCGGCACGCAGCCGATACCGCGCAGCCAGGCCTCGATATAGCCGATGCCGACGGCGATGTTCTGGCGTAGCCCGGCCTCGGTCTTGGTGCCTTCCGGGATCTTGACCAGATCGGCCGCGCTGACCACGACGTCTTCGCGCTTGCGCTCGATCTGGTTCGGCTGCGGCATGATCCGGTCGAACACTTCCTTGGCGATCGGCACCAGCCCGGGATGGGCGACCCAAGTGCCGTCATGGCCGTCGCCGGCCTCGCGTTCCTTGTCGGCGCGCACCTTGGCCATGGCGGCGTCATTGGCGGCCGGATCGTTCTTGATCGGAATCTGCGCCGCCATACCGCCCTGGCGTGGACATGCGGCGATGGCAGATACGGATCACCAACTGGCTATAGCTGCGCAGGAAATGCGTGGTCATGGTGACCTGTGCGCGATCCGGCAGCACGGCCCAGCCTGGTTCCGGAACTTCTTGATGAAGCTGAAGAATGTAGTCCAGCGCCGCAATTCAGGCCGGCCGAGTGCTGCTTCAGTTCCCACAGGATCTCGTCGAGCTCGAAGGTCGCGAGGATGGTCTCGATCAGCAACGGTAGCCTTGATCGTGCCGGCCGGCAGCCCGAGCGCCGCTGGCATGCAGGAACACTTCGTTCCAGAGCGCGCCTCGAGATGCGATTCCATCTTCGGCAAATAGAAATACGGCCCGAACCCTTGGCGAGCAAAGCCTTGGCATTGTGGAAGAAATACAGGCCAAAATCGAACAGCGAGCCGCTCATCTGCTGGCCGTCGACCAGGACATGTGCCTCGGGCAGATGCCAGCCGCGAGCGCGGACGAACAGCACCGCCGTCTTGTCGTTCAGCTTATAGGCCTTGCCGCTCGATGGATCGGTATAGTCGATCGTGCCGCGGATCGCATCGCGCAGATTGATCTGGCCTTCGATCAGGTTTTTCCAGGACGGCGTCGTCGAATCCTCGAAATCCGCCATGAACACCGAGGCGCCGGAATTCAGCGCGTTGATGATCATCTTGCGGTCGACCGGCCCGGTAATCTCGGTGCGGCGGTCAAGGATATCGGCCGGCAGCGGTGCCACGGTCCAGTCCGCTCTTGCGGATCCGGCGGTCTCAGCCAGGAAATCCGGACGCTCGCCGGCATCGAGCCGGGCCTGGACCGCCTTGCGCCGCTCCAGCAGGCGCAGCCTTTCGCCGTTGAACTTGCGCTGCAGCCCGACGACGAAACCGAGCGCCTCCGCGGTCAGGATCTCCTCATAGCCAGGCAGGATGGTCGCCCGCGCAGCTCGACGCCGGCAGGGTTCTCGATCTGGTCACGACTCACTTCTCCTCGTTCAGAATTCCGCGGATTCGATGATCATCGGCTCGTGCTTCGCCGCTTCCTGCCATTCTTTATAGGATGGCAGCGCCCAGACGGCGTCGGCGTAGCTCTGCACAAATTCATCGAGATCGATCCTATTAAGTCCGGAAAACGGCTGACGACCGGGGCAAACATGGCGTCGGTCACGGTAAAGTGACCGAACAGGATACGGCCGGCCTCCGGCGCCATTTTTCGGCGCTGCTCGCGCCACAGCGCAGTGATCCGGTTGATGTCGCTCTGGACCTCGGGGACGACGCCGCGATTGGGAAAGGTCGACCGGATATTCATCGGCAGATGGTCGCGCAACGCGGCGAAGCCGCTGTGCATTTCCGCCGCGATCGAGCGCGCGACTGCACGCGCCGCGGGATCGGCCGGCCAGAGCTGTTTCTCGGGGCAGCGCTCAGCCAAATACTCGCCGATCGCCAGGCTATCCCAGACGATGAGTTCGCCATCCTTCAGCGCCGGCACCCGGCCTGAAGGCGACAGACGGAGCAGTTCCGTCCGGGTGTTCGGCTCGTCGAGCGGGATCAGCACCTCGTCGAAAGCAAGCCCGCTTTCCCTGAGCACGAGCCAGCCGCGCAGCGACCAGCTCGAATAGTTCCTTGTTGCCGATGTAAAGCGTTACTTCCGCATGCAGGCGCTCCTTCGGCAGCTTTCGTTACCCCGATCGCGGCTAATGTGGTCGCCTTCCCGCTTGACCGCAACCGCCAACACCCGCATACGCATCCGTCTGGCGAATAATGGGCAGGGCTTTGCAAGCGCTGTCTTGCGGTGCATGCTGCGCGGTTGAATAGAGGGACGAGGAGGAGCCCCGACCGATGCCGATCAATTTAACGGATGATGCATCCGGAGCGATCCCGATTGTTGCCGTCACGACGCGCGACTTCGCCGCATGGCAGAAAGAGCAGCCGACGGCGACCGCCGCTTGGCTCGACTCGCTCGCCTATTCAGGCGAGGCCGGCAAGACCGCGCTGGTTCCGGGCAATGACGGGCGGCTGGCTCTGGTCGTGCACGGCGTCAATCGGGACGAGGCGATCTGGTCGCTGGCCGGCCTGCCCGAGAGCCTGCCCGAAGGCAGCTACCGTCTGGATTTCGATGCCGATGCCCTGTTCGGGTCCGGCGGCGCCACTAGACTCGCCCTCGGCTGGGCGCTCGGCTCCTACGGCTTCACCCGCTACAAGCCGGCCAAGCGCGGCTATGCCCGTCTGACTTGGCCTGCGGCGGCGGATCGCGGTGCGGTCGAAGGCCTGGCAGAAGCGATGATGCTGACGCGCGACCCTGGTCAACACCCCGGCCGAGGATCTTGGCCGGCCGAGCTGGCGGCGGCGGTCGAGACGGTCGGCGCACGCTTCGGCGCCACGGTCCGGCAGGTCGTCGGCGAGGACTTGCTGACGCAGAACTATCCGATGATCCACGCCGTCGGCCGCGGCAGCGCGCGGGCGCCGCGCCTGATCGACCTTACCTGGGGCGATCCGTCCCGTCCCAAGCTGACCCTGATCGGCAAGGGCGTCTGCTTCGACACCGGCGGCTACGACATCAAGAGCTCCGCCGGCATGAAGCTGATGAAGAAGGATATGGGCGGCCGCCGCGAGACCGTGCTTGGCCTCGCCCAGGCGATCATGGCCGCCGGGCTGAAGCTGCGGCTGCGCCTGCTGATTCCCGCGGTCGAGAATTTCATCTCATCGACCGCCTTCCGGCCGATGGGACATCTTCCCGACGCGCAAGGGCTTGAGCGTCGAGATCGGCAACACCGACGCCGAGGGGCGGCTCGTGCTGTGCGACGCGCTGACCGAGGCGGTTGCCGACAAGCCGGAGCTGATCATCGATCTGGCGACCCTGACCGGCGCGCCCGCGTCGCGCTCGGGCCGGAACTGCCGGCGCTGTTCTGCAACGACGAAGCGACCGCCGCCGCCCTGCTCGCGGCGGGAACGGCCGAGGCCGATCCGCTCTGGCGGCTGCCGCTGTGGAAGCCCTATCGCAAGATGCTCGACAGCAAAATCGCCGACCTGAACAACGCGCCGGATGGCGGCTTTGCCGGCGGCCATCACGGCAGCGCTCTATCTCCAGGAATTCGTCGAGGCGGACATTCCCTGGATCCATATCGACACGTTTGCGTGGAACCACGCCGCCCGCCCGGGCCGGCCCGAAGGCGGCGAGGCACTGACCCTGCGGGGCGCTCTATCGATTGGTGCAGGAGCGCTTCGGTTGAACGGGCTTAACCTTTACGCAACACCTGCCGGGCCAGAATTCGGTACGATGGCGAAATGAAACCGAGGCCTGGGCACGGCAAGCGGATGGCGATCGAATTCCGGGGACCGGCAGGATTGGATCTTTGGCGGCGCGCGCTCACCGAAAGCGTGCGCCGCGACAGCCCTGACCTGTCCGCCCGGCATTGGCCCTGCTGCTGACCGTCTATCTGACGCCGCCGCCCCATCCCGTGCGCGGGCTGGCCGAGCTGCTCAACATCTCCAAGCCTGCGATAACCCGCGCCCTCGATCGGCTCGGCATGCTTGGCCTGGCGCGGCGCAAGCGCGACGAAGTCGACCGCCGCAGCGTGCTGGTGCAGCGCACAGTCCAAAGGCTCGGTCTTCCTATCGGAATTCTCCGAGATCATGGTCAAGGCGGCAGACGCCTATGACGGCGAATAGCTGCCGCTAATAACCGACATCCGGGTTGATCCGATCGGGGAAAGCGTCACCGGCGGCGAGGGCGGCGCAGATTGGCGCCGATCACTTCCGCCGCCGTTACCGGGTTGGTCAGGGCCGCAACATGCGGCGTGACCACGATACGCGGATGATCCCAGAACGGATGATCGGCCGGCAGCGGCTCGGTCTGGAACACGTCAGCACCGCGTCGCCGAATCTGGCCGCTCTCCAGCGCCGTGAGCAGATCGGCCTCGATCAGATGGCCGCCGCGCCCGGCATTGATCACGCCGGCGCCACGCGGCAGCTGTTCGAAGGTCGCGCGGCCTAGGATGCCGCGCGTCTCGGCAGTCAGCGGCACGAGGCAGACCAGGATCTCGCTGCGCGCCAGGAATGCAGAATACTCCTCCGGCCCGCTGAAGCTGGTGACGCCGGGGAGGTGCTTGGGCGAACGGGCTCCAGCCGGCAACGTCGAAGCCGAGGGATTTCAAGGTCGCCGCACACGCCGCGCCGAGCTCGCCGAGGCCGAGGATGCCGACGCGCCGCTCGCGGGCGCTGGCGGCACGAGCTGGCGCCAGACATGGTCGCGCTGCTGGCGGCGGAATTCGGGCTCCTTCAGATGCAACCGCAAGACCTGAAAGGTCACGTATTCGACCATCGATATGGTCATATAGGGGTCGACCAGCCGGATTGATCGGCACGTGCCGCGGCAGCAGGGGATCGATCAGGATGTGATCGACGCCGGCGCCCTGCGACAGGATCAGCTTGAGATTGGGCAGGCTGGCGAGCCAGCCCGGCGGGCGGCCGCCAGACCAGAGCGGCATCGATCTCAGCAAAATGCCGAGATTCGGCGCAATCCGCCATTCGACGTCGGGCGCGACGCGCTGCAACGCCGGCAGCCAGCGCGACAAGCTGTCATTGACCGAGAAGAAGGCGACGATCATGGCGCGGCCAGCCGGGCCAGGAGCTGCTCATGCAAGCCGTTGCGTCGCCGCAGGCCAGGATGCGGGCCATCGGTCACCAGGCCGGGCTTGCGGCCCTGCCAATCGGTGACGATGCCGCCCGCCCCCTCGATGATCGGGATCAGCGCGCAGAAATCATAGGGCTTCAGCCCCGATTCGACGACGGCATCGACGAAGCCCAGGGCACACAGCCCATAGGCATAGCAATCGGCGCCATAGCGCACCAGCTTTGCCTCGGTCCGGATACGGGCGAAGCCCTCGGCATCGCTGCCGGAGAAGATATCGGGCGAGGGTCGTGAACACAGTCGCGGCATCGAGCCGACTGCAATCGCGCGTGCGGATCTCGGCGCCGTTCAAGGTAGAACGCCGTCCCGCGAGCGCCGAGCCAGCGCTCGCCCCGAGGTTGGCTGATCGAGCACGCCGAGCACCGGCCGCCCCTGATGGAGCAGCGCGATCAGCGTGCCGAACAGCGGCACACCGGAGATGAAGGATTTCGTTCCGTCGATCGGATCGAGCACCCAGACAAACTCGGCCTCCGCCCGCTCGATGCCGTATTCTTCGCCGAAGATGCCGTGTTCGGGAAAGTGTTCGGCGATGAGGCGGCGCATGGCGCCTCCGACTCGCGATCGGCAATGGTGACCGGCGAGGCATCCGCCTTGTCGATCACCTCGACCCGCTGCCGAAATAGCGGCGGATGACGGCGCCCGCCGCATCGGCGAGCGCCAGCGCCAGGTCGATCTCGCGATCGAGCGCCGCACCCACGGTTACTTCGCCGCGGAGAGATCGACCGGCTTGTCGCTCTGCTTGTTCAGGAAGGCCAGCACATTGGCCCGGTCTTCCGGCTTCGGCAGGCCGGCGAAGCCCATCTTCGTGCCCGGCAGATAGCTCTTCGGATTGAAGATGAAGGCGGCGATCCCCTGCGGCTCCCAGGTGCCGCCCAGCTTCTTCATCGCATCCGAATAGGTGAAGCCGTCGATGCTGGCGCGCGGGCGGCCGATCACGCCGTAGAGATTCGGCCCGACCCGGTTCGGCCCGCCCTTGTCGAAGGTGTGGCAGGCACCGCACTTCTTGGCGATCGCCTCGCCCGCCGTGGCATCGGCCTTGGCGAACAGATCGGCCGGGATCGGTTGCCGGCTTCTCGGCAGCAGCCGGGGCCGCAGCCTCCTGCGTGGCGGCCGGCGCCGCGACGCCGGCGATCGGGAAGGCGTCCTTAGCGAGCTTCTCAGACGGAACGAGTTCCTCCGCGACCAGGCCCGTGACCATCCAGACGATCAGGGCGACGAGGGATCGCCGCGGCGACTTTGTTGAACTCTGAAAGATGACATTGTGCGGCCCTTGCGGAGTTACAAGTTTGGTAGACGCGACTGGAGAGATCGGACAGGCTAGCCCAAGCCATTGCGTTCAATGGCCCCTTTCCACACGCCCGGAGGTGCGGACGCAGGTTTCACCATGCCGGACGGAAAATGTCGATAGCCCCCGCGCGCGCAGATAGCGTCCAATGCGCCCGGACCATAGCGCACGCTCCGCCCTGGAATCATCCGAAATCCTGCGGCATAAAGCGACAAAATCAAGGAAGAACGGTGCTTTCCCAGGATAATTCGATGACTCCGCTGGTCGTAATTCCCGCCCGACTCGCCGCGACCCGCCTGCCCGACAAGCCGCTGGCCGATATCCACGGCGTGCCGATGATCGTCCATGTCTACGGCGCCGCGCCGTCGAAGCCGGCATCGGTCCCGTCGTCGTGGCCTGTGGCGATGCGCCGATTCTGGCGGCGGTCGAAGCCGCCGGCGGTCACGGCGTGCTGACGGATCCGAACCATCCCTCCGGCTCCGACCGGATCTGGGAGGCCGTGCAGCGAGTCGACCCGAAAGGGGCGGCACGACGTCATCGTCAATGTTCAGGGCGACCTGCCGACGCTGGATGGCGCCTTCATTCGCCGCTCGCTCGATCCGATGCGGCTGGACAGAGAGCGTCGACATCGCGACCTGGTCTGCCCGATCGCCGATCCGGCGGCCGATTCCGGGCCGAGCGTGGTCAAGGCCGTGGTCCGCCTGGCGGCCGGAGGGCGGCATCGGCCGCTGCCTCTATTTCAGCCGCGTCAACGTCCCGGGCGGCCCCGGCCCCCTGCTGCATCATATCGGCCTCTACGCCTATCGCCGTGCCGCGCTGGCCCGATTCGTCGCGCTGCCGCCGAGCACGCTCGAGCTGCGCGAGAAGCTAGAGCAGCTGCGCGCGCTCGAAGCCGGCATGCGGATCGACGCCGCTGAAGTCGCGACCGAGCCGCTCGGCGTCGATACACCCAAGGATCTCGAACAGGCGCGCCGCATCCTGGCGCCGCCGAACCCGATGGAACGAACATGACCGCAACCCACCCGAACGCCCCGATCTCCTTCCAGGGCGCGCCCGGCGCCTATTCCGACATGGCCCTGCCGAGAGGTGTTCCCCGACCGGCGGACCCTGCCCTGCCGCGGCTTCGAGGATGGCCTGGGCGCGGTCGCGAGCGGCGAGGCCGAATTTGGCGTCATCCCGATCGAGAACTCGCTGGCCGGCCGAGTTGGCGGATGTCCATCACCTGCTGCCGTATTCCGGGCTGCACATCATCGGCGAGCATTTCGCTCCCGTGCATCATCACCTGCTGGCGCTGCCCGGCGTGGCGATCGAGGATATCCGCACGGTGCGCAGCCATGTCCATGCGCTGGGCCAGTGCCGCGCGCTGATCCGCGAGCTGGGCGTGACGCCGATCGTCGCCGCCGACACGGCGGGCGCCGCCGCCGAATTGGCCAAGAGCGGCGACCGGCAGACGGCGGTGATTGCACTCGGATCTTGGCCGGCCGGATCTACGGCCTCGCCTCGTTGCGGCCGAACATCGAGGACGCGGCGCACAACACGACCCGATTCGTCGTGCTGTCGCGCACGCCGCGCATCCCGCCGGCCGGCAGCGGCCTCTGCGTCACCAGCTTCACCTTCCGGGGTTCCGCAACGTCCCGGCCCGCGCTCTACAAGGCGCTGGGCGGCTTCGCCACCAACGGCATCAACATGACCAAGCTCGAGAGCTACATGGTCGGCGGGCGCTTCACAGCGACCCGAATTCTACGCCGATGTCGAGGCGCATCCCGACGAACGCCGCCTGCAACTGGCGCTTGAGGAATTGCGCTTCTTCACAGAAGAAGTGACACTGCTCGGCACCTATCCGGCCCATGCTTTCCGGGTCAAAGCCACGCAAGGATCTTGATCGCCATGACGTCGCATTTTCCTGACCTCGCTGATCACCTGCCTCGCTCTGCTGGTCTATGTCTGAATTTTCTGGCGGTCGGGCAGGCCCGCAGCAAGTACGGCATCAACGCACCAGCGGTCACGGCGACCCGGGTTTCGAGCGGGGTCTTCCGCGTCCAGCAGAACATGGTCGAACAGCTGATCGTCTTTCTGCCGTCCACTGTGGATCTTCAGCACGACCGTGTCGCCGTTCTGGGGCGCGGTGATCGGTGCCGTCTGGGTCGTCGGCCGCGTCCTCTACTCCGCGGCCTATATTCGGCGGCGAGAAGCGCCGGCACCCCGATCGACCGGCATGTGCCGCCCAATCTCGCGCCGCGCCCGATCAAGCGCCCAGCGCAGGTTGATCGCGGTCGCCTGGTCGCCCGCCAGCAACCCGGCAGGCATGTTCGAGCGAGGAATTCCGACGGATCCCGCTTCATCGCCTAGCGCCACGCCATAGGCCCGGCCGTAGCACACCGATCAGCGGCGCCCCGCGCACCAGCATATCGCGGATGGCGTGGGGCGGCATCGTCCAGCGTCTTCAACTCGATGGTGATCAGCTCATGCGGCAGCTTGGTCTGATCGATGATCCGGACGGCCGCCATGGCCGCTCGGCCAGATCGTCCGCATCGGTGTGCCGTCGGACACGCATCGCCGGATCCTCCCTGTTAGCCGCGCCGGAGCACGCGTCCGGCCACCGCGTCGAGACGCTGCAGCACCGCCGGATCACGCGCCTCGGGTGCTGTGATCAGCGCATGGTCGAGCGCATTCTGGCATCCGGCATGGCAGCGGGCCCTCGTGATGGCCGAGCACCGGAACCACGGCCCGCACCAGATTGCGCGCCTTTTGTCGGCATTGTCGAGCAGGACGCGGATGACGAGGTCGACCGTGACGTCGTCATGGCCCGGATGCCAGCAATCATAATCGGTCACCATGGCGACCCGTGGCGTAGCAGATCTCGGCCTCGCGGGCGAGCTTCGCCTCCCGGCATGTTGGTCATGCCGATCACGGCGCAGCCCCAACTGCGATAGAGCTCGCTCTCGGCCAGGGTCGAGAATTGCGGCCCCTCCATGGTGAGATAAGTGCCCGCCACGGTGCAGCTCGATCCCGGCCATCACGGCCGGCCGCGGCCAGCGCGTCGCCGAGCCGCGGGCAGACCGGCCGGGGCCATCGAGACATGGGCGACGCAGGCCGTGCCGAAGAAGCTCTTTTCGGCGGGCGAAGGTCCGGTCGATAAACTGATCGACCAGCACGAAGGTGCCGGGCGCGAATTGCTCCTGCAAGCCCGCCGACGGCCGAGAGCGACAGGAAGTCGGTCACACCGCTGCGCTTCAGCGCGTCGATATTGGCGCGGTAATTGATCTCGGTCGGCGAGATCCTGTGGCCGCGGCCGTGGCGCGGCAGGAACACGACATCGACGCCGTCGAGCCCGCCCGAAGCACAGCTCGTCCGAGGGCGTGCCATAGGGGGCTGTTGACGCGCCGCCACTCGACATTGGTCAGCCCGTCGATCTGATAGAGGCCGCTGCCTCCGAGAACACCGATCCTCGGCCGCGTCATTCGAGACCCATCCTTGCGAAACTCCGCTGAAATATCGAATTGTCGGCCCGGATCTTAGCGCCGCCGGCCGAGGACGTCGCGGCTTAAAAGGCTACATCTGAAAATGGCGACCGCCCGCCTCCATCGCTGGAAGCGGGCGTTTCCGGTGTCGATCCCGAGACCGATCAGTGCAGTTTGGCCCAGACGCGGCGCTTCACCGCATAGAGCAAAAAGGCGAGCGGGATCAGGAACAGCATGACGCGCCAGCCCATGCTCCTTGCGCGCGTCGGCTTCCGGCTCGGCCCGCCCATTCGAGGAAGGTGGCGACGTTCCTTGGCTTCCTGCTGCAGCGTATTCGGCGTGCCGTCGGCGAAGGTGACGGCGCCGTCGGTCAGCGGCTGCGGCATGGCGATCTGATTGCCGGGGAAGAACTTGTTGTAGTTCATCCCGTCATTCAGCTTTAGGCCCCGCGGGCGGCGTGCCGTACCCCTGGAGCAGCGAGTAGACATAGTCCGGCCCGCCCTTGCGCGACTTGGCGATGAGCCCCAGATCCGGCGGATAGGCGCCGTTATTCGCCTCGCGTGCCGCAGCCTCATTCGGGAAGGGCCGGACGAAGCGGTCGGACGGCTTGGCCGGGCGCTTGATCGGCTGGCCCTTGTCGTCGAAACATCGACCTGGTAGTCGGCCGCGAAGGCCTTGACCTGGTCGTCGGTGTAGCCGAGCGCCGCGATGTTGCGATAGCTCTGCTCGTAGAGCCCGTGGCAATTCGAGCAGACTTCCTTGTAGATCTGCAGCCCGCGCTGGGCCGAAGCCTTGTCGATCGTGGCCGAAGGCGCCGCGGAAGGTGAAGTCTGCATCGAGCAGCTTAGGCGCTTCGTCTTCCGCATGGGCGGACGGAGCGAGCAGCGAGGGTGCAGCGATCGAGCAGAGCGCGATCGCTGCCGCGCCTGAGAACCAAGCGACGAATCATTTATGGCTTCTCCATCCGGGCACCGGCCGGGACCGCATGCGCGCCACCCTTGAGGACCGCTTGAGCAATGCTGGTAGGCAGCGGGAGCGGCCGCTCGAACTTGCCCAGGATCGGCAGGATGATCAGGAAGTGCAGGAAGTACCACACCTCGCCGAGGCGGCCGAGGGTGAGGGTGAGGGTGCTGACCGGCTGGCCGCCGACCCAACCGAGCAGCAGGCAATCCGCGGCGAGCAGCCAGAAGAAGATCCGGAAGATCGGGCGGAACTTGCCGCTGCGCACCGGCGAGGTGTCGAGCCAGGGCAGTACGAACAGCGTCGCGATGGCACCGAACATGGCGAGCACGCCGGCCAGCTTGGCCGGAATGAACAGGATGTCCGGGGTCGAGCGCAGGATCGCGTAGAACGCAGGAAGTACCATTCCGGCACGATCTCCGCCGGCGTCGCCAGCGGGTTGGCCGGGATGTAGTTGTCCGGCTCGGCGAAGAGATTCGGCCGCGAAGAACACCACCGCGAATAAGATCACCAGGAAGACCGACAGGCGAACAGATCCTTGGCCGTATAGTACGGATGGAATGGGATCGAAATCCTGCGGCCCCCCTTCCTTGTCGATGCCGAGCGGATTGTTCGAGCCATGCTGGTGCAGCGCGACCAGATGCAGCACGATCACGGCGACCAGGATGAACGGCATCAGGTAATGCAGCGCGAAGAAGCGGTTCAGCGTCGGATTGTCGACCGCGAAACCGCCCCACAACAGATGCACGATCCAATCGCCGACCAGCGGAATGGCCGAGAACAGATTGGTGATGACCGTGGCGCCCCAGAAGCTCATCTGGCCCCAGGGCAGGACATAGCCCATGAACGCCGTCGCCATCATCAGCAGCAGGATGACTACGCCGAGCATCCAGAGCAGCTCGCGCGGCGCCTTGTAAGAGCCGTATACAGGCCGCGGAAGATGTGGATATAGACGATGATGAGAAAGAACGACGCGCCGTTCTGATGCATATAGCGCAGCAGCCAGCCGTAATTCACGTCGCGCATGATGCGCTCGACGCTGCCGAAAGCCAGATCGGCATTCGGCGTGTAGTTCATGGCCAGGAAGATGCCGGTCACGATCATGAGAACCAGGATGATCCCGGCGAGCGAGCCGAAATTCCACCAAGTAGCTCAGATTGCGCGGAGTCGGATATTCCTCGAGCTCATGCCCCATGAAGGTGAAGATGGGCAGCCGGTGATCGATCCAGCGGATCAGCTTGTTTTGTGCAACAGGTGCGGCCATAGCAGTATGTCCTATCAGCCGATCTTGATCGACGTGTCGGTGAGGAAGGCATAGGGCGGCACGAACAGATTGAGCGGCGCCGGGCCTTTCCGGATGCGTCCCGAAGTATCGTATTGCGAGCCGTGGCACGGGCAGAACCAGCGCCGAACTCACCGCGCGGATCGGTCGTCTTCTGGCCGAGCGGGATGCAGCCGAGATGTGTGCAGACGCCCTTCACGATCAGCCATTCCGCCTTCTTCACGCGGGCCGAATCCGGCTGCGGATCGCGAAGATCCTTCCACTCGACCTTCGTCGCCTCCTCGATCTGTTCGGGGCGTGCGATGGTCGACGAAGACGGGCGAGCCCTGCCACTTCACGGTGATCCTCTGGCCGAGCGCGACCGGGCTCAGATCGACCTCGGTGTCGAGAGCGCCAGCGTATCGGCCGCCGGGTTCATGCTTTGAATGAAGGGGATGGCCATCGCGCCGACGCCGACGGCGCCGAAGCCCGCAGCCGCCAGCACCAGGAAATCCCGACGGGTCTCACCCTCGCCGTGATGGCTGGCGCCATGAAGATTCGTCGTTCCTCCGCCATGAAATACCTCTTGGGGTCAGAACGGCTGTGGCCGCCCGCCGGGCGCGCACGCTAACGCGCCGATGAAGACAGCCTATGTGGCATGCCGCCGCATTGTTCCGCAACAGTGCCAGCCAAGGCGGGCGGCACCGTAGCGGAAAATCCGAACGGGGAGAAGTCGTTGCGCAGAGTGTTTGCTTGACCGCAACGCAGAGGTCAACCCACCGGAATGACAAAACCTAAAAATCGCTATGAAATGGCTGGCGCTGCCCAGGAGAACCGAACCGTGCCAGGCTGCGGCACCCCAGCGCCAGCGCCCGTCGAGCACATGGAACACCGTGCCGCCGCTATAGGCGACCGCCCCGACCAGCAGCAGAATCAACGCGGCGGCTTGAAGCTGGGCGATCACGCTGTCCAGGCCGAACAGCACCATCCAGCCCATGGCCAGATAGAGCAGCAGGAACCAGCGCTCATAGCGCATGCCGAGCGCCAGCTTGAGGCCGCTGCCGAGCACCGCCACGATCCAGATCGGCGCGAGCAGCCACGCGCTTCGCCCGTCGGCGCCCCAGATCGAGAACGGCGTAAGGTCCCCGCAATCAGCAGGAAGATACAGATATGGTCGGCAAAGCGCCAGAACCCGCCCGGCTGGTGCTTATAAAGCGTGTTGTAGGACCAGCGACGAGACCGACGAGGCGGCCAGCGCCCCGCCATAGATCGACACAGGCCGCGGCCCCCCGCCGGCGTCAGGCCCAAGGCTCTGCCATAGCAAAAGCGCAAGGGCGACAAGTGCGAATCCGGCCGTGACGGCGAGCACCAGATGGTCGGCCAGGACGGCGCGGTCGCGCGGCAAGGTTATCCGGGTCAAGTGCGTATACTCTCGAAATCCAGACAGCGAACTCGGCGGGAGGCACGCTGGGCCCTCCGCCTCACAAGAAACTATAGGGATCGACATCGACCTGCACCCGCACATTCGACGGGATGCGCACGGCGGACAGCCATTGCCGGAGCACCGCCTGCAGGTTGACCTGCCGCTCGGCCTTGATCAGGAAGCGGCGCCTATGCCGGCCGCGCAGCACGGCGAGCGGCGCCGGCGCCGGGCCGAGCACCGAGACGCCGCGCAGATGTGGTGCGGCGCGCGCAATGGCGGCGGAGGTCAGGTCGGCCGCCTCCTGATCCGGCCCCGAGACGATCAGAGCGGCCAGCCGCCATAGGGCGGCCAGCCATGGTTGCGCCGACCTTCGGCTTCGAAGCGCCAGGAACCGGTCGCGCTCGCCGGGACAGCAGCCTGCATGACCGGATGCTCGGGATCGAAGGTCTGCAGCAGCACCTTGCCCGGCCGCTCGGGCCCGCCCGGCCCGGCCCCGAGACCTGGTGCAGCAGCTGAAAGGTCCGCTCCGCCGCACGCAGATCGCCGCCATTGAGGCGAGATCGGCATCGACCACGCCGACCAGCGTCAGCATCGGGAAATGATGGCCCTTGGCCATGATCTGCGTGCCGATCAGCAGATCGATTTCGCGGGCCTGCACCTGCTTCACCAGCGTGCCGATCGCGTTCGGCCCGATCAGCGTGTCGCTCGCCATGACCGCGACTCGGGCCTCGGGGAAAAGTTCGCCGATCTCCTCGGCGACGCGCTCGATACCCGGCCCGCAGGGCGCGAAGGAATGGCGATCCTGGCAGGACGGGCAAGTCTCAGGCGGCTTCTCGGCATGGCCGCAATGATGGCAGACCAGCCGCCCATGAAGCGGTGCTCGACCAGCCAGGCCGTGCAGTTCGGGCATTGCAGGCGATGGCCGCAGGTCCGGCACAAAGTGAGCGGCGCATAGCCCCGGCGATTGAGGAACAGCATCGCCTGCTCGCCCCTCGGCCAGCGTCGCCTGCAGCGCCTGGATCAGCGCCGGCGCCAGGAAGCGCTGCCGTGCCGGCTTGTCGAGCCGCAGATCGATCAGCTCGATCTCGGGCAGCTGCGCGCCGCCATGGCGGTCGGGGCAGCACGATCCGCGTGTAGCGCCCACGCTCGGCATTGACCAGGCTTTCGAGCGACGGCGTGGCCGAGGCGAGCACGATCGGAATCCGGCTCTGCGAGCGCGGACCACGGCCATGTCGCGCGCGTGATAAATCACGCCGTCCTCCTGCTTGAACGAGCCGTCATGCTCCTCGTCGACGACGATCAGGCCGAGATCGCTGAAAGGCAGGAACAGCGCCGAGCGCGCGCCGACCACGACCCGCGCCTTGCCCTCGGCAACGTCGCGCCAGACCGCCCGGCGTTCGGTGCTGCCGACATCGGAATGCCAGCCCGCGGCCGGGCAACCGAATTGCCGCTCGAAGCGCTGATGCCATTGCGCGCCGAGGCCGATCTCGGGCAGCAGTACCAGCACCTGGCGCCCCGGCCTCCAGCGCCGCGGCGATCCGCCTTGAAATAGACTTCGGTCTTGCCCGAGCCGGTCACGCCGTCGAGCAGGAAGCATTCGTAGCGCTGGGCCCGCACCGCATCCGAGATCGTTTCCGCCGCCTCGGCCTGGTCCGGCGACAGCGTCGGGAAGGGCAGCCGCCAATCCGGCACCGGGCGGCGCGGCCTGGCGGCGATCGGCACCTCGGCGACCAGCCCGGCCTCGACCATGCCGCGCACCACGCCGCCGCTGCAGCCCGCCTCCAGCGCCAGCGCCCGTCGCCGGCCGCGGCAGGCGTCGGCCAGCACATCGAGGATGCGGCGGCGCGCCGGCGTCATCCGGGCCTTGTCGTCCACCGCCGCCTCGGGCCGCGACATAGCCGCGCCGCGCTTCGGCCGGGTTGAGCGCTTCAAGCGGTCCAATCGCCATGCGCAGCACCGCGCCGGCGGCGCCAGCGTATAGGCGGCGATCCAATCGACCAGCCGGCGCAACGGTGCCCGCATCGGCGGGACGTCGTAGCATTCGGCGATCGGCTTCAGCCGGTGTTCGGGAATCGGCTCCTCGCTCGGCTCGCCGTCGTCCCAGACCACGGCTGGAACGCTGCGATTGCCGAGCGGCACGCGCACGAAACTGCCCGGCTCGACAGCCATCTCCGCCGGCACGCTGTAGTCATAGGCGCCGCCCAAGGGCAGCGGCAGCAGCACGCGGCGCGCGGCGCTGCCGGGCATGGCTGTCGCCGAACAGATCGGCCGAAGCGGGGAAACTGGTGCTGGGGTCGGGCATCGGCTACAGTCCTAGCTGGAATTTCACCGGCGTGCGACACCGCACGCAGCTTTCAGGCCATGACCCGCAGGCTCGACATGCAGCATCCGATCGACATCATAGCGCCGCGCGGCTTGGCCGCCGCTGCCGTCCGGTAGAGGATCCGGGCGATGGTCGATCCCAAAGGCGTTCCCGACAGCAAGAAAGCACGCGAGCCGAAGCTCAGCGACCCGATCATCGCGCCGGGCGATGTCGCCCGGCTATCTGCGCCGCCATCCCCGATTTCCTGGTCGAGCACCCGGATCTCCTGACCGTGCTGACGCCCACCGAGCCATCGGCGCGGCGACAATATCGTCGATATGCAGCATTTCATGGTCGAAGCGGCTGAAGGCCGATCTGCACCGCGTGAAATCGCAGCAGCGCGCACTGATCGCAACCAGTCGTTCGAATCTGTCGAGCCAGCAGCGCATCCATGCCGCCGTGCTGGCGCTGCTCGCGGCCACCAGCTTCGAGCAGTTGATCCAGACCGTGACGACGGATCTGGCCGTGCTGCTCGACATCGACGTCGTCACCCTGTGCATCGAATCGAGGCCATAATTTCGCCCGCACGCCGCTGCCCGGGGCTGCAATTGCTGGAACCGGGCGATGTCGATGCCCTGCTCGGCCCGGCCAAAGGACGCACTGCTCGAAGACGAGGTCGCCGGCGACAACCGCGATCTTCGGTTCGGGCGCCGGGCTGGTCCAGTCGGAAAGCACTGCTGCGCCTGACCGTCGACAAAGCCCCGCCCGGCCTGCTGGCGCTCGGCTCACGCCGCGCCGGCAAGTTCAAGGCCGGGCAAGGCACCGAGCTGCTGTGTTTCCTGGCGCAGACACTGGGCGTGACGATTTCCCAGTGGCTCGACCTTTAGGAGCCCCTCTCCCGCATTGCGGGAGAGGGGAGGGTGAGGGTCGAACAGCTCGCGGGATCTATGGCGCTCACGCGCCTCACCCTGCATCCGGCTCGCTGACGCTCGCACCTTCTCCCGCAGTGCAGGAGAAGGGCTTTACGCTCCTCTCCCGTTCAAACCATGACCGTCCAAGCGGCTGAGCCGATCCCCCTCGCCGCTATGCGGCGCGCCGGACCTGCTGCCGGTGATCGCCGCCTGGATCGAGCGAGCTCAAGACCGAGAAGCGCGCCTCGGCTCATACGCTGGCGGGCCTATGGCCGGGATTTCGCGCCTTCCTGGATTTCCTGCGCGACCATCATGGCGGCCTGCCGTCGATCGCGCTGCTGGCTCAGCTGCAGCCGCGCGACTTCCGCGCCTTCCTGGCGGCGCGCGCGGCCGAGGATCTGGCCAAGACCTCGCAGGCGCGCGCGCTCCTCGGTGCTGCGCGGCTTCTTTCGCTTCCCTCGACCGGCGCGGTCTGGCCAAGAACGACGCGCTGTCGGTGCTGCGCGGCCCGCGCCTGCCGCGCGCCGTGCCGAAGCCACTCTCGATCGGCGATGCCGAGATCACGCTCGACGCGGCCGATACGGTGCAGAGCAGCAGCGCCCCGCCCTGGATCGCCGCGCGCGACGTGGCAATCCTGACCCTGCTCTATGGCTGCGGCCTGCGCCTCGGCGAAGCGCTCGACCTGACCCTGCGCCAGGCGCCACTGCCCGGCCTCGCCACGCTGACCGTGACCGGCAAGGGCAACAAGCAGCGCCTCGTGCCGCTGCTGCCCGCGGTCGGCGAGGCGGTCGCGGCCTATCTCGCCGCCTGTCCGTACAAACTCGACCCGACGGCCCGCTCTTTGTCGGCCAGCGCGGCAGGCAGCTCAATCCGCGGCTGGTGCAGAAGCTGATGGAGCAGCTCCGCCTCGGCCTCGGCCTGCCCGACACGGCGACGCCGCACGCGCTGCGCACAGTTTCGCGACCCATCTGCTGGGCGGCGGCGGCGATCTGCGCCGCGATCCAGGAACTGCTCGGCCACGCCTCGCTCTCGACCACCCAGCGCTACACCGAGATCGACGAGGCCAAGCTGATGGCGATCTACGCCAAGGCGCATCCGCGCGCGGGGCGTAGCTTATCCCCCTCTCTGCCTCATTGAGGCGGAGAGGGTCGGGGTGAGGTGGAGAACGCTCCGACATTGATGCGGCTGCCCGACCCCACCTCACCCTAAATCCCTCTCCGCCCTGAAGGCGTGGAGAGGGACTTCCAGCCTACACTAAATCACCTGGAGCCGGCGCAGCTCGGTGATGGCTGCGGCGTCGTAGCCGAGTTCGGCCAGGATCGCGCCGGTGTGCTCGCCCAGCAGCGGGCGCGCGATGCTGGATCGCGCCCGGCGTCCCGGACAGTTTCACCGCGCGCGGGCCAGCGGGGCCGGCTTGGGCAGGCCGGGGAAATCGACTTCCTGAAAGAAGCCCATTGCCTGGACATGCGGGTCGTCCAGCACCTGCTGCGGCTTCAGCACCGGGCCGGCCGGAATACGCGCCGCGCGAGGGTCTCGACTGCTTCGGCCGTCGTGCGCTCGGCGCACCAGCGGCCATGCGCGCGCTGATCGGCACGCTGTTGTCGCCGCGCGAGATGTCGTCGGCGAAGCGCGGATCGTTCAGCCAGTCCGGCTCGCCCATCAGCCGCGCCCAGCGCTTGTAGAGCGGCGTGCCGACGACATGGGTCATGACCCAGCCATCCCTGGTCCGGAAGATGTCGACCGGCGCCGCGGTCTGGCCGTGATTGCCGGTCGGCACGCGATCGGTGCCGGCGACATCCTGCTCGATCAGCAGTGCATTGGTCAGCGTCACGGCATTGGCCAGCAATGCCGTCTCGACGCGCTGCCCCTGCCCGGTCTGCCGCTTCGCCATCAGCGCCGCCATGGTGCCGAAGGCGGCATGCAGCGCGGTCGAGAAATCGACCCAGGAGACATTCGCGCGATAAGGCTGGTCCGGCTCGCCGGTCATATATACGGCAACCGACATGGCCTGGCCGACACCGTCGAAGCCGACCCGGTCGCTATAGGGTCCGCCCTCGCCGAAGGGCCGAGAGCGTGGTCAGGATGATGTCGGGCTTGATCGCGCGCAACGTCTCGTAATCGAGCCCCATCGCGGCCAGGGTCTGCGGCGGCAGATTGGCGACGACGATATCGGCAGTCGCGACCCAGCTCTGCGCACGACGGCGCGGCCGGCCTCGGCCATCGGGTCGAGCGTCATGCCGCGCTTGTTGCGGTTTCATCTGCAGGAAGAGACCGCCCTCGCCCGTGGCCGCGAGCGGCACCTGGAAGCGATCCTCGCTGCCCTCGCGTTTCTCGATGCGGATGACCTCGGCACCGTGCTCGGCAGCAGCGCCGCACAATACGGGCCGGCGATATAACGGCCGAAATCCAGCACCCTGACGCCGTCGAGCACTCCCGGCATCGCCGCCTCCCGCCTGTTATCGTTCCGTCCTTGGTAGCATCAGCCGGGCGGTCACGGCGAGGACGATATCCGCCGTCCACTGGGCGCCTCACCGAAGCTTCCTCAGTGGAGCGGGGCGTCTCGCCCGCTGGCGGGCAGGATGCCCGCCCCCACTTTGTTTCTTCCCAGGTTTAATATGCTGTCGGCGAACTCACCGCTTTTGCCCTCACAAATTGATCGTCCGCCCTGCGACGCCGAGCGCCGCTTCGCGCACGGCTTCGTTCAGCGTCGGATGCGCGTGGCAGGTCCGGGCGATGTCCTCGGACGAGGCGCTGAATTCCATCGCCAGCGCCGCCTCGGCGATCATCGTGCCGGCATCCGGGCCGATGATATGCACGCCGAGAACCCGGTCGGTCTTGGCGTCGGCGATGATCTTGACGAAGCCGTCGGTATCGCCGTTGCAGCGCGCCCGGCTGTTGGCCGAGAACGGGAACTTGCCGATCTTGTACTCGATGCCGGCGGCCTTGATCTCCTCCTCGGTACGGCCGACCGTGCCGACTTCGGGGAAGGTGTAGATGACGGCCGGGATCGCCTCGTAATTCACGTGGCTCTTCTGACCGGCGAGCTGCTCGACCAGGACGACGCCTTCATCCTCGGCCTTGTGCGCCAGCATCGGCCCGGCAATGACGTCGCCGATGGCGTAGATGCCCGGCACATTGGTGTGATAATGCGCATCGACCTGACCCGCTTGCGCTCGTCCAGCTCGACGCCGGCCTCGGCGAGGCCGAGCCCGTCGGTATAGGGCCGGCGGCCGATCGAGAGCAGCACGACATCGGTCTCGAGCGTCTCCCTGCGCCCCGCCCGCGGCCGGCTCCAGCGTCAGCGTGACGCCGGTCTCGGTCTTGGCAGCGCCGACCACCTTGGTCGAGAGCTTGAACTTGAAGCCCTGGCGCCCGAGCAGGCGCTGCAGCATCTTGCCGGTCTCGCTATCCATGGTCGGCGTGATCCGGTCGAGGAATTCGACCACGGTCACCTCGGATCCCAGCCGGGCCCAGACCGAGCCGAGTTCGAGTCCGTTATAGCCGCCGCCGATCACGACCAGGCGCTTCGGCACCGGATCGAGCGAGAGCGCGCCGGTCGAGGTCACGACCACCTTCTCATCGACCTCGACGCGGGCAGCGGCACGCTGTCCGAGCCGGTGGCGATGATGATGTGCTTGACCGCGAGCTCCTGCGTGCCGCCCTCGGTCAGGTCGACATGGACCTTGCCCGGCCGGCGATCCGGCCGGCGCCCTTGATCCAGGTGATCTTGTTCTTCTTGAACAGGCCTTCGACGCCGCGGGTCAGGTCGTTCACGACCTTGTCCTTGCGCGCCAGCATGGTGCCGAGATCGAGCTCGACGCTGCCCAGCTTCACGCCATGTGCGCTTAGCACATGGCGCGCCCTCCTCGAATTTCTCCGAGGATTGCAGCAGCGCCTTGGACGGGATGCAGCCGATGTTCAGGCAGGTGCCGCCGAGCCGGTCGCGCTTCTCGACGCAGCCACGGACATGCCGAGCTGGGCGGCGCGGATGGCGGCCGTATAGCCGCCCGGCCCGCCGCCGATGATGACGAGGTCGACGCTGTCCGCTCATTTTCCTGCACCCGCCTTAGAGGTCGATCAGCAGACGCTGCGGATCTTCGATGTTCTCCTTGACCCGCACCAGGAAGGTCACGGCCTCGCGCCCGTCGATGACGCGGTGGTCATAGGACAGGGCCAGATACATCATCGGCCGGATCTCGATCTGTCGCCGATCGCGACCGGGCGCTTCTGGGTCTTGTGCATGCCCAGGATGGCCGATTGCGGCGGGTTCAGGATCGGCGTCGACATCAGCGAACCATAGACGCCACCATTCGAGATGGTGAAGGTACCGCCGGTCAGCTCCTCGATGGTGAGCTTGCCGTCACGCGCCTTCTTGCCATAGCGCCGATCGTCTTCTCGATCTCGGCGAAGCCCAGCGTCTCGGCGTCGCCGCACGACCGGTACGACCAGCCCGTTCTCGGTGCCGACCGCGACGCCAATATCGTAGTAATTGTGATAGACGAGGTCGTCGCCATCGATCGAGGCATTGACCATCGGCAGCTCCTTGAGCGCCGAGATGCAGGCCTTGACGAAGAACGACATGAAGCCGAGGCGGACGCCGTGGCGCTTCTCGAACGCCTCCTTATAGGTCTCGCGCAACGCCATGGTCGCCGACATGTCCACCTCGTTGAAGGTGGTCAGCATCGCCGCCGTGTTCTGCGCATCCTTGAGCCGCTCGGCGATGCGCTTCCGGAGACGCGTCATGCGTACACGCTGCTCGCGGGCACCCGCTGCCGGCGCAGTGGCAGGAGCCGGAACCGGATCTGCCGGCTTGGCTTCGACGGCGGCGAGCACGTCGCCCTTGGTCAGGCGGCCATCCTTGCCGGTCGCCGGGATGGTTGCGGGATCGACACCGCTCTCAGCGACCAGCTTCTTGGCGGCCGGGCCGGAGCGGTCGAGATCGCTTGCCGCGGCCGGAGCCGGCGCAGCCGCCGGCAGCGAGGCTGGAGCGGAGCTGCAGGCTTGGCCGGCGCCGGAGCCGGCTGTGCACCGCCGCGTCGATCGTACCGAGCAGGCCGCCGACTTCGACATTGGCGCCTTCATCGGCCACGATCTGGGTCAGTACGCCGGCGGCCGAGGCGTTGACCTCGAGCGTGACCTTGTCGGTCTCCAGCTCGACCAGCGCTCGTCCATCGCCACCGTTTCGCCGATCTTCTTCAGCCACCGGGCGACAGTCGCCTCGGTCACCGACTCGCCCAGCGTGGGCACCTTGATTTCCGTCGCCATGGCGCTTCCTTCGGTTGGGTGTCTTCGCGTCAGGTGTTCAACAAAACAACCCCTCGCCCGCGTGGCGGGAAAGGGCGGAGCCCGCGAAGCGGGAGGGTGAGGGGTGAATGCGCCGGACAAGTTGCAGGGCAACCCCTGCCGGCGCATTCACCCTCACCCGGCTCACTTCTTTCGCCACCCTCTCCCGCCAAGCGGGCGAGGGTTGATCGCCCCGGACTACTCCTGGATAATCGATCAGCGCAAAATCAGCGCCTGGTCGATCAGATCGGCTTGTTCCTTAGCGTGGCGCTTGGCCGAGCCCGTGGCCGTCGCGGCGGATTTCCGCGCGGCCGGGCATAGCCGGCACGCTTGGCCGCGATCTCCAGACCCGACAGTACGGTTTCGATGCGCCCTTCGACAAAGGTCCAGCGCCCATGTTCCTGGGCTCTTCCTGGCACCAGACCACTTCGGCATTGGGGTAGCGGCGCAGCTCCTTGCCCAGCGCGTTCAGCGGGAAGGGATAGAGCTGCTCGATACGCAGCAGCGCCACATTATCGATCTTGCGCTCGGTGCGCTGGGCCAGCAGCTCGTAATAGATCTTGCCGCTGCACAGCACGACGCGCTTGACCTCGGCATCCGGCGCGATCGTCTCGGCCTCGCCGAAAAATGCGGTGGAAGGTCGTGCCCGGCCCCATATCGGCCAAGTTCGACAGCTTTGCCCGCAGCAGCGATTTCGCGACATGATGATCAGCGGCTTGCGGAAGTTGCGATGGATCTGCCGCCGCAGCGCGTGGAAGTAATTGGCCGGGGTCGAGAGGTTGCAGACCTGGATATTGTCGTCGCCGCACATCTGCAGATAGCGTTCCAGGCGGGCCGATGAATGCTCCGGCCCCTGCCCTTCATAGCCATGCGGCAGCAGCATCACCAGGCCGGACATGCGCAGCCACTTGGCCTCGCCCGAGGTGATGAACTGGTCGATCATGACCTGGGCGCCATTGGCGAAATCGCCGAACTGGCCTTCCCCAGGCGACTAGTGTCTTCGGATCGGCCAGCTGTAGCCGTAGTCGAAACCGAGCACGCCGAATTCCGAAAGCGGGCTGTCGAAGATCTCGACCTGCGCCTGGCTGTCCGGCCGGATGTTGTTCAGCGGGACGAAGGTTTTCTCGGTCTCCCTGGTCGACCAGCACGGCATGGCGATGCGAGAAGGTGCCGCGCCCCGACATCCTGGCCCGACAGGCGCACGAATACGCCTTCGCTGGCGAGCGAACCGAAGGCCAGCGCCTCGCAGGTCGCCCAGTCGAAACCGGTGCCGGTCTCGAACATCTTGGCCTTTTCCCTGCAGTTGGCGGGCGATCTTGCGATTGAGGTGAAGTCTGCGGTACAGCAACCAGCGCCTTGCCCACTTCCTGCAGCAGCTCGGTCGAGATCGCAGTATTGCCCTTGCGATCGTCGTTCGGCGCCAGCTCCAGCCCGGCCCACGCGCCTTCCAGCCAATCCGCCTTGTTCGCGCGATAGCTCTTGGCCGTCTCGAACTCGCCATCGAGATAGCTGAAGAAATCGGTCGCGATCTTGTCCGACTGCTCTTCGCTCAGCACGCCTTCCCCGACCAGCCGACGCGAATAGACCTGGCGGGTCGTGGGCTGGCTGGCGATCCGGCGATACATCAGCGGCTGGGTGAAGGCCGGCTCGTCATTCTCGTTATGGCCATGCCGCCGATAGCAGAACATGTCCACCCAGACGTCCCTCTTGAACTGCTGGCGGAACTCCATGGCGACCGGCAGGCATGCAGCACAGCCTCGGGATCGTCGCCATTGACGTGGAAGATCGGCGCCTGGTTGGTCTTGGCGACGTCCGAGCAATAGACGCCGGAGCGCGCATAGGCCGGCGCAGTGGTGAAGCCGATCTGGTTGTTGATGACGAATGCACCGTGCCGCCGGTGCGGTAGCCCTTCAGTTCCGACATCACGCAGGTCTCGGCAACGACGCCCTGCCCAGCCACGGCGGCATCGCCATGGATCAACAGGCCGACGACTTCGTTGCGCTCGGTATCGCCGCGCTGGCGCTGCTTGGCGCGCACCTTGCCGAGCACGACCGGGTTGACCGCTTCGAGATGCGACGGGTTGGCGGTCAGCGACAGATGCACGGTACGGCCGTCGAACTCGCGGTCGCCCGAGGTGCCGAGATGGTATTTGACGTCGCCCGAGCCCTGGACATGCTCAGGATTGGCCGGCGTGCCCTGGAATTCCGAGAACACGGCCGAGAACGGCTTGCCCATGACGTTGGTCAGCACGTTGAGCCGGCCGCGATGCGCCATGCCCAGCACGAATTCCTTCACGCCCAGTTCGGCGCCGCGCTGGATGATCGCCTCCAGCGCCGGGATCATCGTCTCGGCGCCTTCAAGGCCGAAGCGCTTGGTGCCGGTGAAGCGCTTGTCGAGGAAACGCTCGAAGCTCTCGGCCGCAGTCAGGCGCGACAGGATCGCCTGGCGGCCGGGCGGGGTGAATTCCTCGAGATTGCGTGCGTGCTCGATACGGTCCTGGATCCAGGCGCGCTGGTTCGGATCCTGGATATGCATGTATTCGACGCCGATATTGCCGCAATAGGTCCGGCGCAGCAGCTCGACGATCTGGCGCAGCGTGGCGCGTTCGAAGCCCAGCACATGGTCGATATAGATCGGCCGGTCCATATCGGCTTCGGTGAAGCCGTAGGTCGCCGGATCGAGGTCGCGGTCGCGGCTGGTACCGGGCTTCTGCAAGCCGAGCGGGTCGAGATTGGCCAACAAATGGCCGCGCACGCGATAGGCCCGGATCAGCATCAGCGCACGGATCGAATCGGCGATCGCGCGCTCGTCGCCGACCGTGCTGACCGGGGCGCGCTGCTGGCCGGCATAGGCAGCCTGGCCCTGCACCGGCGCCTTGGCGATGGCGGGCGCCGCTGTGCCGTTGGCACCGTTTTGCGGCGCGGCGCCATTCGTCTCGATGATGCGCGGCGGCGGCTTACGCGACCAGGACGGCCCCTTGAGCTCGGTCAGAATGCCGGCAGCATCTTCGCGCAGATCGCTGAAGAAGCTCTGCCAGCTGGGATCGACGTTCGAAGGATTGTCCAGATATTGCGCATAGAGTTCGGCAATGAAAGCCGAGTTAGTGCCGGTCAGGAACGAGGTTTGCGTGCTCTGTGCCATGGCTGAATGCCGCCGCGTGACGCGGCCGCTCTCTCTCTTTTGGGGTTTAGCGAGTAGGTAGCGTTATTTACGGATATAGCCAAACGAAGCTGACATGCGTGCGATACGCTTCTCGCGAACGGGATCCGCCTTGGCGCATCACCAAATAGTCAAATAAAAACAATGATCTATCTCAGAACTTGTCATGCCCGGGCATGCTCCGGGCATCCATATCGACTTACCGTTCCGGTCTCGAAAGCAGACCAGCCTTGCGATCGGACATGGATGGCCGGGACGAGCCCGGCCATGACCTCTTACCGTTTGATCCGCCTCAGCCCCTCATCGCCGCCAGCATGGTCGACCCCAAAGCCGCCGGGCTGTCGGCGACATGGATGCCGGCCCGCTTCATTGCTTCGATCTTATCGCCGGCCGTACCCTTGCCGCCGGAGATGATGGCGCCGGCATGGCCCATGCGCCGACCCGGCGGGGCCGTGACGCCGGCGATGAAGCCGGTGACGGGCTTCTTGATCTTGTGATCGATCAGGAACTGCGCCGCGTCTTCCTCGGCCGAGCCGCCGATTTCGCCGATCATGATGATGCCCTGGGTCTCGTCGTCTTCCAGGAACATGCCGAGCGCATCGATGAAGTTGGTGCCGTTGACCGGATCGCCGCCGATGCCGATGCAGGTCGTCTGGCCGAGCCGGCCGACGAAGTCTGCGCCACCGCTTCATAGGTCCGCGTGCCGGAACGCGACACGATGCCGATCTTCCCGCGGCGATGGATATGGCCCGGCATGATGCCGATCTTGCACTCGCCCGGCGTAATGACGCCAGGGCAGTTCGGCCCGATCAGCCGCGACTTGGTACCGGACAGCCCGCGCTTGACCCGCACCATGTCGAGCACCGGAATGCCCTCGGTAATGCAGACGATGAGCGGGATACCGGCATCGACCGCTTCCAGGATCGCGTCGGCCGCGAAGGGCGGCGGAACGTAGATCACGCTGGCATCGGCGCCGGTCGCATGCACCGCCTCGCCGACGGTGTTGAACAC
>JBBCHB010000033.1:0-57741 GCA_037200015.1 Aliidongia sp. | reverse complement strand
CCATTTCGCCAGGTGGCGCTGGGCGTGCCGGATGCCGTTAAAGCGCAGTCATGAACTCGGCCAGATCGCTTTCCGCGGCCGAACGGTTGCCGAAATCGGTCGAAATCGCCTCAGCGAAGGCGCGGCGATGCTTCTTGATCTGCGCCTGCAGCTTGTCGAGGGACGCAAGTCGTGGCAGCCAGATCCGGCACGCCGTCGCGCAGGGCGGCCGCGCGCTGTACCGCCAGGATACGCTGCGCCTCGGCACCCGGATCCTCTGCCGGAGTCCGGTCGAGCGGCGCCGCTGCGAGGGATGGAGTCATGGCCGGCAATCCTTCTTCATCGGCCCGCCGCGGTATCCGGCGGCCGTTTCGGTTGGCCGGATACTACGCCCTGTCTCGGGGCGGCACCAGAGATCGATCTGCAGTTCCCTCTCCGCGTTCTACCGATAGGAGAGCGGGTCTATGCCTCCGAGGGCCGGTCATTATTCGACCCGGCTGTCCCGGATATGCGAACTGCGGCTTTCCTGCCACACCGCGCAGTTTCGCCGTACTGGGATGCCGTCGCGGCAGTGGCTTGGCGTTTATTCGGCACTAGGCTTGTCCCAAGGCGTCAATCCGCCGCACGCTTTCGGTGCGGCGAGCAAATCGATCGAGGAAACGCAGATGCAGACCCGTCTCTCCAGCGCCGCGCTCCTGGCCGGCCTGCTGGCCGCGACGCTTCCCGGCCGGGAGGCCCGCCGCGTCCGGTTTTGCCTTGCGCGAAGATTCCGCGGTGTTCGGCGGCTATGCCGATGCCGGCGCGGCCAGTTCGGCCGACAGCCTGGCGACGATCACCGACAACCCGGCCGGCATGACCTATTTCAGCGGCACGCAGACGGCGGCCGGCGCTTCGCTCATCGACCCGTCGACCCTCGCTGCACAACAGCAGCGCCGGGTCGCGGGTCCTGCCCGGCCAGACGCCGTTTCCGATCGCCGGGGATCCGGGCCAGGACCCGACCGTCGCGAAGGTAATCCCGTCGAGCTATTTCCTGTTCTCGCCGACCGACCGGCTGCGTGTCGGCCTCGGCGTCACCGTGCCGTTCGGCCTCATCACCAGCTACGCCGCGGATGCCCAGGTGCGCTACCAGGCGCTCTATTCGCAGGTCGAAGCCTATGATTTCAACCCGTCGCTCGCCTATCGGGTGACCGATTGGCTGTCGATCGGTGGTGGAGTTTCCGTCCAGAATTCAAGGCGAAGCTGACCCAGGCGGTCGATTTCGGCACGCTGGTGCCGGCGACGCTCTATCAGCGCGGGCTGATCGGGGCGAGTCAGCTTTCGTCCCTGCTGGCCGCCGGTTCGGGCCACTGGCCAATGACGGAAGGGCCGATCTGCAAGGCACCTCCTGGGGCGTCGGCTGGGATCTGGGCGTGATCGTCGAGCCGCTCCCGGGCACCAAGCTCGGCCTGTCCTATCGCTCGGCGATCAACCAGCAGATCCAGGGCCGGGCGAATTTCATCGTGCCGACGCAGTACCAGGCGCTGGTCAATGCGGTCGGCGCGTTCCAGGACACGCAGGCCACGGCGGATCTGTCCCTGCCGGCCAATGCCTGGGCCGGCATCACCCAGGAGATCACGCCGCAGCTGACGCTGGATCTCAGCTATCAATGGACGGAATGGAGCCGCTTCAAGGCGATCCGCGTCGATTTCCTGAACGTCAATCAGCCGCCGCAGATCGAGGCCGAGAACTATCAGAATTCATCTTTCGTCGCGTTGGGCGGCAGCTACAAATGGGACGATCAATTGACCCTGCGCAGCGGTGTCGCCTATGACGAAACGCCGACCACCGACGCGTCGCGCGACTTTCGGTTGCCGGACAGCGACCGCTACTGGCTGTCGGTCGGCGCGAGCTACCAGCTGAGCGACAGCATCACCCTGTCCGGCAGCTATACGCATCTGTTCTTCGGCGGCAGCAATGTTGCCCATAGCGGCGAATTCGATACCGTCACCGCCAGTACGAGCGCCTCCACGGAAGTGGTCAGCCTCGAGGCGTCAATGAAGCTCTGAGGCCCATGACCGAGACAGGCAACGCGCCCGCAACTTATCCGCTCGGCATCTCCTGGTCCGATCCTTTCGAGATCCTGCCCGTGCCGGCGCTGCTGGAACGCAGCGTCCAGCGCTATGGCGAACGGCCCTGCCTGGATTTTCTCGGCCGCAAATTCACCTATGCCGAGGTCGGCGCGCTGGTCGACCGCGCCGCCCGCGGGTTGCAGGATCAGGGGCTGCGGAAGGGCGAGCGAATCGGGCTGTTCCTGCCCAATTGCCCCTATGCCGTGATCATGCTGTTCGCCGTGCTCAAGGCCGGCGGAACCGTGGTGAATTTCAATCCGCTTTATGCCGATCATGAGGTGCGCCACCAGATCGACGATTCCGGCGCCCGCTTCATGGTCACGCTCGACCATGTCTCCACATATCCGAAGCTCTCGGCGATGTTCGGGCGGAGCTGCCTGGAAAAGATCATCGTCTGCCCGATGGCCGGCAGCCTGCCATTCCCGCAGAACTGGCTCTATCCCCTGGTCAAACGCGCCGATATCGCGCCGTTTCCCGCCGATGAGCGCCACGTCACCTTCAAGACGCTGACGGCCAATGCCGCGCCGCCGGCGCCGGTCAATGCGATCCGGTCGCCGATATCGCCTTGCTGCAATATACCGGCGGCACGACCGGCGTCCCCAAGGGCGCCACGCTGTCGCATCAGAATATCGCGGTGAATTGCCAGCAATGCCTGCGCTGGTTCCCGACCGCGCGGCTCGGCCAGGAGAAGGTGCTGGCGGTGCTGCCCTTCTTCCATGTCTTCGCACTGACCGTGGCCGAGATGCTGTCGATCCTGGCCGGCTTCGAGATCATCCTGCTGCCGCGCTTCGAAATGAAGCAGGTGCTGGCGACGATCCACAGCAAAAAGCCGACGATGTTCCCCGGCGTGCCGACGATCTACACCGCGATCAATACCTATCCCGAGATCGCGAAATTCGACCTGTCCTCGATCCGCTATTGCCTGAGCGGCGGTGCGCCCCTGCCGCTGAGGTCAAGGCCGAGTTCGAGCGGCTGACCGGCTGTGCGCTGGCCGAAGGCTACGGGCTGAGCGAGACTTCGCCCGTGGTCTGCGCCAACCCGATCACCGGTTGTGAACAAGGCCGGCTCGATCGGTTTGCCGATGCCGGGAACGGTGGTCGAGATCCGCTCGCTCGACGATCCGGCGCAGCTCATGCGGCAAGGCCAGCGCGGCGAGGTCTGCGTGCGCGGGCCGCAGGTCATGCTGGGCTATTGGAATCGGCCTGATGCCACTTCGGCGGTGATGCAGGACGGCGCGTTGCGGACCGCGATGTCGGCTATCTCGATGAGGACGGCTATGTCTTCCTGGTCGACCGGATCAAGGACGTGATCATCGCCAGCGGCTACAAGATCTATCCGCGCAATGTCGAAGAGGCGATCTACGCCCATCATGCCGTCGCCGAATGCATCGTCATCGGCGTGCCCGATCCGTATCGCGGCCAGACGGTCAAGGCCTTCGTCGCCTTGCGCGCGGAGCAGGCGCTGGACGAGGCCGAGTTGCTTGCCTTCCTGAAGGACAAGCTCTCGGCACTGGAGATGCCCAAGCGCATCGAATTCCGAGCCAATCTGCCCAAGACCCAGATCGGCAAGCTGTCAAAGAAGGCGCTGCAGGAGGAAGAGCGGCGAAGGCCAGCGCGTGAGATGCGGCAGCTTGTGCTTTCGGGCGGCTGTGCTAAAAACTGATCATGCGTTTAAAAACCGAAGAGCTTGATCAGAACAAGCCGAGCTTCATCGAAGCGCGCGGCAAGCTCAAATCATCGAATGCGCGATCGAGGCCATTGCCGAACTCGGTTTCGGCCAGGCCTCGCTGGCGCAGATCGCCAAGCGCGCCGGCATCAGCACGGGCGTCATTTCCTATCATTTCTCGGGCAAGGACGAGCTGATCCGCGCCGTCGTCAAGCATGTCTATGCCGCGGGCGGCGTCTTCATCCGGCCGCGCGTCGATCTGCAATCGGGTGCCCGGACGGCGCTCGGCGACTACATTGCCGCGAGCGTCGGCTTCATCGCGGCCTATCCGAGCCATACGCGCGCGGTCATGAACATCATCCTGTCCGGCCGCGGCGAACTCTACGATCCAGCGGTCGAGGAGCCGCGCCGGGCCGGGTTCCGCGCGATCCTGGAACGGGGCCAGCGCGAAGGCGCGTTCCGGGCTTTCGATGTCGGGGTGATGGCCGGGACCGATCGTCGGCGCGCTCAACCACGTGCCGCAGCAACTTGCCGCCGAGCCGGGACTGGACTCGAAGCCTATGGCCGGGAGGCTGGTCGAGCTGTTCGACCGGGCGACGCGGCTGGACGAGATCTGAAGGCCGCCGCCGCGGCGCAATGAAATGAAACGAGGCTGCGGCACGTCCGTGGTCTTAAGAGCAGATGCAGGGACGGGGGCTGAGCGGCTTGTGATTGTGCAACGAGCGCCGAAACGCGCCGGCGGGCCGCGCCGGTTCCTGGCTTTCGGGGTAGTTCTCCTGGTCCATGTCGCGCTCGGCGTGGCGATCGTGACGCTGAAACAGCCACTCTCGCGGCCGAGGCCCGAGCATGTGCTCTATCTCAATCCCGACGTGCTGAAGCCACCGCCACCGCCGCCCGAACCGGTCAAGCCCGAGGTCAAGCCGCCGCCGGTGCCGCAGGTTGCGGAGGCGCCGAAACTCGTCGAAAAGCCGCGCAAGCCCGCGCCGGCCCCGGCCCCGCGCCCAGCACCGCCGGCCGAGAGCGGGCCGCCGGTGCATTACTTCGGATCGGCCCTTGGGTGCCGGCGCCGGTTCGGCCGCCAGCGGGCTCGGCAGCGCTGCCGGCGACGGCATCGCCCGCCACGCACCGTCGGATTACGCCGACAAGGTCAAGGCGCGCGTCCTGGCCAACAAGGTCTTCCCGATGGAGGCGCAGCTGAAGGGCCAGGAGTGCGTCATCACCTACAGCGTCACGGTCGATCGCGCCGGGCATATGATCGCGCACCATATCGATCCCTGTCCCTATCCGCTGGTTAATGCCGCCGCCGAAGCGGCAATCCTGAAATCCGGCCCCTATGAGCCCGCCGGAGAACGGCGCCGACACAAGAATCGTCTATGGCAGCCTGCCGTTCCATCTCGAAATCCAGCGGCCGCCGTCCATCCGAGCCGCTGAACCCGCAACCCGCCGATACAGGATCGCCCCCGAGTGACTGTCCGCTTCCTCTCCGCAGCGTCGGCCTGCCTCTGGCGCTTGCGGCGCTGCTGCTCGGCCTCGGCGCCTGCACGATCCGCAAGGTTTCGGTCCCGCATTCCGCGCTGATCCTGCAGCTGCCGCCGCCGCATGAGCGCGCCTTCTCGCCGAGCTTCGATTGCGACGAGGCGGCATCGGCGGTGCAGGACATGGTGTGCGGCAGCCCGACTCTATCCGGGCTCGACAAGGAGCTGGCCGTCTCGTTCCGGCGCCAGTTGCGTGCAGCGGATCTGATCGGCCAGGACCAGCTGCTCGCGACCCAGCGCCATTGGTTGGTGACGCGGCGCACGGTTTTGCGCGATCCCGTCGGCCCGGCAACGCGACGTCACGCCCGATCCCGAATTGGAAACCTGTCTCGTCCGGCTCTATCACGAGCGGATCGCTGCGGTGTCCGCCTGGTCGGTCGCGGCGCAGCGCGATGCCCTGTCGCCGATCGCCGCCTATGTCGCGGTCAAGGGTGCCGACTACCGCGATTCCGCCTTGTGCACGCCGCTCGGCAGCATTTTGGAGACCGCGATCCAGCGCAGCGGCTCGCTCGATCCCTCGCATCTGCCGGAACTGACCGAACTCGCCGGCACGCATGGCCCGGCCTCGACGGCGGAGCCGTATCCGATTTCCGTGACCAGCTATGAAGGCGGACCGGACCAGAGCTATCAACTGCGCGCCCGGGCGCTGTTCACCGGCGATCCGCAGCACCCGGCCTTCGATCAGGTTGCCTTCACCAAATGGGTCAAGGCGCAGGCGAATGCCGGCGGCCGCTTCTCGCTGGCCGAATCGGATGCCAAGGAATTCGCCGCCATCGATGTCGTGCGCTATGGCGGCCGGCTGCTCGTGCTTGCGGTCGAGCCCTGGGGCTATTACTCGCCGGCGGCCATCGGGCGAATCCTCCTATGCCGGTGTCTTCGAGATCCTGGCACCGGGTCAGGTCGAGCCGCGCTGCCCTGTTCAAGACCTATCTGCGACCGCCGGTCCGTGGCGAGTTCGATACGCTGCCGAATTTCGGCCAGCTGACGATGCTGCTCGACCTCGCTGCAGGGCGTTCCGCCGGACGATTTCGACTCGAACGACCGGCGCGAGGCTTATCTCTTCGACCAGGAACTGCGCTCGACCCTGCTGAACCTGCCGCTGATCGGCACCGCCGAAGTGCGCCAGGCCGGCTGGGCCGGCTGGCTGCATCATCGCCAGGATGCCACGCTCGATGCGCTGTTCGCCTGGTCCGAGCGCGATTTGCCGAGCAAGCGAATCTATCGCAAGCTGGTGGCGCTGATGCTGCCGGCCCAGGCCGAGCTGGTCCAGGCCTTCCGGCAAGTGCAAGGCCTGACGCCGGGCGAGGCGCAGCAGGCGGCCGAGCTCGTGCTGCTCGAGCTGGTCGAACACACGATCGGGACCTATCCGGGAAGCGCTGCGATCGAGGCGGCGCGGCCGGCCTCGCTGCAAGCCTATCACCAGCGCTTCGCCACGGCGCCGGCACCCGGCGACCTCGAAGCGGGCCGGCCGATCCGCAGCCTGCACAGCGCGGTGCTGAACCGGCTGCCGGAGGATGCGGTCGAGGATTACGTCAAATACGAGTTCCTGATGCCCGGCCACACCCACAGCACCGGCGCCGGCGAGACCTCGCTCATGGCAGCGGTCGAGGCGCCGGACATGGTATCGCTGCTGCTGCAGGCCGGTGCAGATCCGAATGAGCCCAATCAATGGCGCAAGACATCGTTGATGGCCGCCGCCCAGGCCGATCGGCCCGAGACCGCCCGGCGGCTGCTCGACGCCCGAGCCGATGTGGCGGCGACGACCATTCCCTGGACCGCGGATGAAGGCGGCGTAGCGATGTTCCAGATCCACACCGGCGGCCGGACGGCGCTGATGTACGCCGCGGGCAACGCCCATCCGACCCTGATCCGCTGCTGCTCGACCACGGCGCAAGGCCACGGACCGCGACACAGCCGGGCGGACGGCTTGCGATTATCTGCGCGACAATGCGGGGCTGGCCGAAAGCGATCGCAAGGAGGCGGAGGCCATGCTGTGCCGCTGAGCCGGCGCCGCTAGAGAATTATGAATTTAGGTTCGATCGGATCGCGCCAACCCACCCTCGCCCGCTTGGCGGGAGAGGGTGGTGAGCGAAGCGAACCGGGCGAGGGCAGGTGCGCAGGGAGAGGTTGCTTTCGGCCGGTCCGCTGCGCTCACCCTCATCCAGCTCGCTCGCGCTCACTGCAGCTGGCCATCGGACGAATAGGGACGTGTCATCATCACCTCACCGCCGGTTCGGGCAGCGCACCCTAGAAGTCGTAGGAGGCGTTAAGGCCAACGATACGCGGATAGGGCCGGTAGCCTTCCGTCGTCACCTGGACCAGCGGCTGCTGGATGATCTTCTGCTCGTTCAGCAGGTTCTTGGCGTAGAGTGACACCGCGACATTGCCGATATACGCGCCCAGGCTGGCATTCATGATCGAATAGGACGGGCGCTCGAAATCGGGGTTGTTCGGCAGGAAGGTGCCGTGGCTGTGGCCGGTGAAGTCCCAGTCGGTGCGGGCGAACATGTCGACATCGTTAGCGACGTTCCAGTCATATTCGCCATAGAGCTTGGCGCTCCACATCGGCACGCCTTCGACCGGCGAGCCCGGGCCGATGCCGGTGATCAGCGTCGAGCTGGTGATGGTGGCATGGGTGAAGCTGCCCGAGGCGCCGAGAGTCAGCGGTGCGATCGGCTTGCCCCTTGACGTCCCATTCGAAGCCATAGCTCCGGGCCGAGCCGGTATTGGTCAGGAAGTCCCAGGCTTGGGGCAGCGGCACGTCCTGCTGGATATTGTCCCATTCGATGTCATAGAGGGCGACATCGACCGAGAGCCGGTTGCCGAACAGGCGCGACTTGTCGCCGATCTCGTAATTCCACAGCTTGTCCGGCGCATAGGATACCGGCACGGCGCCCAGGCCGAGCACATGGAGATTGTTGGAGCAGCTCGGGTTCGGCGCAGGAGGAGTGCCCGTGGTGCCGTTTCTGGATACAGCTATCGACCGCGACCGGACGATTCTCGCTGCCCAGGCGGAAGCCCTTGGCGATGTTGATGTAGCCCGTGGTCTCCGGGGTGATGTCCCAGTCGAGTGCGAATTTCGGCGTCGCCGCATAGGCCTTGCTGCTGGCCGAGAACGTCGCCGGCGGACCACCGGTCCAGTAGCCGCCGCCGATGCGGTTGAAATCTTCCTCGCCCAGCAGGTAGCGGATGCCGGCCGTCGCCTTGAGTGTCGGCGTGATGTAGTAGGTGCCCTGGCCGAACGCCGCGTATTGCCGCGTGTCGTAGTGACGGTAGCTGAAATAGCTGATGTCGTTCGGGAAGGGCTGGAAGCCCGGCGCGTCCCAGCCGACCAGTGAAGCGACCTGGTCCGGACTGTAGCCGAACTGCGCGAAGGTCGAGTTCAAATTGGCGGTCGGCTCGTTGTCGGTGAACTCGGTGACCTCGTCCGAGTAATAGAGGCCGGCGATCCAGGTCACCGGCAGCCAGGATTGCGGGTCATAGGGCTTGGAGGCGATGCGCAGCTCCTCGGCGATCTGGCGCACCGTGTTGTTGTAATAGACCGGGGTCCCGAGCTTGCTCAGCGCCGTATTGAGCGCGGCGCAGCCGGCGCCGTTCGGCGGCGCGGGCGAACAGGTGACCGGATCGACGATATCGTTCGACAGCCCCATGCTGTCGGCGAAGGTGCCGTCCTGGACGCGGTTGAAGCTGCGCCAGTAATAGCTGGTGACCGAAGTCACGTCGCCGAAGCCGATATCGTCGTTGATCGTCAGGCTCGGCACCCAGAGCCGGTCGACGCCGGGCTCCTGTACCAGTTTCGAGGTCTCATACGGCGGCAGGGCGATGTTGCTGCCGGTCGAATTCGGCGGCCCGAGCGGCGCGGGCGGCTGGTCGAGATATTCGACGTCGTCGTCATCCGAGCGCACACGCTGATAGAACATGGCCGGGGTGATGGTCAGGTCGTCCGTCGCACGCCATTTGATCGCGAGCTTGAAGACCTGGTCGTCCTCGCCGTTGATGTTCTGCTTGATCGTGGCGCCGGTGCTGGGGCGAGACGAGGTCGATATAGCCGTCCTTGCGGCCGATCTGCAGGCCGGCGCGCACGGCCAGGACATCGTCGATGATCGGCACGTTGACCACGCCGGTCTCGGTCCAGATCAGCCCGCCATTATTGTTGCCGGCCAGCTCGGTGCTGGCGGTGCCGCCGAAAGTGTTGAGGTCGGGCTGGTTGCTGACGAATTTAATCGTGCCGCCCATTCGAGCTGGCGCCGTAGATTGTGCCCTGCGGCCCCGCGCAGCACCTCGATGCGCTTGCAGGTCGAAGAATTTCGGCTCCGGATCGCCCTGGGTCGACAGGTTCAGCGTGGTCAGCGAGACGTCGTCGAGATAGATGCCGACCGTCGATGGTCCGGCTTGCGAGCTGACGCCGCGGATCTCGATATTGTTCAGGCCTGCGCCGGCGCCGTTGCCGCTGGCGCCGGAAAAGGAGATATCGGGAATGGCGCGTGTCAGGTCGGTCGCATCGGTGATGTGATCGGCTTTGAGCTCGGCGCCGGTGACGGCGGAGATGCTGAGCGGCACTTCCTTGATGTCTTCGGCGCGCTTGGTCGCGGTCACCGTGATCTGCTCGATCTCTCCGGATTCTTTGCTGCTTTGCACCGCAGCCTGCGCGTTTGTTGCGGCGCGGCTGCTTCTTGGGCATTTGCGAAATTGACGGCACCGCACGCAAAAAGGGCGATTGTGCTCGCCCCAAGGATCTTACCCCGCATAGTTCCCCAACCCCCCCGGGTGCTATTCCATGCGCCCAGCGTAAGCCAGATCTGCGGCGAAATAGAACCCGTGCTGCGGCGCAGCGTCGCATCCGGTAGCAGCTGTCACATAGCTGCCACAGTTGAGCGGACGAACAAGAGGGAGAGACGGCCGGCGCGGATCAGCGGGGTTTCTCCGCCGCATAAGCGGCGTAGACGGTAACGAACAGGGCGTAGAACAAGGCGAAGATGAAGGAGACGAAGAACGGCATGGGGCGGGTGCCGGTCGGTCAGAATGCTCAGGAACAGCAGGAAACTTGGAAGAACAGCAGCCAGCGGATCAGGGCCGACCAGGAATTGCGCAGCGAGGCCAGGGTGAAAACCAGCCCCCAGCGCCACCGCTTCGATCCAGTCCGGAATCGCGCCCTGCTGATCGGGCAACCGCTCGCTGAGCCCGCCATAGGTGAAGGCGGTCAGAGCGACGCCGAGGATGATCGCGAACATGGCCGTGCCGACGCCCCTATCATGTCTATCTGATGCTACGCGCGACGGCCCGGTTGCCCGACCAGGCGGAACGCGCGGATCAAAGTCTCTCCGGCCCCTTCCGCGCGTGCAAGGTCATTCTGCTGCGGTGCCGAAATCCGGTTGGAGCTGTAGCAAGGATGCCTGCCGGGCTTAGAGAATCCGCTCCGCCGGGCCGGATCGAAGAACAGCGCCAGCTTCAGGCTCTCGGCGATTCGCCGCGCCTTGGCGATGAAAGCGGCCGCGAGATCGGGTGCGAAGAGCTCGGCCGCCTTGGCCTCGAACAACGCCAGCAGCGCGCAAACAGTTCGGGCGCGATCCCGGGAACGCGCAGATGCACCACCATCGGATTGCCCTTGTAGCGGCCGGAGGTCAGCATGACCGACGACCAGAAGCGGTTCATGGTGTCGAGATGCGCCGGCCAATCCGCCCCGATCGCGCGCTCGAAGATCGGCCCGAGCGACGGGTCGCGCCGGATGTCGGCATAGAAACCGTCGACCAGGCGGAAGATGGCCTCCTCCGTAGGCAGGACCGGTGGGGCGGCAGGCTGATCAAGGGTCGGCATGGCGGCGCCTTATAACATGTATCCCATATAAATCTATTGTTCCCGAGCGGACCCGGCACCCTGTTTGTTGTAGCCCCTGCCATGCTCGGCATCCAGGGATCCCCAGACCGGTTTACGGGGCCGATCTGATCCAGGTCAGCTCGTGTTTGTTGTGAAACAGATGTACGAGCCGGCTGCCGGGGATCGCGGCAAAGGCGCGGGCCACGTCGTGATCGGTCGGGCCCTGGAACTTCACGCTGCAGATAAAGTTTGCGGACGAGCCCGCTGTCGAGCCAGGGACTGCACCAGGCGCAGCAGCCCGCGTCGGGTAGCAGATGACGTCCGAGGTCAGCCAGTCGACCGGTCCGATCGCGTCCGGCGCCAGTGAGAAGGCGCTGGCCAGGCGCTGCTCGATGCGGGGCAGCGCCGCAATGTTCGGAGCGAGCGGTGCGCGGTCGACGCTGATCACATCCGCTCCGGTGCTTTGCAGGACCCAGCTCCAGCCGCCGGGACTTGCGCCCAGGTCGAGGCAGCGCTCGCCCGGCATTGGACGACGCCCAGCGATGGTGAGTGCCTCCCAGAGTTTCAGATAGGCCCGATTGGGCGGGGTCGCCCGGTCCTCGACGAAGGCGACTTCGCCATGGCGGAAAGCGCTTGAGCATTTGGCCGCGGCGAGCACGGTATCGTGGTCGAGCAGCGTCCAGGACCCGAGCGGCGCCGATGGGGCGGCCTGTGGAAAGGCCAACGGCTTCGCGCCGACATGGGGGAGTGCCTCCTGGATCAACTGCGCCCGCCGGTGGTGGCCGATCGGCCACAGGGCCCAGTTCCGCTGCCGGTCGCGCAGGGCCCTGGCGCCCTCCTTGATCGAGGCGATCGGGATACGCTCGGCGTCGTGCCAGATGTTCTGCGCCCAGGCCAGCGGAAGCGCCGGGCCTGGGCGCCACGATCAGGCGGTCATGGCGCTCGATCGGCGTGACTCCGGCCAAGGCCAACTCTTCGAGCAAAGGCTCGATATAGCCCTCGGGGGCGAGATAAGCGGTCAGGGAATCGGACATTGCGCAGGACGAGGCAGACGGCGAAGAATTCACGGTGATGGCGTTTTCCGGAAAGGACCGGCGATGTTTCCTTCGCCCGATGACGGCGCCTCTCTCATCGAGACAGGCGCCGCTTCGAAGCAGGATATCATTTCCGCGAACGCCGCTCCTGATATTCCTGCCGGGCCCAGGGATGCGTCTGCGCTATCGCCGGGTCACAGCCCGTAGCCGCCTGCTACCGCGATCCGCTGACCGGTGATGTAGCCCGCCTTGTCGGAGGCCAGGAACACGGCGGCGTGGCCGATCTCCTCCGGTTTGCCCCAGCGCTTGAGGGCGAGGTTCTTCTGCACCTCGTCGACCCAATGCTGGTCGAACACGCCTTGCCGGGTCAGCTCCAGGAACATGCCGGCCTCGATCACGCCGAGCAGCACGGTATTGGCGCGGATCTTGTGCCGGCCTTCCTCGCGGGCGATGCCGCGCAGCAGCGCCTCGATCGCGGCCTTGGGGATGACCGACATGCCGTCGCGCTCAGGCCAGCGCAGATCGCCGGCCGAGCCCAGATGGACATAGGAACCGCCACCCCATTGCCGCAGCAGCGGCAGGGTCGCCTGCACGACATTGAAGCAGCCGTTCAGATCCTGGTCGATCACCCGGCGCCATTGCTCGCGCGACATCTCGGAGACGAGGACCTGCTCGGCCAGCGAGCCGGCGCCGAGCACGACAGTGTGGAGACGGCCGAATGCGCCGGCGGCCCTCGGCGACGACGGCATCGACCCGCGCCGGATCGCCGATGGTCAGCTGATGGCAGGAAGCGCGCCGGCCCAAAGCGCGGATCTCGCCGGCCAGCGTCTCGGCCGCGGCCTGTTTGCTGTGATAGGTCAACGCGACATCGCTGCCGGCCCTGGCGAATTCCAGGCAGACCGCGCGGCCGACGCCGCCGCTGCCGCCGATGACGAGCACGGCGCCGTCTGGGAAGTTCTTCTCGGTCATGGTCGCTCCCTCGTGCCTTTGCCGGCCGGGCGGACCGCCCCCGCTGAAGAGTGGTGCGGCCGATGGTAATCGTTTCACCGGCTCCAAGCGGGCAAGGGTCGGCAACACCCGCGCTGCCCCATCCTAGCGCCGAAAAGCGCAAATGACTATACGATCCGGGTTTCTATGCCGGTTTGCGCAAATGGATCGCTTTCTAATCGTGCAAGGCGTGCGGGAGGCGGCTCGGTGTTGCCTTAGGGGACTCGTCCCTTCACTTTTGCAGTTCGGCCTTGAGGCGAACCACCTCGTCGACGGTCATCGTCACCTTGTAGGTCTTGGCCCATTCGACGATCTTGGCCGGATCGGTCATGCCGTCGGACAGGGCGCGCTCGACCAGATCGCGCTTTGCCGGCGGGTCCCAATTCACGACTGCGGGCGCCGCGCACCCGTCCTTCGAGGGCGTCGCGCAGGGTTGCTGCGCCACCGCCGAAGCAGCGACACTCCCCCCCGCCAGTGCAAGCATTACCCAGGATAGGAAAATCGCTGTCGGCTTCATCGCGCGTGACCTTTTCCGTTCGTGCCCCGCGATCGGCGCCCCGGCTGCTCCGCCTGCGTTAGGCGGGCTGTTTGACTTGAACGCTCGTGCGTTGCAATTCGTGGTACCGGCGGATCGGGTTGAACGAGACGTGCTTCAACATGTTCAGTTCGTGGGCCATCTTCGGCTCTTGGCGGATCAGCTTCTCGACAAGCCGGTAGCGATAATCACTGGCATCCTTTTTGGGCAGGAATGTGGCGTTGGTGTCCGTGGTCAGATGCTCGAAGGTGTGGTGGTCCGAGCGCAGATCGAGGGACCGTCCGGTTTCCGAAGCGTAGATATTGGCCAGGAGGATGGCGAAGAACTCTTCCTCCGTATCGTACAGGAAGCCCAGAGGCTGCGGATCGAAGACGCCGCGCATTTGCCGGGTCGCGTGGGTCATCTCGTGGAACAGGATTTCATCGGGCTGGGCGCCGGACCGGTGAGCATGCTTGTTCTGGTTGCAGTATTTGGTCCAGATCACAGGGGTGAAGGAGACGTCGGAATCGCTGCCGCCGCCCTGACCGGTAATGGATTTGCCCTGGGCGTCGAGCAGCATCTGCCCATTTGCGCCGGAGCGTTCGACCTGTCCCTTCAAGGTCGCGTGCAGCAGATCCTTGGCCTCGGCATAGGCGTTGAGCTGCACGGCTTCATACGGCGTTATCATCATGAGGTGGATCGGCGGGCGGTTCGACGGGTGGCGCGTGAACTCGTGAAACACCGCCCGTCCCGTCCGGGTCTGATACATGCGCTCGAGCAGCGGCAGGACCGCGTGCTGGTATTGCGACGGCGACGCATAGGATTTGGTTCCCGTCCCATCGATGGTCAGATGATGGAACTGGACGGGCTTGGGCTTGGGGTGCAAATGCGAGTGCGCCGGCGTATTCAGATGCAAGCTCGCCATGACGATGCGTTCCCGTTCAAAGAGGGGATCGATGCCACTTCATTTTTTCAGTTCGGCCGTGAGGCTGAGTACCTCTTCGACCGTCAGGTTCACCTTGTAGTTGTTGGCCCATTCGACGATCTTGGCCGGATCGGTCATGCCGTCGGCGAGCGCGCGTTCAACCAGATCCCGCTTGGCCGGCGGATCCCAGTTGACGGCTCCGGATGTGGTGGCCGCAGCTTCGGGGTCGCTCCGCTTCGACATGGCTTCGATCCTTGAGGCGACCACCCGCAGGCCGGATAGGAGCGGGGCGCTTAAGTGGGGCCAATCCCTGCGTATCCGCGGAGTATGCCCCCTAAACCTGCGGTGTCAACCGATGTTCGCGGCAGAAGCTCGTCCATCGCCCCCGCGCCGCCCCCGCCCCGCGCATTCCGGCTTGACTCCTGCCGCTCGCTCTATTACCTAATCGTCATATAGTTGACGTTAACGTCAAGTCGAGGAGGGAACAGCCGTGGAAGCCCAGAAGCCCATCTATTCGATCGGCGATCTTGCGGGCGAACTCGGCATTTCGACGCGCACCATCCGGTTCTATGAGGATCAGGGCCATGCTGTCGCCGCAGCGGGCCGGCGGCAATCGCGTCTATGCCGCGCGCGACCTGGCGCGGCTAAAACTGATCCTGCGCGGCAAGAGGCTGGGGTTCAGCCTGGCCGATATCCGCGAACTGCTCGACCTCTACGACGCCGACCGCAACCATCTGGAACAGCTGCACCAGACCCTGCGCAAGGGCGGGCCCGCATTGCCGAACTGGAACAGCAGAAGACCGAGCTTGAGCAGACTCTGCACGAGCTGCGCGAGCTGGAAACGCTTATACTCGACCTGATCAACAAGCGCGAAGCCGGGGCCCCCGCCCGGACTGAAGCCGCAGAGGAGTCGCCGACATCATGAAATCCGTCGTGATCGCGGGCTATGCCCGCTCGCCTTTCCACTTTGCCCGCAAGGGGGAGCTGGCCCGTACGCGCGCCGATGAATTGGCTGCGCAGACGGTGGCTGGGCTCCTGGCCCGCACCAAGGTCAATCCGGACGACATCGAAGACTTGATCCTCGGCTGCGCCTTTCCGGAAGGCGAGCAGGGGGCTGAACGTCGCCAAGCTGATCGCGTTCCTGGCCAAGCTGCCGATCAGCGTCGCGGCGACGACGGTCAACCGCTTCTGCGGCTCGTCCATGCAGTCGATCCATATCGCGGCCGGCGCCATCCAGATGGGTGCCGGCGACGTCTTCCTCTGCGCCGGCCTCGAAGGCATGAGCCGGGTGCCGATGATGGGCTTCAACCCGATGCCGCATCCGGGCCTGGCCAAGGAATACCCGGCCGCCTATATCGGCATGGGCGAGACGGCTGAGAATGTCGCCAAGAAATACGGCATCACCCGCGCGCAGCAGGAAGAGTTCGCCGTGGTCAGCCACCAGAAGGCGGTGGCAGCTCAGGCAGCCGGCAAGCTCGCCGCCGAGATCGTCGCGATCACCACGCCGAGCGGCGTTGTCGACCAGGATGGCTGCATCCGTCCCGACACCTCCGCTGAAGGTCTGGCCGGCCTGAAGCCCGCCTTCGCGGTCGACGGCACGGTCACGGCCGGTACGTCGTCGCCGCTGACCGACGGCGCCTCGGCCGTGCTGGTCTGCACCGAAGACTATGCCCGCGCCAGCGGCTTCGAGATCCTGGCCCGGATCAAATCCGTCGCGGTCGCCGGCTGCGATCCGGCGCTGATGGGCATCGGCCCGGTCGGCGCCACGAAGAAGGCGCTGAAGCGGGCCGGGGCTGACGATCGACGATATCGACGTGATCGAGCTGAACGAGCCTTCGCCTCGCAATCGCTCGCCTGCATCGCGACTTGGAGATCGATATCGCCAAGGTCAATCTCGACGGCGGCGCCATTGCGCTCGGCCATCCGCTCGGAGCGACTGGCGCCCGCATCACCGGCAAGGCCGCCTCGCTGCTGAAGCGCGAAGGCAAGCGCTATGCGCTGGCGACGCAATGCATCGGCGGCGGCCAGGGCATCGCGACCATCCTCGAGGCGGTCTGATCATGGCGATCCAGAAAGCCGCCGTACTCGGCGCCGGCGTGATGGGCAGCGGCATCGCCGCCCATATCGCCAATGCCGGCATCCCGGTCGTCCTGCTGGACATCGTGCCGAAGGGTTGCCACGAACCGCAACGCGATCGCCGAGGGCGCGGTCGCCAAGCTGGCCAAGACCGACCCGGCGCCGCTCATGTCGGCGGCCAAGGCCAAGCTGATCACGACCGGCAATCTCGAAGATCATCTCGATCTGCTCAAGGATTGCGACCTGATCATCGAGGCCGTGCTGGAGGATCCGGCGGTCAAGCAGGCGCTCTATGCCAAGCTTGAGGCCGTGCGCAAGGATGGCTCGATCGTCTCGTCCAACACCTCGACCATCCCGCTCGAAATCCTGACCGCGGGCCTGCCGGCGCGCTTTGCCCAGGACTTCCTGATCACGCATTTCTTCAACCCGCCGCGCTATATGCGGCTCTTGGAGATCGTCAGCGGCCCGAAGACGCGGCCTGAGGCGGTCGAGCTGGTCGCCGATTTCTGCGACCGGCAGCTCGGCAAAGGCGTTGTCCGTTGCAAGGACCGGCCCGGCTTCATCGCCAACCGGATCGGCACCTACTGGATCACCTCGGCGGTCAACGCTGCGATGGATCTGGGGTTGACCGTCGAAGAGGCCGACGCCGTCATGGGCCGGCCTTTCGGCATTCCCAAGACCGGCGTGTTCGGGCTGATCGATCTGGTCGGGCTCGATCTGATGCCGCATGTCTCGCGCTCGCTGCGCGCGACGCTGCCGAAGAGCGACGCCTATCAGGCGATCTATCGCGAGCCGCCGCTGTTCACGAAAATGATCGAAGAGGGCTTCACCGGCCGTAAGGGCAAGGGCGGCTTCTATCGGCTCAATCGCGAGGCCGACAAGCGCAAGGAAGCGATGGATCTCGCGACCGGGCAATACCGGCCGCAGCTCTCGGCCGAGCTCGACAGCGCCAAGGCCAAGCATCCGGGCCAGGTCTTCGCCGCGACCGACAAGGGCGGCGAGTACGGCCGCCGCTCGATCGGCGCGACTTTGCTCTATGCCGCCTCGCTGGTCCCGGAAATCGCCGACACCATCGCCGCGGTCGATGAGGGCATGCGCCTCGGCTATAATTGGGACTACGGTCCGTTCGAGCTGATCGACCGGATCGGCGTCGATGCCTTCATCGCCTATTGCGACAAGGCCGGGCTGGACGTGCCGCCGCTGCTGCGCGCCGCGCTGCCGGCAAGAGCTTCTACCGCACCGAGAACGCCCGGCTCGAATATCTGACGGTCGAGGGCGGCTATGCTCCGGTCGAGCGCGCCGCCGGCGTGATCGATCTGGCCGACATCAAGCGCGCGGCCAAGCCGCTCGCCAAGAATAGTTCGGCCAGCCTGTGGGATATCGGCGACGGCATCGCCTGCTTCGAGATCCATAGCCGCGCCAATGCGCTCGACCCCGACATCCTGACTCTGCTTCAGCAATCGCTCGGCATCGTCGCCAAGGATTTCAAGGGCATCGTCGTCTATAGCGCGGCCTCGAACTTCTCGGTCGGCGCCAATATCGGGCTGGCGCTGTTCGCCGCCAATGTCGGGCTCTGGCCGATGATCGAGGGCATGGTCTCGATGGGCCAGGCCACGATGAAGGCGATGAAATACGCCAAATTCCCGGTCGTGGCGGCGCCGGCCGGCATGGCTTTGGGCGGCGGCTGCGAGATCTGCCTGCATGCCTCGGCGATCCAGGCTCATGCCGAGCTCTATATGGGTCTGGTCGAAGTCGGCGTCGGGCTGCTGCCCGGATGGGGCGGGCACAAGGAATTGCTGCTCCGCCTGCAGCAGCCGAGGAAGGGCGTGCCGAACGGGCCGATGCCGGCACTGATGACGGCGTTCGAGACGATCTCGACCGCCAAGGTGTCGCGCTCGGCTGAGGAGGCGAGGGACAACGGCTTCCTCAAGCCGACCGACGGCATCACCATGAACCGCGACCGGCTGCTCGCCGATGCCAAGGCCAAGGCCTTGGCGCTGGCCGCGAATTACCAGGCTCCGGCGGCGCCGAAATTCCGCCTGCCCGGCGCCACGGCGGCGGCCGCCTTCGCCCTCGCGGTCAACGATCTGCAGCGCCAGGGCAAGGCCAGCGCCCATGACAGTGTCGTGGCCGCCGCGGTCGGCCGCGTGCTCTCCGGCGGCGATACGGATCTAATGGACGAGATCGAAGAGGACAAGCTCCTCGAGATCGAGCGCCAGGGCTTCATGTCGCTCATCCGCACCCCCAAGACGCTGGCCCGGATCGAGCACATGCTCGAAACCGGCAAGCCGCTCCGGAACTGATCGGGCGCCCGATGATCTCCGGCGGCAACCCACCTCACCCTAAATCCCTCTCCCCTCTGAAGGGCGGAGAGGGGCGGGGTGAGGTGGGTCGCGCCGCCGGAACAATCGCCCACAACGACCAACAGATATTCAGCCTCTAAGGAATCCCGCCATGGCGACCTACAAGGCCCCTTTGCGCGAATACAAGTTCATCCTGCACGAGGTATTGGGCGTCGAGGACATCTCGACCCTGCCCGGCTATGAGGATGCCACGCCGGAGATCTTCGATGCCGTGCTCGAAGAGGCCGGGAAGTTCTGCGAAGAGCAGCTCTTCCCGCTCAATCGTTCCGGCGACGAGGAAGGCTGCAGCTTCGAGAACGGCGTGGTGCGCACGCCCAAGGGCTTCAAGGAAGCCTATGACGCCTTCCGCGCAGGCGGTTGGACTGCGCTGGGATCCGACCCGGCCTATGGCGGGCAGGGCCTGCGCATATCCTGAACCTGCTGGTCGAGGAGATGATCTGCTCGACCAACATGGCCTTCGGCATGTATCCGGGCCTGACCGCGGGTGCCTATAACGCGATCTACCAGCACGGCAGCGACGCGCTCAAGGACAAGTACCTGCCCAAGATGGTGTCGGGCGAATGGTCCGGCACGATGAACCTGACCGAGCCGCAATGCGGCACGGATCTGGGTCTGATCCGCACCAAGGCCGAGCCGGCGGGGCGACGGCACCCATCGCATCACCGGCACCAAGATCTTCATCTCGGCCGGCGAGCATGATCTGACCGACAATATCATCCATCTCGTGCTGGCCAAGCTGCCCGACGCGCCGCCCGGCGTGCGCGGCATCAGCCTGTTCGTCGTGCCGAAATTCCTGGTCGATGACGATAGCGGCGTGAAGACGCGGAACTCGCTCGCTTGCGGCTCGATCGAGCACAAGATGGGCATCAAGGCGTCTTCGACCTGCGTCAATGAATTTTGACGGTGCGACCGGCTGGCTGTGCGGCGCGCCGCATAAGGGCCTGCGCGCCATGTTCACCATGATGAACACGGCCCGGCTCGGCGTCGGCATCCAGGGGCTGGGCCTGGCCGAGACGGCCTATCAGAGCGCCCGGCTCTATGCCACGGACCGGCTGCAGGGGGCGGGCGCTCAAGGGGCGCGAAATATCCGGACCGGCCGGCCGATCCGCTGCTGGTCCATCCGGATGTGCGGCGCATGCTGCTGACCATCCGCTCCTATGTCGAAGGCGGCCGCGCGCTCGCCGCCTGGATCGGCAAGGAGATCGACGTCTCGCACAAGCACCCGGACGCCGAGGAACGCGCGGCGGCCGACGATCTGGTTGCGCTGATGACGCCGATCGTGAAGGCCTTCCTGACCGATATCGGCTATGAATCGGCGACCCTCGGCCAGCAGGTCTATGGCGGCCACGGCTATATCCGCGAGCACGGCATGGAGCAGCTGGTGCGCGACGCCCGCATCACGCAGATCTATGAGGGCACCAACGGCATCCAGGCGCTCGATCTGGTCGGCCGCAAACTCTCGGCCAATATGGGGCGGTATCTGCGCCGCTACTTCCACCCGGTCGGCGAATATCTGACCGCGGCGGCGGCGAAGCCCGAGCTCAAGGACATTGCTGGGCCGGTGTTGAAGAGCTTCGGCCAGCTGCACATCGGCCAGAAGGGCATGGCCAATCCGGACGAGGCGGCGGCCGCGGCGACCGATTATCTGCGCATGTTCGCGCTCACCACCCTGGGCTATCTCTGGACCCGCATGGCCGAAGTGTCGCTCGCCAAACTGGAGAGCGACGACAAGGCCTATTATCAGGCGAAGCTCGACAACCGCGCGCTTCTTCGTCGCCCGCCTGCTGCCCCACGCCTCGGCCCATGCGCTCGCCATCCAGGCCGGGGCCAAGCCGATCATGGCGATGGAGGAAGCGGCGTTCTGATAGAGAAGTCCCTCTCTGCCCATTGGGCGGAGAGGGATTTAGGGTGAGGTGGGAAGCCTCGGCTCTGTCCGTGCGTTCTCCACCTCACCCCGACCCTCTCCCCCTCAATGAGGCGGAGAGGGAGTTTAGGCGGCGCCCCTATGAACCTCCTCTTCCGCCTGATCCGCACCGTCCTTCTCGCCTTGCTCGGTCGGCGCGTCGATCCGATGGCCGGGTCGGTGCTGCATTTCCGGGTCTTGCCGTTCGACATGGATCCGAACATCCATCTCAACAACGGCCGCTATCTCGGCATCATGGATCTCGGCCGGCTCGATCTCATAATCCGGGCCGGCTTCTATCGGATCCTGCTGCGCGAGCGCTGGGGCCTGGTCATGGGCGGCTGCCTGATGCGCTACCGCCGGCAACTCGGGCCGTTCCAGCGCTATCGGCTGGTCACGCGGCTGATCGGCTGGGACGAGAAATGGCTCTTCGTCGAGCACCGCTTCGAAACCCGCCAGGGCCTCCACGCCATCGGCCTCACCAAGCTGGTCCTGATGGAGAACGGCCGCAGCCTGCCGATGCCGCGCGCGCTCGAACGGCTCGGCTATGCCCAGCCGTCGCCGCCACTGCCCGAAGGCATCGGGCAGTGGCTGGAAGCGGAACGGGAGCTGACGGCGACGGCGGGTTAGGGCGGCGCACCAACGCTCGCTTGCGCCGGCATCAGCGATTTCAGATAATTGCGGTGCGGGGAAATAGGTCGTCGGCAGATGGCGAGGACTATACGCGCATATTGAACAGGGGTAAGCGAACTGACTCAAGCGCAATGGGACATTCTGGAAAGCGCATTCGGCACGCCATGACATCCCGACCAAAATTGCCCTGCCAGCACCCGGCCTCCGTATTGCTGCCGGGGCGCAGCGTCGACCTCGTACCGCTCGATCCGGTCGGCCATCTGCCGGGGCTCTGGTCGGCGATCGGTGCCGATCCGGCACTGTGGACCGGTATCCCGTCCGGGCCCTTCGCCGTCGAGGCAGAATTCGCCGACTGGCTCGATGCGCGGGCGCAGCGCGAGGATCTCGTGCTCAACACCATCCTCGACAAGAGCGGACCGGTGCCGGTCCCCGCAGGGCTCTATTTCCTGCTCCATCTCGATCCGTCTATGGGCGTGGCCGAGCTGGGCCTGATCTATGGCGCGGCGCTCGGCCGGCGCATCGGCGGCACCGAGGCATTCCTGCTGCAGGCGCGGTATCTTTTCCAGGAACTGGGCTACCGCCGGCTGGAATGGCGTTGCCGGCCGGAGAACCTCGCCTCGAACCGGGCGGCCCTGCGCTTCGGCTTCACGCTCGAAGGCGTGCTGCGCCAGGCGGGCTGGATCAAGGGCGAGAATTGGGACACGGCGCTCTATGCGATCCTCGACCATGAATGGCCAGTGATCGCCGCGCGCCTGCGGGCCTGGCTGGCGCCGGCGAATTTCGATGCCGAGGGTCGGCAGATCCGGTCGCTCGGGGCCATGTAGCCCCGATCAGCGGTAAACCGGCTCGTCCCACCACGGGAAATAGCTCGGCATATCGGCCGAGACTTTGTCCGGGAAGACCGGCGCGCGCTTGTCCAGGAAGGACGTGACGCCTTCGCGGACATCGGCGCTGGCGCCACGGGCGTAGATGCCGCGGCTTTCGATGCGGTGGCCGTCCATCGGGTGCTCGGCGCCCAGCATGCGCCACATCATCTGCCGGGTCAGCGCGACCGAGACTGGGGCGGTGTTGTCCGCGATCTCGCGGGCGAGGGCTCGGGCCGCCGGCAGCAGCGCGTCCGGCGCCAGCAGCTTGCGCACCAGCCCGCCCTCCAGCGCTTCGGCGGCATCGAAGACGCGGCCGGTCATGGTCCATTCGAGCGCGCGGGAGATCCCGACGACGCGCGGCAGGAACCAACTGGAACAGACCTCCGGCACGATGCCGCGCCGGGCGAAGACGAAGCCGAAGCGCGCGCTGTCCGAGGCCAGCCGGATATCCATCGGCAGCTGCATGGTGGCGCCGACGCCGACCGCCGGGCCGTTGACCGCGGCGATCACCGGCTTCAGACACTGGAAGATGCGCAGGCTGACCCGCCCGCCGCCGTCGCGCATCGACTCGTGGCTCCAATCGATTTCGCCCGTCTCGGACGGCGGCAGCTCGCCCCGTGCCGTCCGGTCGAACGCCTTGGCCCCGGCCGAGAGATCGGCGCCGGCGCAGAAGGCGCGGCCGGCGCCGGTAACGATGACGGCGCGCACGGCATCATCGGCATCGGCGCGGTCGAAGGCCTCGATCAGCTCGTGCAGCATCCGGTTGGTGAAGGCGTTGAGTTTCTCCGGCCGATTGAGCGTAATGGTGAGAATGCCGTCTTCGACGGCATAGAGGATCGTTTCGAAACTCATCGGCACCGGCCTCCCTGGTATAGTCTTGGCACCAGCATGACCGCGTCGTCGCCGCGAGGGAAGCCGCATGGATATGGCCCGTCACCCCGATCCCGCCTCGGCCGGAGCCGCCGGCCACGGATCTGCCGTTCTGGAAATTCCTGGCCGCGGCGCGCGACAACAACCTCATGGTCATCCCCGCAGCGGCCTATGACGAGCCGATCCTGAAGATGCGGTTGCTGTGGTTCCGGGCTTATACGCTGAGCGATCCCGACAGCATTCGCCATGTCCTGCTCGACAACGCCGCCAATTACGTCAAGGCCGAGGAGGATATCAGGGTGCTGCGGCCGGCGATCGGCAACGGCCTGTTCACCAGCGAAGGCGAGACCTGGCGGGCGCATCGGCGGATCATGGCGCCGTCCTTCGACATGCGCAGCCTGGCCGGCTATGCCCCGGTCGTCGGTACGGTTGCGGCGGATCTGGCCGAAAGCTGGGCGGCACTGCCGCCGGTCGCGGTGGTCGATGTCGCGACCGACATGATGCGGGCGACGCTGCAGGTCATCTCGCGCACCATGTTCTCGACCGACAGCGACAGCATCGTCGAGATCGTGCGCGAGGCCTTCGAGCATTACATCGCCGATTTCCCGCTCGGCCTGCTCGATCTCGTGCCGTTCCTGACGCCGTGGCGCGAGCGGCGGCTGATGCGCTTCGGCAGCCGGGTCTTCGCCCGGTTCGACGCGGCCTATGAGCGGCTGGCAGCCGAGCGCGACGCAGTGTCGGGTGCCGGCGCCCAGGATTTGCTCTCCCCGCCTGATCGCGGCGCGCGACGAGGAAAGCGGCGGCCGGATGAGCGCCCGCGATGTGCGCGATCAGGTCCTCACCATCTTCCTGGCCGGCCATGAAACCACGGCGCTGGTACTGACCTGGGCCCTGGTTCCTGCTGTCGCAGCATCCCGCGGCAGAGGCAAAGCTGCACGACGAACTCGACCGCGTGCTCGGGCGGCCGGCTGCCGGTGCAGCAGGATGTCGTGCAACTGGCCTATACGCGCCAGGTGATCGAGGAAACCATGCGGCTCTATCCGCCGGTGTCGAGCCTGCCGGGGCGCAAGGCGCTCGGCGACGATGTCGTCTGCGGCCAGCCGATCCGCAAAGGCGATTTCATCGGCATCCATCCCTGGGTCGTGCATCGCCACCGCCGGCTCTGGGACGATCCCGACCGCTTCGATCCCGAACGCTTCGCGCCGGACCGCGTCGCCGCCCGGCCGCGCTTCGCCTATCTGCCGTTCGGCGCCGGCCCGCGCATCTGCATCGGCGCGGGCTTCGCCATGATCGAGGCGGGTGCTGATCCTCGCCACCCTGGCGCAACGCTTCCGCCTCAGGCTGGCGCCGGGCCAAATCGTCGAGCCGCAGGCGGTGCTGACGTTGCGTCCGCGCTATGGGATGAAGATGGTGCTGGAGAAGCGGCGTGCGGGTTGAATAAATGCGCTAATTTCTCCTCTCCGCCCCATTGGGGCGGAGAGGAGAATGAAACTGCAAAAATCGGGAGGACCCACCAATGACGACTCTAGCGGGCAGGACCCTGTTCATCACCGGCGGCAGCCGCGGCATCGGCCTCGCCATCGCGCTGCGCGCCGCGCGCGACGGGGCCAATATCGCGATCGCGGCCAAGACGGCCGAGCCCAATCCCAAGCTGCCGGGCACGATCTACAGCGCCGCGGCCGAGATCGAGGCGGCCGGCGGCAAGGCGCTGCCGCTGCAGGTCGATATCCGCGACGAGGCGGCGGTCGAGGCCGCGGTGGCCGAGACGGTCGCGCGCTTCGGCGGGCTCGATATCTGCGTCAACAATGCCAGCGCGATCAGCCTGACCGGCACGCTGGCGACGCGGCCAAGCGCTTCGACCTGATGATGGGCATCAATACGCGCGCACCTACGTCACCTCGCGCGCCTGCCTGCCGCATCTGCTCAAGGCCGAGAACCCGCAGATCCTGACCCTGTCGCCGCCGCTCAACATGGATGAGAAATGGTTCAAGCCGCATGTCGCCTACACCATCGCGAAATACGGCATGAGCCTGTGCGTGCTCGGCATGGCCGAGGAGTTCCGGCGCGACGGCGTCGCGATCAATGCGCTCTGGCCGCGCACGACCATCGCGACCGCGGCGCTGCAGATGATCCCCGGCATCGATACGCGCGGTTGCCGCAAGCCCGAGATCATGGCCGATGCCGCCTGGCACGTCCTGACCGCGCCGCGCCGCTCGCTGACCGGGCAGTTCCTGATCGATGACGAGGTGCTGGCGCGGGCCGGGGTGACCGATCTCGAGCCCTATGCGGTCGAGCCGGGCCATGCGCTCTATCCGGATCTGTTCCTCGATTGAGGGCGGCTGCCCTCAGGAGAAGATCCGCGCCATCACACACCCGGCGTGAGTCAACCGCGCTGCGCCGGGTCGTAGAAGAATGTTTCGGTGGCAATCTTCTCGCCTCGCCAGGTTTGCCATGCGACTTCTTCCTGTTGCAGTTTGCCACCATCCTTGAAGACGAAGCTGAAGCGCCAGCGGATCGCAACCTGGTCGCCTTCAATCGCCGGACCGCCAAGCAGTTCGGTCCTGACCGACTGGCTACGCTCCATCATCGTGGCCTCCCGCTTCATCAGCGCTTCGCGGCCGCCTTGGATGGGCGGCGCGTGATTCTCCTGCATCCAGGCGTCCTCATGATACCAGTCGCGGATTGCGCCGAGGTGGTCGCCCGAAATCACTTGGGCGACGAAAGCGTCAATGGTGGTTCTGGTCGGCATGATTGCTCCTCCAACTGGGACATCGGTTTCTTTGGCTTTCTAAAACGCGGATTCGCAGCCGAACGATGACGTCGCCGGCGGGCGGGCGGTGCGGGCCTCGCCACGTGTCAGATCGTTTTCGGAGACCCGCGCAGCAAGGGATCGCCGCCGAACCAACACCAAAGATAACGCGCTTGAGCGGGTCAGAGAGGCGTGGCGTTCGCTCTGCAAGCGGCGGCTCGGGGTCAAAGTCAGCCGCCCCAATCGCCGCTCGCCCCCACTCACGCCGCTTTGCACAGCTCGACGAAAAGCGGCAACACCGGGTTGTCGTTGCCGGTGCGCCAGATCAGATAGAGTTCGACAGGGCAGTCCGGCTCGGTCGCGACCGGGCGGAAGGCGACGCCGGTGAAGTTCAGGCTGGTCGCCGCTTCGGGCACCAGGGCGGCGCCCAGGCCGGCGCGGACCAGGGCCAGCATCGAGTGGATCTGGTTCATGTAATGCACGTAATGCGGCGCGACCGACGCAGCGTTGAACAGGCCGATCAGCAGATCGTGGAAGTAGCGGGCGCCCTCGGGCGAGTACATGATCAGGTCGGTCTGGTCGAGATCGGCCAGCCGCAGCGCGGGCTGCGCGGCCAGCGGGTGCTCGGCGGGCAAGGCTGCGACCAGCGGCTCGGTCAGGATGCGCACCGCTTCGAATTTGCGCCGGTCGATCGGCGGGCGCAGCAGGCCCAGATCGATCGTGCCGGTCAGCAGCGCCTCAATCTGGTCGCCGGTCACCATCTCCTTCAGCACCAGATCGACCGCCGGGAACTCCCGGCGAGATGCCGCCAGGAAGCGCGGCAGGAAGCCGTAGCCCGAAGCAGCGGTGAAGCCGATCGCGACCGAGCCGGCATCGCCGGCGCGATGCGCCGGGTCGAGACGGCGGCACCTTCGGCCATGCGCAGGATGCGGCGCGCCTCGCCCAGGAAATTGCGCCCGGCCGGGGTGAGGCGGACCGAGCGGCTGCTGCGATGCAGCAGCAGGACGCCGAGGCTGTGTTCGAGCAGTTGGATCTGGCGGCTGAGCGGCGGCTGGGTCATGTTCAGCCGCGTGGCGGCCGGCCGAAATGCAGCTCCTCGGCGGCGGCAACGAAGCAGCGTAGCTGGCTCAGCTCGAACATCGATATAAAATCTGCATCGATCAATAGGCTCATTAGCTTAGACCGGCATCGTTCTCCCGTATAGGCTTCTGACAACAGCCGGAGCCGGAACGGCACGGAAAGCGAAAGTAGAGTCATGGATCCACCATGGCTTTGGGAAGGAAACGCCATGTCGATTGGAGCTGCCATGACGGGCACGGCCACGACACAGAAGGCCAGCCACGTCCGTTACCTGATCGTTTTCATGCTGTTCATGTCGACCGCGATCAATTACGCGGATCGGGCGACGCTATCGATCGCCGGACCGTCGGCGTCCAAGAGCCTGGGGCTCGATGCCGTCGATATGGGCTATATCTTTTCCGCCTTCGGCTGGGCCTATGTCGCGGCGCAATTGCCGGGCGGGCTGGCTGCTCGATCGTTACGGAACCAAAACGGTCTATACGGTCAGCCTGATTCTCTGGTCCGGTTTCACCTTTCTACAGGGTTTCGTCGGGTTCTTCGGCGTGGCCGCCGCCGTGTTCGCACTGTTCGCGCTGCGCTTCCTGGTCGGCTTCGCCGAGGCGCCGTCCTTTCCGGCAATGCCCGCATCGTCGCCGCCTGGTTCCCCGCTTCGGAGCGCGGCACCGCCTCGGCCATCTTCAATTCGGCGCAGTATTTCGCGACCGTGCTGTTCTCGCCGCTGATGGCCTGGATCGCCTCGGCCTATGGCTGGCAGACCATGTTCGCCGTCATGGGCGGCATCGGCTTCGTCTTCGCCGCGATCTGGTTGATGACGGTCTATGGCCCGAAGCAGCACCCGCTCGTGAACCAGGCCGAGCTCGACTATATCGAGGCCGGCGGCGCGCTCGTCTCGATCGAGCAACGGGCCGAAAGCGGCACCGGGCCGAAATGGGCGCATCTGAAGCAGCTGCTGTCGAACCGCATGCTGCTCGGCATCTATATCGGGCAGTATTGCATCACGACGCTGACCTATTTCTTCCTGACCTGGTTTCCGGTCTATCTGGTGCAGGCGCGCGGCATGTCGATCCTGAAAGCCGGCTTCGTCGCCTCGCTGCCGGCGGTGTGCGGCTTCATCGGCGGCGTGCTCGGCGGGGTCGTTTCGGATCACCTGCTGCGGCGCGGCTTTTCGCTGACCGTGGCGCGCAGACTCCCAGAGCTGGGTGGTCAGCCACGCCGCGATCAGCAGGACGACGAGGGTGATCCCTACCCGGACGAGTTGATGACGAGGTTCATGGCACGCTCTCAGACAAGCACGAACAAGGAGAGGATGATCAGGTAGAGCGACAGCTCGAACAGGGCCGGATGCCAGGCGTGGCGCCAGATGCCGACCCTGGCCAGGATCCAACGCAGGACGAGGAAGACCGGTATGGCAAGCAGGGCATAGGCGACGATCGGGGCGATCAGGACGCCGAAGATGTCGAGTTCGGCGATCATGCGGCCTCCGCACGGGCAGGCAGGACGGCAACCGGCGGCGGCTCGTCCAGCACGGTGAGATGAAAGAACGCACGGTGCCGGATCAGGAGCTCGGATATGGCCTGAAAGGCGGCGGCGACGCGCAGCACTTCGCACGACTCCTCGGGCGGCAGCCGGGTTTCGCCGGTCTCGGACGGGGCCGCCGTGGCCGCCGCCAGCAGGTCGCGCGCAGCCTCTGCCGTCGCAGCGGCCATGCGGTCGGGGTCGGACGCCAAATGTTGGCTGGAGGCGCGTGCGCGGACGATGCTGGCCTGCAGATCCGCAGGCAGATGCAGATGGGAGCGGATCCGGCGCGAACGCATCACCTCGCGGCCGATCTGCGTAGCGGCGAGGCCGCCTTCGACCGCGGCCAGGCGATGCGGCGATTGTGCCAAGCGGGTCGATAGCCGGCCGATCCGATCGGCCATGCGGCTTTCCCATTGGGTGATCGGCGGGATGTCGGTGTGCCGGCACAGAGCCGCCAGGTCCGCGACAACGTCGCGCATTACCCGGCGGGCCACCTGCTCGGGCACGACCGGCCAGAGCACGCGGAAGGCTGCAATCGCGAAGACGCTGCCGAGCACGATGGCCGAGATCGTGTTGAGCGAGCCGGCCGGATCGTAGCGCGTCGGATTGCCCGGCGACAGGAAGATGGAAAAGAAGATCATAAAAGCGGTGGCCGAGCCAGTGTGCTTAGGCAGAGTCACGAACAGCGCAGCAATGATCACGACCGTCGAGATGACGAGCGCCAGCAAGGGAAACCCTTCGATCCGGATCAGCAGAAAGAAGATGCAGAAGAAGGCGACGACGCCGGACAGTGCCACGCCGCGCAGGAAGCCCAGCGCCGCAATATCGGGTCGGTCGGTCGTGCCCAGCAGGGCGCAGATCGGAATCAGGCCAGTCAGCATGGTCGAGCCCGTCGGCCAGGCGGTGACGACCCAGAACGCGCAGCCGGCCAAGGTTGCGAAGAGGGCACGGCTGGCGCTGATGACAGCCTGCGGCGTATCGCGGTGATAGGAAATCGGCGTGAGCTGCCGACGGACTTTGCCGCTCTCGATCGTGATCAGCAGATCACGCGCGATGGTCAGCTGTTCGAGGATATCCTCGAACCGGATGCGAGAGCCAGGTTGATCAGGGCTGCCGGGTTGCGCTCGCGGCTGAGCTCGATGGCGAGTTCATGCGACATGGCGGCCAGCAATGCCTGCGTCGCGGCGATTCGCTCCGCCGCTTCCGGCGCCAACAGCCGGGTGGCCTCGGCCATTTCGCGATGCAGGTCGCGGACGGCGTTGCGCGCCTTCGCAAGCGGCAGAGGCAGGCTGCCGGTCGCCTCGGCCGTGGCGAGCTGTTCATACATGCCGGCTGCCAGAGTCGCGATCTTCAGCAGGATGATGATGAGCAGACGGATTGCCGGTGCCTGCAGCGCGGTCACGGCCGATTCGGAGGCCGCGGCATGGACCAGCGGGTCGAGCGCGTTGAGCTTGTCAGCCAGCGCGCGCCGGCGCACCAGCATATCCGGCGCGAGGTCGAGCGCGTCGGCGGCGAATTGGGCGGTCTCCAGCAGCGCGCTGCGCAGCACCGGTCGGATGCGGACTACGCCGATGCCGAAGGAGAAGACGCTCTTGACCAGGGCGACCGAGAGCACGCCGATCGTGACCGTCGCCAGCCGGCTGGTGGCGAGCTCGAAGATCTGATCTGGATGATCCGCTGCCGGAAGCGCCACTATGCTCAGCGTGTAGCCGGCCAGCACGGCGGCATAGGCGCGGAAATAGCGCAGATACGAGGCGACGAAGGTACAAATCCCGACCCACGCGGCCAGCCATATCAGGAATAGCGCCGGTGCCTGTGCGGCGATCGCGATCAGGGCGACCGACATGATTGTACCGATGGTGGTGCCGATCAGCCGCCAGATGCCCTTGGACAGCACCAGACCTGGCAGCGGGCTCGACACGATCAGCACTGTCGTCATCGCCGAGCCCGGGATTGTCGAGTTCCAGCCAGTAGGCGACATAGAGCGCCAGAACCGCCGATGCCGCCGTGGTCAGTGCGAAATACCAGGCTGTGGCCGGAAACAGCGGAGGCGCCCAAAAGCTGCGCGACAGCCAAAAGCGGGTCGGCGCCGCGGCGGTGGCATCTGGACTCATCCGGTCTCCCCCTCCCGGACCTCGGGACGCTGCGATCTTATAGCGCGGATTTAGCCTACGTCATGGGGTTGCTGACAAAGCGCCCAAAACGGCGGCATAACGGACCACTATTCTGCGGGATGCTACCGCCCTGCGGCAGATCCGGCTATCCTCGCGCCGCGAGCGCGCCAACGACCGAGCCTGTCCTTTGCCCCCGATTCCTGCCGGCAGTACCCTGTTCGAGTTTTCGCATGCGCTGTTCGGTGCCCCGGAAGCACGGTTCGTGCTGGGCTCCGATGGGCGGCCTTGCATGGGCATGAAGCTCGGCACGCTCGATGCCCTGGTGCCGCTCTCCTCGCTGGTCAAGGAATTCGGTCTCGAAGGCACGCCGGACGGGCTGCTGTTGGAAACCGTCACCGCCGGACTGAAATATGTGAAGGTGATCCGGCCGGGCGATTCGATCCCGCGCGAATTGCTTGACGGCACCGCGTCCTGGCGGGTCGACGACGAGCAATTGGAGATCGCCGAAGGCCGCGTCACGCTGCAGCTCAACGGCTGGCTGAACGGCCAGGAGCGGCTGGTGGTCGATCCGATCGAGATCCTGCAGCTGGTCGAGGATCCCGCCGTCGTGGCGCGCGTGAAGAGCGGATATGGTCGCGTCGCCGAACGCCTCGAGCTCACCAGCGAAAAGGAAGTGCGCGCGCGGCTCGACAAGCTGACGCGCGAGTTGGTCTATATCGAGGCGTTGCGGGCGCGGTTCACGACGGTCCAGCAGCTGCAGGGCAAGCTCGCCGCCTTCCGCCGGGTCTACCGCAAGGACAAGACGCTGGACGAGGAGCTGATCCGGGTCAGCAATCTGCTGCTGAAACCGATCGATCTGTTCGTCAAGGCCTTCGCCGACGTCGATGGCCATTGCGGCGAGATCATCACGGTGTTGCGTAACCTCGACGCCACGATCACCTATATCCGCGAAGCGCGCGATGCGCTGCATGCCCGGCTGATGGGCTGGGACGACATCCTCAAGCGCTGGCAGGAGGTCAATCTGGAGATCTCGGTTGCCATGAGGCGATGATCAAGGAGCTGTACCGCTTCCTTGCGCAGAACTACCTGACGACGAAATCTGGTGATCCGCCGCGGCTGAGAGTTCGGCGAGGCGCCGGTCCTGCGAGGCCGCGCGCGCGCTCGATGACGGGTGGGCCGGGCAGCCAGATGCGTACGGTGGTGCCGTAGCTGGGGGCGCTGTCGATCGCGAAACGCCCACCATGGGCCTCGACCAGCCGCGTCACGATGGTCAGGCCGAGCCCGCTGCCGCTGCCGCGCGGCCGGGCGGTCAAGGTTGCCTGGCCGAAGGGCTCAAGCGCCTTGCGGATGCCTTTCTCGTCCATGCCGATGCCGGTATCGGTGACGCGCAGCGTGCTGCTGCCATCCTCGCCATGCCCTATGGCGATGGCGATCTGTCCGCCGGCCGGCGTGAATTTCGCCGCATTGCCGACCAGGTTCAGCAGGATTTGCCGCAGCGCCAGCTCATCGGCGTAGATCAAACCGTCGCCGTGCACGGCGATGCTCGGCTCGATCTCGGAGAAGCCGCTCTGGCCGGCGATCAGGGCAACGCAATCCTCGGCGACCTGCTGGCCGTCGACCAGGGCCGGAGCCAGCTCATGCTTGCCCGCCTCGATCTTGGACAGGTCCAGGATGTTGTTGATCAGGCTGAGCAGCAGATAGCCGCTGCGATGGATGTCCTCGATATAAGCCTGATATTTCGGGTGGTTGATCGGACCGCGTACCTCTTGCAGGATCATCTCCGAGAAGCCGATGATGGCGTTGAGCGGCGTGCGCAGGTCGTGGCTCATCGAAGCCAGGAACATCGATTTGACGCGGTTGGCACCTTCGGCTTGGTCGCGGGCGCGCGCCAGCTCGGTGGTCAGCTCATGCCTCTCGGAAATTTCGGCCAGCAGTTTGGCGTTGATCGCGGTCAACTCCGCCGTCCGCGCCGTGACGCGCGTCTCGAGTTCGGCGTTGAGCGCGGCCAGGGCGGCTTGTGCGGCATTGCGCTCGCCGATCTCCGCTTCCAGGCGGAGGTTGGCGGCATGCAGATCGGCGCCGCTGGGCATGGTCAGATTCTGCGGCAAATGGCGCCAGAGCACGAAGGCGGCCGATGCCAGCATCACGCCGCTCAGCGCTTCGATCACGATAGCGAGAGCTCCGACCGGCAACCACAGGGACAGGACGATCAGAAGCGGCGCAACGGCATTCAGCAGGAACACGGCGCCGCCCATCAGATAGGCTCGGCGAACCAGCAGGTCGCGCCGCTTCACGGTCAATACAACCAATAGTATCAGGATGGCCAACCATGAGGCAGTGATCAGCAGCTCTGCCACCAGTTCGATGGCCAAGACGACTGGCTGTCCAGGACCAGTGGACCGAGACCTTCGGCGGAAACCAGCCAATCCTGGACGATCGACGGCATGCTCGAACTCCGGGCGGGCATCTCGGCCGCCCCGCATTCCGATCCCCGGCTAATCGGGATCACCAGGGCATATTGCACGTAAAGATTTAAACAAAGTGAAATCGGCTCCGTCACCCGCGAGCCGAGTGTCCGAGAGCGCCTAGGAAGGCGGGGTGCAGGGCGGCAGCGCTTCAGTCGCCCGCGTCCAGATTTGGCTGCGGCCGAGCAGGGAAATCCCGATGAAGCCGCGGAATTTCAGCGTCCCGTCGGGCAGCAGCCGGAAATGCGCCTGATAGGTATCGCCCCCGTCGGGATCGTAGACCCAGCCATCGTCCCACTCATCGGCCTCTTCCTTGGTGAAGCCGCCCAGCAGCTGCATACCGCAATACGGCCGGCCCCGCAGTTTCAAGTCGGGATTCTTGTGATCGATTTTTGGCTGGCCCCGGTCATCGAGCGGATGCAGCATCCAGACGAGCCTGCCGCACAGCTTGTCGCCGCAGGGTTCGATCTGGATGCCGCCCTGTTTGGATTCATCGAGCCAGATTCCGGTGACGTCGCCATCCGCAGCATGGGCGGCCGGTCCGAGGCTGCACAGGACGACGGCGGCGAGTAAGATGCGCAAGGGGGAAATCATGTTCCGCTCCAATGTCCTCGGCGTTCGAGAGGCGAAATGATCGGCGATTTCGGCCTGGTGTCATCTGGGTCCAGCTTCGGGACGCGGTCAACCGATGCTGGCGTTTCGGCGGTATCATGGGAAAGGGCACGCGCATGCACCAATGCAGTAAAGCGATTGTCGCTGCAATCGCATTCATTTGGACGCAAACTCCGATCCTGGCCGCTCCGGCTCTGCCGAAGGACCAGCAGGATTTCTGTGCCCTGGTCGACCGGATACGCATAGCGGCCACCGGCCCCGGTGCCGCGCACGCCCTGCCGGCGGCACGCACGGAGATCGAGACCTTCATCGTGCAGCATCGCGGCATCGACTGGTTCGGCGCCGCCGGACGGGTCGTTATCTCGGAAAAGAACAAGGCCGGCAGCGAGGTCGAGGCCTGCCCTGCGGTCTGGGTCGGCGGAGTGTCGCCCGAAGGCGGGCTCGATTCGGACACCTGGGCCGAGCCCGAAACCCACCTCTACAATGTCTTGCGCGAAGTGACGCAGGGCAAGTCCGTCGAATTCCGGGCTGCCCTGCTCGGCGTCTATGATGCCCGGCCGGATTTTCCGGCGAAGATCTGGGTGCGCGCGCGCATCGTCGATCTGTCGCCCCAGCCGTAACAGGATAGGTTGCCGCCGATGGTGCGGATCCTCGTAATGCTGCTTGCCTTGCTGACCGTCGCGGCTGTGCCGGGCGGGTCGAAGCCGTTCCAGCGCATCGTGCTGGCGCCCGGCTGCTATTCGATCGGGCCGGGCGGCACCTACGATGTCAGTGCCTATTGCCTGGACGAGTCGATGCAGGCGCCGGCGCCGGGCACGACGATCTCGAGCGCACCGGACTCGCTCGGACAGACCGTGATCAAATCAGGCGGCAGCGTCACCTCGCTGCAGACGGCGATGCAGCGCGGCCTGATACAGCTCGAAGGCCTGGGCGGTGCGGATTATTTCCATGTCCGCGTCCGCAACCTGTCTTCGGGCAAGATCGAGATCTGCGTGACCTCGCCGACCGTGCTGCTCGGCGACGAGGGCTATCCGACGACCGATCTGAAGAAAGTCTATCGCCAGCTCGCCGACATCCTGACCCAGGCGGGCGGGACGACGGGGGCCAGTGGCAACCAGGATCTGGAAACGCATCTCAAGATCCAGAAACGGATCTGGGAGGTCATGGCTGCGATCAGGCCGAAATCGGACAGCCAGGATTACGGCGACTGGTCGTCCCCGGTGCCGGGCGCGAAGCAGGGTGTGCCGGACCGGGACGATTGCGCCGGCCCGCCGAATACCGTGGTAGTTTGTCCCACGCATTGATCTGAGGGCGGGCTTGGCGGCACGCGGCAGGCAGTGTTATGTGTGCACTGCAAAACGAGGGGCCGTAGAGCGTGATGCTGTCGGGCTGGCGAGCGAAGGGCAAGGGAGGGCGCGCGGCGTGGCTGCGCGCCGGCGCCGTGCTTGCCCTGCTCGCGCTGTTCAGCCAGATGGCGATCGCGCTGCTGCCGATGCCGGCGCTGGCAGCCGACGGGACGCCGATCTGCGCGCTCGACGGTTCCATCCAGCAGGGCGGTCCCAATAGCGGCGACACCCACAGCAACCACGCGCCGGATTGTCCGGTCTGCCAGGCGGCGCAGCTGCTTGGCGGCCTGGTGCCGCCGGATCCGATTGCCCTGCCGGTCGTGTTCGGCCGGATCGAGCTGGCCGATTTCCCACCAGTCGCCGGCGTCCGGCCGCATCGCGCCGTCCCCCGCCACCAAGCCCGCGCACCGCCACCTGAAGTCTAGAGTCTCTGCGTAAAGCCGGCCCGGCGCTTGCCGGGCGACAGCAACTCGACTTCAGGATTTCAGCATGTTGTCACGCCTCAAAACCGGCGGTGCGGCGCTCGTCTGCACCGGCGGTGTCCTCATCGGTCATGCCGCCTTGGCCCATGGCTTCGCCGGCGACCGCTTCTTTCCCGCGACCTTGCAGACCGACGATCCTTTCGTCGCCGACGAGGCCTCGCTGCCGACCCTGACCAAGAACCCGGACGATCCGACTGGCGGCCAGTCCTATACGGTCGAAACCGATATCGCCAAACGCCTGACCAGCGATTTCGGCCTGACCGCGGCCTATTCCTGGAACTATTTCCAGCCCAAAGGCGCTGCGGCGCAATACGGCTTCGGCGGGCTCAGCACCGGCGCGCAGTACCAGCTCTTCATCGACAATGATCACGAATTCATGGGGCTGCTCGGCGTCGATGTCGATTGGGGCCATACCGGCGCGGTCAATCGCGGCGGCGCCGACGATCACACGACCGTGTCGCCGACCTTCGATTTCGGCAAGGGCATGGGCGACCTGCCGGACGATCTGATGTGGCTGAAGCCGTTCGCCGTCACCGGCAATATCGGCGTCAGCTTTCCAACCCGGGTCAATAGCGCCGGCACGCTGAACCAGAATACCTTCAATGCCGGCTTCGCCATCGAGTACAGCCTGGAATACCTCGAACATCATGTGAAGGATGTCGGGCTTTCGGCGCCGTTCGACCGGCTGATTCCGCTGGTCGAAATCACCTCGACCACGCCGTTCAATCGCGGCTTCAACCCGGATAACGGCTTCACCAACGGCACCGGCAACGGCACGACCGGCCTCGTTGCACCCGGCGTGATCTGGGCCGGGCAATATTCCCAGATCGGCCTCGAAGCGATGATCCCCTATGGCGAGGGGCAAGGCCACGGCGTCGGGGTGTTGATGCAGATGCATTTCTTCCTGGACGATCTGTTCCCGGATTCGATCGGCCGGCCGATTCTCGGCGCCGGCAATCTGTTCGGAGCCTGAGCCATGATCCGGCAAGTCCTGGCCTTCGCCGCCGGCATCGCGCTCTGCGCCAGTCTGAACGCGGCGCAGGCGCACGCCTTCCTCGATACGGCCGATCCGACCGTGGGGGGCACCGTCAAGGCTGCGCCGCAGGTCGTGACCCTGACCTTCACCGAGGGGCTGGAGCCACGTTTCTCCAGCATCATGGTCGAGGACTCGACCGGCCAACGCGTCGATCTGGGCGACGCGCACACCACGGGAGACGACCCGACGCATTTCGCCGTCGGGCTGAAGCCGCTGCCGCCGGGCAGCTACAAGGTCTTGTGGCGCGCGACCTCGGTCGACACGCATAAGACCAATGGCAGCTACAGCTTCACCGTGGCGCCCTAGCCGATGCCGAACGGTGCCCTGCCACCCTTCGATCTGGCCGAAGGCGGGCTGCTGCTCGCCTTCGTCCGGAGCCTGTCGGTCATGGCGCTCTTCTCCGCCTATGCACGCTGGTGTTCCGCGCCGTCGTGGCGCCGCCGGCCTATGGCTGCATGGCACCGGACGCGGCGGCCGGTATCGATCGGCGGCTGTGCCGGCTGATCCTGGCCAGCATCGGGGTCGACGCAATCGCCTTGATCGTCTGGCTGGCGCTCGAAGCGGGCATCCTGGCCGATGCGACGACACTGCAGGAGCGGCTGGCCGCGATCGGACCGGTGCTGGAGACGACGGTCTTCGGCCATGTCGTCCTGCTGCAGCTTGCCGGGGCGCTCGCCATGGCGCTCGTCCCGAAGCGGCATCTCCGGCTCGCAGCGGCAATCGGGGCCGCGGCGACGCTGCTGGAAGTCGGCCACAGCCATGCCATCGCCATGGACTGCGATCCGATCCTGCTCGCTTCGGACGGGCTGCATCTGCTCTGCGCCGGTGCCTGGCTCGGCGGCTTGCTGCCGCTGCTGCTGCTGGTGCGCGCTGCGCCGCCGCGGGCTGGCGCCCTTGCCGCGCGCTGGTTCTCGCCGCTCGGCAAGCTTTGCCTTTACGGCCTGGTCGCCACGGCGGCCTGGCAGGGCTGGGAGCTGCTCGGCGGCGTGCCGGGCCTGCTGGGGACCGGCTATGGCTGGATGGCGCTGGGCAAAGCCGCGCTGTTCGCCGCGCTGTTCGGCTTTGCCTGGATCAACCGCTATCGCTTCGCCCCGGCGCTGCTCGGCGACGAGAGCGCCGCGGCCAAGCGGGTGCTCGTGCGCAGCATCGCCGTGCAGACCGGTTTCGGCCTTGTCATCGTGGTCGCGGCCGGGATCCTGTCCAGCCTGCCGCCCGGCTTGCATACCCAGCCGGTCTGGCCGTTCCCGGTGCAGCCGAGCCTGGTGACGATCCGGGAGGATGCCGATTTCCGGCTGGAAGCGATCGGCGCCGTCCTGGCGCTCGGCGGCGCTGCGCTCATTCTCGCCATCGGCATCGTGATCCGGCGGCTGCGCTGGCCGGCCGTGGCACTGGCCATGCTGATCGCCTGGTTCGCCGCGCCGCATCTCGATCTGCTCTTCGTCGAGGCCTATCCGACCAGCTTCTACCGCTCGCCGACCGGCTTCGCCGCGACGTCGATCGCCCAGGCGCCGGGCTCTATCCGACGAACTGCGCTGCCTGTCACGGCGCCGAAGGCCGTGGCGACGGCCCTGAGGCCACGGGTTTGCCCGTGCCGCCGGCCGATTTGACCGCCGATCATCTCTGGGGCCATACCGATGGCGAGCTGTTCTGGTGGCTGTCGCACGGCATCGATGCGCCCACGGGCGGCGGGCTCGCCATGCCGGGCTTTGCCGATCGCCTGAGCGAGGATCAGCGCTGGGCTCTGATCGACTATATCCGGGCGCACAATGCCGGCCTCGCCCATGCCATGACCGGCAGCTGGCCGACACCGGTCCAGGCGCCCGAGCTGAGCGCGCTTTGTTCCGGCAAGACCCGGCTGCGGCTGGCGGATCTCCACGGCAAGGCGGTACGGATCGTCTTTGCCGGCGACGGCCCGGCGATTCCGCCGCAGGACGGAATCGAGGTGGCCACGATTATGGTGCCGCCGGAAGAAGCGGCCGGGACGCCGTCGGGCTGCGTCGCCGCGGATCCGGCGGTGCGCACGGCCTATGCTGCCGTGGCCGGCACGACGCCGGAGGCGCTGGCGGGGCAGGAGTTTCTCGTCGACCCGAATGGCTGGCTGCGCCTGCTGGCGCCGCTCGGCAGCGACGGCGACGCCACGGATCCGCAATCGCTGCTTGCCGAGATCGACGCGATCTGCCGCCATCCGATCGAAAGCCAAGGAGAGCCGAGTGCCCATCACCACCACCCGTAGCAAGGCCGAGGCGGCCCGCCGGCAGCGCGAACGGAAAGCGCTCGCCGTGGTCGTCGCCGTCTTCGCCGCCTTCCTGATCGGTGGCGCCGGATTGCTCTGGGTGTTCAGCAAGCCGGAAGAGGCGGCGCTTGGCGGCCCGTTCAGGCTCACCGCCGGCGACGGGCGAGCCGTCACCGACCAGGATTTCCGCGGCAAATATCTGCTGATCTATTTCGGCTACACGGTCTGCCCCGATGGTCTGCCCGACCACGCTGCAATCGATCGCCGCCGCGCTGGATGTGCTCGGCGCCAAGGCGGATCGGGTGCAGCCATTACTGGTCACGGTCGATCCGGCGCGCGATACGCCGGTCGTGCTGGCACAATATACGGCGGCGTTTTCGCCGCGCCTGATCGGCCTGTCGGGTACGCCGGAGCAGATCGGCGCGATCGAACAGGAATATCATGTCTATGCCGCCATCCACCGCACCGGCAACGGTCCCAACGACTATTCCGTCGACCATAGTTCGGTACTGTTCCTGATGGGGCCGGATGGGCGGTTCGTCGCGAAGCTGCGGGCCGATGCCTCTGGTCCCGACCTTGCCGCCGCCCTTATCCAGCACCTGTCCTGATTTTCGGGAGTTCAGCCATGAAAACGATCCTGTTCACTGCGATCCTGCTGTTGGCCAGCGCCCGCGCGTTCGCCGCTGAAGCCCCCAGTGTCGCCGTGACCGACGCCTGGTCGCGCGCGACCCCGCCCGGCTCCAGACCGGGGTGGTCTATATGACGATCACCGATACCGGTGCAGCCGACACGCTGACCGCGGTCAGCACGCCGGTCGCCGAAACGGCCCAGGTCCATGAGACCAGGAATGTCGGCGGCGTCATGCAGATGCGCGCGGTCGATGCGGTTCCGGTCAGCTCCGCGGCGCCGCTGCAGCTCGCCCCGGACGGCTATCACGTCATGCTCGAAGGGCTGAAGCAGCCGCTCAAGGCCGGCGACGCCTTTCCCGTGACCCTCACTTTCGCCCAGGCCGGCGCGGTGACCGCGACGGTCCAGGTGCGCAGCCTGGGCGCGCGTTCGCCGGTCGGTCACCGTGACATGGACGGCATGACCATGGGGCAGGACCACTGAGGCCCGGCGATCATTCCAGGTCGAAAACGCCGCAATACCACACCCGGCTACGGCTCGCAGGCCAGCCTTCGCGCAACGGGCTTGCTGGTGTCCCGGCCGCGCGCTATGGCTGCGCCGATGATCGAGCCTGTCAGCCTCTTCCCTTGCCGGGCGGCCCGGAGCTGTCGCGCGTGACCGCCGGTTCGGTGCTGGTCTATCGCGATCGGATCGTGCCGCGCTCGGAGGCGCAGTTCCTGCGGCGGCTCTATGTCGGCTTCGAGCAGCTGGTGCCGCATTGGATCGGCTGCCGGCTCGATGACGGCGTCGGCGATCTTGGCGTCGCGCCCTCGATCCTGGGTGGCAGCGGCGTGCTGGGTGCTATCGAGCGGGCGTTGTTCAAGCAGTTCGGCATTGTGCCGCGCCAGCCCGATCTGGCCGCGCTGAAGCCGCGCCTCGTCCACGCCCATTTCGGCCGCGGCGGCACGTTGGCCCTGCCGATCGCGCGGCACCTGGGGATCCCGCTCGTCGTCACCTATCACGGCGGCGACGCGACCAAGGACAAGCACTACCGGCCACGCTTGCTGCCGACCATTTATCAGCGCCGGGTCGAGCAGCTGAAGCGTGACGCTGCGGCGATCATCTGCGTCTCGGACTTCATCCGCGACCGCCTGCTCGATCGCGACTTTCCGGCCGAGAAGCTCAAGGTCATCCGTTACGGTATCGAAATGGACCCCGACGCGCCTGAGGTTGCGCCCAAGGGCGAGCCTTATGCGCTGTTCGTCGGCCGGTTCGTCGAGAAGAAAGGCATCACCTATCTGCTCGAAGCGATGCGGCTGCTGCGTGCCCAGGACCGCAGCCTGCCGCTGGTGTTGATCGGCGACGGCCCGATGACCGACGAGCTGAAGGCCGCGGCGGCCGATCTGGGCGATATTCGCTTCGTCGGTTGGCAGGCGCAGGATCAGGTCCGGCGCTGGATGCGCGGCGCGCTCGCTCTGGTCGTGCCCAGCGTCGTGGCGCGTGAAGGCGATGCCGAGGGCCTGCCCAATGTCGTGCTCGAAGCGATGGCGGTGGCGACGCCGGTCATCGGCTCGCGCAGCGCCGGCATCGGCGAGGCGATCCGGGACGGCGTCACCGGTTTCCTGGTCCCGCCCGGCGAGGCCGCGCCGATCGCTGCCGCGCTGGCGCGGCTCATCGACGATCCAGCGGCGCGGCAGGCCATGGGGACTGCGGCGCGGCAGCGCGCGACGGAACATTTCAGCGCGATGGCGCAATCGCGGCTGCTCGAAGCCACGATGCTGGCGCTGTTGCCGAAACGCGGCGCCTGAATGAAGCGCTATCTGACAGCCGGTGATTTCCCCGAGGGAACGCCGCTCAACCGCTTCCTGGCTTGGAACGAGGCGCGGCTGCAGCGCGACCGGCGCTATGTCGTGGCGCGCGATATCCATCGCCTGCTCGACCGGTTCGGCGGCACCGAGGCAGCGGTCGAGACCTGCGTCGCGCATCTGACGCAATCCCCAGTGATTGCCTGGCGCTGGTTCCGCTGGATGCGGCTGCGGCCGGGCGCGGCCGAGCCGGTTCCTGCCTCACCGGCCGCGTCCGCGGCACGCACCTTGATCGAGGCCTTGCGCGCGGCGTGCGGCAACAGCGACATGGCGGCGCATGCCGCCGTGTTCCGCGCCTTCGAAGCGCTCGAAGCGCTGGTCGGTCTCGATCGCCTCGCTGCGACGCGTCCCAGCATCGGCCCGTCGCGCCTATCGCCCGGACCACGGCGGATCCTGGTGATCAAGCTGTCGGCGCTGGGTGATTTCATCCAGGCGCTCGGGCCGGCGGCGGCGCTGCGCCGGCATCATGCCGATGATCGGATCACGCTGCTGACGACCCGGCCTTATGCGGAATTCGCCCGGCAAACCGGGTATTTCGACGAGATCCTGATCGATCGCCGGCCGCGCCTGTTCGATCTCCCCGGCTGGCTAACGCTGCGCGGGTCGCTGCGCGCCGGGCGGTTCGACCGGGTGTACGATCTGCAGACTTCGGACCGGTCGAGCTTCTATGCCTGGCTGCTGCGTCCCGGCCAGCGACCGCAATGGTCGGGCATTGCACGCGGCTGCTCGCATCCGCATGCCGACCTCGACCGCGATGCCGGCCACACCATCGACAAGCAGGCGGAGCAGCTCCTGATGGCCGGGGTCTTTCCGGTGCCGCTGCCGCGTTGTCCGGTGCCGGTCCAGGCGCTACCGCCTGCTTTGGCCGGGCGGGATTTCGTGTTGCTGATTCCCGGCTCCTCGCCGCGTCACCTGGCCAAGCGCTGGCCGCCCGCGCATTACGGCGTGCTGGCGGGCCGGCTTCACGCCGCCGGCTACGTCCCGGTCGTGCTGGGCGCGCCGAACGAGCAGGCGATCGCCGCCACGATCATCGCGACCTGTCCCGCGGCGATCGACCTGACCGGCAAGACGGATCTGGCGGCACTGGCCGGGCTGGCCGCCCAGGCGGCCTTCACCATCGGCAATGATACCGGCGTCACCCATATCGCCGCCGCCGGCGGCAATCCTGTCGTGGTGCTGTTCTCCCGCGCCTCCGAGCCGGCGCGCTGTGCGCCGCGCGGCGGCTCGGTCACGGTGCTGAGCCGGCCGGTCCTGGCCGATCTGGCGATCGAGACGGTGTTCGACGCGGCGCAGGCGGCGGTTGGAAACAGGAAGGACGAGGCTGTTGCCGTTCGCTCAGGGCTCTGATCTGACCGGGCTGGCGCAGATCGCCGCCGCCACCATCGTTCTGATCCTGGGCGGGCGGCTGCTGACCCGCGGCCGGGCCGGGCCGGGCATCCAGTTCCTGGCCGGCTGGGGCGCGCTCTGCCTGATGCTGACGCTCTGGGGCGTCGCGACGCCGCTCTCGCTGCGCATCCCGGCCCTTAGCTTCGCCCTGGTGGCACTGCTCGGCGGTCCGCTCATGCCGCGCCGGGCCGAGGATCTGGCGGCGTTCGGCCGGATGCTGGTGCTGGCAGTGCCGATCCTGGTCATCACCGCGACGATGCAGGCCTCGCAGCCCGACATCTTCCTCAATCTGCTGCCCAACGCTGCCTATCTGGTCGATCACGCCACCTTTCCGACCGCGGCTGGGGCGCCCAGCTATTCCTACCTGCCCGTGGCGCCCTACAACACGCAATTCGTGCCGTTCCTGGGCTCGCTGATCGGCGGCGGGGTCGCGGCCAATGGTCTGGCGCTGTTCACCGTGGCGCTGCATCTGGCCGCCGGACTGATCCTCGCGCGCGTGCTGGCCGGGGCCGGCCGGCCCGGCTGGGCGCTGTCGGCATTGGGCCTGCTGCTGGCGACGCTGCTCAATCCGGGCTTCGTGCCGCGCGTGTCCTTCGCCGGCTATGGCGAGGCGCCGCTCTCGATTACCCTGCTGGCCGCCGGCTGGCTCGCGGTCCAGGCGATGGGTGAGATGGCGGAGGGCAAGCGCTGGCCGCCCATGCTGGGCATCCTGGCCCTGGTGCTGACGGCCATGGTCAATACCAAGCAACAGGGCATCGGGCTGTTCCTGGCCGCCGCCATCGGCGCCATGCTGGTCGCCGCTGCCGATCCGCGCATCGGCTGGCGCTCAGCCTTGCGCGGCTTCGGTGCCGCCGCCCTGCCGGCGCTGCTGCTCTATGCGGTCTGGCGCGGCTATGTGCTGCGCGAATTCGCCGATGGCGAGCTGAAGCCGCTGCCCTTCGCCCAATGGCAATGGGCCAATCTGCCGGCGATCTTCGGCAGCATGCTCAAGGTCGTGGTCGAGAAGCCGCTGTTCTATGCCTGCGTCCTGGCCGCGATCGGGCTGCTGCTCCGCCGGCTGGTGCGGGGCGACGGCGGAGCGACGACGCGGGTGCTCGGCCTCGTCGCTGCCGTCTTCGCGCTCTATAACGGCTTCCTCGTCCTGACCTATATCGGTCATTTCCCGGGGGTGATGAGCCTCGAGGCGCATTCCTATTTCCGCTACAACACGCATCTGGCGTTGCTCGTCCTGCTCGGCCTCGTGCTGGCGGCGCGCGAGGCGGCACTGGCCTGGCCCGGCTTCACGCGGTGGCGACTCGTCGCCGGCGGCATCGCGATCGTGGCGATGCTGGCGGCGCCGATCGGTTTCGCCCAGCGGCTGCGCTTCGACCGGGAACCGCCGCAGCCGCTGATCTGGTCGCTGGCGCAGGATTTGGCGCCGCGGCTTCAGCCAGACGACCGACTGGCCCTGCTCATGCCCGGCGACAATACCAGCACCGGCACGATGCTGATGGATGCGCTGCGTTTTACCCCGCCGCGCCGGCTCGGCCTCGACCTGCGCGAGTTCACGTCGGGCGATCCGGCCGAGGCGGAGGCGGCGGGGTACCGCCTCGCCTTCCTGTCCTGTACCGACGGCAGCACGCTCGGCCTGCCGCCGCATGCCGCGGCGTTGCTCAGGTTGAGCGAGGGCGGATGGCAGGCGGTCGAGACTTGGCCCTATCCGCCCGAGACAGGGAAGCGGCGTTGGAACCAGAATCTCTCGGGCGCGCCGCTCTGCCACGGGTGAAACGGTTTAAGCCGAGAAGAGGCCGGATGATCAGGCTCTGACCTTCGGCATTGCCGCCTTGACCACGCGCCGCGCCGGCTGCAACTCGGACCATTGGTTGGCGAGATCGCCGACCAGCACCGCGAGCGCCACTGTCGTCCAGACCGTGATCTCGGTGGCCGCAAGGTCCGGCGGCTGGTCGAGGCCGGTGATCCCCAGGATGAAACGGGACTCGAAGAAGGCCAGCCCCACGGCGTAGCTGCGCGTCATCCACTGGCGGTGGCGCGAGATCATGCCCTTGAGCGCGAAGGCCAGGCCGATCCAGGTCGTGACCAGCAGGAGCACGGCATCGACCAGCGTGGCGACCGTAAAGGATCGCGACGCGCCCAGCGATTCGTCGATGTACTGGATGTAAACGCCCAGCGGCGCCAGGACGAACACGCCGGCGACGTAGATGCGGCCGATGGTCCGGTGCAGCACGGCGAAGCGCCGGCGCAGGCGGTCGGAAAACTGCAGCGGCGCCAGCAGCAGTGCGCAGGCGCCGGCGATCCCATGCGGCAGCAGCCACCATTGGAAGCTCTTGTAGTGCTGCCAGACCGGGTCGGTCGGATCGACCAGGAAATGCTCATTGTGGAAGATGACATACAGCATCATCACCGCAATGACGGCAAAGACGACGCTCTTCGCACGGGGCAGCCGGGACTCCCGCGCCGGCACGGCGGTCGTGGTGGACATGACGTTCCGCTCCATCAAATTCGGAACGGACAAACCGCCGCATGCGGGCTACGACAGGATTTCAGGCTGGGAAAAGCGCGTTACGAGCGAAATGAAATTCCGCTACAACGCGAATTGGAAGCGCGGCAGATCGCTACGAGCGCCCGATAAGGGGCGTCCCGTAACGGTCGCCGTACTGTCACAGCGGCAAGCCGATCCTAGCGTTGATCGGATTTGTGGTCGGCATTGTGGGGGGCGCTCGCCACCTGCTTCGGCGCCGGCGCGCCCGGCGCCGTGAGGATCGCGTCGGCAGGGACGTAGGACGGCAGGCTCCAAATCGTGGCCGCCGCTTGCGCGCCGGTCGTCGAACCGATGGCGGCGAGCGCCAGGAGGGCCAAGGTCGCGCGCCGGAATGTCACCAGGGTAGGGGTCGACATGATAGTTTTCCGTTCTCTCCATGTGCCGAGATTGTTTCGGCGGACTCGGACGTGGGTACCCCGGAGGGCTGAGGCCAATACTGGATTCTGCGACTTTGATAAGGGAGATTTATCACTGCGCCATCAGTGACGGCCGAATCGAGCGGAGCACCCCGCGCATTGCCAGAATGCGGCGATTTCGATAACGATCGGATCCAACGCGAAAAAACGGCCGGGGAGGGGCCTGGGCATGTTCGGTATGATGATGGATCGCCCGTTGCTGATCTCGGCGCTGATCGAGCAGGCGGCCCGCTTCCATGGCGATACCGAGATCGTCTCGCGCGAGCTCGACCACTACCTGCATCGCTATAGCTTTGCAGCGGCGCGCGACCGGGCGCGGCAGGTGGCGAAGGCTTTGCAGCGGCTCGGCGTCGAACCCGGCGACCGGGTCGCGACCATGGCCTGGAACACGCATCGCCATTTCGAGCTCTATTACGGCATTTCCGGCATCGGCGCGGTGATGCACACGATCAATCCGCGGCTGTTCCGCGACCAGATCCGCTACATGGCCAATCATGCCGAGGACCGCATCCTGTTCCTCGATCCGAGCTTCGTCGAAGCGGCTGAAGGCTGCGCCGCCGAACTGGAAACCATACGCCATTTCGTGATCCTGGCGCCGCGCGATCGGATGCCGGAGACGAGCCTGCCGAACGTGCTGTGCTACGAGGAGCTGATCGCGGCCGAGACGACGGAATTCGACTGGCCGGTATTCGACGAGCGGACGGCATCGTCGCTCTGCTACACCTCCGGCACGACCGGCAATCCGAAGGGCGCCCTGTACAGCCATCGTTCGACGATCCTGCACGCCTTGGGCGCGATCTCGGCCGACGCGCTGGCGCTGTCGGCGACCGATTGCCTGTGCCCGGTCGTGCCGATGTTCCATGTCAATGGCTGGGGCACCGCCTATTCCTCGGCCATGGCCGGCTGCAAGCTGGTGCTGCCGGGCCAGCATCTCGACGGCGAGAGCCTGTGCACGCTGTTCGAGGATGAAGGCGTCACCATCTCTATGGCGGTGCCGACTGTCTGGCTCGGTGCGCTGAAATATGCCGAGGAGACTGGCCGCGGCTTCTCCGGCATCAAGCGGCTGGTGATCGGCGGGTCGGCCGTGCCGCCGGCGATGATCGAGACTTTCGACCGGCTTTACGGTGTCAAGGTATTGCATGCCTGGGGCATGACCGAGATGAGCCCGCTCGGCACTGTGGCGTCCCTGAAGAAGAAGCACGACACGGCGCCGGACGAGATCCGCCGCTCGGTCCGCGCCAGCCAGGGCCGGCCGATGCCGATGGTCGATCTCAAGATCGTCGACGGCGCGGGCAATGTCCTGCCGCATGACGGCATGGCCGTCGGCGATCTCCATGTCCGCGGCCCCTGGATCATCTCGGGCTATTTCCGGGACGAGGCGGCGAGCGCCGCGGCTTTCGACGAGGCGGGCTGGTTCAAGACCGGCGATGTCTGCTCGATCGATCCCGATGGCTATATGCGCATCACCGACCGCAGCAAGGACGTCATCAAATCCGGCGGCGAGTGGATCAGCTCGATCGATCTGGAGAATGCCGCCATGGGCCATCCCGACGTGGCCGAGGCCGCGGTGATTGGCGTGCATCATCCGAAATGGGATGAGCGGCCGCTGCTCGTCGTCGTGCTCCGGCCGGACCGCGATCTCGACAAGGCCTCGATCCTGGGCTTCCTCGCTGGGCGCGTCGCGAAATGGTGGCTGCCCGACGATGTCGTCGCGGTCGAGCAGATCCCGCATACCGCGACCGGCAAGATTCTCAAGACCAGGCTGCGTGACGATTTCTCGAACTACAGGCTTCCTACAGCATGACCGATTCCCGCCCGCTCCGACTCGCCGGCAAGACCTGCTTCATCACCGGCGCCGCCTCGGGACTGGGGCTCGCCATGGCTCGGGCGTTCAGCGCCGAAGGAGCCAGCGTCGCCATGACCGACCGCGACACGGCCAAGGGCGAGGCGGCCGCAGCCGGCATCGCCAATGCCTTCTTCCTGCCGCTCGACGTCTCGGAAGAGGCGCAGTGGATCGCTATGCTGGATCAAGCCGTGGCCCGGCTCGGCCGGCTCGATGTGCTGGTCAACAATGCCGGCGTCGCGACCACCGGCACGGTCGAGACGACCTCGCTCGAGGATTTCCGCTGGATGACGCGGATCAATGTCGACGGCGTGTTCCTCGGCTGCAAATACGGCATCCCGCATCTGCGCGCCGCCGGCGGCGGCTCGATCATCAACCTGTCCTCGGTCGCCGGGCTGGTCGCGGCGCCGCCGATGACCGGCTACAGCGCGACCAAGGGCGCGGTCTGCCTGCTGACCAAATCGGTCGCGATCGATCTGGCCCGGCGTGGCGACAAGATTCGCTGCAATTCGATCCATCCGGTCTTCTTCAACACGCCGATGCTGACCGGTATGACGATGGCCGGGATCGATAATGAAAAGCTGCAGGCCGGGTTGGCGAAGAGCGTGCCGATGGGCCGGGTCGGCGAACCGGACGAGGTCGCGGCGCTGGCCGTGTTCCTGGCCTCCGACGAATCGAAATTCATCACCGGGGCCGAGATGGTGATCGATGGCGGGTTTACCGCGGCGTGAGATCGGGGATGTTGGGGTCACCCGGCGCCGCGGCCAAGATCTGGGCCAGCAGGCGGGAGACCTGCTGATAGGTGACGGCGGGCTGTCCAGGTCTTTGGCGCGCAAGGTGCACCACGACCATGTCGTGCGATGGGATCACGAAGAGGAACTGGCCGCCATGACCCCAGGCGAAAGAACTGTCGGGCGCCAGGATCGGGCTGTGCAGGGCGATCCACCATAGATAGCCGTAACCGGGGCCGAAATTCGAGGTCGAGTAGGATTTCGTGCTGTCCGCGACCCATTGCTCCGGGACGATCTGCCGGTCGCGCCAGCGCCCGTGCCGCAGATAGAGCAGGCCGAACCGCGCCAGGTCGCGCGCCGAAGCGGAGAACAGATAGGCCGGGTAGACCGAATCCGGACCGCCCGAATAACGGCATCGGGCCGGATCGAAATCCTGCATGCCGAGCGGCTGTGCGATCTGCCGGTCGAAGGCATCGAACGCTGTCGCGCCCTCGGCCTTTTCGTAGATCGCGCCGAGCGCATTGAAATCCCAGTTGTTGTAGTACCAGAACGTACCGTGGGTGTGGCTGCCGCGCGGCGGGCGGGTCGCTGCCATCTCGGCCGTCTCGTAATTGGCGCCGTGATAGATGCCGGAACGCGCTTCGAGCAGGTCGCGCAACGTCGCTGCTTCTCCTCCACCGTCAACGGTGGGGTATCGTCGATGCCGAGCTGTTCGACCGTCGATTCGAGATCGAGCTTGTGCTCCGCCACGCCCGGCCAATCAGGGCGCCGAGCAAGCTCTTGCGCATCGAGTTCAACGGCAGATCGGCGTCGATCTCGCCCCAGGACGCGACGATCGCATCGTGCTGCACGACGACGACGCGGTCGAGCCGATCTCGTCGGACACGCTCTTCGCCGCGGCCAACCCGGCCTCGGACCAGCCGGACCGCGATGGTGGAAGCTGCGCCAGTCGGCGCCCGGATAGGGATCGGCGTGGTGGTGCAGGCGGCCAGAAGGCAACAGAGGCGATGGCCAAGAAAGACCTGGTCATGAGATCCTTTCGATCGACTGGAAACGCCGATGCCTGCTCGGACGATCATTTGTCACGCAACGGGACACTACCGACAAGCGTAAATTAGTTGCCGTCGAACAGCTCCGCGCTATCGGTGGCATTGCACGTCGACTCTGGTGAAAGGGGGCCTCAACATGGCGAAAGTTCCGCTGGCAGGCAGTGAACGTCAACCGATGCCGGGCGCGACGCCGGCCGGCAAGGCTGATCCCGGTGAACAGCTGGAGGTCAGTGTCCTGGTCCGGCGCCGTCACGCGGCGGAACTGGCGTCACGGGCCAGGGATCTGGCGCGCGGCGGCCGTCCGGCGCCGCATCTCTCGCATGAGGCGTTCGACCGGGAATTCGGCGCCTCGACGGCTGATATCGCGGCCGTGAAGCAATTTGCCGCCGGGCACGGGCTGTCGGTGTCGAGGAGCATGTCGGGACGCCGCACGGTGGTGCTTTCAGGCACGGTGGTGCAGTTCAATGCTGCCTTCGATGTCGATCTGCAGCGCTTCGACCATCGGCCGGTTCCTATCGCGGCCGGGTCGGCAGCATCCATCTGCCGGAAGAACTCCGTGGCGTCGTCGAAGCGGTGCTGGGCCTGGACAATCGGCCGGCGGCGAAGGCGCATTTCCGCCGGCGCGCCGCAGCCGCCACGTCCTACACGCCGCTGCAGATTGCCCAGTTCTATGATTTCCCGACCGGCACCGGAAAAGGGCAATGTGTCGCCATCATCGAGTTGGGTGGCGGCGAGAAGGCGGCCGATCTCAAGACCTATTTCTCCGGACTGGGCATCAGCCCCGAGCCGAAGGTCACGGTCGTGTCGGTCGACAAGGCCAAGAACAAGCCGACTGGCAGCGCCGATGGACCGGATGGCGAGGTCATGCTCGATATCGAAGTGGTCGGCGCCATAGCACCCCAGGCTCATATCGTGGTCTATTCGCGCCCAATACCGATGCCGGCTTCCTCGACGCGATCACCACGGCGATCCACGACGCGACCAACAAGCCCTCGGTCGTCTCGATCAGCTGGGGCGGCCCGGAATCCTCCTGGACCCAGCAATCGCTGACCGGCTTCGATTCGGCGTTCCAGGCTGCGGCGACGCTTGGCGTCACGATCTGCGTCGCCTCGGCGATGGCGGTTCGAGCGACGGTGCGACCGGCGACAATGTCGATTTCCCGGCTTCGAGCCCGCATGCCCTCGCTTGCGGCGGTACGAGCATCAAGACCTTGGGGACGAAGATCACGGCCGAAACCGTCTGGAACGACGGAGCGTCGGGCGGTGCGGGCGGTGGCGGCGTCAGCACGGTGTTCGCGCTGCCGGCCTGGCAGGAAGGGCTGAGCACCGCGCTGACGGCGGGTGGCGCTCAGGCGCTGGCGATGCGCGGCGTTCCGGATGTCTGCGGCGATGCCGATCCGGAGACCGGCTACAAGGTGCGGATCGACGATGGCGATACGGTGATCGGTGGCACCAGCGCGGTCGCCCCGCTCTGGGCCGGGTTGATCGCCCGTATCAACGAGGCGGCAGGCACGCCGGTCGGGTTCGTCAATGCCAAGCTCTACAGCTCGCCTTCGGCCTTCACCGACATCACGCAGGGGAATAACGGCACTTTCGCCGCCAGCAAGGGTTGGGATGCCTGCACCGGACTCGGCAGCCCGAACGGAACGAAGGTGGAAGCGCTGCTCTCGGGCGGCACGTCGAGCTGAAACGAAACACGCCCGGCTCTGGTGAGCCGGGCGTGCCTCGAAACGCTACTCTGTATCGATCAGAGACCGGTGTTCTCGCCGGTCGTCGGATCGAGGAATACGGCCGGAGCCGGCGTGGTCGTCGTGAAGTCGAACATGCCGTTGAGCTGACCCGCATACCGGTCGAACGAACCGGTGCCGGCCGGCGGCGCCTTCGGCCCATCGATGAAGCCGAGGCTCCAATTCTCTTCGATGAAGCGCAGGAACCGAGGTCTGGTCGGTCAGGTTGTGATCGACGAAGTTCTTCTTGGCGAAGGGCGAGATGACCACCAGAGGCAGGCGCGGGCCGTAGCCGCAACGGCCCTGGAAGGCACCGGCGACCGGCGTACCGCATTTTCCGGCACCCTGGAACGCGTCGGCCGCGGAGGCCGAGGCATTCACCAGCGGACCGGTGACGTGGTCGTAGTAACCGTCGGAGTCGTCCCAGGCGATGATGATCGCCGTGCTCTGCCAGATGTCCTCATGCTTGCATGATCGCGTTGATCGTGTTCACGAGGAAAGCCTGCTCCGACAGCGCGTCGGATTCGCTGTTGCCCGGGTGACCGTCGTTGATGTCCTTGGCCTTGAGGTAGGACACGGCGGGCACGTTGCCGGCGTTCAGCGCGGTGAAGAAGTCGTTCAGGTCATACTGGTGATTGGCCTGATCGGTCGTGCCGATCGCCGCCACCGAGCTGAAGGGCAGGTGATGCGGGTTCACCGTGCTGGCGTAATACTGGAACGGCGAGTGATGCGCGTTGTAGTCGGCGATCTGATTGTGGATCTGCGCCGCAGTGGCGCCCGGCGGCGGCACCGTCACGCCCGGATGGCCGGTGCTGGTCGAGCCGCAGACGGCCGGGGTAGAACCCGAAGCGGCAGCGGTCGGCTTGAAGCCGCCGCCGAACCAGCCCCAGGTGACGCCCTGGGCGTTCAGCAGGTCGCCGACATTCTTGTTCGGGAAATTCGGGTCGGTGAAGCTGATGCCGGCAGTCGGCGAGCCGCAATCGTCCAGGTTGGAGTTGTTGTCGCTGATCAGCGTGAAGCCGACGCCCAGGCCGTCCGGAACCGCGATGCCGGCGGCGACCATCTGGGCATTGGTGAAGGGCGCGCCGGCAACAATGCCGTGCGTCTGGCCGGAGATCAGGTTGATCGCACCCGGGGTCGACGGACCGAAGGTCGTGCCGAACGAGTTGTCGTTGATCGCGTAGTTCTGGGCGTAGTTCCACAGGGCGGTGACGGTGTTGCCGTCAAAGTAGCCCATCGCGAAGCCGGGGATGTTGTTACCGTTGGCGTCCTGGCAGCCGAGGCCGGTCGCCGAGGTGCCGCCCGAACCCGAGGGCAGGCCGAACGCGTCGAGCGTGCCGGCGTCGACCGCCTGCTGCTCGGCCGTGTAGGCGTGGTTCTGGTCGCAGGTCAGCGCATTGGCGCGGCTCAGCAGGAAGGGCTGCGTGCCGTTGGTGTTGAGGTCGAGCAACGCACCTTGACCCTGGGCGCTGCCCGGGCCGCCCGTCGGACCGACGGCGGTGATGCCGTTGATCGTCGGCGTGTCGAGGGCCGCGAAGAAGGTCGGCGAGCCCGGCGGGTTGGCGGCGATCGGGTAGGTCCCGAAATAGTGATCGAAGGAGGCGTTCTCCTGGAAGATCACGACGACATGCTTGATCGGCGTGGTCGTGTCGGCGCTGCCGGCATAACCAGGCGTGACGCAGCCGGTGGCGAGCGCCGTGCCGAGCGCGAGAGCGGCGAGCAGTTTGCCGCCGCGATTGTGCGATACGTGGTTCACGTTTTCCCCCGTGGAACGTCAGAAGGCGTATGAATCTCGGTGCGGGCGATCGGTTCGAACTGTACTCGTTCCGAATCCGACGGTCGGCCCGCCGCGACTCCCCAACCGCCCCGTGAATCGGAATGGTGCTCAGCGAGCGGTTCTGGACGTTAGAGAGCGCGATTGCGCTTTCGTTTTGGAAATATGACGGTTTCGTGGTGGTGGTCCGCAGTCCGATGCAACTCCTTCAAATCTCGGTGAAGTCGAAATCTGCGCGGCTGCATCGCGGGGAGCGGGCGAAAACTCGGCGCGCCTATCATAAAACTGCAAAATATTGCTGGCTAACTCCCGGTCGTCGCGACTCGGCTATCGAGTGCGCGGCCTGTCGGTTTGGCCAGGGGATGTGCCTTGAACAGGTTTTGCCGCGCCGATTTCATCCGCATGCTTCGTAGTGCCGGCTGGGTCGGCCTCGCCGTCCTGACCGTGGCCGCTTCAGCGCCGGTCGATCCGGGCATCGCGCAATTCAAACCCTTCGTCGCCAAGGGCATTGCCGAGAGCCTGGCCGGCGCCAAGGCGATGCGCGACCGGATCGCTGCCCACGATCTGGCCGGCGCTCAGAAAGCCTGGCTCGGCGCCCGCGCCGGTTGGGAGCAGGCCGAGGTCATCACCGACGAGTTCTTTCCGGAGCTTGACGACGCCATCGATTCCTGCCGAACGGCAAGACCGGCTTCCACGCCGTCGAGGCCCGGCTGTTCGGCGCCCATCAGACCGATGCGCTGGCCCAGGCCGACGATCTCGTGAAGAACCTTACCGAGTTCGATCAGCGCCTGAAGACCCTGACCATAACCCAGCAAGGCCTGCTCAACGGCACTGTTAAGCTCGCTTATGAGTCGGCGAGAACAGGCGGATGGCGGCGAGTCGCAATTCGCCGGCACGTCGATCGCCGACATGGCGGCCAATCTGGATGGTATCCGCACGGCGTATCGCCTGGTCTTCGCCGCCCGGCTCAAGGCCAAGGCCGCCGCGCTCGACGTCACGGTGCAGAAGGATATCGACCATCTCGCGTCGATCCTGAAGGTGCCGGATCTGAAGAGCCTCGATGCCGATGCGCTGCTCGGCGCCAGCGAGGATCTGGCCGCCACGCTGCAGGCCGCGGCGCCGGCGCTCGGGCTCGCCAAGCCCAATCTCGGAGATTGATGCGTCATGCCCGGTCTGATCCGCGCCATCCTGCCGTTGCGTTTCTGGTTGCTCTCGCGGTTGCTGCGCCCGCCGCCCGGCGGAATTCGGCGGCAATAGCGGCATCCTGCCCGCCGGCAGCGAACTCGACGACGAAGCCTCGAGCCAGCAGCCGCGCGAGATTTTCCATTCCGAGGCGATCCAGGGCAACAGTCCTACATGGTGCGCCTGGGCGACATGGCGTTCAGCGCGCCGTCGCTGCTTGGCGGCGCCGCGCGGCAGGCGGGGATCAGCTGCGATACTGCCACGTCAACGGCGCCGGCAATCCGCGCCTGTTCGTCACCGGCATGTCGATCGTGCCGGGCACCTTCGATACGACCGGGCCGCTGTTCAATCCCAAGGCCGATAACGGCATCCTGGATGCGGTGACGATCCCCAGCCTGCGCGGCGCGCGCTATCTGGGGCCTTACGGGCATGACGGCCGCATGGCGTCGCTGCGTGATTTCGTGCGCAACGTCATCGTCAACGAATTCTCCGGGCCCGAACCGTCACCCGAGATCTCGATGCCGTCGTCTCCTATGTTCAGGACATAGATTTCATCCCCATCCGAGGCTGGATCTGAACGGTAAGCTCAAGGGCATGGCGACCGAGTCCGAAAAGCGCGGCCAGGCGCTGTTCTCCAAGCCGTTCAAGAACGATCCCAATCTCAGCTGTGCCGGCTGCCATAATCCATCGAGCGCCTTTACCGATCACCAGCAGCACGATGTCGGCACCCGCGGGATGTTCAAGACGCCGACTTTGCTCAACGCGAATTTCAGCGCGCCCTATTTCCACGATGGCCGCTACGGCAGCTACGAAGAAGTCGTCGTCCATTTCGACCGGCTGTTCTATCTCGGTCTTACGGCGCAGACCGGCAGGATCTGGTCGCCTATCTGAAGGCTGTGGGCGACGGGCAGGACGCCTTCGTGCCTGACGATGTCGATAGCCGGCTCAAGGAGATCAAGGATTTCACGAGCGTGCTCGACACGGCGATCCGGCGCATGACGCCGCCATCGTGGGCGATGACGCAGGACACGGTCGGCGGTGAGCTACGCGATTTCGCCGAGGGCTTTCCGGAGCGCAAGGACGCGACCGTAACCGACGGCAAGGAAGAACGCGCCAAGGCGCGCGGCGCGCTCAAGGAGGCGGTGCTGGCACTCCACGCCGTCGGCACCGCGGCGGCAGCCGGCAATTTCGATGCGGCCGGCAAGGCGCTGGCGAATTTCCGTACGGTGCTGGTGCAGGCCGTGCCGTTGCTGAAGGCGGCGGAGCCCTGGTCGGTCTACAACCCCGACGTTCGCGCCGCCCGGATCGCGCAGTTCCGCAGCCTCTACCAGGCCGCCTTCGATCCTGCCTCGGCGCCGCGCCGCCCGGATAACGACTGAGCGGCGCGGCGCTTGACGGGACTATTTCCGCAGCGGTTCCGCTTCCTGCAGGAAATCCGCGACGCCGTCGAAGAGCTGCATCCGGTTCTTTTCCATCATGACCGTATGCGTGCCCTGGCCGATCTCGACGAAGCGCTTCCAGGGCGTGCTGGTCAGCGCCGCGAAATAGCCGTGTGACTGGTAGCTCGGCAGATCGGCGTCCCATTCGGCATGGATGATCAGCACCGGCACGGTGATCTTGCCGGGATCGTAGAGCGGCTTGCCGGCGCGCCAATAGGTCCGGCTGTCCTGCGTCACGCCGTTGGTCGCGCGCAGCACCGGCGGGTTCTGCTTGGCGCCGATCTGGTCGGTCGCGAAGGTCGCATCGGCCCATTGGTCGAACCAGCCGGGCGGAATGAGGGCGGCTTGCTGGTCCGGCGCCACGCCGTTCAGCCCATCTCTCCTTGGTCGCCGCGCGCGTCACCAGCCGATACGCACCGAGCGTGTCGGACGGCGCCGGCGGCAGCGGATCGAGCACCCATTGCGGCGCGTAGAGCACAGCCGGTTGACCTTGTCGTCATGCTCGGAGGTGTAGAGCCCCATGATCGAGGTGCCCCAGACCAGCCCATCAGGTCGAGCTTCTGGAGATGCCGTTTGGCCAGAATGTGCTCGACCGCCATGCCGACGTCATGCGACGCGGTCGCGGTGTCGACCAGCGGCGGATTGGCCTCGGGCGGCTGGTCCATTTCGGGCGGGCGGGTGGACAGGCCGTAGCCGCGGATATCGACCAGCCAGACATCGAAGCCGCGCGCGGCCAGCCAATCCATCATCGAGACGCCGTCGAGCGGCAGATCGAAGGAGGTTTCCGCCGGATAGGTCGCGCCATGGACGAAGAGCAAGGTGTGGCTGGCGTCGAAATGCGTCATCCCGGCCGGATGTTTTTCGCGCATATAGAGCTCGATCCCCGGATCGCCGGAGGGGATGCGCTCGCTGGTCATGACGATCTTGGGCGAAGCGGCGGCGGCCGGAGGCGCGTCGGTCACAACAAGGGCGGCGGCGAACGCGGCAAGGGCGTACGCGCCTGAACTCCGTTTCGGCACGGGAGATCTCCTCGCATCTGCGGTGGAAGATCTCGACTACATCATATCGATGGAGTGCCTGCAACCGCTTACAAAACCGCCTATTGGCCTATTTCCCGAGCAGCAAACCGGTGACGAACTTGAAGAAGCGGCCATAGGGCGGCGCGAGCCGGTCGAGCGAGCTGAAACGGCTGATCTCGAACACCGACCGGGCATGGGACAGGCGCATGAAGCCGTCATGGCCGTGATAGGCGCCCATGCCGCTGGGGCCGACGCCGCCGAACGGCAAATCGTCCTGGGCCACATGCATCAGCGTGCCGTTGACGGTGACGCCGCCGGAGCTGGTGCGGTTCAGCACGCCTTCGACCACGGCATGGTCGTTCGAGAAGCAATAGAGCGCCAGCGGCTTCGGCCCGCGATTGATCAGCTGGATCGCCTGGTCGAGGTCGCCATAAGGCACGACCGGCAGATCGGCCCGAAGATCTCCTCTTGCATCACCGGCATGTCCGCGTGGTGTTCAGCAGCACGGTCGGCGGCAGCTTGCGCTCGGCTGCGGCGCCGGCATCCTCGCGCTGCAGCACTCGCGCCCCGGCGGCGCGGGCGCCGTCGACCAGCCCGACCAGGCGGCGGTAATGCCGGTCGCTGACGATCGAGCTGTAATCCGGGTTGCCGGCGATGGTCGGGTACAGGCTGCGTGTCTCGGCCAGGAAGGCCTCGGCGAAGCTCTCGGCCAGATCGAGCGGCACCAGCGCGTAATCCGGCGCGATGCAGGTCTGGCCGGCATTGAGATATTTGCCGATGGCGATAGTGCGCGCCGCCTTCTTCAGCGGATAGTCGCGGCAGACCACGACCGGCGACTTGCCGCCGAGTTCCAGCGTTACCGGCGTCAGATTGTCGGCCGCGGCGCGCATGACATGGCGTCCGACCGCGGTCGAGCCGGTGAACAGCAAATGGTCGAAGGGCAGGGCCGAAAACGCCTGCGCGGTGTCCGGACCGCCCAGCACGACGGCGACCTGATCCTCGGCGAAGACCTCCTCGATCATCAGCTTAAGCAGAGCCGAGACGCGCGGTGTGAGCTCCGAGGGCTTCAGCATGACCCGGTTGCCGGCCGAAAGCGCGTCGCAGATAGGCGACAGCGACAGCATCAGCGGGTAGTTCCAGGGCGAGATGATGCCGACCACGCCGAGCGGCTGATAGACGACGCGCGCCTTGTTCGGCCGGAAGGTCCGCGCCTTGTTCGGCCGGAAGGTCCAATGCACCGAACGGCGCTGCGGCTTCAT
>JBBCHB010000032.1:0-44344 GCA_037200015.1 Aliidongia sp. | reverse complement strand
GATGCGCCTCCTTAACCTGCGGTGGCGCCGACAGCGGCATCCAGCGCTGTGAACAGCTGTTGAACGACCGAGAGCACCTTGGCCGAGGCGCCATAGGTGTTCTGCAGCACGATCAACTGCGACAGCTCCGTATTGACGTTGACACCGGTGGCGTTCTGATAGGCGGTCTGGGTCGTGGTCAGCGCGGCCGCGGCGGATTGCTGGCTGCTCTGCGCCTGCTGGGCGCGCTGCGTCTGGTTGCTGGCAATCGCCTCGGCGATGCCGACATAGGTCGTGTTGCTGGCGGTGACGCCGTCCGAGCTGAAGCTGTTGGTGTTCGCGACCAGCTGGGCGACGACTGTCGAGGCCGCGGATTGCTTCACCGTGGCCGTGCCGTTGACTAGCGCCGGATTGACCTGGAAGCCGGAGACATCGTCGTTCGGCGTCGCGCCGAAATTGCTGATGGTGAAGAAATCGGATGCCTGTTCGCCGGCATTGACCGGCGTCGCATTGTTGTAAGCTGCCTGGAACGCGGTTGCCGGGCCGGGCGGCGTGGGTGCGAAGAACTGGTCGACGAAGGTATTGAGCTGATCGAGCACCTTCTGAAACGGCGCCGAACCGGGGTTCTGCGAGGCGACCGCGCTCGGGCTTGTATCGAGCGCCGAGATCTCGGCGCCGATCTGCCCGCCCGAGAAGCTGCCGTTGAGCGAGGTCTGGGTCGGGTCGTTCGCGGCATAGATCGTGTCGGTCGACGCGTTGAAGGCGAAGCTCGCGGCCGTGACGCCGACCAGTTGGACGCCCTGTGGCGTCGAGAGCTGTACCGTGCCGTTATCGGCGAAGGTTGCCTTTACCGGCACGAGGCTCGAGACAGTCTGGATGTCGCTGTCGAGCGCATCCTGCAGCGCCGCGGTCGACTGGCCGGCACCTTTCGCCGCGACGATCTGATTGTTGAGCGTTGAGATCGAAGCGAGGGTGGTGTTGAGGGTATTGACGTCGGTCGAGGTCTGCTGCTGCGTCTGCGTGATCATCGACTGAACGCCGCCCGCGATGGTCTGGACGGTCTGTGCCAGCCCTTCGCCGGCCTGGATCACAGCCTGCTGTGCGGTCGCCGATTCCGGCGTCGCCTGCAGCGCCTGAAATGCCGAGGTGAAATTCTGCATTGCAGAAACCAGGCTGGGGGTGCCGGTCGAGGAGCCGTCGAGTTGCTCGAGCTGGTTGTAGATATTGTTGATGAAGCTCTGATTCGCCGTGCTCGAATTCTGCTGGAGCAATTCCTGCTGCAGCGCCGTATTCACCGCGCGCGTGATCTGCACGGTATCGAGGCCGCCGGCCTGCGGGTCCGACTCGGTCAGGTTCGCGTTGCGCGCGACATAGCCCGTCGAGTTGGAATTGGCGATGTTGTCGGAGACGGTGCCGATCTGCGTCTGCGTGTTGAGCAGAGAATTGGCTGCCGAATTGAGAATTGCAAAGAGCGACATCGCCCCGTCTCCGATCAGTCAAACCCCGCCATCAGCCCTGGATCAGGTTGATGACGGTCGAAAGCAATTGGTCGGCCGTGGTGATGACCTTGGAATTGGCCGAATACACCTGCTGCGCCGTGATCAGCTGCGTGAACTGCGTGGCGATGTCGACATTCGACTCCTCCAGCGTGCTGGGAGAGATCGTGCCGCCGCCATTGACTCCAGGTGGGTTGATTTCCGCGGCACCGCTGTCGATCGTGGTGCTGAAGGCCGAGCCTTGCAGCCGCTGCAACTGGTCCGGATCGTTGAAACTGCGCGACGGCGACTTTGATAGAACGCCTTGGTCTGGCCGTTGGTGTAGTTGACGTCGACGAAGCCATTCAGGTCGATCGAGACGTTCTCGAACGAGCCGCGCGGAACACCGTCCTGGGTGACCGTCGACGAGACCTGGTTGGAAGAATCGGCGAATTGGGTGACGCTCGAGTTCGTGCCGAAGGTGCCCATGTTGAAGCTGACCGTCTGCGCGCCCGCACCGAAATTCTGGACGATCGAGAAATTTGCGGCGCTGCCAGCTGCCTGCGGGGTTGCGGGGGTCGTGACGTTGCCACTGGCCGAGGAGACACCGATCAAGGTGCCGGCCGGACCGGTGGTCCCGTCGCCGAACGTCAGCGTCACGGTCGCGGCATCGGCAGGGTTGCCGTCCGTAATCGTCGCATTCCAGGTATTGGCGCCGGTATGGTCCAACTGGATCGTCTCGGTCTGTGTTGCGCCATTCGCGTCGAAGATCTGCTCCGTAATCGGCGGCGGAGCCGTATAGTTGGGATCGGTGTCGAGCGGATAGGAAGACGGCATGTTGGCAGACAGATTCACGTTCCGTGTCTGCTCGGGGGCATCGACCAGTTGTGAAATCTGTACCGGCACGGTCTGGGAGGTGTCGGTCACGTTCGTTTGCGGGTTGACGGGGTAGGCGGTCAGATAATAGCCGGCACCGTTGACCAGAAAGCCTTGGGCATTGACCGTGAAATCGCCGGCCTGGGTATAGAGATTCTGCGATGAGAAATTCGGCGCCTGGCCGGCCGAGGTGGCGGCAGGCGGTGCCTTGACCTGGAAGAAGCCCTGGCCGGAGATCGCCAGATTCGTTGTGAATTGCGACGGCGTCAGATTGCCGGCGATGCTGTTCTCATAGAGCGGATTGGCGACGACGCCGCCGGGCTCGTTCAGGAACGGCGTCGATTCCGTGACGAGGTTTTCAAAGTTGGTGCCGATCCCCTTGAAACCGATCGTCTGGGAATTGGCGATGTTGTCGGAAATATTGCCGATAGCATCTTGCTGGGCGTTCAGGCCGGTGATGGCCGTGGTCAGGGCAGCGAACAAGCTCATGGGGTGCCTCCATCGGGCGGAAAGTCTCGGCAAGCACGTCGCAGGAGCTGTGCCAAAAAAACTCGCCTGTAGAATCAGCGGCTTGCGTTCTCTTCGCGGAGACGGGAATGACGCGGCCGGCAGAATCTGCCGGGTTGAAAAGACCCGTCCGGGCGGAACTTGCCGCGACTCTGCAGCCCTTCGTGACCCGCGCATGCGCCGGAAAATCCTGTTAAGCTGCGCTCCTGCAGTTTCGCGTCCCGCTCAGGAGAGCCCATGCCTCTGTCCATCCCGTTTCCGGCCGGCGCCAAGGTCATCATCAACGGCGCGGTGATTCAGAACAGCGGCTCGACCAATGTCACCCTGACCGTGCACAACACGGCCAATGTCCTGCGCGACAAGGACGTGCTGACTCACGCCGAGGCGAACAGCCCGGCCAAGGAAGTCTATTACGCGGTGCAGAACGCCTATCTCTTCGGCGACAACCGCGAGGAGTGGGAGAACATCGCCTACTCGCTGCTCGATCGCCACCAGGCGGCGGTGCCCGAAGCGGCCGAGGTGGTCGAACATATCCGCGGGCTGATGCAAGGCGACAAGCTCTACAACGCGCTGCGCGCTTCGCGCCGGCTGATCGCGCTCGAAGCCGGCGAACCGGTCGAGGCGGTGGCGCATCCAGGCGAGGCGCATGTCGAACCGCGCCGCCATGCGCCGTCAAACCCGCAGCAGGACAAGATCGGCCGGCTCGAAGGCAAGCTCGCCGAGCTCGAACGCCGCCTTGCCGCGATCGATCCCAATGCTTGAAGTGCGGGCGTCTTGACCGGCAACAGCGCCCGGACCGGTTACCCGCCGGTCAATTTCGACGGCAGCGGGCGGCTGCGCCTCTCGATCGAGCCGAATCCGAATGCGACCGATGTCGGCATCGTCGAGCGCGGGCTGTTCCTGTTCGAGGAAAACCGGCTGGGCTCGCCCGAGCATGCCCATTTCGCCATCTTCCTGCGCGACGATCTGGGCCAGATACAGGGCGGGGTCGACGGTCACGTCATGTGGAGCCGCCTGTTCATCAAGACGCTCTGGGTCCCGGAAACACTGCGCGGCCAGGGCCTCGGCACGCGGCTTATGCATGCCGCCGAGCAGGAGGCGAAGCAGCGCCAGTCTCGCTCTGGCTGACCGCGCTGGGCGACCGTGCGCTGCATTTCTACGAGCGCTCGACTATACGGTCTTCGGCGTGCTCGACGATTACGTGAAGGGCCAGTCGCTCTATTCGCTGCAGAAGCCGGTCGGGAAAGGCGCGTTGCCCTTTCCATGATGCCGGGCTGTATGAACCCTCGCCCGACAAGTGCTTGTGCAAGCACGCGAAAGCTCTGTTCTTAAGTGGGGCGGGCGTCCTCGCCCGCCTGCCGGCGACTAGCCGGCATAGCCTGTCGCGCGATGGGTGATTGCCGACTTGCGCCGGCAAGGCGGGCGGGACGCCCGTTCCACTGACGAACGGAGCCTGCGGCAATATTTTCACAGGCACCAAGCGGGCGAGAGGTTGTCGTGCTCGTCGGCCTGAGGTTAAGCAAACTTTATATTTCGCCGTATTGGCCGCCGTGTTCCCGTCCCCATATGCAATGAAGGCCGGAGCTGTTCCGGCCACCTGGATCGGACCTTCGCAGCGTCCGACCGGGGCCGCGCCGGGCGATGCGCGCCGTTGGACCGAAAACCAGGGGTAGCGGCTTGGCGCAGGGATGGTTGCGCCGTGAATTGATTTGCCGGGCCATTCTCCCCCCCAACGACCCGGCAAATCGATCCCGCCCCGCCCCGGTCGTCGCCGATCGGGGCGGGCGCTGTGGGCGAGGCGATCGGATCGGGAAGTGGATGTGAAAGTCATGACGAACCTCAAGATGAACCTGCCGGCCGCTTCACCGGGCCCTTCGCGACGGGGATACCTGCCGCGCTCCGGCGTGGCGCCCAGGCGGCGGCCCTGGCCTCGGCGCTTGCCCTCACGGCCTGTGCCGTGCCGGCGGATCAGCCTTATGCCTATTACCCGGTGCCGTGCCCGCCGGCTGCGGCCGGCGCGCCGGCGCCGGATGGTTCTGCGCCGGGCGCGGCCCAGCCCGGGGCTCCCGTGCCGGGCGCTCCGGCTGCGCCGGGCACCGGCTGCTACGCGCCGGTCTATAGCTCCAGCTACGCTTACGGCTATGGCTATGGCTCTCCGTATGCCGACGCCGATTATTGGGGCGATGGGTATTGGCCCTATTACGGCGGCTTCTATGGCGGCTTTTGGGGGGGCGGCCATTTCGGGCATCGCGGCTTCGGCGGCTGGGGCCACGGGCATGGGGGCCGGGGCGGTTTCATGGCGGCGGGTTCCACGGTGGTGGGTTCCACGGCGGAAATGGCGGCTTCCACGGCCGCTGACCTTTGGAGAGGTCCAGGGCTTAGGGAGACGGGAAGATGACGAAGGCGGCGTCGATCCGCATTTTGAGCGTCGGGATGATTGCGTCGGCCGTCGCCGCCTGCTCGACACCGCCCACCGGCGTTGCATCGACCCAGCGACCGGCTGGGTCGATGCAACGGCCGTGTCCAATATCGACGACCGCGGACCGACCCTGGTCTCGAATGCGATCCGCGGCTGGTCGCGCTGACGGCGCGTCAGTTCATCGAGCGGCGCGAGGCATAGGCGCCGGCACCGAATTCACCGAAATGCTCGGCGATATCAGGATGCTGAACCGGCGTCGCCGTTTCGTCGGGCAGCAGGTTCTGTTCCGACACATACGCCGTGTAATAGGTCTTGTCGGCGCTTTCGGCCAGCAGATGGTACCAGGGCTGATCCTTGCGCGGCCGGTTCGTGGCGATGCTCTCGTACCATTCGTCGCCATTGCTGTAGACCGGATCGATGTCGAAGACGACGCCCCGGAACGGGTGGACCCGGTGGCGGACGATCTGTCCCAAGGCAAATTTCGCGATCACGCTCGTCATCTTTCCGGAGAACATCCTGGCGGTGCGGCTGCCCGTCTTGTCCGGAAATAGGGCCGGTGCGGCGCTCCGTCAAGCATCGGGCAACCGCGCCAGCCCGACAAAGGCCGGCTTCGGATGGGTGATGACGAAGGTTGGGATACGCGCCAGATAGGGCTGCATGCGGCCCTTGGCCTCGAAGCGGCGTCGGAAATCGGACCGCGTGAAGCGTTCGCCCAGCCGAGGGACGATGCCGCCGGCGATATAGACGCCGCCTTCGGCGCCGAGCGTCAGCGCCAGATTGCCCGCAACCGTGCCGAGCATTGCGCAGAACCGGTTGACGGCCGCGATGCGCAGTTCGTCCTGGCTCTCGGGATCGGTGATGTCGGCTGGGGCGAGCTTCTGCGGTTCCCGCCGGGCGAGCGCGCACAGCGCGTCATAGATGTTCACCAGACCCTCGCCCGACAATACCCGTTCGGCCGAAAGGTGGTCTATCCGCTTGGCGAGCTCGGCCAGGATGGCGGCGTCTTCAGGATCGGCGGCCGACATGGTGACATGGCCGCCTTCGCCGGTGAGGGCCACATGCTGTCTGTCGGCGCTGCGAATCAGCCCGCTGACGCCGAGCCCGGTGCCGGGGCCGAGAATGCCGATCGGCGCGCTGTCGCTGGCGCTGCCGCCGCCGACCTGCTTGGCGTCGTCCGGTCCCAGATAGGGCAGGGCGAGGGCATTGGCGGTGAAATCATTGACCACGATCATCCGCCCGAAGCCGAATTGCTTGGCGAGGTCGCGGCGCGAGAAGTGCCAATGGCTGTTCGTCAGCCGGATCTCGTCGCCATGGATCGGTCCGGCGATGGCGACCGCCGCTTCCTGCGGCTTCAGCTCGTCCGGCAGTGTCTTGACGAAGGCTTCGATCGCACCGTCCAGGCCGGAATAGCGTTCGGTCAGATAGGTCTCTTCCTGCTGATATTTGCCGCCGATCGCGATGGCCAGCCGGGCATTGGTCCCGCCGATATCGCCGATAAGTCTTACTGTCCCTGACGCCATGGCTCTTCCCTGCGTTCCTCTTGGGCCGCACATTAGTGCAGATCCTCACGGACTGGAAACGTCCGAAGGGACGCAGACGCTCCCGCGGCTTGCGTCGTTGCGGCGGAGCGGGCAGTGTCGCGCGCCGTTTTCCCCTTCCGAGGTCTTTCATGCTGGTGCACAGGCTGCTCGACGAGGCGATCGTCGCGCTGTTGAGCATGGTCGCGCTGTGGCTCATCCCGAATAAGAAGCCGCCGGTCGTCTTCCTCGTCGTCTTCGCGGCCGGTGCCCTGTTCGATTTCGTGGTCCGGCGCTATCTGCTCCGGATCTGATCAGAAGCTGGCGCGGCCGCTCATGCCGAGATGCCCCTGCCCATCGGCGGTCCACAGCTCGGCGCCGTCACCCTCGGGCCGGCCGTTCACGGTGAACGGGCCGGTATCGAAGATCGGCGCCAGCGCGCGATAGTCGAACCGCCGTACCGGTCGGGCAGGCTCCGCCGCGCGGGCCAGTTCGAGCAGCAGCATCGCCTGCAGCGGCCCGTGCACGACCAGCCCCGGATAGCCTTCCGCCTCGGTGCAATAGGCCCGGTCGTAATGGATGCGGTGGCCGTTGAAGGTCAGCGCCGAGAAGCGGAACAGCAGAATGGGATCCGGCGTCACGCGCCGCAGCCAGACGCGGTCCTCCGGCGCTTGCTGGGCCGCGGCCGTCGCACCGGGCACGGCGGCCGAGCGATAGACGATGATGTGCTCCTCGCTCACTGCGGCGCCGGTCTCGCCGGCAATCTCGTGGCCGACCGTGACGAAGGACCAGCTTGCCCTGCTTGCCGGTCTTGCGCGCGACAGCCTTGATCGTCGAGACGCGGCGGATGCGCTCGCCGAGGCGCAGCGGCTGATGGAAGACGAAGCTGCCGCCGGCCCACATGCGGCGCGGCAATTCGACCGGTGGCAGGAATTCGCCGCGCGCCTCGGCGCCGTCGCGCCCCAATTCGGCCTGCTGGCAGTGGCGAGGAAGTAGAGCCAATGCCAGGCCGGCGGGATCGGCTCGCCCAACGCCGTTGCCGGCGTCGCCAGATCGAGCGTAGCGGCCAGCGCCCGCACCGGCGCGGTCGTCGCCTCGTCCTCGTCGCTGCGGCAGCGGCCGACCCAGTCGGCGAAATCGGGTTCTTCCATGGTGCGTCGGGGCTCGGCTACGATGCGGTTGCCGCGAGGGTAGCTTTCATCCTGGAGCAACGCCATGACCGAAATCGAGCCGCCCGTGATCCGTCATATCGAGGCGTTGACCGAACTCGTCCCACCGGCGGGGCTGCGCGTCGTCGATGTCGGCTGCGGCGACGGGGCGATGGTCCGGGCCCTCACCCGGCTCAACGCCGAGGTCACCGGCATCGAAATCGACGCTCAGCAGCTGGCACCGGCGCTGGCGGCGGTACCGGCGGCGGGGAGCGCTATCTCGAAGGCCGTGGCGAGGCGCTACCGCTCGCCGATGCCTCCGTCGATCTCGTGCTCTATTTCAACAGCCTGCACCATGTGCCCGCAGCGCAGCATGCCGCTGCGCTCAAGGAAGCGGCGCGCGTGCTGGTCCGTGGCGGCGCGGCACTGATCGTCGAGCCGCTGGCCGAGGGTGCCTGGTTCGAGCTGGTCCGCCCGGTCGAGGACGAGACGGCGGTGCGCGCCCGGGCCTATGCTTCGATCCAGGCGGTGCTCGGCAATCTGTTCCTGGGCGAAAGCGAACTGATCTATCGCAGCCCGCTCCGCTTCGACAATTTCGAACAGGCCGCAGCGCGGATCCTGGCCGTCGACCCGGCCCGCGGACCGATCCTGGCCCGGCTGCGGCCGGAGCTCGAACGCCGCTTCGAAACCAGCGGCGACGCCGGCCCCGAAGGTCGCGTGTTCTACCAGCCGAGCCGGGCCAATCTCCTGCGCAAGCGGGGGTAGGGGCCGTGACTGATCCGACCCGCCGCCGCTATCCCCAGAGCGATACGCTCGCCGGATAGAGCATGCTGCCGTCGAAGCGCAGGCCCGGTTGGCGGTCGCGGGCGAGCAGCAAGGGGGCGTCGAGATCGACCCAGTCGGCGTCCTGGGCCAGCAGCACGGCCGGCGCTACGGCGAGCGACGAGCCGACCATGCAACCGACCATGATGCGGAACCCAGCCTCGCGCGCGGCCAGCAGCAGAGCCAGGGCTTCGGTGAAGCCGCCGGCCTTGTCGAGCTTGACGTTGATCGCGTCATAAAGCCCGATCAGCCGCGGCAGATCCTCGGCGACGTGGCAGGATTCGTCGGCACAGATCGGCACGCTGTGCCTGATCGCGGCCAGGGCTTCCTCGGTCTCTGCGGGCAACGGCTGCTCGACCAGTTCGACCCCGCTTTCGGCCAGATGCGGCAGGTAGCGTTCGAGCAGTTCCGGCGTCCAGCCCTCATTGGCATCGACGATCAGCCGTGCCCGCGGGACGGCCGCGCGCACGGCGCGGACCCGGTCGAGATCGCCCTCGGTGCCAAGCTTGAGCTTGAGCAGCGGCCGATGCGCCTCTTCGGCGGCGGCGCGCGCCATGGCCTCGGGCGAGTCGAGCGATATCGTATAGGCAGTTATCAGGCGATGCGGCTCGTCCAGCGCCGCGATCTGCCAGACCGAAGATTCGCCGCGCTTGGCGTCGAAATCCCACAGTGCCAGATCGATGGCGTTGCGGGCGGCGCCGGGCGGCAATTCGCGCGCAAGATTACGGCGATTGAGCATGCCGGTCTCGATGCTGGGCGCCAGGCTCTCGATCGTCTCGATCACGCCCTCGACCGTCTCGCCATAGCGCGCATAGGGCACGCTTTCGCCACGCCCCGCGCTTCGTGCCGTCCAGGATCTCGACATAGACGACGTGAGCGGCGCTTTTGCTGCCGCGCGCGATGGTAAAGGCGCGGTCGAGCGGGGAAGCGATCCTCATGCACGTTGACATGCGGCCGGTCGGGCGGGCGGAGCAGGGAGCTGATCATCGGGCGGCGGCCTGTCCTCTGCAGTATTTCTGCTCGCTACGGTGTCGCCTGCGCGCCAATGCGCATGGCATTCGCACGGCGAGGGCTGCTTAGAGTGGCAGTCATCTTAAGACTTTCGGGGCGATCACGATATGCTTACGATACGGATCCTGTTGCTGGCGTCGGCGCTGGCGCTGCTCGCCCCGGCCGCGGTGCGCGCCGACGAGCCGGCCAAGCCGGCCGGCGAGAAATCCGACAAAGGCGACAAATCGGAACTGACCGGTGTGCTGGCGCTGTTGCCAGAGGATTCGGTGACCAAGCACACGCTGCCGCTCGGTACGCAAAAGCTGGCCTATACCGCGACGGCCGGGACGCTGGCGCTGCGCAACGATAAGGGCGAGCGCTCGGCCAGCGTGTTCTACACAGCCTATACGCTGCAGGGCACGGATGCCAAGACGCGGCCGGTCGCGTTCTTCTTCAATGGCGGGCCGGGTGCCGGCTCGGCCTTCCTGCATCTCGGCGCCGCCGGACCGGTCGTGCTGCAATTCCCGGAGCAGGAAACCGACGGCGTCGATGCCAAGCTGATCGACAATGCCGATACCTGGCTGCCCTTCACCGACATGGTGTTTATCGACGCCGTCGGCACCGGCTGGAGCCGGCCGGCCAAGATCGAAGAGGCCCAGAAGGAGTTCTGGGGTGTCCGGCAGGATGCGGCGGCCTGTGCCAAGGCGGTGGCGCTGTGGCTGGCCAAGAACGGCCGGACCGTCTCGCCGAAATACATCGTCGGCGAAAGCTATGGCGGCGTCCGGTCGATCAAGGTCGCGCGCGACCTGCAGGGCGACCAGGGCGTGCTGGTCAACGGCATCGTCATGATCTCGCCGCTGATCGAATGGCCCTATCTGCAGGAGCTGGACGACAATCCGGTGGCGAGCGCCCTGCATTTCCCGTCCTTCGTCGCGGCGTCGCTCGAACGTCATCATGCCTTCGACGCGAACCAGGTCGACGAGGCCTATCGCTATGCGCTGGGGGAGTATCTCTCGACCATGGTCGGTCCGCTGCTCGAAGGCGATGCAGCCAAGGCGTTCTACACCAAGCTGGCCGGCATGACCGACCTGCCCGAGGAGGTCGTCGCCAAGCATCGCGGCCAGTTCGATTCCGGTGCCCGGGACATCCGCAGCCAGGATGGCAGGCTGCACAGTGTCTACGACTACACTGTTACCACCGCAGATCCGTTCCCGGAGGGCGGCGGACCCTGGCTCGATCCGCTTTTGCACGGCTATTCCCATGCTTATGGCGGGGCAATGACCGGTTATGCAGCCGAATCGCTCGGTTTCAAGACCGACCTGACCTATGAGTTGCTGGCCGACGACGTCGGCAAGAAATGGGATCGGCACAATGACGGCAGCGGTGGAATTGACGATCTTCGTCAATTGCTTGCACTCGATCCATCGCTCCACGTGCTGGTCGCCCATGGCTGGTTCGACGTGTTGACACCGTTCGGAGTCAGCAAATTCCTGATCGATCACCTGCCGGTCGGGCGCGACCGCGTGGCGCTCAAAATCTATCAGGGCGGGCACATGCTGTATTTGCGGCAAAGCTCGCGTGCGGCCCTGGCCAAAGATGTCGCCGCACTGTTCGCGGCTGCAGGGAAGTAGTTCAAAGGTTCCGCTACCGGACCCGAAAATACCCGGTCTGCCAGTCAATTTTCGGCGGGGACGGCAACAGTTTGGTTACCTATTGTGTGAAAAAATCCTAAACAAAGGGTCAGGTGACGGGACTCCGCGCTATGCAGCTTTTGATCGGCGCCGATGGACGGCGCTGGCTTCCTCACGGCCGCGATTTTGTCGGTTCGTACGGATCGGCCGGTGCCTGGCAGGACGGGCTCGACCATGCCGTGCGCAGTCTCGGCCAGGTCGGCCTGCATATTTCGCCACGCCGCTACCGCATCCGGCTGCGGCCGGAGACGCTGACCTGGGGCGCCTTCCAGCAGCTGATCAATCTTATGCTCGACGACGAGGGCAAGCCGGTCGTGCTGGAAATGGACGGCACCGACCCGACCGAGCTTTACGTTACGGTCGACGATGCCATCGCCCGGATGACGATCTGCGCGCCATGAATCCGCGCGCCGCCGGTCCGCCGTGGCGTGCGTCCTTTCTCAGCGAGACGCTGTCGCTGCAGCGCTTGAAGGCGGAATCCTGGGGCGGGCTGCTGACGGCGCATCGCAGCTGGATCCGCCGTCGCGGCGTGCTGGACCGGGCGAGCTTGCGGCGCCTGCTCGACGCGCCCCTAGCGGCGCCTTTCGTGCTGGCCAGGATCGGCTGCGACGGCAGCCCGATCGCCGAAACCTGGCCTGGCTATATCGATCTCTACGATAAGGCCGAGGTTCCGGCGCTGATCGGCAAGCGTTTTGAGGAGCATCCCTTGCCGGGCTTTTCCATGCGCACTGCCGAGGGCTTTCAGGCCGCCGATCGCGACGGCAAGCCGCGCCTCGAACTCATGGAGGCGGTCGTCCGGCCGGCGGATGGTGAGACGGTGCGACTGCGCTACCATCGGCTGCTGTTGCCGTGGCGCGCCGAGGACGGCACGCACTTCGTCGCCAGCTTGTCGCGCCAGATCTGGCGCAGGGCTTCGGCCTGCCCGACCTGTTGAGGTCCAGCTCATGCCCGGTGCAGGAATAACCGATTCCGGCTAGTGTGGCGCCTTGCCGGCCCCCGGGCCATTATTGGGATTAGTCCAAGTGCTGAAGCATGTGCTCCACCCGATCCATCCGGACGGGCGGAAATTCGTCGCGCTCTTCGTCGTCGTCACCCTCGTGCTGTTCGTGCTGTGGCAGCCGCTCGGCTGGGTCGGCGTGATCGCCAGCGCCTGGTGCATCTATTTCTTCCGCGATCCGCCGCGCGTGACGCCGCAGCGCGCGGGGTTGGTTATGGCCCCGGCCGACGGGCTGGTCGTCTCGGTCGGCCCCGGCCTGCCGCCGGTCGAGCTCGAGATGGGCATCGAACCGATGACCAAGATCGGTATTTTCCTGAATGTGTTCGATGTCCATATCAACAGGATGCCGATCGCCGGCACGGTCGAGCGCACGCGCTACCACAAGGGCCAGTTCCTCAATGCCAGCTTCGACAAGGCCTCGGAGCTGAACGAGCGGATGGCGCTTCGCCTGACCACGCATGACGGCATCGCCGTGGGCGTAGTGCAGATCGCCGGGCTGGTGGCGCGGCGGATCGTCTGCGAGGCTTCGGCCGGGCAACGCTACGAGAGCGGCGAGCGTTTTGGCCTGATCCGGTTCGGCAGCCGGACCGATCTTTATCTGCCGGCAAGCTGGTCGGTCCAGGTTGTGGTCGGCCAGCACATGATCGGCGGCGAGACGGTCGTGGCGGATGCGCTTTCCGTCGAACCGCAGCGGCAAGGAATTATTCGATGATGCGTCCGATCGAGACCAAGACCCGGAATGCCCGGCCGCGGCGGGTTCGCGTTCGGCCGATATCCGGCTTGTCGATCAACAAGATGATCCCCAACATCCTGACCCTGCTGGCGCTCTGCGCCGGCATGACGGCGATCCGCTTCGCGATCAGCGGCAAGTTCGAGGCCTCGGTCGTGGCGATCCTGATCGCCGGCGTGCTGGATGGGCTGGATGGAAGGGTAGCGCGGCTCTTGAAGGCGAGCTCCTCCTTCGGTGCCCAGCTCGACTCTTTAAGCGATTTCATCTGCTTCGGCGTGGCGCCGGGCATGCTGCTCTATATCTGGACGATGAATTCGATCGGCAGTTTCGGCTGGGTTGTGGCGCTGCTCTTCGCAGTCTGCTCGGCGCTCCGCCTGGCGCGGTTCAACACCCAGCTCGGCATCCCGGACCCGCCGGCCTATGCCTATAATTTCTTCACCGGCGTGCCGGCCCCGGCCGCGGCGGGCGTGGCCGTGCTGCCGCTCTGCGCCGCTTTCGAGTTCGGCCCCGGATTTCTTCCGCTCGCCCTATCTCTGCGCCGTCACCACGATCTCGGTCGCGGCCCTCATGGTCAGCCGCGTGCCGACCTTCTCCGGCAAGCGCTTCCGCGTGCCGGCCGATTACGTCGTGCCGCTGCTGCTCGGCGCCGCGATCCTGGCGGCCTTCCTGACCACGGCGCCCTGGTCGACCCTGCTGGTCATCGGCCTCGGCTATATCGCGAGCATTCCGCTCAGCATCCGCTCCTTCAATCACCTGAAGAAAGCGGCCGAGGCGTTGCGCGCCACCGCCTCGAATCCGGCACCCGGTCCGACGCGCCGACCTTGCGCGCCGTCGACCCGCCGAAAGGTGCGGCCGGCTGACGCCGTCTTAGCCCTTTTTCTTTCCGAGGACTGAGCGAGCCCGTCAAGTCGCCGATCGGCTTGCTGCCATGGGCGGCCAGTGCTTTGTCGCGCGTCTCGAGGCCGGGCAGCATCGGCAGGTCGAAGCGGTGGGTGATGAAGCGCAGGATCGAGGTCGTGTCGTAAGGCGTATGGTCGACCGCGCCACGCTTGGCGAAGGGCGAGACGATGATGGTCGGCACGCGCGAGCCCGGGCCGAAGCGGTCGGCCTTGGGCGGCGCCACATGGTCCCAGAAACCGCCATTCTCGTCATAAGTGACGACGACCAGCATGTGCGGCCATTGCGGGCTGCGCTCCAGGTGGTGGATCACATCGGCGATATGGGCGTCGCCCGATTGGACATCGGCGTAGCCGGCATGTTCGTTCAGATCGCCTTGCGGCTTGTAGAAGGCAACCGGCGGCAGCCCGCCGGCATCGATCGCCTTGATAAACTCGACACCGCCCAGGCCGCCATCCTTCAGATGCTCGGCCCGTGCCGGCGTGCCCGGCGCGAAGCTGGCGAAGTAGTTGAAGGGCTGGTGGTGGAACTGGAAATTCGGCACCGGCACGGCGTTCTTGCCGTCGAGCGCCGCCTGCCAGGCGCCGCCATACCAGGCCCAGCCGACGCCCTTGGCGCTCAGGAGATCGCCGATCGTCTGCGCCGTTTGCGGCGGCAGCGTGCTCGGCACGGCCGGATCGGCGAGCGCCGTATCGCCGCCCTGCGCCGGCTTGTTGCCGCTCGGCTGATAGGGCGGCTGCATCGTGTTGATCGCGAAGAAATCGGGGGTGAGCGAACCGTCCTTGACGAATTTCGGAATGCCGTCCAGTGCCGATTTCGGCGAATTCTCCGCGAGGGTAAGCGTGGCGCCGTCCGGTTCGATCACCGAAATCAGCGTCTTGGCCGGGCTCTGATCGGCCTGCGGATAGACCGGCACGCAGGCGCAGATCAGTTCGAAATGATTGAGGAACGAGCCGCCGAAGGCGCCCATGAAGAAATTGTCGTCGAGCGTGTAGCGCTTGGCGATCTGCCACATAGGCAGCTTCTTGCCGTCATAATGGCCCATGACCAGCCCGCCGGCATCGGCATAGGCGACGAATTTGTCGTTCTTGCCGCCGTCGATCTGCATCTGATTCTGGTAGAAGCGATGCCAGAGATCATGAGTCACGACGCCGAGCGAGGTGTCGAGGCCCTTGGGATCGTCAATGGCGAAAGGCCGGTTGGGCAGATGCTCGGTCTGCGCCTGGGTCACCGGCGGCACGACGCCCTTTGCGGTCAGCCCGTCCCAGACCGGCGGCAATTCATGCAGTGGCTTGCCATCGCGATCCAACTGCAGGCTCGCCGCCGGCTTGGCCCGCTTCAACCCGTTCGCACCCGGAAAATCGCCGTAGAGATTGTCGAAGCTGCGATTCTCGGCGTAGATCACGACGATCGTGTCGATCTGATCCAGGCTGGCGGCCGATGCGGCGGGAGCCAGTGCCTGCAGCGCCAGCGCGCCGGAAACGGAGGCCGAAAGTAGCGTCGATGCTTTCACGAAGAACGTCCTTTCCCGTCGCGATCCACCGTGTCCATGTGATCACGGCAATATGAAGCTTGTGCGCATACCGGCCGGAAAATCATACGGGATTCTCGCTGTGGCGGGTGCCGCCCTGTTGCTGGCCGGCGGTGCGGCATCGGCTAACGGCACAATGACCCGCGCCGAGGTCCGGCGTCAGGTGGCCGGCCTTACGGCACTCGGCCAGCGGATGTTCATGGATCCGGCGCTGTCCGGCTCCGGCCGCCTGTCCTGCGCATCATGTCACAGTCCGGAACACGGCTTCGGGCCGCCCGACGCAGCGCCGGTGCGGATGGGCGGGGCCGATCTGGCGCAGCCGGGCGTCCGCGCCGCGCCGTCCCTGACTTATCTCCAGGCGGTGCCGCCCTTCACCGAGCATTTCTTCGAATCCGAGGATGACGGCGACGAGAGCGTGGATAACGGTCCGACCGGCGGCCTGACCTGGGACGGGCGGGCCGATCGAGGCCGGGAGCAGGCGCGTATCCCGCTGCTATCGCCCTTCGAGATGGCAAATGAAACCGTCGAGGCGCTGGCTGGACGGCTGCGCCTCGCCGGCTATGCCGCGAATCTGCGCAAGCTGCTCCGGGTGCCGCTCGATCGACCGCAAAAGCTGGTCGACGCCGCGCTGGCCGCGTTCGAGGCCTATGAGCAGGACTACCGCAGCTTCTATCCCTATTCGAGCAAGTACGATCTCTACCTTGCCGGCAAGGCTGCGCTCTCCCCGGCCGAGGCGCGCGGCCTCGCCTTGTTCGAAGACCCGGCCAAGGGCAATTGTGCAAACTGCCATATCAGCATCCGCGGCAAGGACGGCACGCCGCCGCAATTCACCGATTACGGGTTGATCGCGCTCGGCGTGCCGCGCAATCCGGCGATCCCGGCCAATCGCGATCCGGCCTATTTCGATCTCGGCCTGTGCGGCCCGATCCGCAACGATTTTCTGGGCCGTGCGGAGTATTGCGGGCTGTTCAAGACGCCGTCGCTTCGCAATGCCACGTTGCGCCCGGTCTTCATGCATAACGGCGTATTCCGGACGCTGCGCCAGGTCATGGAGTTCTATGCCGAGCGCGATACCGCGCCGGAGAAATGGTATGGCCACGCGCCGGACGGCACGGTCGAGAAATTCGACGATCTGCTGCCGGCCTATTGGAAGAACGTCAACACGGATCCACCGTTTGGCGGCCATCCCGGCGACCGGCCGGCGCTCGACGCGGCTGAGATCGACGATGTCATCGCGTTCCTGGGGACGCTGACCGATGGCTATCGCCTGGTAGACGGCAAATAACGCCGCAGCGAGATTTACGGCTTCGTCCCCTTGTCCACGAAGCGCAGATCATAGGCCTTCTTGTAGTCGAGATCCTTGGCGTAAAGCCCGGCCGCCGTGGCGAAGTCGAAGAAGCCCTGCCAGCGGACATCGGTCATGGCGCCCACGCCGAGCGTTGCGGCGTCGCCTGAGGTGACGATGCCATATTGCTTCATGCCGTCGACCGCGTGCGCCAGAATGGCGTCGGTCATCTCCGGATTGTCTTTCTTGATCAACGCATTGGCCGGCGCCGGATCATCCTTGAGATAACTCGCCCAGCCTTCCATCGTGGCGCTGACGAAGCGCTGCACCAGATCGGGTTTTGCATCGATCGTCGCGCGTGTCGTGGCGATGAGCGCGGCGTAGCTCTGATAGCCCTGGTCGGCGAGCAGGATAGTGACCGGCTTCTCGCCGGTCGCCAGCTCGATGGCATAAGGCTCGCTGGTCAGATAGCCCTGCTGAATCGCGTTCCGGTCGGCCAGGAACGGCGCCATGTTGAAAGTGTAGGGCCGGATCTGCGCATCGGTGAAGCCGTAGCGCTGCACCAGGAATTTCCAGAAATTCTCCCGCGACGCGGCCGAGATCAGGACCGGCTTGCCCTTCATCGCCTCGAGCGTATCGTTGCCGGCGCCGGGATGGGCGATCAACACCTGCGGGTCTTTCTGGAACGCCGCAGCGACGGTGACCACGGGCACGCCGGCGCGGACGAAATTCAGCGGCTCGAAGCTGTTCGACTGGACCGAGAAATCATAACGCCCGGCGGCCAGCAATTGGGCCTGATTGAGATTCGGGCCGCCCTGACGGATCGTGACGTCGAGGTGATATTTCTTATAGATCCCGGTCGCGAGCGCCTGATAGAGCCCGCCATGCTCAGCCTCGGCGCGCCAATCGGTGCCGATGGTGACGGTATCGTCGGCGCGCGCGGCAGTGGCGGCGCAGAACAGCAAGCCGGCCAGTGCCGGCACTCGAAACGAAACCATCTGGGGGATCCTTTGCCGGCGCCGCCGGCGGTCTTACCGGAACGGCGGCTTGCTCCAATGAAAATCGACCAATACCTCATGATCGAATTTGCATTGGACGGCAACATCATGTGCGACCGCGGCGGTCGGCGGAATGTCGCTGCGCGCGCCCTCGATGGTCACGAGCATGGTCGTGATCGAGCTGTTGACCGTGCTCTTGTGGGTTATATCGATATCGCCGTCGGGGTAGGCGTCGAGCATCAGATCGGCGCATTGCTCGACCGCTGTCGGCTTGTCGCTGAACAGCCCGCAGCCGGTCAGCGTCGCCGCGACCGGGCAAAGCCACAGAAGCTGCCCGAAGCGCAAAATTCTACCGATCGCCACCGCTACCCCTGCCTTCTTGATCTGACTTCTTGGTACCAGAGTAGCACAGGCAGGGCGTCGTGCACCGCCAAATCCTTAACGCACTCAGGCCTGTTCGCGCGTCGCGTGGAATTGGATGTCCGGCCAGTCCTTGATCGTCCGGTTCAATTCCCAGGCATTGCGCGCGAGGAAGACAGGCGCGCCGTCATGATCCTCGCCCAGGCTGCCGCGCGTCTCGTCCAGGAATCGTTTCAGCTTGACCTTGTCGGGACTGGAGACCCAGCGCGCCGTCTCGTAGGGCGCCGCTTCGAAATGCATTTTGAGGTCGTATTCCGACCGGATGCGCTCGGCCAGCACGTCGATCTGCAGCGGCCCGACCACGCCGACGATCCAGTCGGTGCCGATCAGCGGCTTGATGACGCGGGTGATGCCTTCCTCGGCCATCTGTTCCAGCGCTCGCTTCAAATGCTTCGACTTCATCGGGTCGTCGAGCCGCACGCGGCGCAGGATTTCCGGCGCGAAATTCGGGATGCCCGTGACCTTGAGCTCCTCGCCCTCGCTCAGCGTGTCGCCGATCCGCAGCGTGCCGTGATTGGGGATGCCGAGGATGTCGCCGGGATAGGCCTCCTCGGCCAGGTTCCGGTCGCGTGCCAGAAAGAAGACCGGGTTGCCGACCGCCATCATGCGGGCCGGTGCGAACATGCTTCAGCTTCATGCCGCGCTGGAACCGGCCGGAGCAGAGCCGCACGAAGGCGATGCGGTCGCGATGCTGCGGATCCATATTGGCCTGGATCTTGAAGACGAAGCCGGTAACCTTGCTGTCCTGCGGCCCGATCGGATGCGGCTCGGCCGGTTGCGGCCTCGGCGGCGGCGCCAACGCGCCGACGCCATGGAGCAACTCGCGCACGCCGAAATTATTGATGGCGCTGCCGAAGAACACCGGCGTCAGATGCCCGGCTCGGTAGGACTCCAGATCGAAGGGCGGGCACAGGCCGCGCACCATCTCGACTTCCTCTCTGAGCTTCTCCAGCGCATGGGCCGGCAGCAGCGTCTCGAGCTTCGGGTCGTCGAGCCCTTCGCAGCGCACCGGCTCGGTCACGCGTGCATTGTCGCCGCGGTCGAACAGCAGCAGCGCGTCGTTCAGCACGTCATAGGTGCCGAGGAAATCACGCCCCATGCCGATCGGCCAGGTCGCCGGCGTCACGTCGAGCGCCAGCTGCTGCTCGATCTCGCTCATCAGCTCGAACGGGTCGCGCGCTTCGCGATCCATCTTGTTGACGAAGGTGATGATCGGCACGTCGCGCAGCCGGCAGACCTCGAACAGCTTCAGGGTCTGCGCCTCGATGCCCTTGGCGGCATCGATCACCATCACCGCGCTGTCGACAGCGGTCAGCGTGCGATAGGTGTCTTCGCTGAAATCCTGGTGGCCCGGCGTGTCGAGCAGATTGAAGGTCTTGGCGTCATATTCAAAGGTCATCACGGCGGAGCTGACCGAGATGCCGCGCTCGCGCTCGACCGCCATCCAGTCGGAACGTACGCGCCGGCTCTCGCCGCGCGCCTTGACCATGCCGGCTTGCTGGATGGCGCCACCGAACAGCAGCAGCTTTTCGGTCAGCGTGGTCTTGCCGGCATCGGGATGCGAGATGATCGCAAAGGTGCGCCGGCTGGCGACGATGGCTTCGGGTGCGGTCATGATGCCACGGCTTCTACCAAGCCGCGCGTCTTGGCGCCAGACCGAATGCCGCGCGGCGCCTATGCCTCACGTGGCGCGGCGAAGCAACAGGACCCCCGCGGCGCCGGTCAGCAGGCCAAAGGCGACCATCGCCGCCGTGCCGAGCGTCGGTGCCGGGGCAGGGGGCGGCGCGATCGAAACGCGGATGATTGTGGTGCCGGTCACACTGTTGGAATCGGGGACATAGAGGTTGTTCAAGGCTGGATCGGCCGCCATCAGGAACGGATTGGCGCCGACGCCGGACGCGAAGGCCGCACCGGCTGCGCCGCCGGTCACGACATGGCCGATCGCCGCGAATTTGGTGATCGTGCCGTCTCCTTCATTGTCGACATAGAGATTGTTCGCGTTGTCGAGGACCAGGCCGGCCGGCCCGTTCAGCCCGATCGCGAAAGCCGGACCGGGCCACGCCGCCGGTCACCACGCCGCCGGCTGCCGGAAATCCCGTGACGGTGCCGGCGTCTCTGTTGGTGACATAGAGATTGCTGGATGCATCGATCACCATGCCGATCGGCCCGTCCAAGCCGGTGGCGAAGGTCGCACCGGCGGCACCGCCCGCCGCGGCACCACCTGGTGCCGGAAATTTGATGATCGTATTGTCGTCGAAATTGGCGACGTACATATTGTTCACGCTGTCGAAGACGACTGAAATCGGGGCGTGAAGTCCCGTGGCGAAACTAGGCGTGACTGTCTGCGCCTGCGCGGACCGGGCACCGATGAGCAGAGAAAGCGCGGCGAACACCGCGGAAAGCAACGTGGCAACTTGGGTGCGCCGCATAATGCTCCTCCGATGCTTTAGGGCCGGGGCAGTCTAGCAGAGCGTGCGCGTATCGATAATTGTAAATCGATGCTCATTCGCCTACCGCCGGCGTGTGGTCCCCGTCGACGCTTATATCGAGCCGATCTGCAAAGTCTGCTTCGCCTGCGGCGCGTCGCGCGCTATGAAAGACGGGTTGCAGTCTCGCAACGGGCGTGCGTTCGAAATCAAACCGCCGCGCCTTCCAAAGCGCTATTTCCAGGGGAGAGTGAGATGAAGATCCAGATCCGGTCTGGGCTGTCCGCCCTGACGCTCGCCGCCATTGCCGCCTTCGCCCTGGCGCCGGCCGCCGAAGCCAAGGTGTATCAGCTGCATTTTGAGATGACCGGCAAGGCCGAGACCCCGCCCAACACGACCACGGGCAAGGGCCATGGCAGCGTCACCTATGACGATCAAACCAATGATATGACCTGGGACATCACCTGGTCCGGCCTGACCGGCGACGCCACCGCGGCGCATTTCCACGGCCCGGCCAAGAAGGGCGAAGCGGCACCGCCGGTCGTGCCAATCAAGGACAAGCCGCTGGCCAGTCCGCTAGTCGGCTCGACCACCATCACCGCGGATCAGGGCAAGGATCTGTTGGCCGGCAAGTGGTACTTCAACGTCCATACCGAGGCAACGCCGGCGGCGAGCTACGCGGCCAGGTGATCAAGGGCGGCATGGTCAAGGCCAAGGCCGAGGCGCCCGCCTCGGACGATGAGAAGCCGGCCAAGGCCAAGAAGAGCAAGAAGGCGGCCGCTCCCGCTTCGGACGCGACGCCGCAATAACCGATCGTCGAGCAAGTCCAGGGCGCTTCCGCGCCCTGGACACGCCGCGCTCGGGCGGCATAAATGCATCGCGATGCTTGACCGGCTCCAGCGGGTTGGAATGACGCACAAGACTGACTTCAGCCGTTTCGACCGCCGTCGCTTCCTGTCGCTAGGCGTTGCCGTGGGAGCATTGACGGTGCTGCCGGCGAGAGCCGACACCGCCGAACCGGCCCTGGTCTATGACTACGGCGGCAAGTGGGACAAATCTGCTGCCGCGATCCGCGAAGCCTGCCTGATCCGATTCCGGCCGATCCTGATGACCACGGTCGCGGCGCTGGTCGGCGCCTTGCCGCTGGCGCTCGGCAGTGGCGCCGGGTCGGAGCTGCGCCGGCCGTTGGGCATGGCCATCGTCGGCGGGCTCGTGCTGAGCCAGGTGCTCACGCTTTACACGACGCCGGTGATCTATCTGGCGATCGGCGATCTTGGTCGGCGCGTTCAGGCGTTGCGGATGGCGCTGTTCGGCGGCAAGACTGTACGACACGGGCCGCAGGTTCTGGCCGACGACTGAGCACGATCCTTTCAATGGCGGGGCATCATCATGACAATGCCGTTCGACTTCACCATCTGCGGCATTCTCGAACTGCCCGAGCACAGTGCCGCCGGCATCACGCACGTGCTGTCGATCCTCGATCCCGGCTTATCCCGATCTCGAAGCCTTCGGGAGTTATGGCGAGCATGCGCGGCTCGAGTTGCGCTTTCATGATGCGATCGACCAGCGCCCCGGCGAGGAGCTGCCGCAGCCGCATCACATCGAGGCGCTCTTGCGCTTCGGCCGGGAGATGGCCGCCGAACCGGGCGAGGCGCGCCTTCTCGTGCATTGCCACGCCGGTGTCTCGCGCTCGACCGCCGCGACCACGCTGCTGCTGGCCCAGTCGGCGCCGGAAATCGAAGCTGCCGCGATCATGGCCGAAGTCGCGCGGCGCCGCGAGAAGGCATGGCCCAATTTGCGCATGATCGAGATCGGTGATGCGATGCTCGGCCGCAACGGCACGCTGATCGAAGCGGTGCGCAATCGGCATCGCGAAATGGCACGGCGGAACCCGGCACTGGTGCAATTCATGGCCGGCGCGGGCAGGGAGCGCGAGGTCGCGGAGTTTTTGTAGTCGGCGGCTATTCCGCCAGCAATATACGGCAACGCGTATAAATAGCGAATATACGAGATCGCGTATATTCGCGCACCATCCGCCGAGACAGGCTCGGGGGATGGTGGCGTATCGTCGGGCTTTCTGCGGCCGCTTACTTCAGATAATCATGCAGCACGAAGCCGTAGGGCAGCGTCAGATCGGCGATATGGTGCCGGCCGCCGAGGATCTTCTTCACTGGCAGATCGGCGACCGGTGCATTGACGTGGGGGTACCAGATGAAGCCGGCACGGGCCGGTCCACGACCCTTTCACATGGATCTCGGTCAGATGATATCCGACCAGCTGGGCAATGGCCGGCTTGCCGTCGACATCCGGGATGAGCTTCAGATTGACCTGCAGCTTGCTCAGCGCGTCGTGGGTCTTGCGGATATCGCGGACATGCGGTTCGTGCTTATAGGCCATGGTGCCGAGGGCAACGCGCTCGCCGGCATAGTGCAGCGTGCCGGTCAGCGTGTCGTGCAAGACACCGAGCTTCGGATGGGCGTGCTTCTTCGGGAAGCCCCAGATCTCGCGGCCGGCGGCAATCGGCGGCTCGTCGTCGAGAAACATCTGCACCGTGAAACTGCAGGGCTTGCCGTCCAGGTGACACGGGATGACCTGGCCGGTCTCCGTGTAGTCGCCAAAGCCCGAGCTGTCGGGCATGCGGATCCATTCATAATAGACCGTGTTGGACGCGTCCGGCACCAGCGGTTCCGGCACCGCCTCGCGGATGGCATCCGGGTCGCTCTCATAGGCGATGATGAAATATTCGCGGTTGATGAAGCGAAACGGCCCGTGCGGGTAGCTCGGGCTTGCCGCCGGCATGGAGGGAAGGGCCAGGATCTGCTCGCGATTCATGGGTCTGCTCCTGTGCGGTTGAAGCTCAGAGATATTGCTTGCGGATATCGACCGAGGATTTGACGCCGAGATGATCGTAATTCGCGGTCAGCCACGCTTCGGCATGCTGGCGGCCGGTGTCTCTCAGGTGCTGCAGGAACTCCCAATCGGCGTTCAACTTGGAATTGACGCCGAGCCCGATCATGACCTCGTCGGCCGAGATCGAGTGGATCAGCATGTGCTTCATGTTCTTGCCGCTGAGCTCGCCGGACTCGATCAGGCCGCTGACGAAGATGATAGCCCGCATTTCCCGCATCAGCGAGGAGTTGAAGCTGATCTCGTTGATCCGGTTCATGATCTCCTTGGCCGTCCGCGGCAGCTCCGGCCGTTCCAGCGGATTGATATGGACGATCACGACATCCCGGCTCTCGCAGCTATAGATCACTGGGAAGATCGCCGGATTGCCCATATAGCCGCCGTCCCAATAATATTCGCCGTTGAGTTCGACAGCCTGGAACATGAACGGCAGGCAGGCCGAGGCGAGCACCGCCTCGGCGCATAGCTCGTGCTTGTCGAACACCTTGACCTTGCCGGTGCGGACATTGGTGGCGGACAGGAACAGCTTGATCGGCGACGGCTGCTCGCGCAGCAGCTTGAAGTCGACCACCTCCAGCAGCACGTCCTTCAGCGGATTGAGGTTCAGCGGGTTCAGCTCGTAAGGGCTGAACAGCCGCGACAGCATATCCAGGGCCTGGAAGGCGGGCGAATAGTCCAGGCTGTAATTATGCATCGTCTTGTCGAGCCAGCTCGGCTGCAGCGGCCCGTTCTTCGCGGCGTCGCTGATCCGGTGCCAGAAATCCTCGAGCGCCCGGCGCGCGCCTTCCGGGCCGCCGATCATGTGGCCATAGGCCAGCATGGTTGCATTCATAGCCCCGGCCGAGGTGGCGCTCACCCCTTCGATGTCTATCCGGTCGTCTTCCAGCAACCGGTCGAGCACGCCCCAGGTAAACGCGCCATGAGAGCCGCCCCCCTGGAGGGCGAGATTGATGGTCTTGCGGTCGGTCGTCTTCGAATCGGCGGTTTCCGACGCGGCACGCGAACGGGCTTTGGGCGGCATCGATGTGCTCCTCGCGAATTGCTGCGGCGCAAGATGAAGGTCTAGCCCAGCTCGGTCGGTTGCGCCATCGTCTTACGGGTGACACGAGAGTGATTCGCGAGGGAAGCGGCTATGGTTACGGCATATGGCGATCTCGAATCCGGCAATTGTTACAAGGTCTATCTGGTGCTGCACCTGCTCGGTTTGCCGCATCGATGGGTCAAGATCGATATCCTGAACAAGGAAACCCGCACGCCGGAATTCTTGGCCATGAACCCGAATGGCCGTATCCCGCTGCTGGAGATCGAGTCCGGCGTGTATCTCGCGGAATCCAACGCGATCATGGCGTATCTGGCCCATGGCACGCCGCTCTTCCCCACGGATCGGCTGCTGCAGGCGCGCGTGCTGCAATGGATGAGCTTCGAGCAATATGAGCACGAGCCGACGATCGCCACCTCGCGCTACTACCTGCATTTCCTGAAGCAGCCGGAGCATTACGCGACCCAGCTCGCGGAGAAGCGGCCGCGCGGGCTGGCGGCGCTGGGCATGATGGAGCAGCATCTCGCGCATCAGCCCTATTTCGTCGGCGAGCGCTGCACGATCGCCGACATCGCGCTCTACGCCTACACCCACGTCGCCGATGAGGGCGGCTTCGATCTCGGCGACTTTCCGGCGATCCGGGCCTGGCTCGACCGGGTCAAGGACCGTCCGGGCTTCCAGCCGATGCGATGATCCGCCACCACAATTCCGTCAAACAGCCCGATTGAAGGCTCAATCGGGCCACAATCCCTAATTAGCGTCATCCCGTTCCAGCCAGCGTGGGGGATGGCCATGCCGTCATATCGCAGCGCGACCCGTTTCATTGCCGTCGAAGCCCGTGACGCCCGGTTCTGGCAGATTGCCGCACTGGGCTGCCTGCTCCACCTGGAATATCACGACGCTGAGCCTGGGCGCTGCCACGGTGCCGAGCCTGGTTGCCATCCTGGTGGCGCTGCTGACCCAGTCGGTGGCGACGGTCCTGGGTCTCGCCAAAAGTTTCGATCTGCGCTCGCCGCTGATCACCGGCCTTTCTTTGGCGCTGCTCATCCGCGGCGATGCGCTCTGGGTTCCGGCGCTGGCGGCGATGCTGGCGATCGGCTCGAAATTCGTCTTCCGGATCCGCGGCAAGCATCTGTGGAATCCGGCCGCCTTCGGTATCTTCGCGCTGCTGCAGACGGGCCATGCCTGGGTGACGCCGGGGCAATGGGGCTCCGGGCCGTTCATCGTGTTGCTCATCGTCTTTGCCGGCATCCTGGTGCTGAGCCGGGCAGCACGGCTCGACACGGCGCTGGCCTTCCTGGGCGCGCATTTCGGCCTGCTGCTGCTGCGCGCCGCCTGGCTCGGCGATCCGCTGGCGATCCCGCTGCATCAGGTCCAGAACGGCGCCCTGCTGCTCTTCGCCTTCTTCATGATCACCGATCCGCGCACCACGCCGGATAATCGCTGGGCGCGAATCGGCTTCATCGTGCTCGTGGCCGGGCTGGCCCATTGGCTGCTGTTCTTCGCCCAGCTCCGGCCGGCGCTCTACATCGCCCTGGTCGGGCTCGCCCCGCTCGTCCCGCTGCTCGACTTCCTCTTTCCGGCCACCGCCTTCCGTTGGCGGCCGGTCCCGGGAGTGCCCCCCATGCCAGCGACCCTGCCGCGCTTCGCCCGCCACGCCGCGATCCTGCTGACGGCAGAACTGGTCTTTGCCGCCTCGATCGCACCGGCCTCGGCCTTTTGCGGCTTCTATGTCGCCCAGGCCGATACCAAGCTGTTCAACAAGGCGTCGAAGGTCGTGCTCGCCTGGGATGCCGGCCAGGCGACCGTTACGATGGCCAGCGACTACGAGGGGCGATCCCAAGGAATTCGCTCTGGTCGTGCCGGTGCCGACCGTCGTGGCCGAAGACGACATCCGGGTGGTCGAGAACAATCTGATCGACAAGCTCGACGCCTATTCCGCGCCGCGCCTCACCGAGTATTTCGATTCGGATCCCTGCGCCCCGCCGGTCATGTTTGCGCGGAACGTCTTTTCACCAAGCATGATGGCGGCCGCACCGCCGATGGCCAAATCCGAGGCCACCACGCTCGGCGTTACGATCGAGGCGCGTTATCAGGTCGGGGTCTACGACATCCTGATCCTGTCGGCCAAGGAGAGCGACGGGCTGGTCACCTGGCTGACCGATAACAACTACAAGATCCCGGCCGGGGCCGATGCCGTGCTCGGTTCCTACATCAAGCAGGGCATGCATTTCTTCGTCGCCAAGGTCAATCTCGACCGGCAGGAGCAGGCCGGCGAGCGCTTCCTGCGGCCGCTTCAGGTCTCCTACATGACCAAGAAATTCATGCTGCCGCTCCGCCTCGGCACGGTGAACGCCAAGGGGCCGCAGGACATGGTCGTCTTCATCCTGTCGCGCAAAGGCCGGGTCGAGACGACGAACTACCAGACCGTCAAGATGGCGTCGGGCATCGAGGTGCCGCTCTTCGCCAAAGACGAGTTCGGCGCCGTCTACAAGGCAGCCTACGACAAATCCGTCGCCGATGACGGCATGACCAAGATCTATGAGGAATATGCCTGGGACATGCACGGCTACATGCCGTGCGACCCCTGCGCCGCTCCGGTGCCGGACTCGACCGAACTTTTTGCCTTGGGCGCGCCGGTGGCACTACCCGGTGCTGCTGCATGCCGGGCCGGAACAGCTCAAGACGGTCAGCCTTCGGCCGACGCAGGACGATGCCTATCTGACCCGGTTGCATGTCCGCTACACGGCCGATCACTTCCCGGAGGATCTCGCTTTCACCGAAACCGGCGACCGTTCGTCCTTCCAGGTCGTCTACAAGCTGAAGCATCCGTGGAAAGGCGAAGCTCGCTGCACGGCCGGCGAAGAGTATCTGCGCAGCCTGCCGTCACGCTTCCGCGAAGAGGCCGACAACCTGGTCCGCCTGACCGGATGGAGTACCGCCGAGGTGCACGACAAAATGCAGACCGGCGGCCAGACCTTCGAGCTGCGCTGACCGACTACCCTATTCGAGGAAAGTCCCATGCCCGAATTTCTGAACCGCTTGACGCGGAGCACGGCGCTCGCCCTCGCGGCGGCCGGCACGCTCGCCGCTTCGATCACGCCGGCCTTTGCCTTCTGCGGCTTCTATGTGGCGAAAGCCGATGCGAAGCTGTTCAACAAGGCGTCGAAGGTCGTGCTGGCCTGGGATGCCGGCCAGGCGACCGTTACGATGGCCAGTGATTATGAGGGCGATCCCAAGGAATTCGCCCTGGTCGTCCCGGTGCCGACCGTCGTGGCCGAGGATGATATCCGGGTGGTCGAGAACAGTCTGATCAACAAGCTCGACGCCTATTCCGCGCCGCGGCTGACGGAGTATTTCGACTCGGACCCATGCCCGCGGGAGCGGGATCGGTCGGTGCAGTACGACGCTGTCGCAGTGGCGGCGCCAGCCCCGGCACTGGCGTCCGCGGCGCGGGCTGAAATGCTCGGCGTCACGATCGAGGCGCGCTATCAGGTCGGTGTCTACGACATCCTGATTTTGTCCGCGACGGAGAGCGACGGGCTGGTCACCTGGCTGACGGGCAACGGTTACAAGATCCCGGCCGGGGCCGAGGATGTGCTCGGTTCCTATATCAAGCAGGGCATGCATTTCTTCGTGGCCAAGGTCAATCTCGAGCGGCAGCAGCGCGCCGGCGAACATTTCCTGCGGCCGATCCAGGTTTCCTATGCCACCAAGAAATTCATGCTGCCGATCCGCCTCGGCACGGTGAACGCCGACGGGCCGCAGGATATGATCATGCTGATCCTGTCGCGGAAGGCAGGGTCGAGACGACCAATTACCAGACGGTCAAGATGGCCTCCGGCCTGGATGTCCCGCTTTTCACCAAGAACGAGTTCGGCGCCGTCTACAAAGCGGCCTATGACAAGACCGTCGCCGATGACGGCATGACCAAGATCTACGAGGAATATGCCTGGGATATGCGCGGCTACATGCCGTGCGACCCCCTGCGCCGCTCCGGTGCCCGATTCAACGGATCTCTTCACGCTCGGCGCGCGCTGGCAGTATCCGCATCTGGAACATGCCGGCGCGCAGGAGCTGAAGACGGCGCGGCTGCGGCCGGTTCAGGACGACGCCTATCTGACCCGGCTGCATGTCCGCTACACCGCCGATCATTTCCCGGAGGATCTCGCCTTCACCGAGACCGGCGACCGCAGGCCGTTCCAGGTTGTCTACAAGCTGAAGCATCCCTGGCTCGGCGCATCCCGCTGCCGTGCCGGCGACGAGTATCTGCGCAGCCTGCCGCCGCGCTTCCAGGCCGAGGCCGACAATCTGGTCAAGCTGACCGGCTGGAGCGTCGCGGAGGTGCACGACAAGATGCAGGCGAATGGTCAGCCCTTCGACGTGAAACCACCAGGGCTGATCGAGCGCATCTTTCGCTGACGATGGATCGGGCGGCCTATGCCGCCCGGATCTTGCCGAGGAAGTCCTGGACCTGCCGCCGCAATTTGCCGGCCTGGGTGCCGAGATCCTCGGCCGCCGCGCGGACGCCCCTGCGCCGCAGCACCCGTGGCATCGGCACCGTCGGTCACGCCGGCGACGGTTTCCGAGACTTCGCGGGTGCGCCGTGCGGCCTCCTGGGTGTTGCGGGTAATCTCCTGGGTCGCGGCGCCCTGCTCTTCGACTGCCGAGGCGATGCCGGTCGCGACCTCGCTCACTTCGCCGATCGTGCCGCCGATGCTCCTGATCGCATCGACCGCTTCCTGCGTGACCTTCTGGACGGCGGCAATCTGGGCCGAGATTTCCTCGGTCGCCTTGGCGGTCTGGTTGGCCAGCGACTTCACTTCGGAGGCGACGACGGCGAAACCCTTGCCCGCCTCGCCGGCCCGCGCCGCTTCGATCGTGGCGTTCAAAGCCAGAAGGTTGGTCTGGCCGGCAATGTTGCTGATCAGCTTCACGACTTCGCCGATGCGGCCGGCCGTCTCGGTCAGGCCGCGCACCGTGTTGTCGGTCCGGCGCGTCTCCTCGACCGCGCGCTCGGCGATGGACGCAGCATGGGTCACCTGCCGGCTGATCTCGCCGATCGAGGCGCTGAGCTCTTCCGAGGCGGCAGCCACGGTCTGGACGTTGCTCGATGCTTCTTCCGAGGCGGCGGCGACGGCGCGGACCTGATGGTTGGTCTGGTCGGACGTCGCGGACATCCCTTCCGAGGTGCGCCGCATCTCGTCCGAGGACTGGCTCAGCGCTTCCAGTGCCTGGCCGATCTGGCTTTCGAAATCGCCGATGTAGCTCTCGACGGCGCGCTGACGCGCCTCGGCCTGCGCGCGGCGCCCGAGCTGCTCGGCTTCGATCCGGGCCTTCTCTTCAGCATTGACCTTGAACTGGGCCAGTGCGCGGGACAGCGCGCCTATTTCGTCGCGGCGCCCCGAGAACGGGGGCTTCGGCGGTGAGATCGCCCTCGGCTGACGCGGAGCATGGCGTCGCGCAGCGTGGTCAGCGGCGTCAGCGCCCGGCGCGAGACGAGCATCATGGTGGCGCCGGACAAGCCAACGGCGCCGATCAGCAGCACGAGTTGCAGGACCAGATCCCGCTGCGCCGCCCGATGCTGTTCCAGGCTGTAGTCGCGTGCCGCCGCGAGCGAAGCGGTCGCCACGCCGACCAGCGCATCCAGATGCTCGACCGTGAACAGGGTCCATTTGCTCGCGGGCATTTCGGGCGGGCTGCCGTTCGCCAGGGCGGCCATTTCGCGGTCGCGCAGGGCGGTATAGTCCGGCGCGAAATAAACCTGCTTCGCCGTAGCGATGGCGTCGGTCAGCTGTTTGGGCAAGTCGGTTCCGGACGCGAGCGCTTCAAAGGCGGCCCAGCCGGTTTCGCTGCCGCCGACGAAGCCGGCGTAGCGGCGGTAATCCTCCGGCGACAACGCATTGGCGCCGAGTGCGTTGGACACGGCCAGCGATGCGTTGCCGCTGGTGTCGCGGACGGTCCAGGCGAGCTGCTTCAGCTCCATCATCTGGTCGATATACGGATCGTCGTGCTTGATCGAGGAAAACAGCTGCGCCGAAAGCGTGTCGAGCGTCGCCAGCAGCGCGAGTTCCGTTTCGCTATAATCTTTGCCCAGGCCGTCCCGGCGTGCGGTTTTCGGCTTGGCCATATCGGCCCAGCTCTCGGTCTGCAATGCCGCCAGCTTCTGGACCGATTGCTGCAACTCGGGCAGCAGTTGGGCGCGTTCCGCGAAATCGAGCGCGCCGAGCGCATCGATCGCGGCACGCAGTGCCGGCGTCTCGGCGTCGCGGAGACTCTTGATGTTGGCCGCGGCTTCCGGGGTGAGCGGCGCTTCGGCGGCCAGTCCGCGCAAGGTTGCGGCCCGGTCCGTCCGCAGCTTGTGCATGGCGGTGAAGATATTGCCGGAAACGCCGGCCACGCCGACGATCCGGTTGGACCGCTCCAGGCGCTGCGCGGAGTTCCATGAGTCGATCGCAAGCATGACGATGATGACGGCGGCCGTCCCGACAATGACGGATCTGAGCAATGTGCTGGCGGTTAGCCGATCGAGCATGGTGTCCTCCGGAAGTCGGGCGGTACCATGATTGGGCAGTGTAAACGATTGGTGCATTTCGGCCTGAGGCACTAAATAAAATTTCAGGAATTACAGCGACCTATTCACGTACAAGGCGCAAATCTACGGCGGTAATACTTTTGAAAGAGCGTGGCCTGCCGCCTGCGATGGTATTGCAGATGGGGTTGCGCCCTTCGTCGGCATGATTTTGCGCCAACGATCCAACAGGTCAGCGTCCGGCTTCGATCTTCTCGGCCAGTTCGATCGAGCGCGGAGTCGCCAAGGCGCCGAAGCGCTGGTCGAGCGCGTTCAGCCGGGCCTCGGCCTCCTCACGCTTGCCGGCGGCGGCGAGGCCTTCGACCTGCTGCAACGCTGCGTTCATCGCCGCGTCGAGCGCCGCGCGGCAGGCGGCAAGCGTGGCTGGATCGGCCGGGATATGTTGCTCCAGCGCCGTCAGCGCGCGATCGAGCGAGGCTGGGTCCGCCGGTTCATGCCAGATCTTCGGCATCGCTTCGGTATCGATATCGGCGACGCACCCGCTTTCCATCGAGCGCCGGCTGGTCTTGTCCGCCGTCAGGTGGAACTCGTCATGGCCGCCGGTCAGGTAGACGAGGCGCGTCGCCTCCTGAAGGCGATGCAGCAGCGGCGCGGGCGGGATTGCGATCTCCCCGCCGAGCGGGTCGCTGCCGGCATCGAGCAGCGCGCCGTGGAACAGGTCCGGATAGCCGACGGCGACGCGCAGCGCGACCTTGGATCCGCCGGAGAAACCGCCGACATAGACGCGCTGCGGATCGACCAGATAGCGCTTCATGACGTTCACGGCCGCCAGCAATGCCAGCGGTTCGCGCCGGTCGAGCGTGACGGCGTCATTGCCGGAATTGGCCGCGCTGACGAAGATCATGTCGTGTCGGTCGAAGACCGGCCCCCAATGCGGCGGCATGGCAGCCTGCCGCCAGGGCGGAATAAAGACGAGGACGGCATAGCCACGGGCCGGCGCCGTATCCGGCACATAGAGTGTGAATGTCTCCGTGGCGAGATCGATCGGCCGGTCGCGGATGGTCGCGCCGGCTGCTGCTGCCTGCCGCTGCAAGCGCCAGGCGGTCAGGGGGCTCACGGAGCGCCGGATCAGCTCTGCGTTATGGGCCAGCTCGGAATCTTCGCGAAACACGATTCCGGTCTGCAGGCCGGTCTGTCCGGCAATCGCATCGGCGGCGGATGCCGGCGTCCCGGCCAGGGCGAGGGCGATAACTACGAGGACGCCACGCTTCAGCGCGGCCATGTCGGCTTGCAGCCAGTCGCGGCGGCAGGCAGGGCGGTGTCCGTCCCGTCGATCACGGTGGCGACCTTGAACAAATCCTCGGATCCCGGTGTCCCGTCCTGGGCCGTGCCCACGAAGAGCGGCGCCAGAAGCTGATGATCCGCAGCGCGATAAACGAGCCCGCCTGGTGCCAGCGCCACTTCAGGCGGCAGGGTGAAACCGGCCAATGCGCGGGCGAGCTTGATCGGCTCTAGCGTGTTCTCCTGATTGGCGATGAGGCCGCAGCTCATGGCGGCGGCGAAACCGAACCAGTTGCGCGCCGTCGGCACCTTGCCGGTCTTCTGCCGGATGCCGTCGACGAATTCGGCAAGATGCGGCACATCCGGCCGGTTCCAGTACCATTCGAAGACCCAGCTGCCGATCCGCGCGCTCGGCGGCAGCCCGTCCAATACCTCGAGTTCCTGCAACGCGCCAGCGATGTGCAGATGCTTCGGCAACCCGAGCTGCACGGATTGGGTCAGCGCGTTGACGGAATCGTCGCCTGCCATCAGCAGCATCAGCACGTCGGGCTTCGCGTCTCTCGCCTTGCTCAACGCCGCGGCGAAATCGGTCGTGCCGAGCGGCATCAGCTCGGCGCCGACCTTGGTGCCGCCATGCTTGGCAGCAGCTTTCTCAAGCGCGCCCTGCAGCGCGCGGCCATAGGCATAGTCCGGCGTGATGTAGAACCAGCGCCGGCCATAATCACGGATCAGCGCGGCGGCGATCGAATCCGCCTGCATCTGGGTCGTACTGCAGACGCGAAACAGGTTCCAGCGGCACTCCGTCCCGGTCAGCGCGTCGAGATGGGCGCCGGTGACGATATGCAGCGTGCCGAGCTCATGGGTCATCTGGCCCATCGCCATGGCGAGCGCCGAATTGACGTTGCCGAGGATGAAGCTGGCCTGGTCATGGCGGATCAGCTTTGCGGTCTTCTGCACGGCGACACTGATCTCGCCGCTGGTCGAATCCTCGACCAGCAGTTCGACCGGGCGATTAAGGATGCCACCAGCCGCGTTGAGCTGGTCGACCGCATATTGCGCGCCGACCGCCTCGTTCTTGCCGAGCATGCCGTAAGTGCCGATCAAGGGCGTGACGAAGCCGATGCGGATTGGCTGCTCGCCGCGCGCGGCGATGACGAACGGACCGGCCAGCCGAGTCGCGCCCAGAGCCAGCGCCGATTTCAGCACGGCGCGGCGCCGGATCGGCGATATGCAGTGTCTCGGGTTCACGGTTCGCGCTCTCCCGACCGTGCTGCGCGGGCTACTGCACCGGGCCGGCGCTATCGAGTTGGCCGTTTTCGTAATCGCAGTGGAACTGGATCGCGTCGATCGCGGTCGGCGAACTCGACTCTGCTTCCAGCCGGATGCTGATGACGTCTCCGCTCCGCGTGATGGTCGGCCCGGCGTCCTGTTTTGCGAGCGTGGCGCCCAGCCAGGTCTTGAACCGGCTCTGGCAATCCTGCACCAGCGGTGCTGCCTGCTGCACGGCCTGAGCCGCGTTCGGATCGGGATGCTGTCCGAACGGCCAGCCCAGACCGCAGCCACTCAGCACGGTCAGCATGGCGGCGCTCAGCAGGAGTTTGCGCGGCATCCTGGTCTCTCCATCCCATTGCGGCGGCCATCCTAACCGGGTCGCGACCGGCCCGCGACCCCGCATCGGTAACCGGACGCGCATAGCGCGCATGGTATGGTATCGCAGCCACCGCTTGCCCTCGGCGCCGACCCTATTCAGCGATGAGCAGTGCGGTATTGCGGCAGCCGCGGATCCGGGCTGGCAGGCAGCAAACCGTTTCGGTATCAAAACGGGTGCCTTGAGCATAGGCAGGGCGCGCCCTCACTGCGCCTTGAGCGCCAGTCCGACAGCGTCGATCACCGCCTTGGGCCGATCGAGCTGAATGTCATGTCCGGCGCCCCGGACGACGCGGTTGCTGCCGTGTGCCGACAACCCCGCGATCTCGTCATGCATCGCCTTGACCGCCTGTTCCACGGCCTTGTTGGTCTCGCTCTGCGGTTGCCCGGGGATTCGATAGGGGCTTATGCCGCGCGTCAGGTAAACCACCGGGCGGTCTCCGAAGCTCGTCCTCGCGCTGCGCAACTGGTCGGCGCTGACCGGCAGATTGCTCTCCTCGGAAAAATTGGCCGCCCAATGCGGCGCGGTCGCGAAGAGGTGGCGGGCGGTTTCGGTGAGCGTGGGGCCGAAGGACTGCCGATCCTGCAACTGGCTGCCCACGCAATCCGCAGGGATCTTGCTGCCCGGGACGAAGCCGGCTTCCGCCGCCGCGGCGCAGTCTTTCAGGAAGCCGATATTCACTGCCAGAAGCAGGGGCGAGAATTTGCCGTCGGTTAGCTGATCGAAGCGCGCGACCTCGTCCTCATGTTGCGCGTCGACGAGGACCAGGCCGATGACGTCGGTCGGGTAGCGATAGGCATAGAGTTGGACATTCATCCCACCATAGCCTTCGCCGACCAGGATGAAGGGCGGTTTCAACCCGGCCGCGGCGAGCAGCGCGTTGAGATCCTCGACGGCATTGGCGCTCGTGCCCGGCCGGTTGCTCGGATCGCTGAAGCCTAGCCCGGCGCGATCATAGACGCAGGACTGCGTCCGCTTGGCGATGGCGGGCTGGACCAGCAGCCAATCCCAGCCCGGCGCGCCGGCATCGGCGTCGAACACTACGGTCGGGACGCCATGCCCGATGCAATACAGATTCAGCTTCCGCCCGGCGCCGATCTCGACGAGTTGATGCGGGCGGGCATAAGGGTCCGGCGCTGCGGCTCGCGCCTCGGCCGCCGCAAGCTGCGACCCGATGCCGAGCGACAGAGTGATCAGCAAGCATATGATGCTAAACATGAACCGCCTCCGGCGGATCAATACCACGGGCTCGTCGCCGCGTCGCCTGCTACGTCCCGCGCGGCTTGGCTCGGGCGGTCGGTTGAGCGGCGAGCGGGTCTTCCGGCCATGGGTGGCGCGGATAGCGGCCGCGCAGATCGGCGCGCACCGCCTTGTAGGAGCCGGCCCAGAACCCGGGCAGGTCACTGGTCACTTGGATCGGCCGCTGGGCCGGCGACAACAGTTCGAGCACCAGCCGGATCCGGCCGGCGGCGATGGTTGGCGTCTCGGCCAAGCCGAACAGCTCCTGCAGCTTTACGGGCAGAGTCGGCGTGCCGGCCCGGCCGTAATCGATGGCGATCCGGGAACCCGAGGGCACGGTCAGATGCGTCGGCGCGCGTTGATCGAGTTCGCGCTGCTGCTGCCAATCGAGCCGGTCGCGCAGCAAGGCAGCCAGGTCGAGCGCGGCCAGATCGCCCAGGCTGCGCTTGCCGGCGAGCGCGGGACCGAGCCACTGCTCGATCTCGGCCAGCAATCCGGCATCATCGACTTTCGGCCAGCCGGCATCCGCACCGTCCAGTCCGGCGAGGAAGGCGATGCGCTGGCGCAGCGTTTCGGCTGTCGCCGATGCGGGCAGGATCCCGAGCCCGCTTTTGCGGATATGATCGAGCAAGGCGGCCGTGACCCGCTCCGGCGATGGGGTCTTCAAGGCCGTCTCGCCGAGCACCAGCGCACCGAGACGGCGCCGGCGGCGGGCCTGGACCGAGCGGGTGGCCGGCTCGAACCAAATATCCTCCTCTTCGGCGATGCGCTCCGGCAGCGACAATTCCAACTCGTCCTGGGTCAGCGGTGCGGCCAGCCAGATCCGGCTGTCCGGCATCTGGCCGTCGAGATCGGCGGCGACCAGGAAGGGCGCCGCGGCCAGCGGATCGGTCTCCGGCAAGAAAGCGCCCTGGCCACCGGACAGGCGGAAACGCCCGGCCTCGGCCCGGCGCTGGCCGATTCGGTCGGGATAGGCGAGCGCGAGCACCGCGCCGGCTCGGCTCGGCCCTACATCCTGCCAGGCGATTCGAGCTTGCCGGGCCAGGCGGCGGGCAACTTCGCGCGCGCGGCGGGCCGCGTCGTTGCCGCCCGGCGCTGCAATCAACTCGACCCGGCTGCGCAGATCCGCATCGCGTCCGGCCAGATCGCGCTCGGACAGTACGGCTGCGACGGCGCAGGCGAGCGCGCCGTCATCGAGCTCCGCAGAGGCCAAGACCATATGGGCGAGCCGCGGCGCCAGGCCGAGCGCCGCCATGCGCCGGCCATGCGGGGTGATCCGGCCGTCGGGGTCGAGCGCGCCCAGGCTGTGCAACAGCCGCCGCGCCGCGGCGAAAGCCGGCGCCGAGGGCGGGTCGAGCAGGCGCACCGCCGCCGGATCACTTGTGCCCCAGGCCGCGAGTTCCAGCGCCAGCGGCGTCAGATCGGCCGTCGCGATCTCCGGCTCCGGCCGGGCGGCCAGCGCCTTATGCGCTGCCTCGGGCCAGAGCCGCCAGCACAGGCCGGGCTCGGTGCGGCCGGCACGCCCGGCGCGCTGATCGGCAGCGGCTTGCGTCACGCGTTGTGTTTCCAGCCGGGTCATGCCGGTCCGCGGATCGAACCGGCTGGAGCGGGCGAGGCCGGCATCGAGCACCTGGCGGACGCCATCGATGGTCAGGCTGGTCTCGGCAATGCTGGTGGCGAGCACGATCTTGCGCCGTCCGGGCAGCGCGGGGGACAGGGCCCGGTCCTGCGCTGCGGCATCGAGATCGCCGAACAGCGGCAGGACATCCGTGCCGTCCGGCAGCCGGCGCTCGGCCAGCGCCCGCTGGACCCGGCGGATCTCGCCACCGCCGGGCAGGAAGACCAGGAGGCCGCCGGGTTCGTCGAGCGCCTGAACGATCGCATCGGCGACCGCCGGCACCAGCCGATCGGTCGCCGGTTGGGGCAAATGGCGCAGTTCGACCGGATAGGCCCGGCCGGCCGAGGTGATCGTCGCGGCCTCCATCAGCGCCGCGACCGGCCCGGCATCGAGCGTCGCCGACATCGCGACCAGCCGCAGCTCCGGCCGCAGCGCCGCCTGGCTGTCGAGCGACAGCGCCAATCCCAGATCGCTGTCGAGCCGGCGCTCGTGGAATTCGTCGAACAGGATCGCGCCCACGCTCTCCAGCGCCGGATCGTCCTGAATCATCCGGGTAAAAATGCCGTCGGTGACGACTTCGATCCGGGTACGTGGTCCGACCCGGCTTTCGAGCCGGATGCGGTAGCCGACCGTCTCGCCGACCCCCTCGCCGAGCAGCGCCGCCATGCGCCGCGCCGCGGCCCGGGCGGCCAGGCGTCGCGGCTCCAGCATGAGGATCTTGCCGCCGGTCAGCCACGGTGCGTCGAGCAGGGCGAGCGGCACGCCGGTCGTTTTGCCGGCGCCGGGCGGCGCCTGCAGCACGGCATTGCGGCCGGCCGCCAGCGCGCGCAGCAGCTCGGGCAGCGCCTCGGTGATCGGGAGTGTCGTGGAGAGGCCTCTCATGGCGTCTCTCATCGCGGCGAAAGGGCGGCGCCGTCAAGTGGCGCTGCCGCTGTGCTCAGCCGGCCATCTTCCAGCGCCGCAGCTTCATGACGTAGCCGATGATCTCGGCCACCGCCTTATAGTGGTCGGTCGAGATCTCCTCGTCGAGCTCGACCGTGGCATAGAGTGCCCGCGCGACCGGCGGGTTCTCGACGATCGGCACGTCGTGTTCGAGCGCGATCTCACGGATCTTCTGGGCCATGAAGTCGACGCCCTTGGCGACGACGCGAGGCGCGCCCATCGCACCCGACTGATAGTGCAGGGCGACCGCGTAATGCGTCGGGTTGGTGATCACGACCGAGGCTTTCGGCACTGCTTGCAGCATCCGTTTCTTCGCCCGCGTCATGCGCATTTGCCGATGCTTGCCCTTGATATGCGGGTCGCCTTCGGTGTTCTTGACCTCGTCCTTGACCTCCTGCTTGGTCATCTTGAGGCTGCGCAGGCTGGACCATTTCTGGTAGAAATAATCGAGCGTTGCGATCACCAGGATGGTCAGGATCACGGCGTACATCAGGCGCCGTACATTGTCGATGATGGTCGCCAGCATCAAATCCGGTGTTATACCGATCAGCAGCGTGACGCGCACCACCTCGGGCTTGATGATCAGATAGGCCGTGGTGCCGACAATCGCGACCTTGGCCAGGCCCTTCAGGAACTCGACCACGGACTTGCCGCCGAACAGCTTCTTGAAGCCGTTGATCGGGTTGAGCGACTCGAAATGCAGCTTCAGCTTCTCGGTCGCCCAGAGCAGCCCTTCGGTCTGGGCGATGGTCGTGGCGACGCCGGAGATCGTCAGGACCGCGATCGGCATCGCCAGCGCCCAGCCCATCAGCTCGGCGATCCGGGCAATGAGGCGCTGGAAATCGGAGAGGTTCTCGATCTGAATTTCGCCCGGATGTTCGATCAGGCCGCGCATCAGGCGGAGCAGCGGCTGCATCGACCAAGGCAGTACGAGCAAGAAAACCACGGTCGCCGCGATCATCGAGATCGCCGTGGACACGTCGCGCGATATGCCGACCTGACCCTGGCCGCGCGCCTGGCTCAACCGTTTGCCGGTTGGGTCTTCCGTTCGTGAGTCTTGGTCTTCGGCCATTGCGCCCGGACCCTAGCGCGGTTTGGTTAAGGACTTCGTAAACCGCTGATCCGATTTGCTCTCGACCTGCCGTTTCCAGTCGGGATGGCCGACTCTATCTTGGGTTTTCCCCGGCCCGGAACATCAGCATTGACAAGAAATGGTAATCTTGTATGGTATGTCACCCCCAAAAAGGAGTGTTTGCAAAATGTCAAGCATTTCCGCGCTTCAAGCGCCGGGGCCCGGGCAAGTTACTTCGGTCGCAACCAGTACCAACGCTAGCTCGCCGGCCCCCTCGACCACGACCACAGGAACTGTGGCCGCGGCTGAGTCACAGCCTCAGTATACCAACCCGCGCTTCGAGATCGACCCACAGACCGATCGGGTTATTCTCGAATATCGGGATATCGCCAGCGGATCGCCGCAGTATCAGGTTCCGTCCAAGGCGCAATTGCTGCTCTACCAGGGCACGCAGGCGCAGACGAGCACCGCTCCGACACCGACCGGCTCGAGTTCGACGGCCGTTTGACGGTGTGCAGAGAGCCGGCCTGCGGGGCTGGCGGAACGCGCTTGCGCGGACGGGCAAGGCGTGATCCCTTGCGGTTGCGCCGATGCGGCGTGATCTGACACTGACTGCCATCGTTTCATGCCCCAGCGACTTCTGCTTCTGACCGGCTCCTTCGAGGCAGGTATCCTGGCGCCGCATCTGGCCAAGCAGGGCGACGCTTGCGTCGTCCGGCCGGTCGACAGCCTGGAGAAGCTGGAGGCGGCGCTGGCGGAGCAGGCGGGCATGACCCGCATCCTCGCCTTTTGCACGTCGGTGATCGTGCCGCGCCGAATTCTTGAGGCGATGCCCGGCCCGTCCTACAACATTCATCCGGGGGCCGCCCGCCTTTCCCGGCCGCCATCCGGAGAGCTGGGGCGCCTATCAGGGGCTGCGGACCTTCGGCGCGACGCTGCATGAAATGGCGCCGCGGGTCGATGAGGGCGCGATCGTCGATGTCGCCTGGTTCGAGCCGCCCGTCGGGGCCGGCCAGCTCGAATTCGGCTATGGCGCCTTCCGGGCTGCGCTTCAGCTGGGTGCTGCGCTGGGCGCCGGTCCTCACCGGCGAAGACATGCCGCTGCCGCATTCCGAACACCGCTGGAGCGGGCGCAAGACGTGTCATGCCGATCTCGAAGAGATGTGCCGGATCGGGCCGGAGATCGATGCAGAGGAATTCGAGCGGCGCCGCCGGGCCTTCGCCGAGCAGCCGGGCAGCCGCATGACTCTGACGTTGCACGGCCGCGAATTCCTCTATACGGCGCCGACGCCGCTGCGCCCGGTGATCGAACTGGCCAAGGGCTGAGCCGCTCAGGTCTGGACCAATACCATGGCACCCGGCTGTTGCCGGCGCTCGCGCTCGGCCCGTTCTTCCGGTCCGAGATCGGTGCCGAGCAGGCCGGCAGCAATGTTCCGGTTGATGTTGATCAGCGATTGCAGCTTCTCGGGATTGGGATTGGCGAGCAGCTCGATCGACCGCTTGTCGATAAAATTCGCCAGGTTCAGCAGACCCTCGCGGATATTCTTGGGCGTCGCGCAATCCGGATCGGCCTGTTCGGCCTGGATGATCGTCCAAAGCCGCCAATTGACGCGCACTGCATCGAGCACCTGATCGCGCGTGACGCCGGGGGGTCGCAGGCCGCCGCCATTTTCCGCGCCGTCGTGGTCAACCCCCAGGCCAGGGTCTGCTCGGGGCTGGCATTCTCCAGGGCGATGGTCTGCTGCTTGGCATAGCCGGTCGTCATTGCTGTTCCTTTGCCGGGCATGGCGGGTCGATTCGGTCCGAGGCGGGCCGCCGGAAGCGCGATCGGGTCATGACGCCGCCCTGGTCGCGCGCCGCAGCAGGGCGCCGTGCAACACATCCACCACGCGGCGGACGTCTGATGTCTCCATGCCGACGAAGAGCGGCAGGGACAGGGTGCGCCGATAATACGAATCGGCGCCTTCCAGTGCCAGTCCTTGGTTGCGGTTGCGGTAATAGGGCTGGTGATGGACGGGGATATAATGGACCTGCGTGCCGATCCCTGCTGCGCGCAGATCACTCATGAGCAGACCCCGCTCGATGTCGAGCGCGGCGAAGTCGATCAGGACGGCGTAAGAGATGCCAGGCCGGCAAGCAGCCGCGGCTGCGCCGGATCGGCGTGAGCAGCCGCCCAAGCGGCGCCAGCAATTCATCATAGCGCTGCGCCAGCGCGCGGCGCTGCTCGACGAACTGGTCGAGCCGGACGAGCTGGCTCAGCGCCAGGGCGGCATGGATGTCGGAGAGCCGGTAATTCCAGCCGATCTCCGGCATCTCGTAGTACCAGGGATTGGCGGCGCCGGCATGGTCGAACGCCATATCCGATTGGCGAAATCACCTGGCTCATGGGTCATACCATGGCTGCGCAACCGGCGCAGGCGCCGGGCCAAAGCCGGATCATTGGTCGTGACGGCGCCGCCTTCGCCCGCGGCGATCGTCTTGACCGGATGAAACGAGAAGATCGCCATGTCGCTCAGGCGGCAGGCGCCGACCGGCCGAGGCCGAGCCGTCCGGGCAAGCGTGATAGGTGCCGATGGCGTGGCAGGCATCCTCGACGATTGCCGCGCCCTGCGCCCGCGCGATGCGCGATAGCCCTGTCATATCCGCGCATTGTCCGGCCAAATGGACTGGCAGGACGGCCTTGACCTTGAGTCCGGCCGCCGCGGCACGGTCGAATGCCGCCTGCAGCGTCGCTGGCGTCAGCAGCCCGTTGTCCGGATCGACATCGGCGAAGACGACTTCGGCGCCGGTCATGCGCACGGCATTGGCGGTAGCGAGGAAGGTGATGGATGGCACGATCGCCGCATCGCCCGGCCCGAGTTCAAGGGCGAGGCAGGCGAGATGCAGCGCCGCCGTGCCCGATGAGCAGCTGATCGCCTCCTGGCGCCGCAGCGCTGGGCAAGGCTCTGTTCGAAACGCAGGACCGCAGGGCCGGTGGTCAGCCAATCGCCGCGCAGCACATCCACGACCGCGTCGATATCGCGCTCGTCGATCTGCTGCCGACCATAGGGCAGGAATGCCGCCGGCTGCGGTCGCGCCATCAATGCGTCTCCGCCAGCAACCGGGCCAGGCGCGCACCGTCCAGCCAGTCGGTATTGGTGTCGGAGGCATAGCGGAAGCCGTCCGGCACGGATTTGGCACCGAGGTCCATATAGGGCTCGCGCGTCCAGAAATTGAACGCCGGCTCGATTATGAAACGGTCGTCGAGATCCAGCGTCTGGCGCGAATCGTCTTCGGTGACCATGACTTCGTGCAGCTTCTCGCCCGGCCGGATCCCGACATTCCGAGTCGGCAGCCCGGGCGCCATGCACTCAGCCAGATCCGTCATGCGCATGCTCGGGATCTTGGGCACGAAGATCTCGCCGCCGCGCATCATGGCGATCGAGGAGGCGACGAAATCGACGCCCTGCTGCAGCGTGATCCAGAACCGGGTCATGCGTTCGTCGGTCAGCGGCAGATGGTCGGTGCCCTGCTCGATCAGCTTGCGGAAGAACGGGATGACGCTGCCGCGCGAACCCACGACATTGCCGTAGCGCACGACCGAGAACCGCGTGCCGACCGAACCCGACAGGTTGTTGGCGGCGACGAAGATCTTGTCGGAAGCCAGCTTCGAGGCGCCGTAGAGGTTGATCGGGTTGGCAGCCTTGTCGGTCGACAGCGCCAGCACCCGCTCGACACCGCATTGCAGCGCGGCGTGGACGACGTTCTCCGCGCCGTTCACATTGGTGCGGATGCATTCGAAGGGATTGTATTCCGCCGCCGGCACATGTTTCAGCGCCGCGGCATGGATGACGATGTCGATCTCGCGCATCGCCAGGGCGAGCCGGCTTTGGTCGCGCACATCGCCGATGAAGAAGCGCGGGGCGGAGCTGCCGCTGGCCGCCAGCTCCTGCTGCATTTCATATTGCTTGAACTCGTCGCGCGAATAGATGACGACGCGGCGAACCCGAGAGCGTTCCAGCAGAGTGCGGATGAAGCGCCGGCCCGAACGAGCCGGTGCCGCCGGTAATCAGGACGGCCTTGTCGTCGAACTGATCGTAAGGCGCGGGCGACGGCTCGACATCATCCCTGAGGCTTGCCCCACTGCCTTTTGTGACGGCCGAAATCCTTACCGGACTCGGTCGACGCAGGGTGGGAACGGGCATGGCATCGTATCCTGGCATGAGCGCGTGCGGTTTCATGACCATCCTCCGTTGGAACGGTTAAATTTTCCCTGCTGCCGGCATGGGCGGGCGTTTCTCATGTCCTTGAGGCTGCGGCCCATTGTCATCGTCGCTTCACGGATCTGAGAAAACGGCAAAGTCAGGAGATATCCGCGAGAATCGACAGATTCAGGAAAGACGACGTTACCTTGAAGCTGGCCTGCAGCTGGTTCTCGACGCTGGTCAGTTCGGTCGCGACGGTTGCGCTGTCGACATCCTGCAGATTGCCCAGCTGGTTCTGCATATTGTCGATCGCCTGCTTCTGCTCCGTCTGCTGGGTTTTGATGACGACCTCGCTGTTGTCGTTCTGCTGTTGCAGATTCTGGAGTCCGCTGATTGCGGTCTGCAGGGCGGAATTGGCATTGGCGAAGAATTGCGACTGGGTCGCGCCGGTCGCATTGGCGCCGGCCTGCGCCTCCTGCAGCGCATAGACCAGCGCCTGCATGGTCGGATCGTTCGAGGTGATGCCGTAGCTTATGGTCGAGGTCGGCGAGATCGTCGCCGATTGGGTGGCATAAGCCTGGTTGTTCGGATCGGTCGCCGGACTCTGCGTGTCGTAGGTCGGCAGTGGCGAATTGAAGGTGTTGGGCGGGTTGGGCGGCGAGGGCAGGGCAGTCGTATTCGGCGCGACCGGCGTGAACGGCGTCGGCGTAGTCGGCGGCGCGATCTGCGTCAGATCGACGACGGGCTGCGTGTTGAAGCGCGTGCCGGAATAGAGAAAGCGGTCGCCGACCTGTGTGTTCAACGTCGCGCCGACATCGACCTGCAGGCCTTTGATCAGGGCCTGCAAGGTCGTGATCGTCGTCGGGTTGGATGGCGAGACCTGGCTCAGCGCCTGGCTCAGCTGGCTGGCATCGCTGCCCAGCTGGGTCAGCGTCGTATCGTAGGCCGTCAGCACCGTATTGACCTGTGTGCTGTTGGTGAGAAAGGCCTGGGTCTCGTTGACCGAGTCGTTGAGGTTGAGGATCGTCGATGCGGACGAGCCGTAACCCTCCAACGAGATCGATTTCGTGTTGCTGTTCAGCTGTTGGGTAAGAGTGTTGATCTCGTTTTCCGAGTTGCTGAAGATATTGGTGATGTTCGTAAAGAAACCTGTCGACGAAATCGGGTCGCTCAT
>JBBCHB010000031.1:0-52765 GCA_037200015.1 Aliidongia sp. | reverse complement strand
CAGCTTACCTCCTGGAATCGCGCCTGCAGCCGTTTCAGGCGCGGCGCCGGGGCGGCGGGGATCGGCGTGGGGATGGCCGGCAACTCCGGCCAGAGATGGCAGGCCGTGCCGTGGCCCGCCTGGTCCTCGACCAGCAGCGGATCCTCGCGTCGGCAGCGCTCGACGGCATGCGGGCAGCGCGGATGGAAGCGGCAGCCGGTCGGCACTTCGATCGGGCTGGGCGGCTCGCCCGCCAGCGTTGTGCGGACCGGCCGCGCCGCCGGATCGGGCACCGGCACGGCCGAGAGCAGCGCGCGAGTATAGGGATGGCGCGGTGCCGCGAAGAGGGCGGCGACCGGTGCCGTCTCGACGATGCGGCCCAGATACATGACCGCGACGCGGTCGGCGATATGCCGGACGACGGCCAGGTCATGCGCGATGAAAAGATAGGCAAGCCCGCGCCGCTGCTGCAGCGCCTGCAGCAGGTTGACGATCTGCGCCTGAATCGAGACGTCGAGCGCGGAGACCGGTTCGTCGCAGATGATGACGCGCGGCTCGACCGCGAGCGCCCGGGCGATGCCGATACGCTGGCGCTGGCCGCCGGAGAATTCATGCGGGTAGCGACGCGCATGCTCCGGCCGCAAGCCGACCTGATCGAGCAGCGCTTCGATCCGCGATCCGACATCCCGGCCGCGCGCCAGCCCATGTAGCCGCAGCGGCTCGGCCAGCATGGCGCCGACCGTCATGCGTGGGTTGAGTGAGCCGTAGGGATCCTGGAACACGATCTGCAGTGCGCGCCGGACCGCGCGCAACTCAGCCGGCTTCAGCGCCAGGATGTCGCGCCCATCGAGCGCGACGGTGCCGGCGCTCGGTTCGATCAGCCGCAGCAGCAGCCTTCCGGTCGTCGATTTGCCGCTGCCGGATTCGCCGACCAACGCCAGCGTCTCGCCGGCGTTCAGCGTGAGATCGATGCCGTCGACGGCACGAACCGGCGCGCCGCCCCGGCCGGTGCTGAAATGCTTGACCAGGCCTTGCGCCTGAAGCAGCGCCGTCACGCCGCGGCCTCGAGCGGAGCTTGCCAGCAGGCAGCTTCGTGACCGGGCGCCAAGGTGGTCAGCGTCGGCACCTCCGTCCGGCAGATCTCGACGGCGAATGGGCAGCGCGGGTTGAAGCGGCAGCCGGGCAACGGATCCTGTGGCGTCGGCACCATGCCGTCGATCACCGCCAGGCTCTCGGCCGGTGCGTCGAGCCGCGGCACGGCGCCGAGCAGGCCGATCGTGTAGGGATGCTGCGGCTCGGCGAAGAGCCGCGCAACCGGCGCGCGCTCGACGATCCGGCCGGCATACATGACCGCGACCTCGTCGGCCAGTTCGGCGACGACGCCCAGATCATGCGTGATCAGGATCAGCGCCATGCCGGTCTCGTCGCGCAGGGAGCGCAGCAGATCGAGGATCTGCGCCTGCACCGTCACGTCGAGCGCCGTCGTCGGCTCGTCGGCGATCAGCAGCTGCGGCCGGCAGGCCAGCGCCATGGCGATCATCGCACGCTGGCGCATGCCGCCGGACAGACGGTGCGGATAATCGTGGACCCGCCGCTCCGGCGCCGGGATGCCGACCTGGCGCAAAAGCGCGATCGCCTCGGCCAGCGCCGCTGCCTTGCCGGTGCTGCGGTGGCGGACCAGCACCTCGCCGATCTGATCGCCGATCGTCATGGATGGGTTGAGCGCGCTCATCGGCTCCTGGAAGATCATGGCCAGGCGGTCGCCGCGCAGCGCCGCGCGCCCGCGCTGCGACAATCGGCGCAGGTCGTGTCCGGCGAAGCGAATTTCGCCCTTTGGTATGCGCGCGGCGCCGGCCTCGAGCAGGTCCATGATGGCAAGTGCGGTCAGGCTTTTGCCGCAGCCCGACTCGCCGACAACGGCTAGAGTCCGGCCCGGCAACAGGCTGAAGCCGACACCGTCGACCGGGCGGATGACGCCCTCTTCGGTTGCGATCTCGATGGTGAGATCGCGCAGTTCCAGGATCGGATCGGTCGCGGAAAGGTGAGGGGGCACGGTGAGCATTCTGGTGTCGTTTGCGAAGCTTATGCTGCAGATTGCCGGTTCGTCGATGTCTAGCGCACCCTTCACGCAGTGGTGATCGAGGGTGATCGAGCCGAGGAGTTCTGAATGTTCACGACCCGCCCCGAGATCCGCGGCACTTTCGGTGTTGTCGCCTCGACCCATTGGCTGGCCTCGTCTGCAGGTATGGCCGTGCTGGAGCGCGGCGGCAACGCTTTCGATGCCGCGGTCGCCGCCGGATTTGTGCTGCAGGTGGTCGAGCCGCATCTGAACGGGCCGCTCGGCGAGGCGCCGATCCTGCTCTGGGATGCCGAAGCCGGCAAGGCGCAGTCGATCTGCGGCCAGGGTGTCGCACCGCAGGCTGCGACGATCGACGCCTATCAGGCGCTCGGCCTTGATCTCGTGCCGGGCAGCGGGCTGCTTGCCGCGACGGTGCCGGCCAGCTTCGATGCCTGGATGGTGCTGTTGCGCGACCACGGCAGCTGGCGCCTGCGCGATGTGCTGGAGTTCGCGATCGGCTACGCCGCCAAGGGCTATCCGATGGTCGAGCGCGTCGTGCGCACGATCAGTACGGTGCAATCCCTGTTCGAGACGGAATGGCGCAGCTCGGCTGCGATCTATCTGAAGAACGGCGCGCTGCCGGTGCCGGGTCGGCTGTTCCGCAACCCGGCGCTGGCCAGCTTCTATCGCCGATTGGTCGAAGAGGCGGAGGCGGTCGGCGGCGATCGGGTGGCGCAGATCGAAGGCGCACGCCGCGCTTGGTCGCAGGGCTTCGTCGCGGAGGCGATCGACCGGTTCTGCCGGACACAGGAGGCAATGGATACGTCGGGCCGGCGCCATCGCGGGCTCTTGACCGGCGCGGACATGGCGCGCTGGCAGGCGCCGGTCGAGCAGCCGATCTCCCGCGACTATCACGGCTGGACCGTGCTGAAATGCGGCGCCTGGGGGCAGGGGCCGGTGCTGCTGCAAAGCCTCGGCCTGCTCGACGCGACGCCGCTCGGCGAGATGGATCCGCTCGGCGCCGATTTCGTCCATCATGTCGTCGAAGCGCTTAAGCTCGGTTTTGCCGATCGCGAAGCCTGGCTCGGCGATCCGGATTTCGTCGATGTGCCGCTCGAGACGCTGCTCTCCGATGCCTACCTGGCGGAGCGCCGCGGATTGATCGGTCCGCAGGCGTCGCTGGAGCAGCGTCCAGGCCGGCCGGATGGCCGCGAGCCGGTGCTGCCGAAGCGGCCCGATCTGGCGGCTGGGCGAATCGCCACCGGGTTGGGGGCCGCCGGCGAGCCGACCACGGCGCGCATGGGCGAGGTCGCGACGGCGCCCAATGGCGGCACGCGCGGCGATACCTGCCATATCGACGTCATCGACCGCTGGGGCAACATGGTGTCGGCCACGCCGAGCGGCGGCTGGCTGCAAAGCTCGCCGGTCATTCCGGAGCTCGGCGTCTGCCTCGGCACCCGCGCGCAGATGTTCTGGCTCGATCCAGCAGTGCCGAACGCGCTGGCGCCCGGCAAGCGGCCGCGCACGACGCTGACGCCGTCGCTGGCGCTCCAGGACGGCGAACCGCGCCTCGCCTTCGGCACGCCGGGCGGCGACCAGCAGGAGCAATGGTCGCTGCTGTTCTTCCTGCGCCATGTCCACCATGGCTACGATCTGCAGCAGTCGATCGACGCGCCCGCCTTCCACACCGAGCATATGGTGAACTCGTTCTATCCGCGCCTGACCCGGCCCGGCAGTCTGGTCATGGAGAACCGCTTTCCGGCGGAGACCATCGCCGAACTCGGACGCCGGGGTCACAAGGTGGATATCGGCGACTCCTGGACCGAAGGCCGCCTCAGCGCCTGCGCCCGCGAACGCGACGGCGAGGCGTGGCTGCTCAAAGCGGGGGCGAACCCGCGCGGCATGCAGGGTTATGCGGTCGGGCGGTGAACTCGGGCGGCTGAGCGCCACCGCGGCAGGCGGAGCGAGATGACGGCGAGCCCGGCCAGGATCAGCGCCATGCCGCCGAGCCGCAAGGGGCCGAAGCTTTCGCCGTAGACGGCGGCGGCCGAAGCGGCGCCGAACAGCGGGGCCAGCATCGAATAGGGTGCCACGGTGCTGGCCGGGTAGAGCTTGAGCAGGTAGTTCCAGATTGCCCAGCCGCCCGTGGTCGAGAACAGGCCGAGATAAACCAGTGCGGCCAGACCGGTCGGGCTGGGATGGCCGAGCGCATGCAGGATCGTCGCGGGACCTTCGAAGATCAGCGACAGCGCCAGGCAGGGCAGGAGCGGCACCAGGCTCTCCCAGATCACGAAGCGCAGCATGTCGACCTGGCCGAGGCCGCGCACCAGGATGTTGCCGGATGCCCAGCTCGCCGCGGCGGCCAGGGTCAGGCCGAGGCCGAGATAGGTCGTATCGCCGCCGACGCCGAACGCGATCAGCCCGAGCCCGCCCAACGCCATCAGCATGCCGAGGCTCTGGCGTCCCGACGGACGCTCGCGCAGCAGGACCGCGGCAAACAGGATCGTGAAGAACGCCTGGCTCTGCATGACCAGAGAGGCGAGGCCGGGCGGCATGCCATGCGCCATGCCGAGGAAAAGCAGGCTGAACTGCGCGGTGAAATGGATCAGCCCGACGAGAACCAGCCGATACCACGCTACCTTCGGCGGCGGGACGAACAACACCGGAAGAGCGGCGACGGCAAAGCGCAGTACGACCAGCAAAAGCGGCGGGTAGTCACCCAGCCCGGCCTTGATCGGTACGAAGTTGAAGCCCCACAGGGCGGCGACCAGAACGGCGAGGGCGAGATGGGCGGGACGCATGGTGCGAAGCCTGGACCTGCTGCCAAGCCGCAGCAACCGCGGTTTCTGCGGGGCCGCCCGCGCCGCGCTCATGTCTGGTTACCAGTGGGTCGCCGATCTAAGTGCGAGCAAACGACACAACGAAAGCACGCAAAAGATGTGATATGCTCTCCTTGGTTTTAAATCATGGAGGTCATTATGTGTCTGGACTTTCTGATCGGTGCTGCCGATGGCAGCTTCATCAACGGACGGTCGATGGAGTTCGCCGTCGACCTGCAGTCGCGTCCCTTTATCCGTAAGCGTGGGGCGGAGATGTCTTCGACCGCGCCGCATGATCAGGATGGGCTGCGCTGGACGACGCGCTACGGCTATCTCGGCATGAACGCCTATGATCGGCCGCTGGTCGTCGACGGGCTCAACGAAAAGGGGTTGTCGGCCGGCGTACTCTGGCTGCCCGGCTCGATCTACCAGACGGTGACGGAGCCGGCGCGGGCTTTGTCGGTCAGCCTGTTCGCCGATTGGATGCTCGGCAATTTCGCCGATACCGACGAGGTCCGGCGGAGCCTGTCTTCCGTCCAGGTCTGGGCCGACGCGTTCACGGAAAAGAAGCTGATGCCCGTGCATTTTTCCGTCCACGACGCCACAGGAAAATCGATCGTCATCGAATTCACCGAGGGCGAAGCGATCCTCTATGACAACCCGATCGCGTGCCTGACCAATGCTCCGGTCTTCCCCTGGCATCTGGAGAACATCCGCAGCTATGTCGGGCTGACGCCCTGGGATGTCGGCTCGACCGAGATCGACGGCACAGCCTATGCGCAGACCGGACACGGCTCGGGCCTGCGCGGATTGCCGGGCGATTTCACCCCGCCCTCGCGACTGATCCGCACGCTCTTCCTGAAGCAGTATGCGAACCAGGCCGCAGATGCGAAATCCGGTCGGAACCTAGCTTTGCACCTGCTCAACGATACCGACATCGCCAAGGGCGTCATCCGCGAGAAGACGCTGTTCGGCCAGCAGGACGACCACACGCAGTGGGCAGTGGTCAAAGATCTGACGAATTTGGTCTATTACTATCGGACTTACGATGATCTGATGCTGCGGCGGATCGATTTGCGGCGGATCGATTTCGGTTCGGTTTCCGGTGGCGAGTTGGACGTGCCGGCCGGCCAAGATGCGATCGATGTGACGCCTGCTGCCTGATTTTCCACAGCGCCGGCGGGTCTCGCGACGAAAATGCTGTTCCCGTCGGCGCTTTCGCTATACTCCCGCGCGCTTGAGGCAAAGCGGGATCTTGGGTTGATGCAGACGATACTGGTGACGGGTGGCGCGGGCTTTATCGGATCGGCAGTGGTCAGGTTGCTGTTGCGCGAGACCGATGTTTCGGTGGTCAATCTCGACAAGCTGACCTACGCCGCCAATCCCCTGGCGCTCGAAGGCGCCGAGCAGCAGTCCCGCTATCGCTTCGAGCAGGCCGACATTGCCGACGCCGCTGCGGTCCGGGCGATCCTGGCGCGGCACCGGCCGGATGCGATCATGCATCTGGCAGCGGAAACCCATGTCGACCGCTCGATCGACGGTCCAGCGGATTTCATCCGGACCAATATCGTCGGTACCTATACGCTGCTCGAGGCAGCACGCGAATATTGGGCGGCTTTGCCGGCCGACCGCGCCGCGGCGTTCCGGTTCCACCATGTCTCGACCGACGAGGTGTTCGGGTCGCTGGGGCCGGAAGGGCTCTTCACCGAGACGACGCCCTACGATCCGAACTCGCCCTATTCTGCGTCCAAGGCGTCTTCCGATCATCTGGTGCGGGCCTGGCACGCGACCTACGGCTTGCCGGTCGTCCTGTCGAATTGCTCGAACAATTACGGACCGTGGCAATTTCCCGAGAAGCTGATCCCGCTGATGATCATCAAGGCGCTGCGCTGCGAGACGCTGCCAGTCTATGGCCGCGGCGAGAATATCCGCGACTGGCTGCAGGTCGACGATCACGCGCGCGCCCTCTGGCTCGTGCTCAGCCGCGGCCGGCCGGGAGAGAGCTACAATGTCGGCGGCAATGCCGAGCGCCGGAACATCGATGTCGTGCAGACGATCTGCGACCTGGTCGACGAGATGGTCGGGCCGGCCGATCGCCGCTCGCTGATCACCTATGTCGCAGACCGGCCGGGGCATGATCAGCGCTACGCCATCGACGCTACGAAGATTGCCGACGAGCTTGGCTGGCGGCCGCGCGAGAGCTTCGAAAGCGGCCTCCGGGCGACCGTGCGCTGGTATCTCGACCATCAGGAATGGTGGCAGGGCATCAACCACTATCAGCAGGACCGGCTCGGCCTGGCCGCCACCAAGGCCGCATCGTGAAGGGCATCATCCTGGCCGGCGGGTCCGGCACGCGGCTTTATCCGATCACCCGCGTCGTGTCGAAGCAATTGCTGCCGGTCTACGACAAGCCGATGATCTTCTATCCGCTGTCGACGCTGATGCTGGCCGGCATCCGCGAGATCCTGATCATCACCACGCCAAGCGATCGCGAGCAGTTCCGCGAATTGCTGGGCGACGGCAGCCAATGGGGCATCCGGCTCGATTACGCCGTGCAGCCACGTCCCGAAGGATTGGCCCAGGCCTTCGTCATCGGCCGCGATTTCGTCGGCGACGACACTGTTGCGCTGGTGCTCGGCGACAATCTGTTCCATGGCGAAGGCCTGACCGACACGCTGTTGCGCGCTGCCGGCCGCAAGTCCGGCGCCACCGTATTCGGCTATCGCGTGCGCGACCCGGAGCGCTACGGCGTCGTCGAGTTCGGACCGGACCGCCGCGCCCTGTCGATCGAGGAAAAGCCGCTCAAGCCACGCTCGGACTGGGCGGTGACCGGCCTCTATTTCTACGATAACGAGGTGCTCGATATTGCCGCATCGGTCAAGCCGAGCGCGCGGGGCGAACTGGAAATCACCGACGTCAACAACGCCTATCTGGCGCGCGGCACGCTCGAAGTTGAGATGTTCGGCCGTGGTTTCGCGTGGCTCGACACCGGCACGCATGCCTCGCTGCTCGAAGCGTCGAATTTCGTACGTACGGTCGAAGAGCGGCAGGGGCTGAAGATCGCCTGCGTCGAGGAAGTCGCCTGGGCCAAGGGTTTCATCAGCGACCAGGAACTCGCTGTTCTGGCGGCGCCGCTGGCGAAATCGGGCTATGGAGAGTATCTGTTACGTTGTCTTGCGCATGGTCGCTCGGGCGGAGGATTCGGGGTCTAGCCAGGTTACGGGCGGGGATCGGGCTGCCGAGTGTTTTGCTGCGCCGCGAAATCTATTGTTACAGAGTGGCGGCATCGCAGTCGGCGAGTTGAAACATGGCGCGTTTAGCTTCGCCCGCCACGTGCTGCGACCTCCGGGAGCGGGGCGGTGCGCGTGCCTGCGTGTTATGCCCTGTCCCTTCCCGAGCGAGCAGTCGCTGAGTTGGCGCAGCTTATTCGGTGAGAGTAACGGAGAACCATGGACGATCATGATTTCGGCAGAGCGCCGGTCAGCCAAAGCACAATGACGCCGACACGCCGCAAGACGGGCTTCTTCTCGGCTGGCCGGATCGTCGGGCTGGCTATCCTGCTGCTGGCGATCGGCGTGGTCGTGTGGATCGTCGAGAAGCCGCATCAGGCACCGGCGCAGCGCGGCGGCCGTTTTGGCGGCCAGGCGGCAATGCCTGTCGTCGCGGCTGCGGCGGCGAAGGGCGACATGCCGGTCGTGCTGAACGAGTTGGGTACCGTGACTCCGCTCGCGACGGTGACGGTCAAGACCCAGATCGCAGGCCAGTTGCAGCAAGTCGCCTACCAGGAAGGCCAGATGGTCAAGGCTGGGGATTTCCTGGCCCAGATCGATCCGCGCCCGTTTCAGGTCGCACTGGAGCAGGCCGAAGGCACTCTGGCCAAGGATCAGGCTACGCTCGACAACGCCAATGTCGACCTCATCCGCTATCAAAAGCTCTACAAACAGGACTCCGTCGCGCAGCAGACGCTCGATACGCAGGTCTCGCTGGTGCATCAGCTCGAAGGCACGGTGAAGACCGACAAAGGGCTGGTCGACAGCTCCAAGCTTAACCTGGTCTATTGCCATATCGTAGCGCCGGTGACGGGCAGGGTCGGGCTGCGCCAGGTCGATCAGGGCAATTACGTCCAGACCAGCGACGCCAACGGCATCGTGCTGATCACCCAGCTGCAGCCGATCAGCGTGATCTTTACCCTGCCGGAAGACAATCTGCCGGATCTGATGAAGCGTCTGAAGACGGACTCGGCCTTGCAAGTCACGGCCTATGACCGGACGCAGACGACCAAGCTCGCGGTCGGCAAGCTCGATACCGTCGACAACAACATCGATACGACGACCGGCACGGTGAAGATCCGCGCGCTGTTCGACAATCCCGACAGCATGCTGTTTCCCAGCCAGTTCGTGAACGCGGCGTTGCAGCTCGATGTGCTGCATGACGCGATCCTCGTCCCGGTTTCGGCGGTGCAGCGCGGTGCGCCCGGCACCTTCGTCTATGTCGTGAAGCCCGACAACACGGTGACGGTTCGCGTCGTGACGCTCGGCCCCGGCAACAGCGACAAGGTCTCGGTCAGCAAGGGCCTTGAGGTCGGTGAGCTGGTCGTGGTCGACGGCGCCGACAAGCTGCGCGAGGGCGCGGCCGTCAGCCTGCCCGAGTCCAAACCGGCGCAGCAGGGAACCGATGCGAAGCCTGCGGACGGCACCGAGGCCAAGCCGGCGGGTGACGATGCAAAGCCGGCCAAGCCGGCGGACGGCGAAGGCGACCAGACCAAGGGGCAGCATCGCCATCACAAGGACAACCAGTGATCGGCCGCGGCAGGGATAGCGCGCAATGAATCCCTCCAGCCTCTTCGTCCTGCGTCCGGTCGCGACCTCGCTGCTGATGGTCGCGATCATGATGGTCGGCATCGTCGCCTACGACTTCCTGCCGTTGGCGGCATTGCCCCAGGTCGACTACCCGACGATCCAGGTCCAGACCTTCTATCCGGGCGCCAGCCCGGAGGTGATGACCTCCTCGGTCACGGCACCGCTCGAAGTGCAGTTCGGCCAGATGCCGAGCCTGAACCAGATGACCTCAGTCAGCTCCGGCGGTGCCTCGGTCATCACGCTGCAATTCAGCCTCGATTTGCCGCTCGACGTGGCCGAGCAGGAGGTTCAGGCCTCGATCAACGCCGCCGGCAATCTGCTGCCCTCCGACCTGCCGGCGCCGCCGATCTATGCCAAGGTCAATCCGGCCGACGCGCCGATCCTGACGCTCGGTATCACGTCGAAGACCCTGCCGCTGACCCAAATCGAGGATCTGGCCGATACGCGCGTCGCGCAGAAGATCTCGCAGCTGGCCGGCGTCGGCCCTGGTCAGCCTGAGCGGCGGCCATCGGCCGGCCGTACGCGTGCTGGCCAATCCAAGGCGCTGGCCGGCTACGGCCTCAATATCGACGATCTGCGCACGACGATTTCGAACGCCAACGTCAATACGCCCAAGGGCAATTTCGACGGGCCGTCGCGCTCCTACACGATCAACGCCAACGACCAGATCGGCAGTGCCGCCGAATACGGCAACATTCTCGTCGCCTATAAGAACGGCTCGCCGGTCCCGGCTGAAGGATGTCGCCCAGATCGTCGACGATGCCGAGAACGTCTATCTCGGCGGCTGATGAACACGACGCCGGCGATCATCGTCAATATCCAGCGCCAGCCGGGTGCCAACGTCATCCAGGTCGTCGACCAGATCAAGGCGCTGCTCCCGGCGCTGACCGCCAGCCTGCCCCTCAGCGGTGGATGTCGCGGTGCTGACCGACCGCACCGTGACGATCCGCGCCCTCGGTACGCGATGTCGAGTTCGAGCTGACCCTCGCCGTCGTGCTGGTCGTCGCTGTCATCTTCCTGTTTTTGCGCAATATTCCGGCGACCCCTCATTCCCAGCCTGTCGGTGCCGCTCTCGCTGGTCGGCACGCTGGCGGCGATGTATGAGCTGGGCTTCAGCCTGAACAATTTGTCGCTGATGGCGCTTACGGTTGCGACCGGCTTCGTGGTCGACGACGCCATCGTCATGATCGAGAATATCGCCCGCTACATCGAGGCGGGCGAGCCGCCGCTTCAGGCGGCGCTCAAGGGCTCGAAACAGATCGGTTTCACGATCATTTCGCTGACCGTATCGCTGATCGCGGTGCTGATTCCGCTGCTGTTCATGGGCGATGTCGTCGGCCGGCTGTTCCACGAATTTGCCATTACCCTCGCCGTCACGATCATCATCTCGGCCGTGGTGTCGCTGACGCTGGTGCCGATGCTGTGTGCCAAGCTGCTGCGGCACGCGCCGGAGGCGGAGCAGAGTGCTGCCACGCGTCGCGGCAATGCCTGGTTCCAGTCGATCATCGATTTCTACGGCCGGCGGCTCGACTGGGTGCTCGACCATCAGCCGCTCACCCTGCTCGTCGCGGTGGCGACGCTGGGTGTGACGATCGCGCTCTATATCGTCATCCCGAAAGGCTTCTTCCCGGTCCAAGACACCGGTCTGATCCAAGGCATCACCCAGGGTGCGCAGTCGGTTTCCTATGCCGGCATGGCGACGCGGCAGCAGGAGCTGGCCGCGGCTGTGCTGAAGGACCGCGATGTCGACAGCGTGTCGTCCTTCATCGGCATCGACGGCACCAACACGACCGTCAACAGCGGGCGGATCCTGATCAATCTGAAACCGCTCGAGACCGCGCGCGCAGCGTCAGCGACGTCATTCGCGACATCACGCGCGAGACGGCCAATATCTCCGGCATCTCGCTCTATATGCAGCCGGTGCAGGACCTGACCATCGACGCCACGGTCAGCCGCACGCAGTACCAGTTCATCGTCGAGGACGCCAACCCGGACGAGCTGGCGAAATGGGTGCCGAAGCTGCTCGATAAGCTGGCGACGCTGCCGGCTCTGGAAGATGTCGCGAGCGACAGCCAGAACAATGGCCTCGCCGCTTACATCACGATCGACCGCGACACCGCCGGGCGCTTCGGCATCACGCCGGCAACAGTCGACAACGCGCTCTATGATTCCTTCGGCCAGCGCATCGTCTCGACCGTCTTTACCCAGTCGAACCAGTATCGCGTCATCCTGCAGGCCGATCCGGCGCTGCAATCGACCCTCGATTCTCTGAACTCGATCTATCTGCCTTCCGCGGTGTCGGCGAGCGGGCAGGTGCCGCTTTCGAGCGTGGCGAAGGTCACGCAGACCAACGTGCCGCTGCAGGTCAACCATCTCGGGCAGTTCCCGGCGACCACCATCTCGTTCAACCTGGCGCCCGGTCAGTCGCTGGGCGAGGCGGTCACGACCATCAAGCAGGCCGAGACGGAAATCGGCATGCCGGTCAGCGTGATGACCACTTCCAAGGTGCCGCGCTGGCGTTCCAGGCTTCGCTCGACAACGAAGTCGTGCTGATCCTGGCCGCGATCGCGACGATGTATATCGTGCTGGGCGTGCTCTATGAGAGCTACATCCACCCGATCACCATCCTGTCGACGCTGCCTTCGGCCGGCGTCGGCGCGCTGCTGGCGCTCATGCTGGCCGGCAGCGATCTGGGCGTAATCGGCATCATCGGCATCATCCTGCTGATCGGCATCGTGAAGAAGAACGCGATCATGATGATCGACTTCGCGTTGGACGCCGAACGCAACGAGGGCAAGGCGCCGCGCGACGCCATCTTCCAGGCCTGCCTGCTGCGCTTCCGGCCGATCCTGATGACGACGATGGCGGCGCTGCTCGGCGCCCTGCCGCTGATGGTCGGCACCGGCGTCGGCTCGGAGCTGCGCCATCCGCTCGGCGTCAGCATCGTCGGCGGTCTGATCGTCAGCCAGGTGCTCACGCTGTTCACCACGCCGGTGATCTATCTTTATTTCGATCGTCTCGCCGCCCGCTTCGGCCGGTCGGCGCCGGGTGCCGGGCACGAGGCGCCGGCGGAATGAACCCGTCCGAGATCTTCATCCGGCGCCCGGTCGCGACCACGCTGCTGACGATTGCGATCGCGCTGGCCGGCGCCATTGCCTTCTTCAAGCTGCCGGTCTCGCCGCTGCCGCAGGTCGATTTCCCGACGATTTCGGTACAGGCGACCTTGCCCGGCGCCAGCCCGGAAACGGTGGCGACCAGTGTCGCGACGCCGCTCGAACGCCATCTCGGCACGATCGCCGACGTGACCGAGATGACGTCGCAGAGCTCGGTCGGCTCGGTCCGCATCACGCTGCAATTCGGGCTCAACCGCGATATCGACGGCGCCGCGCGCGACGTGCAGGCGGCGATCAACGCGGCGCGGGGCCGATCTGCCGACCAGCCTGCGCAGCAATCCGACCTATCGCAAGGTCAACCCGGCCGACGCGCCGATCATGATCCTGGCGCTGACCTCGGTGACGCGCAGTCCCGGTCAGCTCTACGATTCGGCAGCATCCGTACTGCAGCAGAAGCTGTCCCAGGTCGAGGGCGTCGGTCAGGTCAGCGTCAGCGGCAGCTCGCTGCCGGCGGTGCGGGTCGAGCTCAATCCCAACGCCCTGTCGAAATACCGCATCGGGCTCGAAGATGTCCGCGCCGCGCTGTCCTCGGCCAATGCCAACAGCCCTAAGGGCGTGATCGACGACGGCGACCGGCGTTTCCAGGTCTATACCAACGACCAGGCGCGCGTGGCCGATCAGTACCGATCCTTGCCTCGTCGCCTATCGCGACGGCGCAGCGGTTCGGCTGCGCGATGTCGGCGAGGTCCTGGACTCGGTCGAGAATGTCCGCAATCTCGGCCTTTATAACGCCGATCCGGCCGTGCTGCTGATCATCAGCCGGCAGCCCAATGCCAATATCATCGATGTCTGCGACCGCATCCGCGCCATGATCCCGGAGCTGCAGGCCTCGATCCCGTCCGATATCGACCTCAAGATCGCGACCGAGCGCACGGCGACGATCCGCGCCTCGCTGCATGATACGGAAAAGACGCTGCTGATCGCCGTCGCCCTGGTCGTGCTGGTCGTCTTCCTGTTCCTGCGCAACGGCAGGTCGACGCTGATTCCCGGCGTCGCCGTACCGGTCTCGCTGATCGGCACCTTCGGCGCGATGTATCTGCTGGGCTACAGCCTCGACAACCTGTCGCTCATGGCGCTGACCATCGCGACCGGCTTCGTCGTCGACGACGCGATCGTCATGCTGGAGAACATCTCCCGGCATATCGAGGACGGCATGCCGCGCTTCCAGGCGGCACTGCAGGGGGCCCGCGAAGTCGGCTTCACCATCGTCTCGATGAGCCTGTCGCTGGTCGCGGTGTTCCTGCCGATCCTGCTGATGGGCGGCATCGTCGGCCGCCTGTTCCGCGAATTCGCGCTGACGCTCTCGATCGCGATTTTGATCTCGATGGTGGTCTCGCTGACGACGACGCCGATGATGTGCGCCATCATCATCCGGCATCAGCCTTCGGCGCAGCAGGGCCGGTTCTTCCGGGGGGTCGAATATCTGTTCGACTCGACGCTGCGCTTCTATGAGCGGACGCTCGCCTGGGCGCTGCGCCATTCTTTCGTGATGATACTGATCCTGTTCCTCACGATCGGCTTCAATTTCTATCTGTTCGCCATCATCCCCAAGGGCTTCTTTCCGCAGCAGGATACCGGCGCCATGGTCGGCGGCATCCGCGCCGACCAGAGCATCTCGTTCCAGTCGATGCGGGACAAGCTGACCCGGTTCCTGCAGGTCGTGAAGGACGATCCCGCCGTCGAGACCGCGGTCGGCTTTACCGGCGGCGGCTCGACCAATAGTGCGTTCATCTATGTCGGGCTGAAGCCGCTCGCCGAGCGCAAGCTGTCGGTCGACAAGGTGATCGCCCGGCTCCGGCCAAAGCTCAACGACGTTGCCGGCGCGCAGCTCTTCCTGCAGGCGGTGCAGGACATCCGCTCGGGCGGCCGGCAGAGCAATCGCAATACCAGTTCACGCTACAGGGCGACGACCTAGCGGAGCTCTATAACTGGGCGCCCAAACTGGCCGAGGCGCTGAAGCATATCCCGGAGTTGACCGACGTCGATTCCGACCAGCAGCAAGGCGGTCTGGAAGTCGATCTGAGCATCGACCGCGACACGGCCAGCCGGTTCGGCCTGTCGCTTGCCGGCATCGACAACACGCTCTACGACGCCTTCGGACAGCGCCAAGTCTCGACCATCTACAACCCGCTGAACCAGTATCACGTGGTGATGGAGGTCGCGCCGCAATATTGGCAGAGCCCGGAGACGCTGCAGCAGCTCTTTGTCAGCACCTCCGGCGGCGCCGTCAGCGGCACGAGTTCGAGCAATGCCGTGGTCGGCACCGTGGTCGCCTCGACCAATCCGAACGCGACCACCGTGGCCAGCATCACGACCGACACGGCGCGCAACCAGGCGAGCAAACAGCCTGGCCAATACCGGCCATGGCAGCGCCTCGACCGGGGCGGCGGTCAGCACGACCGGCGAAACCATGGTGCCGCTTGCCGCCTTCAGCCATTACGGGCCGGGCACGACGCCGATCCAGGTCAATCACCAGGGCCATTTCGTCGCCGCCACCATCTCGTTCAACCTGCCGCCCGGCACATCGCTCGGCGATGCGACGGCGGCGATCTATCGGACCATGAACGAGATCCATGTGCCGGCCTCGATCCAGGGGGACTTTCGCCGGCACCCGCGGCACTGTTTCAGTCCTCGCTCGCGAATGAGCCCGTGCTGATCGTGGCGGCGCTGCTCGCCGTCTATATCGTGCTGGGCGTGCTCTATGAGAGCTACATCCACCCGATCACGATCCTGTCGACGCTGCCTTCGGCCGGGGTCGGCGCCATCTTGGCGCTGCTCGCCTGCGATACCGAATTCAGCATCATCGCGATGATCGGCGTGATCCTGCTGATCGGCATCGTCAAGAAGAACGCGATCATGATGATCGACTTCGCGCTCGACGCCGAACGCAACCAGGGCATGAACTCGCGCGATGCGATCTTCGAAGCCGCGTTGAAGCGCTTCCGCCCGATCCTGATGACGACCATGGCCGCGGCGCTCGGGGCGCTGCCGCTCGCGGTCGGTGCCGGGGACGGGGCGGAGTTCCGCGGCCGCTTGGAATTTCGATCGTGGGAGGGTTATTGGTCAGCCAGGTGTTGACGCTCTACACCACGCCGGTGGTCTACCTCTATCTCGACCGGTTTAGGCTGTGGAGTTTGCGGCAATGGCGCCGCGCCTATCCGCAGACCTTGACCTCGCATGTGCCGGAAGCGGGCGAATGACGGACAGAAAAATGAACCATCCCAGGACGCGGCGCTGGAGCGCCTTGCTGGTGCCGGTGCTGCTCGGCGCCTGCACGGTCGGACCGGATTACGAGAAGCCGGAGGCGGCGGCCCCAGCCGAGTTCAAGGAAGCCGGACAGGCCTGGCGCCAGGCGGCGCCGTCGGATGCTGCCGATCGTGGGCCCTGGTGGGCGATCTACAACGACCCGATCCTGGACGGGCTGGAGAAGCAGGTCGACGTCTCGAACCAGACGTTGCGCCAGTCTCTTGCCGCTTACGATCAGGCCAAGGCGCTGGTCGACGAGGCGGATGCCAGCTTCTGGCCGACCGTTGCGGTCTCGCCTTCGGTGACGCGCTCAGGCAGCGGCTCGGGCTCCACCGGCGGATCGTCCTTGAGCAGTGCGCGCGGGACGAGCTTCGGCAGCAGCAGCCGCAGCGTCACGCAATTCGGCGCCTCGGCCAGCGCCACCTGGGACATCGACCTCTGGGGCAAGATCCGGCGTACGGTCGAAGCCGATGAGGAGACGGCACAGGCCGACGCGGCCGATGTTGCCAACGCCCGGCTGTCCGCCCAGGCGACGCTGGCCTCGGATTATTTCCAGATGCGCGGCGCGGACCAGCTCAAAATGCTGCTCCACGATACGGTCGAGGCGTTCAAGCGGTCGCTGAAAATTACGCAGGACCAGTACAATGCCGGCACGGCGGCGAAGACCGACGTGATCACGGCCCCAGACCCAGCTGCAATCGGCCCAGGCACAGGAGATCAAATGCCGGTGTCCAGCGCGCGACGCTGGAGCACGCGATCGCCGTGCTGATCGGCAAGACCCCCGGCCGATCTGTCGATCTCGCCCGAGCCGCTGACCAAGACGGTGCCGGTGACGCCGGCCGGCGTCGCCTCGCGCCTGCTGGAGCGTCGCCCGGACATCGCCGCGGCCGAGCGTCAGGTCGCGGCCGCCAATGCCCAGATCGGCGTGGCCATCGCCGCCTTCTATCCGGATCTGACGCTGACCGGCTCCTACGGCTTCAGCAGCAACACCTTCGGCACGCTGTTCCGGGCCGCCAACAATGTCTGGTCGGTCGGCGCCAGTGCCAGCGAGACGGTCTTCGATGCCGGCGCCCGCAGCGCCGCGGTCGCTGCCGCACGGGCGAGCTACGACCAGAGCGTCGCGAATTACCGGCAGACCGTCCTCGCCGGCTTCCAGCAGGTCGAGGACCAGCTTGCTACGTTGCGGATCCTGGAACAGCAGGATGCGGTGGAAGAGGAGACGGTCAAATCCGCCCATCTGGCGGTGCAGCTGACGCTCAATCAGTATAAGGCCGGCACCGTTGCCTATACTTCGGTGGTGACGGTCCAGGCGACCGCGCTGAGCGAGGACGAATCGCTGCTCACCATCTCGCAGAACCGGATGGTCGCCAGCGTTACCCTGATCGAGGCGCTGGGGGGCGGCTGGAGTGCAGATCAGCTACCGGCGCGGGACAAGCTCGACGAGTTCGACAAGACCGAGCAGCAGGCCGCCGCCGTCAAGACCGACGCCAAGCCGTAACCAGTCAGGCGATCCGGCGCTGCGTGCCGATGATTGGATCGTCCGGCCGCTTGGCCGAATAGAACGAGGCATTCTGCTCGCCGGCCAGGGCTTGGCGCGAGAAGGTGATCAGATGGTGCGCGACCAGGGCGATGTTGAAGGCTGCCTCGATATGACCTTGCGCCAGCTCGCGCCCGACGATGCGCCAGAAATGCCGCCGGTAATCCGCGAAGATGCCGACCCGGACCAGCAGATTGGCGGCGAGCCGCAGCGCCTGGCCGAGATTCTTCCGCGTCGCCCGGCCGCGCGCATCCGGCGTGATCCGGTTCGGATACGTGTGCCGCGCATTGTGGTCGAAGCGCCGATAGATCGCCTCCGGTGAATAGGCCGTGGCGACGCAGCGGCGCCACATGCCCAGCACCGTCTCATAGGGCAGCAGGAAATCGACATTGGATTCCCGTGCCGGATCGTCGATCAGCCGGCCGCTCCGTTCCAGCCGGGTCCAGAGCGGCGTGCGCGGCAGCGCTTGCAGCAGATTGATGGTCAGCATCGGGATCTGGCTCGCTTCGATGAAGGCGAGCAGCCGGTCGGCGGTGTCCAGCGTATCGGTGTCGAGGCCCAGGATGATGCCCGATACGACCTCCATGCCGAATTCGTTCAGCGTCGCGACGGAATCGAGGATCGACAGCTTGGCATTCTGATCTTTGGCGATGGCGCGCAGCGCATCGGCATCGGGTGTCTCGATGCCGACGAAGACGGTGCAGAAATAAGCCTCGCGCATCAGGGCGAGCAATTCGCGGTCCTGCGCGATGTTGAGCGTCGCCTCGCAAGCGAATTGCAACGGGTAGTGGTTCCGTTTCTGCCACTCGACCAGATGCGGCAGCAATTCGCGCGCGGCGCGACGATTGCCGATGAAATTGTCGTCGACGAAATAAACCGCCGGCGGGTGGCCGGCTTCGAGAATGGCGTCCAGCTCGGCCGTGACCCGCTCCGGCGCCTTCAGCCGCGGCACCCGGCCGTAGAGCGCCGGGATGTCGCAGAATTCGCAGCGATAGGGGCAGCCGCTCGAGAACTGGATGCTGGCGATGAAATAGCGATCGAGTTCGATCAGATGGTAGGCCGGCATGGGCAGCGCATCGATCGCCAGCCGGTCCTTCGTCTCCAGCCGGATCTGCGTCGCCGGCCGCTCGCAGGAAGCGGCGAGGGCGGCGACGAGCGCATCGGTCGCATCGCCGATCTCGCCCAGATGCAGATAGTCGAAGTCCGGATACCAATCCGGCGCCGCCGTTACCGACGGGCCCCCGAGCACCGTAATGCAGCCCGCCTCACGTGCCCGCGCACCGATATCGGCGATCTGCGGGCGCTGGATGTGCATGCCGCTGACCAGCACCATCTCGGCCCAGGCGAAGTCCCGCGGCGTGGCCTTGCGCATGTTCTCGTCGATGAAGCGGACCTGCCAGGTCTCCGGCAGATAGGCGGCGATCAGCAGCAGCCCCTGCGGCGGCATGAAGGCGCTCACGCCACGCATCTTGTAGACGGCGTCGAAGGTGCCGAAGGACGGGCTGTAAGCGGGGAAGACGCAGAGAACCCGTCGCGCCGGGACCAATTACCCCGTTACCCGTTGCCGATGCGGCCATCGATTTCCCTCCAGCAGGATCTGCAGAGTCGAAGGTTCGTGCCAGCCTATTGCGTTATCGGCCGCCCTCAGGGGGCACCGCAACGCGCAAAATGTCTCGCCCGCTCAAATGGTTGACCCTCGGTCATGCCGGATCGGATCGAAAATGGCCCGACGGGTGCCAACGGGCCGTCACGTCACAGCAAACACCGCCAACACGCTGTTCTCTCCGCGTGTCGGAAAATTCAGGAAATTTAAGTCTCGGCGCGCAGGTCATCGTGTCAGGATACCGTGCATCATTCGCGATAAGGCGAGTCTTCCATACGCCGGATTTTCCTTGCCCTGTTGCCGTCGATGATCGGGCCCATCGACACCGGCGCGATCGCCCAATTGCATGCTTCGGAGCACCCAATACCGCCCGGACCAGGCGTAAACGAGGGCAATACGAAAGAGCTAAATCAAGGGCATTTTGCTGGCTTTCGCGCCGTTTATCGTCTTCGCTATTGTCGATCGACTCATTGGATCAACGGAGGGGTTGGTTGGCGGGAGTGTCGTTGCCGCCGCTCTATTCTTGCGAGATTGGCTAACCCCCGGCAAAACGCCAAAGCTGCTTGAGGGTGGAACGGCATTGCTGTTCGCCGGATTGACGCTTTACGCTGTTTGGAATGGCCCCTCGTGGTCTGTGATTGGTGTCAGGCTCTGCGTAGATGCCGGCTTGCTCCTGATCGTGCTCGTCTCGATGGCGGTTGGGCGCCCGTTCACCCTGCAGTATGCACGCGAGCAGGTTCCGCCCGAGTTCTGGGACAGGCCTGAGTTCATACGCACCAATTATGTCATCACCGGGGCGTGGGCTTTGGCTTTCGCAGTCATGGTGGTCGCCAAGCTTGCTCTGCTCTATGTCCCGGAACTGCCGCCCGCGTGGGCATTATAGCGATTGTCCTGGCGCTCGTCGGTGCGGTCAAATTTACCGGTTGGTATCCAGAGCGCGTGAGGGGCACGAACCCTCGAGGATAGGTAGTCGGCTGCCTTGGCGCACGGTTTCAGAAACCGTCTCTAACGGCAGCGCACGAGCCAGACGCGGCAGTGCGGGCTGTCGGGCGGCATCGGCTCGTCCTCCTGGCGGTCGTAGCCGGCTGGACAGATCGCCGTTGCGGCCTTGGCGAGCCGCACCTCGGCCGGCTCGTCGCCGGCGAGATCGACGGTCAGACGATGGACTTTCGGGCCCCAGTTCCTCCGACCGCTCGACGGGTTGGTCCTGGCAGGCTGCGGGCGCCAACAGAGGACGGTGCAGGACAGGAAGCGGGCCGGGGGCGTGACGTGAGTGACGTCATCCCCGATCAACGACTGCGCCCGCACTTTGGTTGCCGCATCCGCAGCGGCAGTCCGTTGTCCGGCTCCGGCCACCAGCGTCGAGTCTTAAAAAAGTCCCGCGTCGCCTCGAAATGGCCGGCGAGATTGTCCTCGCCCGCGACCCGGTCGTTCGAAAAGAACCGATAGGCCGCTTTGGTGTTGGCCCAATCCTGGCACGCAAGGGAATGCTCGAACCCATGGCGCCTCCCATCCGCTCCACCAACTGCCGCAGCCGCCGGGCAAGCCGTTCGTCCGCTAACCTGCAGCCGCAAGTTCCGCATCAAACCATGCGTCGTTCGTCGCGTCCCTGCACCGGCGCTCCACGATTCGGTGCCAGACAAGGAATCACAACGGATTCCCAGCACGCAATAAGTGGTGGGCTCCTCTACTCCTATGACTACTTGTGGGTAGTTGAAAGCTACGCCGGATGCCTACATAGAGAAAGGCCCCGTTCGGAAATCGAACGGGGCCCTGTCTCTGCGCCGGTTTCTTCTCCGGACGCAGTTACCTTGCTTCCCTCTTACAAGCAGGAAGCGAGGGACTTAGAGCACGCTCCGGCATCGACGGGGGAAGTCAGAACGTAGTAGCCGGCGAAGCCGTATCCGATCGCCGGGCTGGCCGACTGGAGGCCGAAGTTGGTGGCCGTCGGGCTGTCGAGCATCGGGTTGGTGGCGCACTTGTTCTTCGAGCACGAGAAGCTGTTGACGTCGGCATTGAACAGTTGGACGCCGGCGCCGCCATACAGGACGTTGTAGGAGTAGGTGTTGTTGCTGTCGGTGGTGCCGCCGGAGTTTCCGGCAACGAGCGGTGCATTGCGGCCGCCGCAATACTGGCCGCAGCTGGCGTTGACGGCGGTCTGGACGGATTGGGCGACGTTGTTGACCCAGACATTGTTGGAGCCGCCGGCCTGGCTGAGATCCCCTAGATAATAGGCATTGATGCAGGTGTCGGTGCCGTTGCCGTAGACGGTGTTGTTGGCGACGGTGACGTTGGAGGTGCGGAAGACATGGATGCCGCGGCCGCCATTGGCGTAGGAGACGTTGCCCCCGACAAGGGTCTGGAAGGGATAGACGATGCTGTTCTTGGTCTCATCGAGGAACGTGTCCATGATGATGCCGTTGCCGTCCGTGTGGGCGCCACAGGCGACCGGATTATTGGCTGCGATCCAGTTGTTATAGACCCGGTTGCCGCTGATGATGTTGTGGTACGGCGCAGCGTAGGTCAGGTCCATGCCCGAGGGTTTGTAGGTTCCGGTGCTGCCGGCATAGGTATTGCCGGAGGCGCAGGAGGCGTTGCCGGCCTCGATGCACTGGACGACAACGAAGGAGATACCGCTGCCCTGATAGCCCGAGGTCCAGGAGTTGTTGTAGACGGTATTGTGAATTACGTAATACCACTCTTTATTATTGAACTGTACGCCGGACTCGTTGCAGTTATGGATAATGTTGTTCAGGGCCCAGATATGGTGGCTCGACTGCCGGTACCGTAGGTGTCGCCATCGGTGTCGATGCAGGCGTCGGCCACCGAATTGCCGTCGAGTTCGAAGCCGTCGACGACGACGTAGTTGGCCGGCTGGCGGATGCCGAACAGATGGCTGCCATTCTGTGGCAGGACGTGACAGGCGTCGAGCGTCTCGCAGCGATAGGCGACATAGCCGGTAGGCGTCGGCGCATTGCCGCCGTGCTGGATCTGGATGTTCTGCTTGTAGGTCCCGCCTGCCACGTTGATGCAGTCACCGGCCTGGCGTGTCGTGCTGTCGGCGTGCTGGATGGTTTGCCAGGGACTGGTCGACGTACCGGCGTTCGAGTCATTGCCGGTCGTTGCGACGTAGAAGTTCCGGACGCAGCTGTAGAACGGCTTGGCATAGAGCGCGGCGCTCGGGCCGGGCTGGATCGCCGTGGTTGGCGCGAAGGTGCCACCGACTGAGGTCGGGGGCGGGCTCGAGCCAGCCGGCGCCGGTGTGGCGCAGACGGCGGTCGTGCCGCCATTCGAGCCCGTGCAGCTCCAGGACCAGGAGGACGCGGCGCTGCCGCTCACCGCCGAAGCCGTTCCCGACGAGCAGAGGCCGGTGGTCGGCTTCGTACTCGAGGCAACGCCATTCGCTGAGCCGCAAGCACCGTTGACCCCGCGTCGGCGGTGGCGTGGCCACCCCGGAGCCGACCGTGAAACTCGTCGCGGACGACGCGAGCGGGGCGCCCTGCATTTGCGGGCGATAGGCCCACAGAAACAGCGTGTAGGTGCCGGCCGCAAGATCGCTGGGCAGCGTAACCTTCACGGATTCCGGCGTAGATTTATTCGCCGACAGGTTGATGGACTGGACGCTTGCGGGGCCGCTTGCGGAGCCCGCCTTGACGTACGAGTATTCGATCGGATAGCCCGAGATGTTCTCGTTTGCAGTCAGGTTCGCGGAGAAGGTCACGGCCTTGCCAGGCGCGGCGCCCGCAGACACCGCCAAATCCTTGATTGAAATGGTTACAGAATTCGCGTGGGCGACGAGCGGTGCAGACGCGGTTGCCACTGCAGCAAGCACGCCCGATAATAATGTCTTGTGCAAAGAGCGCATAACGCCTCCAAAAAGTTCGGCCGATACAGAAATGGCCTCGAGTGGGACGGACTGTCGACTGGTCGTTAGTGGGACGGTCCCGTCGGCAGCAAACGGAAATGCTCCATAGAGCGGCGGCGGGGGTACACCGCCACCAAAGGGTCAGTTGAAATAGTAGATGACAGCACAATTTCACGGGCGGGCTTGTTCGAGCGCTACGCTTTTCCCGAATGTGCAACATTTTGATTGTAATGTTCGCGTGACTAAGGTGCGATTAACGGCGATGAAAATAGTCTGGTGGACTTGTGCGGGTTTCCTGGAAAAAAGCAGGTAAAAAATTCTGTGGGTTGTGACAAAGATAGGACAAAGTTCAGACGGAAACTGTGGATACGATGTCTTCTGAATTACGTATTGTTGTCCCGGAAAGATTGATTGAAGAGGCTCGCTATATATTGCAGAATGGCGACCAAATGGATTTTAGACGGCGTTTATTATTTGCTAACGTGATCGTCAAGATATTGATTTCACGAGCGGTCGGCGGATCATCGTGCGGTTTACCCACGCGGCCCCCCGGGGCAGCCATAAGAAATACGGACCCATTGCGGCCTTGACTGAAGGGCTCGGTCCGTTTAGCTCGATAATTGGGCCCTCACGGAAGGGTGGCGGAGGTTCGCCATCCTCGCATTATTTGCGCCCGGCCATGATGCTAAGACGGTCCGAATCGGCGCTGGAAGGGCTGTGTGACCCAGCGAAGCGTGGCGGACAAGCGAGGCGCGGTCGGCTGAGATTCAGTACTGAACGTCGAATTGGAAGGGGCGGCCTCAACCGGTCATGCCGTGGCGCGCCCTGGGAAGAGCGTGCTCGGCGCCGACCTGACCCGGCCTCGTGCGCCGGTCAGCCGGCGATAATGATCGCGGAGCGCCTGCCGTGAGGCGATCCATGTTCGCCCTTCCTTGCCCGCGGGAATCTGGCCGGTTTCGAGCAGATAGACCGCACGCCGTGGCGTCACCCCGAGAAAACGCTCCGATCTGCTTTGCACCGGATAGCCGATAGGCCGCGATATCGAGGGTGTCCGCGAAATCCCGGAGACCCGTCACACTTCCGTCGCGCGCAGGGGGCGCAGGACAGCCTCAGGGGGTTTCGTCACGCCGTCATGCGTCCACCAGCCGCGCGAGATCGTCAGCAAGCGACTGCAGCTTGTCGACGGTGTCGTCCGCATCGCCGTAGTAGCGGACGCGCAGGCCGTACTGGAGCTTCGCCAGGCAATCGGCAAGGGACCGGGCCAGAAAGAGCAGAACCGCGGCCCTTGCTGTGGTCCAGGCGTTGGCAGTCGCGCGCGACGCCTCGTCCAACGCCGGCACGTTAAGGGCCGTTTTGGTCTCAGCCCAACCGGGCAGCAAATTCCCGAACAGCGACCCGTTCCGCCTCGGAGGGCCGGCAAGCGTTCCTGGCGGGCAGGGGCCTGCCGCTCAGATTTGTCATGGATGCCGCGTTGAGGCGACCTGGACCGGCAGGCGTGGACAGGGTGACGGTAACCGTGCTGACCGGCGTACCGTCCGTGGTGAAGTGGTCGGCATAGGCCGACGCGCAGCCATTGGCGTTGCCGACGACTTCGATGGTCTCTGCGCTGACGCCGGCGAAACTCAAGACCGCGACCGCCAGGCCTGCGACCAGAGCAATGCCGAAATTCCGCGTGTTCATTTCGTGTACTCCGTGACGGCGATTAGGTGAAATACAGGGTGACGACGATCGTGATGGTCAGGAAGACCAGTCCGAAGAGCACCATTTCAGTCTCCTGATGGTTGACGGCGGGTCGCCACTTCATGTGTCGTAACCCTCGTTCCCGGCGAGTTCGCCGCGCGTTTCGCAAGGCGAGTTCCGGCGGCGCCGCGACGGGGTGTCGCGATCGGTTGTTCCGCGTGATGGGTGAGAAGCGACGGGCGGGCGCGGCGTCTTCGAAAAATCCGTTTCCGCGAAACGGACGGCGACACGCCATTGTCCGTCACTTCATGCTGGTGCTGTCATGTTCTCGGCGATCCTGTCGGCAACCGCATGGGGGTGTGCGCCGCTGGACTTTCGAGACAAGGACCAAGACCGGCATGCGTGAGCTGTTTCATGCGGCGTGCCAAGAGCCGGGATCAAAGTAACTATCCAATATTGCTGGATTTATGAAATTGCGCCGAGGCGCTGCCGCGCGACCTTATGGCACAAACGCCTATCCGATCGTGGAAAATGGCATTCTGTGGTGGAATCGACGATACCGTTCGGCAGACCCAAACCCTCGTCGTTGCGCCAAGTCGCTGCCTTCCCCTGGCACCTTAACGCCGCGTTTAGCCTTGCACGGCAGGATGAGGTGTCCGGAGGCCGGACGTCGATGGAGGCCGTGGGAGAAGGAAATGAGCGGCGCTCAGGTCGTAATGGGCGGTCAACATCGCGCTCGGGAGCCTCTTCGCCGCCGCCTATGCCATCATCGCGATTTCGAACAAGTCCCCAACGCCGCGCGCTTTGGTTCAGCGTCGGCTATCTGCTGGGCATGGTGGCGCCGGCCTGCGATCTCCTCGCGCCGCTGGTGGGGGAGCCGGGACTGCTGGAAGGCGTCGGCTACACCAGCTTTCTGTTGGCGACGCTGTCGATCTCGGCCACCTTCAGCGTCTTCTGGCGCAGGCCGCCACCCTGGCGGCAGATGCTTCTGATCCTCGCCCTGGGCTTGGCCTTGAGAGTCTGGATCTGGTCCCTGCCGCCTAACACCCTCGTCTACGGGATCGCCTACCAGCTTCCCTTCACCCTGGCCGCGATCCTTGCGATCCGCAGCGTCCTGGCGGTGCGTCCGCACCGGGCCCTTCACCTGGCGCTGGCTGGTGTCTTCGGTCTCATTGCAGCACACTTCATGGTCAAGCCCTCTCTGGCGTTGGCGTTCAGCCCCGGCGCGTCACCCGGCGACTACGCCCACACGGTCTACGCCCTCTTTTCCCAGGCCAGTACCGGGGTCCTGATATCGCCGTCCGCGACATCGGCGCCGGTCAGCACCTGGTCGCGCTCGACCGCACCGACGGCGAAGCCGGCCAGGTCGTAATCGCCATCGGCATACATACCGGGCATCTCGGCCGTCTCGCCGCCGATCAGCGCACAGTTGACGTCGCGGCAGGCAGCGGCGATACCGGCAATGATCTGGCGCCCGGCGGCGACGTCGAGCTTGCCGGTCGCGTAATAGTCGAGGAAGAAGAGCGGCTCGGCTCCCTGAACGACGAGGTCGTTGACGCACATGGCGACGAGATCGATGCCGACCGTTTCATGCCGCCCCGAATCGATGGCGACCTTGAGCTTGGTGCCGACGCCGTCGGTCGTGGCGACCAGCAGCGGGTCGCGGAAGCCGGCCGCCTTCGGATCGAAGACGGCGCCGAAACCGCCGAGCAGCGCGGTGGAGCCGGTGCGGGCAGTGGCCTTGGCCAGCGGCTTGATCGCTTCGACCAGCGCGTTGCCCGCATCGATATCGACACCGGCATCACGGTAGCTTTGACTCTTAATGGCATCCTCGCGCGTTATAACGGCGGCACAATGCGCCGCGGCCGATCCGGGAATTGATGCGCCGACCATACTAAAAGCAGGACGGTTTGTAATGACAGAGCTTCGCTTCCCAGATCTGCGCCGCATCCCGGGCCTGCTGCTGCTCGGCCTGTTGCTGCTTGGCGGCGTCGGCTCGGCCTCGGCGGCCGGCAATTTCCCCTCCGCCTATGTCGTCGCCGGCGTGCCGGTCGATGCCACGGCGCAGGATGCCGTCACGGCGCGCGAAGCCGCCCGCAATGACGGCCAGCGCATTGCCTTTCGCCGGTTGCTCGAGCGGCTGACGGCAAAAACCGACTGGCCGCGCCTGCCGAGTCCGAGCGCCCAGGAGATCGGCGCATTGGTGCAGGATTTCGAAGTCTCGAACGAGCGCAATTCCGGCGTGCGCTATCTGGCCAGTTATACCTTCCGCTTCAGCCCGGCGGGCGTGCGGCGCGTGCTGCGGGCCGCGAATATCCCGATCACCGAACTCGCCAGTAAGCCGGTGGTGCTGGTCCCGGTGCTCAGGACGGGCGAGACGGCCAAGCTCTGGGACGATCCGAATCCCTGGCGCGCCGCCTGGGCCAGCACCCCGGGCAGCGGCGGACTGGTGCCCTGGGTCGTGCCGGCCGGCGATCTCAACGACGTCACCAGCCTCGACGCTCCGGCCAGCCAGTCGCCCAAGCCGGATCAACTGGCCAAGCTTTCGGCTCGCTATGGCGGCGGCGACGTCGTGATCGCCACTGCCACGGCGACCGACGGACCGAGCGCCACGCTCGATATCGCAATCAGCCGCTACAGCCCCGAGGGCACGCCGGACAGCTCGACCACCCAGGTTTCGGGAGCGAAACTCGATGCCTCGCTCTATCAGGCCGGCGTGCAGGCTTCGATGCGCGAGCTGGAAGAGGGCTGGAAAAAGCTGACGATCGGCAGCGGTACCAGCGCCGGCGGCGAGGACGGGATGCTCGAAGTCGTCGTGCCGATCAAATCCGCGCGCGACTGGGCACAGGTGCGCGAGCGGCTGTCCAAGGTACCGGTGGTGCGCGGCACCGATCTGGAACTGATGGGCCACGCCGAGGTCCGGCTGCGGATCAAGGTCCGTGCCGACGAGAATCTCCTGCGTGTGGCACTGGCGCAGCAGGATCTCGTGCTGACGCCGGGCAAGCCCTATGGCGTATTGCAACTGCACAGCCGCGCAGCGGGCGAGTGAGGCGCCGGTGACTTGCCGCGGATTGTCGCCATGAACCAGGCCTGGCGGCAGGGCGTGTTCTGGGCATGCCTGATCGGCCTGTTCGTCCTCGCCATCCATCTGCTGAGCAGCATCCTGCTGCCCTTCGTGGTCGGCGCGGCGATCGCCTTCTTCCTGGATCCGGTGGTCGACCGGCTCGAGCGCATCCGGATGTCGCGTGTCCTCGCGACCTTGGTGGTGCTTGCCGCTTTCCTTCTGGTCATCGTGCTGTTCCTGCTGCTGCTGGCGCCGCTGCTGCAGGCGCAGGTGACGCAACTGGTGTCGCGCTTCCCGATCTATCTCGCCGCCGGCCGTGCCCAGCTCGATCATCTGTTCGAGCTGCTGCAGGACCGGCTGGCGCCCGAGGACATGCAGAAGCTGCGCGATGCGGCCGGCGCCAAGATCACCGATGTCCTGGGCGGCGCCGGACAGGTGTTGACCGGGGTGCTGAGCGGCGGCGTTGCAGTCGCCAATCTCCTGTCCCTGATCTTCATCACGCCGATCGTCTCATTCTTCTTGCTGCGCGATTGGGACGTGATCGTCGCCACCATCGATTCCTGGCTGCCGCGCCAGCATCTGCAGACGATTCGCGAGCAGGCGCGGCTGATCGAAGAAACGCTGTCCGGCTTCATCCGGGGCCAGGCTGCGGTCTGCGCGCTGCTCGGCGTGGTCTATGCGATCGGCCTGACTGTGCTCGGCCTCGATTTCGGACTGGTGATCGGGCTGATGGTCGGGCTGCTGATCTTCATCCCGTTCCTCGGCGGGCTGACCGGGGCGCTGGTCGCGATTGCGCTTGCCTTCGCGCAGTTCGGCGACTGGCACCGGCCGCTCTATATCGCGATCCTGTTCATCGTCGGGCAGGGGCTGGAGGGCAATGTCATCACGCCGAAGCTGGTCGGCGATCGGGTCAATCTGCATCCGGTCTGGATCATCTTCTCGTTGCTCGCCTTCGGTGCATTGTTCGGCTTCCTCGGCGTGCTGATCGCCGTGCCCTTCGCCGCGGTGCTGGGTGTGCTGCTCCGATTCGCGCTGCGGCGCTACCTGGAGAGTCCGCTCTACGATCCGGATCACGGCCAGCCCTTGGCATGAGCAGTCTTACGCCGCAAATGGCGTTCGAATTCGGGCATCGTCCCGCGCTCGACCGCGAAGCCTTCCTGGTCGCTGCCGCCAACGCCGCTGCCGTCGCCTGGATCGACCGCTGGCCGGACTGGCCGGCGCCGGCGCTGGTGCTGCAAGGGCCGCCCGCCAGCGGCAAGACCCATCTGGCCAGCGTCTGGCGTGCCCGGGCCCGACGCTGCTGGAAGCCGGACGAAACCTCGTCGTGGAGCATGCCGAGGCGGCGCCGGAGCAGCCGCTGCCTTGCATCTCTATAACGGCCTCGCCGAACGGTCCTGCCAGTTGCTGCTCACCGCGCCGGCGCCGCCGGCTCGCTGGGGCGTTGCACTGGCCGATCTGCGTTCGCGGCTGAAACGCACTGCCTATCGCCGAACTCGGGCCGCCCGACGATCAGCTGATCGCGCCCTGCTGGTCAAGCTGTTCGATGACCGGCAGCTGACGGGTCACGGCGGAACTGATCGACTATGTCGGGCTCCGGATCGAACGCTCCTTCGCGGCGGCGCGACGCGTCGTGGCGGCGATCGATGCGGCATCGCTGGCCACGCAGAGGCGTATCACGATACCCTTGGCCCAGAAGGTCCTGGAGGAACCGGGCACCGCCCGAGGAGGATCAGGGGGAATGAAGACGCTGTTGCTGGGCGCGCTTGCCGCGCTGATTGCCGGGCCTGCCGCTGCCGAGGTGAAATCGGCGACGCCGCAGGGCTTCGAGCTGGTCGAGACCATCACCGTTCATGTCCCGCCCGAAACAGCCTACGCGGCCCTTTCGACGCCAGCGCGCTGGTGGAACGGCGAGCACAGCTTCTCCGGCGATGCGAAGAACTTCTCGCTCGGCCTGAAGCCGGGCGGCTGCTTCTGCGAACGACTCAAGGATGGCGGCTGGGCCAAGCATCTCGAGGTGACGATGGTCCAGCCCGGCGAGTCGATCGAGCTGCATGGCGGACTCGGGCCGCTGCGCAGCGAGGGCGTCGCGGGCGTATTGCGCTGGACCGTCAAGCCGGCCGAGGGCGGCGGCGCCACGATCACGCAGAGCTATGTCGTCGGAGGCTATATGCGTCAGGGCGGCGAGCATTGGGCACCCGCTCGTCGATGGCCGTGCTGCAGGACAGATGACGCGGCTGGGCAGCCTGCTCGATACCGGGGCGCCGGCGCCGAAGCAGCCGGGCTGAACTCACTCCGCCGCGGGCAGTACGAACTCCCGTAGCTCCAACCTGGCATGAACGAGGTCGCGCCACCGGTCGGCGTCGATCGCGAGACGGCGCGGGCGGCGGTCGGGAAGCGCTGGCTGAGCTCGGGGAAATGCTCGGCACCGGCGGCCCGCCCGGCGAGCTGGCGGGCCAGATCGTGGATGCCGGGATTGTGGCCGACCAGCCAGGCGAGGCGAAATTCGGTTTCGATCTGTTCGAGACGCCGCAGCAGCTGCGACGCGCCGACCAGATAGAGGCCGCGTTCATAGCGAATCGGCGGTGAATGCGGCCAGGAACCGGTTGCGCAGGCGACGGTCTGCCGGGTGCGGGCCGCGGTCGAGCACAGGATCAGATCGGGCGGCGTCGCTGCGACGCTGCTGCCCGAGTTCGGCTGCGGCCGGGCGCGGCCGTCCCCGGCCACGCAGCGCCCGTTCGTGGTCGTCCTCGAAGGTCGTTGCCTCGACGGCCTTGGCATGACGGATCAGCGTGAGCAGCTTCATGGCGCGGGCCTTCCGAGGTGAAGGGTGAGTTTAGCGCGAGATCGGCCGGGAGCGCCAATCATGCCGCGGGCGCGGCGGGGACGCAGGCCGCCTTGCTTTGACCTTCCGGCTGATCGAGGCTGGATATTTCGTCAGCAGCGCTGCCGGACGGATTGGCCGCGCGACCAGATTGCCGCCGCAATTCGGACAGATCCCACGCAGGGTCGCCGCGTTGCACTCGGCGCAGAAGGTGCATTCGAAACTGCAGATCATCGCGTCCGTCGAGTCCGGCGGCAGGTCCTTGCCGCAACATTCGCAATTCGGCCTGAGTTCGAGCATCGCAAATCTCCATGGAAGCTTAAGGCGATTCCGACCAGCGGGGATGTGTTTGGGGCCGATGCGGGGCAATTCGGCCCCGAGCTGCGCCGCCAGCCCGAGCAGCACGGCTTCGTCAACCATCCGGCCGACAAGCTGGGCGCCGATCGGCAGCCCATCCGCCGAGAGCCCGGCCGGCAGCGACAAGGCAGGACTGGCCGGTCAGATTGAAGACCTCGCTGACGGCGCGTAGCGATAGGCGCTTCACCCCAGGCTTCGTAGTTCAGCTCCGGGAAGGTCCCGACCGGCGGTGGGAAATCGGCGGCGCTCGGCAGCAGCAGGACATCGATCGGCGCGAAAGCGGCGGCCATGGCGCGGGTGATGCGATTCTGGCGGCGCGTGCCGCCAAATAGTCGAGCGCGCTGCGGGCGCGGGTCGCTTCCCAGGCGCGGCGGCAGATCGGTTCGATCTCGTTCTCTGCCGGGTCGCGGCCGAGTTCGTGGCGGCGTGCCTCGATGAGCTCGGCAATTTCGGCCTGCCAAAAGACTGCGGCCGTATCGCCGGCTGAGGTGAGATCCGGCCAATTCCAGGGTGTTACGATATGCCCCGGCGTCTTCCAGGGCGCGCGCGATCCGCTCGATCGCCTCTGCGATCGGCGCCGCCGTCCTGCCGCCGAGCGGCGGGGCGCGTGGTGAGGCCGACCCGCAGCGGCTTGGTGGGTTGCGTGATCCATGAGCCGGCATGGCTCGGCGCCCGATAAGGCCCGCCCGAATCGGGTGCGGCCAGGATGTCGAGAAAGGCGGCGGTGTCGCGCAGGCTGCGGGTCAGCACGAATTCGACATTGAGGCCGCTGACGCGCTCTGCGGCGGCCGGTCCTTGCGGGCAGCGGCCGCGGCTCGGCTTGAGCCCCGAACAGCCCGCAGGCCCCGGCGGGGACCCGGATTGATTCCGCCGCAATCGGTGCCATGCGCCGCCGGCACCATCCCGCCGGCCACGCCGCGGCAGCGCCGCCGCTCGATCCGCCGGGCGAAAGCGCCGGGTTCCAGGGATTGCGCGCCGGTCCCGCCGAATCTGGGTTCGGTGACGAATCGCTGGCGAATTCCGGTGTCTTGCTCCGGCCGAGAATGATGATTCCGGCAAGCGCGCAGGCGCGCGACGAAGTCGCTGTCGGCCATGGCCGGCGCAGCATCGGCATAGAAGCACGAGCCGTGCCGCGTGGCGAAACCGGCGACATCCTGGTTGGTGTCCTTGACCAGGAAGGGCACCCCGGCGAGCGGCAGCTCCGGCGAGGACGGCGGAAGCTGCCCGGCGGGCGCCCTCGGCATCGAGCGCCGCGACGGCGCCAGAACGGGATCGACCGCGGCAATGCGCGCCAAAGCCAGCGCGACCAGTTCCTCTGGCGAGATTTCGCCGCTGCGCACCAGCGACGCCAGGGCGACGGCATCGGAGCCGAGATAGTCGTCTTCCGTCATGCCTCGGCTCCGCCGTTGTTTCTACGCATTCTTTCACGGACGGGAGCGCGGCGGAACGGTCGTCACGGCGCATTTTCCGATCAAAAAACACCGATGAAATGTTCTAGGGTCCGGCGCTGAGGGCTCGCGTCGCGGCGCGCACCGGACGAGGGATCAAAATGGCTAAGGACGATGAGGCGAATATGGAGGCCATGTACGACAAGGCTGCCTGACATTGCCGGCAAGCATCTCAACACGCTGCGCTGGATGAAGGCGGTCCGCTCGAATACCTCGTCGCCGTGATGATGGTGGAGGCCGCGGTCAATGCTGCCGTAGAGGCGACCAGCCGCGACGATATCATCCGCCTCCTCAAGGATCTGGTCGAGCAGATCGAGTCGGACGAGTCCGACGAAGAATGATTGCCCGAGTCGCGGGGCGCTCCCATAGGCCGCCCCGCGATTCCGCAGCGCCGCGAAATCGATTGCATCTGTTTTGCGCTGCCGAAAAATGGGCGCGAGATCCCAGTTGCTCAAACGCTAGCCAAAACGAAACCGGCAGAGCTTAACCAGACGCTGCTTTCCGAAAATTTCTTCGCGTTGCACATTTTCGGGACCTTTTATGACCGCTTGACGCTGCGCTGTGAGGTTCTAGAGTGATTGGCATGCGAATTTGCCGTCCGCGGGATCTGACAGCCACGTTTGAAAACCGTTGCCATCTACAAGAACGGTCCGTGCTGGTACATCGAGGCCGAGGCGGACGCGACTGACGCTTTTTGCGGCAGTCTAGAAGTAGGTGACACGGAACATGTTGTATCAAGCTTACCAAGCGCATAGCGACGTGATGGGACCGGTGCGCTTGATGGCGCAGGCGGGCCGGCGGCATGCTGCAGCAGCCCTGGGTCTGGGGCGGCAGCAATTTCTTCACGCGCAGCATGGGCGCCTTCTGCGAGATGCTGGGGCGCGCCGGGATGAGCCACACCCGCCCGCCCTTCGGCATCGACAGCGTCCAAGGTCGACGGCAAGGAAGTGGCGGTCACCGAGGAAGTGACCTATCGCACGCCGTTCTGCTCGTTGCTCCATTTCAAAAAGGATGTCGCTGTCCGAGCAGCCGCGCATGTTGCTGTCGCACCCATGTCGGGGCACTTTCTCGACATTGCTGCGCGGCACGGTGCGGGACGCTGGTCGCAGATCACGACCTCTACATCACCGACTGGGAGAATGCGCGCAACGTCTCGCTGGTCGATGGGCGCTTCGATCTCGACGATTTCATCGATCATATCGTCGATTTCCTGCATGTGCTCGGGCCGGGTGCCCATGTGGTGGCGGTCTGCCAGCCTTCCGTGCCGGTGCTCGCGGCGGTCAGCCTGATGGCCCAGGACCAGGATCCGGCGCAGCCGCGCAGCATTGACGCTGATGGGCGGCCCCGATCGACACACGGGTCAATCCGACCCAGGTCAATCTGCTGGCCACGACGCGACCGCATGAATGGTTCGAGCGCAATGTGATCGGCACCGTGCCGATGCGCTATCCGGGCGCTTTCCGTCGCGTCTATCCCGGTTTCCTGCAGCTTGCGGGGATTCATGACCATGAATCTCGACCGGCATGTCAACGCGCATGTCGATCTCTTCCATCACCTGGTCAAGGGCGATGGCGAGAGCGCCGAGGCGACGCGGAAATTCTACGATGAATACATGGCCGTGATGGATCTGCCGGCGGAATTTTACCTGCAGACCATCCGCGAAGTGTTTCAGGAACACGCGCTGCCGCTCGGCAAGCTGGAGAGCCGCGGCCGCCTGATCGACGCGGCGGCGATCACCAAGACGGCGTTGCTGACGGTCGAGGGCGAGAACGACGATATCTGCGCCGTCGGCCAGACCTCGGCCTGTCATGAACTGGTCACCGGCTTGCCGAGCCGAAAGAAACATCAGCATCTGCAGCCCGTGTCGGCCATTACGGCGTCTTCAACGGCCGGCGCTGGACCAACGAGATCTATCCGGTTTTGAAGAGCGTCGTCGCGGCCAATCGCTGATCACTGCCGCGGACAAGGAAACGGACCCTTCCGGGCCCGTTCCGTCGCATCAGAGGACGTGAAAGACGTAGAGCAGGATGACGACCGGGATCGGCACGCCGACCAGCCAGAGTAGAGCGCCGGCGCATGTGACCTCCTCGTATTGTTGTTTCGGTCCGACGCCAATGCGCCGATGGGGGAACAACACAGAAGGATCGCTTCGGCTGCATACAGCCGGATTTTACGGCGAGACGGTGCCGTTCGGTCCGGCCCACGTAGCGGCGTGGTTGGCGATCGGTGATCCGGCCGCCTACTGGAGGCTCTTTCTGGAGGATTCCAGAAGGAGCTTCGGATGTCGAGACAGAAATCGTTGCGCGGCGACGGAAGTGGACCGCCGAGGAGAAGGTGGCGCGGCCGGCGGCCGCGAAGCCGGGCGGCCTATGCAAGCCGAACGGCGGCGGAGTTTCCACACGCCGAAGGTAAGAAGCGCCGCAGCCAGGGCGATTGCGGCCCATACCGTGAGAGTCGGGGCAGGCGGCGGCGGGATGAAGCCGGGCAGCTGAGCACCGGGCACCAGCGGGCCGGCGAAATAAACCCCGTAGAAATTTCCACTCGTCAACGTTACCCCGCTGAAATTCAAGGGGATCTGCGCGAAGTCGCCGGAGCTGAAGGTATGGCCGACCAACTCGTAAGGTCGGGCAGGTGGACAGGTCGACGGGCACCTGCGCGAGCGGCGCGGCCGGGACGGTGGCATTGCCCGGGTTGAGCTGGTAGATTCCTAACCCGCGAAGAAGCCCGTTCAGCGTTCCCCCGGCCGGGTTGAGGCAGGTCATCGGCATGGTCACGTCCGCTCAGCGCGCCGGTCGCGCTGGCCATGAACACCTGGCCGAAAGAATTGCTGTGAAACAATTCCAGAAGGTCAGGGGCGCCGAATCCATCGGGTTTTCGTTGCAACGGGGCGGGGTCGGCAGTGTCGGGTAGGTTTCGTAGACGCCGCCCGATGCGACGGCTGTCTGCGGCGTGCCGCCAATGCTGTAGGCGATCGGGAAATCGCAGGCGGTGGAAGTCGGCGGTCGTCGGTCCCCCGGTACAATTGTTGAGCGTGGCGCCGCTGCCGGTCACGACAAAGAGGAACGAAGCGGTGTATCCGGGCGGCCCTTGGTTCCAGTTGAAATCGATCCCGATATTGATGCCGTTCGGCCCATTGCCGGTGCCGACCTGCGCCAGCGCCGACGTCGGCGCGACCGCCAGCAGGCAAAGGGCGGCGTATAGCGCCAAACGCTGCAGCTGTTGAAATATCTGCTTCATCGTAACGAGCCCCCGTGTTGCGCCTGATTGGCGCTCTCGCATAGATTGTGCCCACTATGGTGGCGCTCTTGATCGGAATCAACCGAATTTTGAAATTCGAGTCGGTGCAACAACGTAATAGTGATCGTTCTGGTTGTCACTAAATCGCGTTCGGTCGGCGCCTGATCGAATTAGTCGGAGATGTTTGGGGCAGATCTTGCCCGCCGATAGTTGGCTTCCTTGCAATAGAATTACAGGACATTAGAGCCGCGTGGGCCGCCGACTTCTGTGCTTTTCACGCTCCGGCTGTCGATGATCCCGGAGCTCGGTGAGGGCCTCTCGCGCCTCAACGTCACGCAAGGCCATGAGCGGCAAGTAATTGATCGTATGCCACACCCCGTTGTCCCGCCACGCGCAGAAATAGCGCTGCACCGTCGACCCCGGCGGAGAGTGTTTCGGCAGCATCTGCCACGGCAAACCGCTGCGCAGCACGAGAACAACGCGTTCGCGATCTCCCGTCGAGGCCGTCTTCGAACACTCTGCTATAGCGGCCGGCGCGGACAGTCGGTAGGCTCCGGCGCGACAGTGCGGGAGAGAGAATGAGCTTGATCGAGCAGGCGGCCGCGGCGTTGAGCCCCGAGGCGAAACCGGAGGAACTCAGCACCGTCATCGGCACCAATCTGAAGCGGCTGCGCACGAAGCGTGCCTTGTCGCTGGAGGCGCTGGCCAAGCTTGCCGGCGTTAGCCGTGCGATGATCGGCCAGATCGAAGGCGGCCGGTCCATGCCGACCATCGGCCTGCTCTGGAAGATCGCGCGGGCGCTGGAAGTGCCGTTCTCGGCCCTGATGGGCGGCGGCTCCGGCGGCGGCATGACCGTGATGCGAGCCGACCGCGCCAAGGTGCTGACCTCGAAGGACGGCAGCTTCGCGTCGCGGGCGCTTTTTCCCTATGACAGCGAGCGCCGCGTCGAGTTCTATGAACTGACCATGACGTCCGGCGCCGTGGAACTGGCCGAGCCGCATGCGCCGGGCACGACGGAGAATTTGACGGTCGTGCAAGGCGAGGTCGAGATCGTCGCCGGCGCCGAGCGCAGCCTGCTGGCGGGTCGGCGATTCTGTCTATTTTCACGCCGATGTGCCGCATAGCTACCGCAATGCCGGGGCGGACAAGGCGGTAATGTTTCTGGTCATGACCTATACGACGATGATCGGCTGAGCACGCCGCGCCGGCTCAGCCGTGATGCCGAGCCCAGATATCGTTGAGGGCCTGGCCGATCGCCATCGGGTCGAAGGGTTTGCCCGAGCACGTCGATCGCGCCCAGCGCCAGCAACTCGGCGATTTCCGCGCGTTGCGCCTTGGCGGTGAAGAACCACGACCGGCACGCCGGCGACAGCATCGATCGCACGCAGCGCCTGCAGCGTTGCAGGGTCCATCCATGCCAGGCATCATGACGTCGAGCAGAATCAGATCGGGCTGAAATTGCGGCACCTTGGTCAGCGCCGTTTCGCCGGATTCGCAGACTTCGACTTCGAAGCCGCCGACCACTTCGAGCGCGATCCGCGCGACCCTCGCGAATATCCGGCTCGTCGTCGACATAGAAGATACGCGAGAGCGGCGGGACGACGCGCTCAGCCATGGCCGGACTCCGAAACCCTTGGAATGATATCGATCCCAGGCATTGGTAGCCCAGCCGGCCGAAAAGATGAAGCGTCGATCGATCAGGTGTGGGAAGCGGCGCCTGATCGGCCGTCGAGCGCCGCTTCGATCACGCGCAGCAATTCGGCCGGCGATGCCGTGGCTGGCAGCACGATGCCGCGTCCGGTCCGGCCGCTTGGGGCTCGCCGATGATCAGCACGGGAATCTGGCTGAAGCGTTCAGCGTCCGCCCAGCCTGTCCAGCAGTGCCCGGCCGGCGCCGCTCGGCAGGTCGAGATGCAGAATGATGAGATCGAAACTCTGCTGTTCGAGCAGGCGCCAGGCTTCCGCCATGCTGCGCACCGGCAGGATCTCGGCGCGCCGTCCGACCAGCATGCTCAAGACCCGCGATAGATCCTCACCTTCGCCGAGATGCAGGATGTGCTGCGGTGCCGGCGCGGCGGGTTCGGTCGAAAGCGGCAGGTCGACCAGGAAGGTTGTCCCGCTGCCTTCCTCCGTGTCGAAGCCGATCTTGCCGCCGAACCGATCGACGATCGCCTTGGCGATGTTGAGGCCGAGGCCGGTGCCGCTGCGCGCCCGGCGGTCGGAATTGTCGGCCTGAGTAAAACGGTCGAAGATGTAGGGTCGGAAGGCGCGCGGGATGCCTGTGCCGTGGTCGCGCACGAAGATCCGGACATGCCGCTCGTCGGCCGTCGCGCCGATCTCGATCGTGCCGCCGTCATGCGAATATTTGACCGCGTTCGACAGCAGATTGGTCATCACCTGCATGAACCGGTCGGGATCGACATCGACGGCGAGGGCGGCCGGCGGTTCGACCAGGGCCAGCGTGATGCCGCGCGCTACGCCGTGGCCGCGATTGGTTTCGATCGCATGGCTCAGCAGCGGGGCCAAAGCCTGACGGCTGACGGCGAAGGCGATATGGTTCTGCTCGATCCGCTCGATATCGAGGATATCGTTGATCAGCCTCGTCAAGCGTTGGCAATTGGCGTTGGCGATATCGACCAGCCGCCGCGCACCGTCGGGCAGATCGCCCATGGCGCCGCCGGCGACGAGGCCGAGCGAGCCCTGGATCGAGGATAGCGGCGTGCGCAGCTCGTGGCTGACGGTCGAGACGAAGGCGCGTTTCGCCAGATCAGCCTGCTTCCATTCGGTCGAATCCAGCATCAGCCCGTCCCACATCGTCTGCCCCGTTTCGCCCGGCGCGCGGGAAGGCGGTGAAGCGGATCCATTTCGTGAGGGGGGCCGCCTGGTATTCGAAGAAGAGATGCGTGTGATCCCCGGCCGAGTGCTCGAGCGCGGCGTGCAGCCTTGCCTGTTCAGCAGCGGGCACCAGGTCGAAGACGGCGTCCGGCCGATTGATCAGGCTTGCCGGCGACAAATCCAGCAGATCGCGCAGACCCGGGCTGAGGTAGGTAATGACCAGCGTGCCCGTCCGGCTCGCGAATCAGGTGGAACACCGCGCCCGGCAAATTCTCGGTGACCGAGCGTAGCCGGCTTTCCGCTGGCGGCCAGGGCGGCTTCCCGTTCCGAAATGGTGCGGACGAAGAATTCCAGGGCGCTCGCCATGTCGGCCAGCTCGTCATTGCCGCCCGTCTCGATGGCCGGCGCCTGACCGACGACATGGCCCTGCATCGCTTCCTGCAGCCGGCGCAGCCGCTGGATTACGCTGCGGCGGACATAGGACAGGATCAGGCCGGCGCCGCAGACGCAGAACAGGGAAAGCGCCGCGACCAGATAGGTCTGGCGTTCGATGAGGGCGCCGGCCGCGCTCGATGTTCCGAGAATGTCGTTCTCGATCGCGCGCGAGACCGTGGCTGCAGTATCGTCGAAGCGATCGGCGAAGGCCTTGTTGCCGCTGAGCGCGTCGCCGATCTGCCGGACGATGGCAAGCTCGCCGGCGCGGGTGGCGAGCAGCCCGCTGGGGCCGGTCGCGATTTCGCGCAGGGCGTGCTGCACTGCACCGGCTCGGCCGGCGAACTCCCCGCCCAGATCCGCGAGCATGGCATCGCCGGCGCTCAGCCGCGCCTCGATGTCGAGGCGCGCGGCGTCGAGCAGGCTCGGTTGCGTGATACCGAAGGTACCGAACAGCGATGCGTTGCTCTGCTCGGCATTGGCCAGCCAGCGGGCGGCGGCCGGCTTTTGCCGGCTTTCGGCGAGTTCCGCCAGGCGCTGCAATTCGTCCTGGACGGCGATCAGCCGTTGGAAATGGCCATGCGCGGTCTGTTCGAGATCGAGCTTCTGCTCGACGCTGTGGTCCAGCCCGTTCAGCGTCGCCATCAGGCTGCCGCGCAGCGAGACGAGCGTCTCGAATCGCTCGCCTTCGATGCCGAGCGCCTTCAACTGATTGATCTGGGTATCGAGGGTGGCGAACTGGTCGCTCATGCGCTGCGCCAGGGTGCGCCTTGAGAACTGGGCTATCGGCGACGACCAGCGCGGGTGCATTGGCCGCGATCGACTGGGCCTGTTTCGATAGCTGCGAGGCAGCCGTGACGATTGGCAGGCTGCGTCCGGCGATCTGCTCGAAATCCTGGCGCAGCGCATTGAAGGCCAGGAAAGCGATGCCGCTCAACCGCCAGGGTAAGGCTGGCCAGCAGGATCAGACCGATCGTCAGGCGCGCAGAGATCTTAATGTGCAGGATTGCCATCCCAATTCCTCTGCGGGCCCGGCGCAGCAAGACGATACGGCACTGTTCAAGGTGCTATCATACAACCATAATCGACGGTTATGACAGGTCGCGGCGCATACTGCCAAGCGCCGAGACGGGGGTTGGCGGAGCCTATCGTGAGTGGAAGCGTTAGTGGGAGTATGATTGCCGAGACGCTGGCAGAGCGGGCTCTGATCTTGCTCGTGGAAGACGACCCGACTCTCTGGCGGCTCTATATGGCTTATCTCGAACGGGCCGGATCGATGCCGTCCATGCCGGCTCGGTCGCCCAGGCGCGCGCGGCGCTGGCGGAGCATGTGCCGACCGTGGTGCTGCTCGATCTCATTCTGCCCGACGGCCATGGCTATGAGGTGCTGCAGCAGCTGCGGACCAGCGGCTGCGACGCGCCGGTCATCGTCATCACCTCGGCCGGTTCGATCAGCATGGCCGTCGAATCGATGCGCGCCGGCGCCTATGATTTCCTGGTCAAGCCGTTCAGCCCGGAACGGCTGCAGGTCACGCTCAACAACGCGCTGGAGCTGCGGCGGCTGAAGCGGCTCGAGCGCGATCTGGTGCAGGAACCCGTCCGACCGCTACGAGAATTTCATCGGCGCCTCCCCGGCTATGCTCGCGGTCTATCGCACCATCCGCGACGCCCGCGCCGAGTCGGGCGCCGATCTTCGTCACCGGCGAGAGCGGTACCGGCAAGGAGCTGGCGGCCGAGGCGATCCATCGGCGCAGCCCACGCGCCGGCCGGCCCTTCGTTGCCATGAACTGCTCGGCGATCCCGCGCGACCTGGTCGAAAGCGAACTGTTCGGCCATGTCCGCGGCGCCTTTACCGGTGCGCTGGCAGACGCGCGAAGGCATCGCGTCGCGGGCCGATGGCGGCCACGCTGTTCCTGGACGAGATCGGCGAGATGGACCTGCCGCTCCAGGCCAAGCTGCTGCGCTTCATCCAGACTGGCAGCTTTTCCCCGGTCGGCGGCGACATGACGCGCACGGTCGATGTCCGCTTCGTCTGTGCCACCAATCGCGATCCGCTGGTCGAGATCCAGAACGGCCGCTTCCGCGAGGATTCTATTACCGCCTGAATGTCGTGCCGATCCATCTGCCGGCTTTGCGCGACCGCGGTCACGACATCATCATGCTCGCCCGCCACGCGCTCGAACTCTTTTCGAGCGAAGAGGGCAAGAAGTTCGAACGGCTTCGATCCGGCGACCGAGCGGTTGCTGCTGGCCTATCCCTGGCCGGGCAATGTCCGGCAGCTGCTCAACGTCGTGCGCAATGTGGTCGTGCTGAGTCAGGGCGGCGTGGTGGTGCCCGAAATGCTGCCGGCGACGGTGCGGGATATGGCGGTGCCGACACAGTTGCCGCAGATCGTAGCGCCTGCATCTGCTGCCGGCACGGCTGGCAAAGGGATCGTGCCGATGTGGATGATCGAGCGCGACGCCATCGAACATGCCATCGAGACCTGTGGCGGCAATATCGCCCGCGCCGCCGCCCTGCTCGAAATCGACGCCTCGACCATCTATCGCCGCCGCCGCGACTGGGCGAAGCAGGCCGCGAACAGGGCAGGGCGGTAGCGCGGGATGTGCTTAAGCCGGATCCGGGGCAAACCCTCGCCCGCCAAGCGGGCGAGGGTTTGCCGACGATATCCGCGATTTCAACGCTTCGCTAGACGCCTTGCGTGATTTTGTCGATCTCCGCCATGTCCTCGGCGCCGAGCGCCCAATCGGCGGCCTTGACGTTCTGCTCGACCTGCTCAGGCGTGTGGCGCCGGCAATCACGCTGGAAACCTGTAGCCGGGCGGCGAGCCAGCTGAAGGCGAGTTCCAGCATCGAATGGCCGCGCGTGTCGCAGAAGTCCTGCAGCGTCTCGACGATCGGCCAGTTCCCTTCGGTCATGTAGCGGTCCGACAGGCGCTTGACCAGCGTCAGCGCGCGCCCTCGGGCAGGGCCTGGTTGCGTCGGTACTTGCCGGTCAGCAATCCGCTGGCCAGTGGGAAATAGGGCAATAGTCCCAAACCGTAGGCCTCTGCGGCCGGCAGCAGCTCCTTTTCGATGTCGCGGACCAGCAGGCTGTATTCGTCCTGACAGGACACGAAGCCGCTCAGCCCGGCGGACCGGGCCGTCCATTGCGCCTCGACCACCTGCCACGCCTTGAAATTGGAGCAGCCGATATAGCGCACCTTGCCGGAGCGGACGAGGTCTTCGAGCGCCCGGAGCGTCTCGTCGATCGGGGTCAGCGGGTCGGGCACATGCTGCTGGTAGAGATCGATCCAATCGGTCCGCAGCCGCTTCAGGCTCGCTTCGACGGCGCTGACGATATAGCGGCGCGAAGCGCCCTTCTTCATCTCGCCTTCGCCCATCGGATTGGCGAATTTGGTGGCGAGCACGATGTCCTTGCGCCGGTCGCCCAGCACCTGGCCGAGGCAGGTCTCGGAACCGCCGGCATTGCCGTAGATATCGGCGGTGTCGAACAGGGTGATGCCGACATCCAGCGCCTTGTGCACGACCTTGCGCGTGCCCTCGACATCGAGCTTCATACCGAAATTATTACAGCCGAGCCCGACGAGTGAGACGCGCAGGCCGGATTTGCCGAGGTTGCGAAGGATCATGGACGGGCTCCTATCGGACGATCTGTCCGGCACGAGTAGCATGCGGCGGTGGCACGCGCGAGACACGTCGTCGTCAATGCGACGTTACGGATTGGGGTCACAAATGAGTGATCGTAGTGGCTTATCACTGGACCATAAAATATTCGACTTGACGATCAATCGCTCATCCCAATCTGAGAGTAGGAACTGATCAGGAGCGCTGCCATGTCGGAGAATTCACCCAGCCGGAGCGATCGCCGTGCCGCCCTTGCCGCGTTCTGCGCGGCGGACAGCAAGATCTGCCCGCCGGAGCGTGCGACCGAACTGCTCGAAGCGATCATACGCCCGGGCGACCGTGTCACCATCGAAGGCGACAACCAGAAGCAGGCCGATCTGCTCGCCGCTGCCCTGGCCCAGGCCGATCCGGCGCGGCTCCATGGCCTCCATATGGTGCAATCCGTGCTGGCTTTGCCTGAGCATCTGGCGGTGTTCGAACGCGGCATCGCCAACCGGCTCGACTTCGCCTTCGCCGGCACGCAAGCCGCAAGCTGGCCCAGTTGGTCGAGGCCGGGAAGCTCAATATCGGCGCTATCCACACTTATCTCGAACTCTATGCGCGCATGATGGTCGACCTGACGCCGAACGTGGCACTGGTGGTCGCGGACAAGGCCGATCGGCAAGGCAATCTCTATACCGGCCCGAACACCGAGGACACGCCGACGCTGATCGAGGCGACGGTCTTCCGCGGCGGCATCGTCGTGGCGCAGGTGAACGAGATCGTCGACCATCTGCCGCGCGTCGATATTCCGGGCGATTGGGTCGACGTGGTCGTGCCGACCGAGAAGCCTTATGCGATCGAGCCGCTGTTCACGCGCGATCCGGCCAAGATCCGGGAAGACAAGATCCTGATGGCGATGATGGCGATCGCGGCGGTCTATGAGCCGTATCAGATCCGCCGGCTCAATCACGGCATCGGCTATGCCACCGCTGCGATCGAACTCATCCTGCCGACCTTCGGCGCTGCGCGCGGGCTCGACGGCAAGGTCGCCACGCATTTCGTGCTGAACCCGCATCCGACGCTGATCCCGGCGATCGAGGCCGCTCGGTCGAGAGCGTCTATTGCTTTGGCTCGGAACTCGGCATGGAGCGCTATGTGGCGGCGCATCCCGAAGTCTTCCCGATCGGCAGCGACGGCAATCTGCGCTCGAACCGCGCGCTGGCCCAGGTCGCCGGGCATTACGCCTGCGACCTGTTCATCGGCGCGACGCTGCAGATCGATGCTGCCGGCAACAGCTCGACCGCGACCAAGGGACGGATCGCCGGCTTCGGCGGCGCTCCCAATATGGGCGCCGATGCGCGCGGCCGCCGGCATGCGAGCCCGGCCTGGTTGCGCGCCGGCAGGGAAGCCGGCGAGACGCTGCGCGGCCGCAAGCTGGTCGTGCAGATGGTCGACACCCGGCAGCCGGACGGTACGCCAAGCTTCGTCGAACGGCTCGACGCCTTCGACCTCGCGGAAACCGCCGGCTTCGAGCTGCCGCCGATCATGATCCATGGCGACGACGTCACCCATGTCATCACCGAGGAGGGTGTCGCCAATCTGCTGCTCTGCCGTTCGGCCGAGGAGCGTGCGGCGGCGCTGCGCGCCATCGCCGGCGATACCGAGTTCGGGCGCGCGCGGTCAGCCACGGCGACCGAGCAATTGCGTTCGCGCGGCATCGTAATGCGGCCCGAGGATCTCGGCATTGCTCCTGCCACCGCGACCCGCGACCTGCTCGCCGCCCAGACGATCGGCGATCTCGTCCGTATCTCCGGCGGCCTCTACGAACCGCCGGCCCGTTTCCGCTGAGGCGGAGATCTCAACCGAGGCTTTGAACCCAAGGATGCCGGCATTCCACGTTGACCTCTTGGGACGGCGGCGGGAATGCCGGATCGGCGAAGGCACCCACGGCGACGGCAATCATGTCCGGCTTCCGCTGCGGCTCCCAGTAGACCGTGGCGCCGCAATCCGGGCAGAAGTGGAAGGTAACCTCGTGGCCGTTGTCGGACGGCCTGGTGTAGCGCTGCGCGCGTCCCGCGGCCTCGACCATGTCGCGTCGGAAGAAGGCAGCGATGCCGTAGGGGCTGCCTGTCCGCTTCTGGCAGGCCAGGCAATGGCACAGCGCAACCTTGGCCGGTTCGCCGGTACAGCGGATCGTCAGCTGGCCGCAGGAGCAGGTCGCTGTACGGGTCACAATGGGTTCACCGGATCGGTCGCGAGCTTCGCCGTCAGCAGCTTGATCGCCGCGTCGAGCTGCGCGTCGCCGCCGCGGAAGGTCGCGTTTGGTTCGTTCTCGACCTCGACATCGGGCTCGACGCCCTTGTTCTCGACCAGCCATTCGCCGGTGCCGACGGCGAATTGCGGCATCTCGGCGGTGCGGGCTTCGCCGTGATCGGCGAGACCGGTATTGTCGCTCAGCCAGATACCGGCACCCGCGGTGCGCTTGCCGACCAGCGGGGCCAGGCCCAGCGCCTTGATGCCGGCGGCGAAGCTCTCGCCGTCCGAATAGGTCGTCTCGTCGACCAGTACGGCGAGATGCCCACGGAAGGCCGCCTGCATGTTGGTTTCATGCCGGTCGCCGTAGCGCGGCTTCCAATAAGCCCAGGCGCGGCGCAGCAGTTTCTCGATCACCCAGCTGTCGATATTGCCGCCATTGTTGTGGCGGACATCGATGATCAGCCCGCCATGATTGAGCTCGCTATAAAAGTCGCGCGCGAAGGCGGCAATGTCGTCCTTGCCCATCGCGCGCAGATGTAGGTAGCCGATATGGCCGCTGCCCTCATGCTCGACGATGTCGCGACGGCTTTCCTCCCAATCGCTGTAGCGCAGCCGAGCATTGCCGCCGCCATCGACCGCGGTGACCACGGTCTTGATCTCGCGCGCCGGCGCCTTCTTGTCCTTTGCATCGGAGCGGCTGAGAGTCAGCAGCACCTGCTGTCCGGCCGTGTTGTTGAGCAATTGGGCGATGTCGTCGACCGCGGCGACCGGGCGGCCATCGACGGCAGTGATCAGATCGCCTTCGCGAGCCTCGACGCCGGAGCGGGCCAGCGGGCTGCGTTCGTCCGGCAGTTCTGGATCGGTCCGATAGATATGCGCGATGCGGGCGCCGCCCGGCTCGCGGGTGAAGATGGCGCCGAGAAAGCCCGGCTGCGCGCCGTCCTGGGCGGAGCGGAGATCGCCAGGGCGGATCTGCGAATGCAGCGTGCCCAACTCGGCCAGCATCTGGGCCAGCACGTCGTTCAGCTCGTCGCGATCGGTCACGCGCTCGACCAGCGGCGCGAATCTCGTGCGCACCCTCTGCCAGTCGACATCATGCATCTTCTGGTCGTAGTAGAAATCGCGATGCAGGCGCCAGGCATCGTCGAACATCTGGCGCCATTCCGCGCGCGGGTCGATCGACAGGCTCCAATCGGCGGTGCGGACGGCCCCCTTGTCGAGCGATGACGGCGCCTTCTCGCCGGCCTCGACGATCAGCATGTCGCCCGGCTTGTCATGCTCGGCCCAGCGGCGCAGGAACAGCGACTTGTGATCGGCCGAGATCGCGAATTGACGGACATCGCCCATGAATTCCGTGGGTTTCGGCGCCTGATCGTCGATCGCCAGGCTCTGCAGCGCAGTATGGTGCTCGTTGCCCGTCTCTTCGAGGTAGTAGAGCCGTTTGCCGTCGGTCGAAAGTTCGCGGTAATTGCCGGCCGGCAACGGCACTTCGTAGAGCCGGTCCGCGAGTCCGGTCCAGTCGATTGCCGGTCCGGCTTCGGGCTTCTTGTCCTTGGCGGTATCCGGCTTGGCCTTGGCATCGCCGTCTTTGGCGTCGCCATCCTTCTTTGCCGGAGTCAGCTCGTCCTTGGCCTGAAATGGAAACCGCAGCCCGGCCTGGAGCGCGACGGCGAAGATCTGGGTGCGCCGATCGAAATACGGCCCCATGTTGCGATCGCCCCAAGGTGACGGGTTCGAGCTTTCGAAATGACGATCTGACAGGAAATACAGCCACTTGCCGTCGGGCGTGAAGGCCGGCGCAGTGGATTCGTAGCGGTCGGCGGTAAGCCGCGCCTTCTTCTTGCTCGCCGGCTCGTAGAGGAAGACCTGGCCGCGCGCGAGTTCCGAATCCGATCGGACGAAGGCGAGGTGCCGGCTGTCGGCCGACCAGGCAAGGGCTTTGAGATCGGCATTGGGCGCCTTGTCGATCAGCTGATTGTCATCCTTCTCGACATCGAGCAGGAACAGCCTGCCGTCGAGCGTGGCATTGGCCAGATATTTGCCATCGGGCGACAAGGCAAGATCGGCGCGATGGCCGGCATCGTCCGTGGTCAATTGCTGTCCGGCCGGGCTGCCATCGGCCGGAAAGCGCCAGATCTGCGGAGCCACGGAATCTTCGGAGCCGGGCGGCCCGCCGCCGTCGCCCTCCAGGATCATATAAACCCAACGGCCGTCGGGGCTGACCACTGCTTTGCGGGCGCGCGCTGCTGCCGGTGTCGCGATGTCGACGCGGCGCAGCGGTCCGAGGCCCATCAGTCCGATGCGGCCGCGCGCCGTTACGGCGACTCGATCGCCGTCCGGTGCCAATGCCGCGTCCTCGAAGAAATCGAGCGGATTCTTCAGCACATGCGGCCGTCGCTGCGCGGAATCCGAAGCGATCTCGATCTGGAACGCCCGATCTTCGCCGGCGTCTATATCGTAGAGCCGCAGATCGGCGCCCAGCTGATAGACGATTCGACCATGATCCAGGCTGGCGCCGCGCATCTCGAAATCTTTGTGCTGCGTCAACTGGCGCCGGTCGCCGCCCGTGCTGTTCATCGACCAGAGATTGGCGTGCCCATCGCGATCGGAGATGAAGTAGATCCGGTCGCCCCAGGGCATCGGTCGGCGGTCATTGCTGGGATGATCGGCATCGACGGTGCCGATCAGCCGCTCCGCCTCGCCCTTGCCGGAGAGGTCCCAGCGCCAGACCGAGGAGCGCAGGCCGCCCTGATAGAGCTTCACATTGTCGTTCGAATAGGCGAGGCCGAACCGCGTGAAATAAATCGTGTGGCCGTCCGGGGCGACGGCCGCGTCATTGGCATCGGCCAGCGGCAGGGCGTGGCGCTTGAGGCTGGCCGGATCGACGGCGCTGACGATCCGCGCGCCGTTCGGCCCGGTCGGATCTTGGCCGACATAGAGCACTTCGCCGGCCGGGGTCCAGCCGACCGGGACGCTGCGTCCCCCGTCGAAGGTCACGCGGCGCGGCACGCCGCCCCCGACCGGCATGACATAGACTTCGGTCGGGCCGTCATAGGAGGCGCCGAAGGCCAGGAGCTTGCCGTCGGGCGAGGCAACGGCGTTGGTTTCCTCCGCCGGGTGGGGTGGTCAGCCGGGCGGCGCGGCCGCCGTTGATCGGCGCCGTCCACAGATCGCCCTCGGCCGTAAAGACGATCTGGTCGCCGGCCAGGGTCGGAAAGCGGAAATAGCCGTCGGCGGCGCCGGCGGGAGACGCCATCGCAGCGAGAGCGGACAGAGCGATGGCGCTTAGAGCGAGAGAGCGGAAGATCATTCTGGCTCGGCTATGCAGGGGAAACGACGTGCGGATGCTATGCGGCGCGAAGCGGCCCGCATTATCGAAGCGCGTATTGTGGGTAGCAATGGGAATTGCATTTTATCGCGGGTATCGAGGGTGTCGGTCAGCCCGCCGGCTCGCCCCGCAGGATCAGCGATTGCAGCGCCTGGGCTGCGCGGCTGAGATAGCGCTCGCCGTGCCGGACCAGGGCATAGCGGCGCGGCGGCAATTCGAGAGGGACGCGGCACAGCCGACCGGCCTGAAGCGCTGCGGCGACGACGGAATGCGACACGACCGTCGCGCCGGCGCCGGCCTCGACCGCGCTGCACACCGCTTCGTTGGATGGCAATTCCAATGCGACGCGGAGATCGGCCGGTTTCAGGCCGAGCCCGCCCAGATCCGCTTCGAAGACTTGACGCGTGCCGGAGCCGGCCTCGCGCAGCACCCAGGGACCGGCCGCCAGATCGGCCGATCCTGCAGGCGGGGTCGAGATCCAGCGATGACCGGGCGCCACGACCAGCGTCAGCTCGTCGACCGCGATATCGGTCTGACGCAGGGCAGTGTCCTCGACGGCGCCCTCGATGAAGCCCAGTTCGGCCGAGCCGCCGAGGATTGCCCGGGCGACATGCTCGGTATTGCCGATGGACAGCGTCAATTCGATATTTGGATAGTGTTGGCGGTAGCGCCACAGCACGGGCGGCAGCCAGTAATTGGAAATGGTCTGGCTCGCGGCCACGGCGAGCTTGCCGCGTCGCAGGCCGGCCAGCTCGCTCAGCATCAGCTCGGCCTCGCCGGCGCGCTGCAGTACCGCCCGGGCCTCGCCGAGAAACAGCCGTCCCGCTTCCGTCAGCTCGATACGCCGACCGATGCGATGGAACAGCAAGGTGCGATATTGCGTCTCCAACGCGGCAATGGCGGCGCTTGCGGCGGATTGCGTCAGATTCAGCTCGTGTGCTGCCTGCGTCACATGCAGCCGTGTCGCTACGGCGACGAAAATGCGCAGCTGATCCAGGGTCATTCGGCGCGGCGGCTCCATGGCGAGATCGTTTTCTTTGTTCGATCGATCCGCAATGTAGCAGAAATCCCATCGATTGATCTTGTCTAGCGGTCGCGCGGATCGAGCGCGTCGCGCAGACCGTCGCCGAGCAGGTTGAAGGCGAGAACGACGAAGAAAATCGCCGCGCCCGGTGCGATGGCGAGCCAGGGCGCCTGGGCCAGGAAACTGCGGGCGGCGTTCAGCATGCTGCCCCAGCTCGGCTGCGGCGGCTGCTGGCCGAGGCCGAGGAAGGACAGCGCGGCCTCGGCGATGATCGCGCCGGCAATGGCCAGGGTCGATTGCACCAGGATCGGTGGCATGACATTGGGCAGGATGTGCCGGATGGCGATGCGCCACGGCGGATTGCCGAGCGCGCGCGCCGCCTCGACATAGTCCTCATGCTTGGCCGACAGCACCTGGCCGCGCGTCAGCCGGGCGAAGACCGGCGTCGCGGAAAAGCCGATCGCCAGCATCGCATTGTTCAGGCTGGGCCCGAGGAAAGTCGCCAGCGCAATGGCGAGGATCAGAAAGGGGATGGCGAGGGTGGCGTCGATGACCCGCATGATGACGCCTTCGACCCGGCCGCCGGCATAGCCAGCCGCGAGGCCGATCGGCACGCCGAGCGCCAGCGCCAGCCCGACCGAGACGATGCCGGCGAGCAGCGAGGCGCGCGCACCCCACAGGATCCGGCTCAACAGGTCGCGGCCCAACTCGTCCGTGCCCAGCCAATGCGCGGCCGAAGGCGGCTTGCGGATCAGTCCCCAATTGCCCTGGATCGGATCGGCCGGCGCCAGCAGCGGCGCCAGCGCCGCTACGGCGATGAAGAGCAGGACGATGACCAGGCCGAACAGCGCCGGCTTGCGCCGCACCACGCGCCGGAAGAATCGGCGCAGCTCGATCAGCGCCGGGGTCATGCGCGCAGCCGCGGATTGACCACGGCATAGAGCACGTCGGCCGCCAGGTTGAGCAGCGTGTAGAAGGTCGCGGTGACCAGCACGACGCCTTGCACGACGGCGTAGTCGCGATTGAACACGGCATCGACGATCAGCTTGCCGAAGCCGGGGATGGTGAAGACCTGCTCGGTCAGCACCGCGCCCGACAGCAGCCCGCCGAATTCGAGCGCGCCCAGCGTGATCACCGGCTGCAGCGCATTGGGCAAGGCATGGCGCAGGATGACGCGCCACTCGCTCAGGCCCTTGGCGCGGGCGGTGCGGACATAGTCGGAGCGCAGCGCCTGCAGCATCGAGGAGCGCGTATGCCGCATCACCACGGCGGCGATGGCGTTGCCGAGCACGAAGGCCGGCATGACCAGCGTCGCGAGATTGCGGCTCAAGCTCTCGGCCGGGCTGACGAAGCCGGAAGCGGGCAGCCAGCCGAGATCGACAGAGAAGAACAGGATGAGCAGGATGCCCAGCCAGAAATTCGGCGTCGACAGGCCCCAGAGCGCGACGGCATTGGCGAACAGATCCCAGAAGGTGCCGCGCTTGACCGCGGCCAGCACGCCGGCCGGGATGCCGATCGACAGCGCGATGACCATGGCGAAGACGGTCAGCTCGATCGTCACCGGCAGCTTCTCGGCCACCAGTTCGAGCACCGGGCGCTCGATGCGGATCGACTCGCCGAGGTCGCCGCGCAGCACGCCGCCGATCCAGAGCAGATATTGCACCGGCAGCGGCTGGTCGAGATGGTAGCGGTGCCGGATGAACTCGATCACGGCCGGATCGCGCTGCTCGCCGGCCAGCGCCAGTGCCGGATCGCCGGGCAGAAGCTGCTGCAGCCCGAAGACCAGCATCGAGATCAGCACGAGCGTGGGCGGCAGCAGGGCCAGGCGATGCAGGATATAGCGGCGCATGCGGGCGTCAGGACTTGGTCAGGTCGAGGACGCGGATCATGCCATCCGGGATCGGCGTGAAGCCCTTCAAGGACTTGGCATAAGCAAAGGTCCAGGACTCGTGGTAGAGGTAGATGATCGGCAGATCCTGATTGGCCTGCTCCTGAATCTTGTTATAGAGCGATTTCCGCTCGGCCGGCGCTTCGGCCAGCCGGGCGGCGTCGAGCATCCGGTCGACCTCCGCATTGGCATAATGCGCGTCATTAAGCGCGCCGGTGCTGTGCAGGAAGGAATAGGCGTCGCCGTCCGGGTCGAGCCGTCCGCTCCAGCCGGCCATGATCGCCTGGAAATCGCCGCGTTTGGCGGCAGCAAGGCCCGAGGCGAATTCGATCGCCTGCAGCTTCACGTCGAAGCCGGCCTCCTGCGCCATGGCCTGGAGCATCTGGGCCAATTGCTGTTGCACCGGCGAGGTGCCGATCAGCAGCGTCACCGAGGGGGTTTGGCACACCGGCGGCCTGCAGCAGCGCCTTGGCCTTGGCGATATCGCGCACCGGTGGCTTCAGCGCATCGTCGTGGAACGGGCTGTCCGGCGAGGTGAATTGTTCATCGGGAATGGCCTTCCCGCCGAACACCACCTGATTGATCGCGTCGCGGTCGATCGCCAGGTCGAAAGCCTGGCGCACCCGTGCATCGCTGCCGAACGGAGTCTTGGCGGCCGGGCCATTCGCCAGGTTGATCGTTATGCCGTAATAGCCCAGCTCCGGCACGCTCGCCGTGGCGAATTTCGGATTGGCCTCCAGATCGGGCAGGTCGGTCGGCAGCACCCGTTCGATCATGTCGAGATCGCCGGATTTCAGGTTGGCGAGACGCACCGTCGAATCCGGTAGCGGCAGATAGGTGATCCGGTCGAGCTTGACATGGTCCTTGTTCCAATAGCGGTCGAAGCGCTCGACCACGATGCGGTCCTGCGGCACATGCTCGACCAGCCGGAACGGCCCGGCGCAGACCGGATGATTGGCCATGTCGGCGCCCGGCGCCGAGGCCGCCTTGGGCGACAGCATCATGCCGGCGCGGTCGGTCAGCACACCGACCAGCGGGGCGAAGGGCGCCTTGAGCGCGATGCGCACCGTCAGCGGATCGGTCACGTCGACGCTGTCGATCGGCGGCAGCTCGCTGCGCCGGTTCGAGCCGGGGAAGTTGATGTCGCGTTCGATGTTGAACTTGGCGGCGGCCGCGTCGAACGGCTCGCCGTCCTGGAACACCACGCCGCTGCGCAGCGTGATGGTCAGCTGCTTGCCGTCCGCCGACCAGGACCAGCCGGTGCCGAGCTGCGGCACGATGTTCAGCTTGGCATCGATATCGAACAGCTTGTCGCAGAACGACGCCATGACGATGCGCGCGACGAAGGCCCGGCTGATCACGGGGTCGAGCGTGTCGGGATCCTCGGCCAGGCCGATCTTGAGGCTCTCCGCTTGGGCGGGGAGGGCGGTGACCCCGAGGAGAAAGAGCGCAAGCGCCGCTCCAGCGAACCCTCGCCCGCTTGGCGGGAGAGGGTGGCGAGCGAGAGCGAGCCGGGTGAGGGTGAACGCACCGGTCGCGGTTGCTGGCGGCCCATCCGGCGCATCCACCCTCACCCGGCTCGTTGCACTCGCCACCCTCTCCCGCCAAGCGGGCGAGGGTTTGTCAGCCGTACGAGTGCGTGAAATCAT
>JBBCHB010000030.1:0-114801 GCA_037200015.1 Aliidongia sp. | reverse complement strand
GCGACGGGTGCCCGGGACACGGCGTGCGGCGAAGACTGGTTGGATCTACTCGCCGCCACGGGCATCCTCGCCGGTCGGCTCGATCTTCAGCGTGCCGTCGGCCAGCCTGGCCTGGACCGCGCCGATTGCCGCGACGACCGATGCCGGCACCGCTTTGTTATAGGCCTCGTTCGGTGCGTAGCTCAGCGAGGCGCCGGGGGAGGCCGGCGTGTCGAGCCCATAGATCTTCAGCCCGCCCGACAATTTTCCGGCCGTCACATCGGCCGCCGCGGCCGCGTACATCTGCGGCCACTGCTCGATCACGTTGGTCAGCACATTGGCGGGGGCAATCGCCGTCTGGCCATAGGATCGGCCCGTAACGAAGACGTTCTTCTCCTTGGCAGCCTGGATCAGGCCCTGCTGTCCGGCATTGAGTTGCCCGGACAGCACGTCGGCGCCGGACGCGATCAGCGAGAACGCCGCCTCCTTCGCCGCCGCGGCGCTCTCCAGATCGGCGATATAGAGGACGCCGACCTGGATGTCGGGACGCGCCTGCTTCGCGCAGATCCGGAAGCTGCCGACCTGATCGATCGTGGTCGGCAGGCCTTCAAGACCATAGACGCCGCCGATCTTGCCGGTCCGGCTCATCGCGGCAGCGAGCGTGCCGAGCAGGCAGCCGAAATGGCGGTTGTTGAAATCGATCGAGAGGACATTGCCGCCGAAGCCGCGCGAGCCGGCCGCCACGATGAACTGGGTATCCGGGCTCTCCGGGCCGACCTGCTGTGCGGCGGTCAGAAAACGGCCGGAATGCCCGATGATCAGCTTGAAGCCTTGATGCGCGTAGTCGCGCATCGCGTCGACGTGGTCGGCGGCGTCGACATTTTCAGAGTAGGCGATATCGAAGCCCAGTGCCTTGATCTGCATCAGGCCGGCATAGCCATCGGCATTCCAGCTCTGATCGTTGATGCTGCCAGGAAACAGCATCGCGGCCTTGTCCGCGGCCGCCTGCGCAGGGGCGCTGCCTACGGCAATCCCAAGGCTGATGGCGGCCAGCAGGCCGCGGGCGCCACTCTTCGCTGGCAGCCTTCCGACGCCGCGCTCCGCTGATCGGGCCATAACGAAACTCCATATCGGCGGCTAGGTAAGCTGACGCGCCGCCGGACCGGCAAGCACGGATTTGCGCACGTAGCGACCGTTTTTTTGCAGCGTTGACGGAGACCGGTCAGCGCTCGATCTGGCTGCGGGACACCAGATCCGCCTTCAGGCTCTCGACAAAAACGGCCGCAGCGCCCGGTAGCTGGCGGTTCCGCTTGACGCCGATCGCAAGGCGGCCGCGCAAGGTCGGATCCGTGAGCGGGATGCTGACCAGATTCGGATCGTCTTCGGTCTGGATGCCAAGCTGGAAGCAGACGCCCTGCCCGTCCGCAACGATCGCCTTGAGCACTTCGATCGAATTGCCGGTCACGACGGGCCGTATCGACAAGGACGATTCATAGGCTGCGGCGTCGAGCAGATGGCGCCCGCCCAGGCTCTCGTCACCGAGCAGCATCGGATAGCCGGAGCAGTCGCTGAGCCGCAGCTGCTTGCGTGCGCTGAGCGGATGGCTGCGCGCGACAAAGGCGTGCAGGCCCTGCAGCGCCTCGCCGACGACCAGGAAACCGCGATCGGCCGGCGGATTGAACGCATAGCCGATATCGACCTCTTCGCGAGCAACCGCGGAAACCACTTCCTGGCTGCCGGCCACGGTGTATTCGAAGGTGATCCTGGGATGCTCCCGCTGTGACTCGACGATCAGCTTCGCCACGACCCGCGCCATGGCTTCCACCACGGCGAGCCGAACGTGACCCCGCCGAAGGCCACGCAGATCCTCGATCTGAGCACGGGTCATCTCCAGATCGCGGGCCGTCCGCCGGACATGGGTCAGCAGTATTTCTCCGGCACTGGTCAGGCGGACGCCGCGCGGCAGCCGCTCGAACAGCTGCACGTCCAGATCCATTTCCAGATCGAGAATTTTGCGATTGAGCGCCGACGACGCGACATTGAGCACCGAAGCCGCCTTGCGCATCGACCCATGTCGGGCCACGGCTTCGAAATAGGCAAACGACCGGGACCGCGACTGAAACGTCTCCCGTAGCGATGGTTCACGATTCAAATCTATCTCCTTGCCATATCGCCATTGCCCGGTCCTTTGCTCGCGGGCTGCCGGTGGACGCACCACCAGTGATGCAAAAAGGCGGCCACTGCGGGCGTATTTCAGCGCTATCCGCGACTGGCGGTCCCACGGTTAGCCTCGCGCTGATCCTCATGCGGGAGGATCCGCAAGGCGCGCTCGCCGCGACGTCGAATCGTTGCGCGACCAGCGGAACGGGCCGCCGGGTTTGAAGACGGGTATCGATATGAGCGATGTTGCGAAGCCGAGGTTCCAGTGTCGGGTCGACCGGCTGCCGATGGACCACCCGGGCGATATGACGGGCCTGCACAGATTGTTCGATGACGGCACCCTCGACCCGGCATCGATCGTCGCCATCCTCGGCAAGACCGAGGGCAATGGCTGCGTGAATGATTTCAGCCGCCCCTATGCGGTCGACTCGCTGCTATGGCTCCTGGCGGACCGGCTCGGCGTCCGCCCCGAGATCGTGGCCGACCGGGTCTCGATCATCATGTCCGGCGGAACGGAGGGCGGGCTCTCGCCCCATTTCCTGGTCTTCTCGGTCGCGGCCTCATCATCGCCGTCCGGTGGATCCCCGTCGCTTGCAATCGGCACGGCCTTCACCCGCGATCTCCGCCCCGAGGAGATCGGCCGGATCGAACAGGTCCACGCGACCGCCGCCGCCGTCATCGACGCGATGGCGCTCGCCGATATCACGAGCCCGGCCGATGTGCATTACGTCCAAGTAAAATGCCCGCTCCTGACCAGCGGGCGGATCGCTGAGGCGCATCGGCGGGGAGAAGAAGTGGTGACGGAAAACACCTATGCCTCGATGGGCTTTTCCCGGGGCGCCTCGGCCCTCGGTGTGGCGCTGGCTTTGGGCGAGATTGGTCCCGACGCTCTGACGCCTTCGGCGATCGGTCACGACCTATCGCTCTGGTCCCGGCGCGCCGGCGCGTCGGCCGGCATCGAACTGACGCGAAACGAAGTTGTGGTGATGGGCAACAGTGCCGGCTGGGACGGCGACATGTCGATCGCCCATTCCGTGATGCTCGACGCTATCGACGTGGCCGCGGTGCGGAGCGCGCTATCGCTGCTGGACATTCCTGTCGATGGGCAGCTCGCCGCCACCGAAGCGGACCGGATCTGCGCCGTCCTCGCCAAGGCCGAGCCATCGCGCAGTGGCGTTATCCGCGGCAGCCGCCACATCATGTGGGACGACAGCGACATAAACGCGACACGCCATGCCCGTGCGCTGGTCGGCGGCGTTATCGCCGGCATCGTGGGGCGCACCGATCTCTTCGTCTCCGGCGGCGCCGAACACCAGGGGCCCGACGGCGGCGGTCCCATTTCCATCATCGCCAGGAAGCGGAGCAGCGTTGCGAACGAATCGCCGAGCAGTTGACTGGAGCGCGGACCGACCTTCAAAAGGCACGCCACATAGTTCGGTACTGGAAGCGCTCGGTTTAGAGCCGGCCTTGGGAATCTGGACGATAGGATAAGTGGATTTTCTGCCTGAATGCGGCGATGTTTGCCGCGGATCAGGAGAGCAGATGACGAAGCGAGGCCGCCGGAACCATACACCGGCTTTCAAGGCGAAGGTGGCATTAGCCGCTCTCAAAGGTGACAAGACGCTGGCCGGGCTGGCGCAGCATTTCGATGTACATGTGAACCAGATCACGAGCTGGAAGGCGCAGCTTCTGGACGGGGCGGCTGGGGTTTTCAGCGGCGGCGTGGCCATCCCGGAGGCGGTCGCGGCAGTGGATTTGAAGACGCTGCACGCGAAGATCGGGGAGTTGGCGCTGGAGAATGATTTTTTGTCCGGCGCGCTCACCAAGGCCGGCATGCTGAGCGCAAAGCGATGATCGACCGAGAGCACGACCTGCCGCTCGTGCGGCAGGCTGAGATCCTGAAGCTCAGCCGAAGCGGGCTCTATTACCAACCCCGACCGGTGCCGCCGGCGGATCTGGCGATCATGCGGCGGATGGACGAGCTGCATCTGGATTACCCGTTCGCGGGCAGCCGGATGCTGCGCGATCTCTTGCGCGGCGAGGGTGTCGAGATCGGCCGCCAGCATGTCACGACGCTGATGAAGCGGCTGGGCATCCAGGCGATCTATCGCCGGCCGAACACGTCGAAGCCGGCGCCGGGCCACAAGATCTACCCGTATCTGCTGCGCTCCGTGGCGGTCGAACGGCCGAACCAGGCCTGGGCGATGGATATCACCTACATCCCGATGGCGCGCGGCTTCGTCTATCTGGCCGCCGTGGTCGACTGGTTCAGTCGCCGGGTCCTGGCCTGGCGCCTGTCGATCACCATGGAGGTCGATTTCTGCCTGGACGCGGTCGAGGAGGCGCTGGCCAAGCACGGCAAGCCGGAGATCTTCAACACGGACCAGGGCAGCCAATTCACCAGCGCCGCCTTCACCGGTCTGCTGCAGGACAACGGCATCGCCATCAGCATGGATGGCAGGGGCTCGTGGCGCGACAACGTCTTCGTCGAACGGCTCTGGCGCTCGGTCAAATACGAAGAGGTCTATCTGCGGGCCTATGACAGCGTCGCCGAGGCCCGCGCGTCGATCGGCCGGTATCTGAGCTTCTACAACGCCAAGCGCCCGCATTCGAGCCTTGACGCCCGGACGCCGGACCAAGCCTACTTCAACCACCTGCCGCAGTGGGCGGCAGCATGACCCGACGGGCGACGCCCGAAATTTTGCCGCCGTTGTCGGGTCGTCACTCCAGTCGGGCTACGCCCTCCTTGCGTGACGACCTGACAACGGCGCACTACCACAGCAACCGGCAGAGAACCCACTTATCCAGCGTCGGAACCTGTCCAGACGAACCCGGCCAGCTCTAGGGCCATTCGCCCTCGATCCGGCGGTCGAGGAAGGCATTCACCCGCGTGTCGATGTCTTGGCAGAGGGCCGAGACCTGGCTCTTGGAGATGCCGCTCATGCCCATGGCCTGGACCAGATCGTCGACCTTGCGGGTCGACACACCTTGGATCCAGGCTTCCTGGATGACCGCGATCCGCGCCCGCTCGGCGGTCTTGCGCGGCTCGATGAACCCCGGGAAATAGCTCGCCTGGCGGAGCTTCGGGATCTTCAGATCCAGCGTGCCGAGCCGGGTTTCCAGGCTCCGCTCCCGATGGCCGTTGCGATAGGTCGTGCGCTCGTCGCTGCGTTCGTGCCGACCCGCGCCGACCAGGCCGTCAACCTCGAACTCCATCAGCCGCTGCAGCACCACCTCGGCCAGCTCCTTCAAAAAATCCCCACCGCCGCGCTGTTGCAGCAGCTCCATCAATGGCATCTTGTCATCGGTCATCGTGCTCACCCTCGGTGCGTGGTTAAGTCTCAGCAACTCAACCTTACCGAATATGCGCGATGACCACCTCCCCTAGCAGGCTGCGGAAAAACGCGTTCTTTCACGACGTCGGGGTTGAGTACCCTTGAGATTGGCTCGGCATGGCTGCGTCTGAAGCGCCAATCGGGCCGGTTTGGCGCTGGCGGCAGCCGATTTCTCAGCTGCCGGGCGGAGTCCGCCCTTGATCATGCCGTTTCGGCCAAGATCTTGGGCAGGCGGACCAGATTGTAGGCGGCGACGGTCAGGGTGAAGAACCAGCCGACGCGGTCGAGGCCGCGATGGCGGGTCTTGCGGAACTCGGCACTCGCCTTGGTCCAGCCGAACACCTCCTCGATCCGCTTGCGGATCCGCTGGCTTACGGTATAGCCGCCGTGGCGGGTGGTCCGCCCGTCGATCGCCGAGCGGCGCCCGCTGGTGTTCTGGGCGACATGGGGCGTGACGTTGCGGTCGCGCAGGTCGCCGACGAATTCGGCCGCGTCATAGGCCTTGTCGGCGCCGAGCGTGATGGGGTGGCGCCGCGGCCGGTCGTCGATCATGTCGAGTGCGGCCTCGCGCTCGGCCGTGCCGCTCGCCCGGGTCAGGCGGGCATCGACGGCCAGGCCGTGGCGGTTCTCCATCAGCACATGTCCCATATAGGCAAGCTTGGCGCCTTGGCCCGACCCCTTGCGGGTCAGCCGGGCGTCGGGATCGGTCGTCGAGGCATGCGTCTCGTTCGAGCGCTTCTCGCCGTGGAAGTCGCGCTCGCCGTTGCGGCCCGGCCCCGGCGGCGGGCCGCTGCCGTCCTTCGGCCGGAAGCTCTTCATGCTGGCCCAGGCCTCGATCAGCGTGCCGTCGACCGAGAAATGATCGTCCGACAAGAGCGCCTTGATCCGAGACTGACGCAGCACCGCGGCCATGAACTTCGCCGCGATGTCACCCTCGATCAGCCGCTCCCGGTTCTTGGTGAAGACCGTCACGTCCCACACCGTCGCATCCATCGGCAAGCCGACGAACCAGCGGAACAGCAGATTGTAATTGAGCTGCTCCATCAGCTGCCGCTCGGACCGCACCGAATAGAACGCCTGCAGCAGCAACGCGCGAAGCAGCCGCTCCGGCGCGATCGAGGGGCGACCGCTCTTGGCGTACAGCGCTTCAAACTCTGGCGACAACACCTCCAGAGCTTCGTCGACGATCATCCGGATCGCACGCAGCGGATGATCCGCCGGACCCGGGCCTCGCAGCTCACGTAGCTGAACAGCTGATCCGTCCGCTCGTCCATGCCCCGCATCGATCCGCCCTCCGCATTGCCGCAAAGGGAATCGAATCACGACAGCGCCCCGATCGCCAGCCCTTTTTCCGCAGCCTGCTAAAGCGCCGGCATATGCGCCTGGAACCAGCCGACGACCCGGGCGACATAGTCGAAGGCGGCCGGCATCTTCCGGATGCCGTGTCCTTCTTCAGGATAGGTCGCCAGCACCGACTCGACGCCGCGTGCCAGCAGCGCATGGTGGAATTCGAGGGCCTGGCCGGCCGGCGTGTTCTTGTCGAGGGCGCCGCAGATATGGAGCGTCGGCGTCCTGACCTTGTCCGCGTGATGGATCGGGCTGCGCGTGAAATATCTGCCGGTCGGATTGTCGATCCGGTCGGCCAGGAAGATCTCGCAGAAATAGGGGATGTGGCAGGTCAGATGCTCCGAGACCCAATTCGTCACCGGTGCCACCGGCACGGCCGCGGCGAAGCGCGCATCCTGCGTGATCAGCCAGGACGACATGAAGCCGCCATAGCTGCCGCCGGTGACCCCCAGCCGCGCCGGATCGGCGATGCCGCGCGCGACCATGGCTTCGAGGCCGGACAGGTAATCCTGGGTATCGGCGCCGCCCATATCGCCGAACACCTGCCGAGCGAAGTCCTGGCCCCGCCCGCTGGAGCCGCGCGGATTGACCTGCAGCACCGCATAGCCCGCGGCAAGCAGCATCTGGGCCAGCACATTCCGGCCGATATAGCGCGGACGGAACAGCCAGACCGGCCCGCCATGGATCTCCAGCACCAGCGGATGCGGTCCAGCGCCCGGCGGCTGGAGCAGCCAGCCATGGATCGGCGTCCCGTCCGGGGCACTCCAGGACACCGCTTCCGCCGTGCCGAGCGCCCGTATCCTGTCCGCCGAGCCAGCCGGAACGAGCGGCCGGACATCGCGCAGCGCGCCTTCCTGCAACACGGCCAGCATGGGCGGCGCGAAAAAACCTTCGCGGAGGAAGAGGCAATCGGCCGGGCCGGCCCCGAGCGGCGCCACCTCTGGAAAGCGCGCGCCCGACGCCGTCAGCGCGCGGTCGCGCCAGAGCTCCAGCGCCTGCCCGGCGCGCCGGTCGAATAGTCCGACCAGCGAGTCCGGCCCCTGAAGTGCCGCGAAGAGCACGTGATCCTCGCCGCGCCAGATGATCTGGACGACATCGGCGCCGAGCGTACCCGCGGTCGAAACGGCACCGGTTGCAGTATCGATCAGCCGAAGATCGCCGGCCACGATGGTCCGGTCGCTGCACACTGCTTCGACCACGGCGATCCGGGCGCCGGACGGTGAAGCGGACAGCCAGCCGAGTTGGTCTTTGGGCGTCAGGAGCGTGCGCGCCGTGCCGGCCGCGAGATCGAAGAGGCGCAGGTCCGCCGTATACCAGGCTTCCTCGCCCGGCGCGTCGGAGCAGATGGCCGCGACGCGATCAGGTCCGCACCAGACGGCTTCCCAGATATTGACCGCGTCCGGCGACACTTTACGGGCCGTGTCGGCCGCCCGGTCATAGAGCCAGAGGCTGCGCCAGGTGCCGTCGCCGGTCCCGGTGTCGATCTCCGGCAGCCAGGACGGTTTCGCCTCGTCCCGGGTCGCCACGGAAAAGCCGCCCTGGGCGCCGGCGAGATCGGCACCGAAACCGGCGACGCCGAGCAGCACCGAGCGCCCATCCGGCGACCAATGCAGATATTCGACCCAGCCTTCGACCGGCTGGGCCGCGCGTTCCGTGCCGGTCGCGAGGTCGAGGAAATAGAGCCGGCTCGCCCGCGCCTGGTCGCGGTCCGACAGGAAGGCGATGGTGCCGCCATCCGGCGACCAGCGCGGCTGGCGATCCGAGCGCGGCCCCTGCGTAACGATGCGTTGTGCGCCGGAAGCCAGGTCGATGAGCGCGATGCGGGTCGTCGGCATGCCTTCCAGCGCCGCGCACACGGTCGCCGTGCCGGCCGCCAACCGGCCGTCCGAGGCCGCTGCCAATTCGCCGAGATCGGCGACATGGCCTTCACCCGGACGGTACCAGGCGCGGGCGCGGGCTTCGGCATCGTTGAAGAGCGGCGTGCCGCGAAGGTCGGTCTGCATGGAAGCTCCCTCTCCCGGATCAGAAAGCGACGGCATCGCCATTGTTGCGGTTGGGCGAGGCGCCCGTCATGAGCCCGGTCCCCGGGTCGCGGGAGATCCGGACCCAATCGCCGGCGCCGCCGAGCCGCGCCTCGGCCAGCGCCACCTCGCGCCAGGCATAGCCGGTCGCGTCGAGCACCGCCAGGTCGAACCGGCCGACCGGCGCGGCGATCGACACGTCGCCCGTCGCCGGATCGGTGTGCGGCATGTAGAAATCCGGCGTATCGACCGCCTCGACCACGCTCATGCCGAAGCGCAGATGGTTAAGCAGGCATTGGAAGGTCCGGTGATGCAGCCCGGCGCCCATCGAGGCGAAGCCGAGCACCGGCCTGCCGTCTTTGAACACAATGCCGGTCTCGGTCGGCGCCGGCAGCCGGGTGCCGGGCGTTATCCGGGCGATCTGGGCCTGCTGGAACGAGGCCGGGTCGCCGATCGAGACGCCATCGATGGTGATCGCCGTCTTGCCCCAATAGACGCAGTTGATCGAATGCGTGATGGCGGCGATGTTGCCGTCGCGGTCCATCGCCACGACGTCGTCAGAATGCATCGGGCCGACGCGCTTGAAATTGCCGAGGCGGGGCACCCTGTTCCATGCGCACCCAGAGATCCTCGGCATGGGCGCGCGTCACCCGCGCCTCGGGTGAGAGATCGAGCCCGGGATAGATCGCCGCCAAATTCGCGTCCGGCAGATAAGGGGCGGTGAATTGCTGCGTGATCTCATGCGCCTTGCGCAGCGCGTCCGGCGATTTCGTCCAGTGCGGCCCGGGGGTACGCCCGGCGATTCCGGCCAGGTTCTGCGCCTCGATCAGCGACACGCCGCCGGCATTGGGCCAGGGATTGGTGTGGATGGCATGGCCGCCGCCGATCTCGCCGACCAGCGGATCCGCCCAGACGACCTCATAGCGGCGCAGATCCTCCAATGTCATATGACCGCCATCCGCCTGCACCGCGGCGACCAGTCTCTCGCCCCAGCGACCGCCATACATGTAGTCGGCGCCCTGTTCCGCGACGGCGCGCAAGGTCGCGGCCAGGCTCGGCTGGCGGAAGGCCTCGCCAGCGCGATAAGGCGTGCCGTCGGACTTCAGGAAATTCGCGCGCGTCTCGGCCAGCCGCGCGAAATCTGCCGCGCGGTAGGCGAATTGGCGCTCCAGCAGAGGCGTGACCGGGAACCCATCCTCGGCCAGTGCGATGGCAGGGTCGAACAGCCGGGCAAAGGGCAGCTTGCCGAAACGCCGATGGGCGGCCTCGATACCTTTCATGAAACCACCGACCAGGGCGGTGCGGCCGCTGGGCACAGTGCCACGCAGCGCATCGTCGCCCTGGAAGCTGATCCCGCCGGGAATGGAAAGCGGGTCGGTCTCGCCGGCCACGGTGTTCCATTCGGCATTCATCGTCTGGGTCCGGCCGGAGGCGGCGTCGTAACAGACCAGGGAGAGGATGCCGAAATAGCTGATCGGCGCGCCGCACGTCAGTGCCACCTGCGCCAGGGCCGTGGTCAGCGCCGCATCGATGGCACTGCCGCCCTGCTTCAGCGCTTCGAGCCGGCGCGCGCCGCGAAGGCGTTGTAGGACACGGTGACGACGCCGTTCTGGCCGGAGCAGGCCCCGGCCTCGGCCCGCACCACCGCCTGCGACCGCATATAGGCATCGTATTCCGTCGCGGGCCAGCGCGAGGGTGAAAGATCCGCAGCAGACACCGAACGATCCCGATCCCCTTGCACGATGCTCTCCCCGAGGCTGGCTCCTTTCGATATAGATACATCTCTGTATGTTTTCTGCAAGCACATTGCAGCCCGATACCTGCCGTCACGCTTGACAATTCGTCAGCGGCACAAACAAACATATCTGTACGGAAAATGGCGCGGGGGGAGCAGCGATGACGCAGCGTTCGGCCGGGCCGCGGTTCGGTGGCGCCTATCTCCTTCCGCTGCTGGCGCTGATCGGCGTCAGCCAGCAGGCGGACAAGGTCCTGTTCTCCATGGCGCTGGAGCCGATCCGGACCGAGTTCGCACTGAGCGACAGCGAGTTCGGCCTCATCAACGGCATTGCCTTCGCACTCTTCTTCGGCGTCGCCGCAGTACCCCTGGCCCGGCTCCGCGAGACGCTGGGGCGGGTCCGCGTCATTGCAGGCAGCGGTCGCCCCCTGGAGCCTGTTCACCACGCTGACCGCGCTCGCTGGAGGCTTTGCCGGGCTGTTCGTTACCCGCGTCTTCGTCGGCGTCGGCAAGGCCGGCAGCAATCCCGCGATCCAATCCCTGATCGCTGCCCGTTTTTCACCCGAACGCCGCTCCGGCGCGCTCTCCATCGCGTTGGCCGGCGGCTATCTCGGCATCACGCTGGGGCTGGCGCTAGGCGGGCTGCTGGTCGAGCGGCTCGGCTGGCGCGGTGCCTTTCTGGGCGTTGGCGCGCCCGGGCCGGCGCTGGCGCCGCTCGCCTGGCTGACGCTGCGCGAGCCGCCCGGGCTGGCGCCGCGCGACGGCGCCTCGCTCAAGGATCTGCTGCCGGTGCTGCGTCGCGCCGCGTTCCTCAACCTCTTCGCCCTGGTGGCACTGCTGTCGATCAGCGGTTACGGCCTGCTGGCCTGGGCGCCGGCCTTCTACATGTGGGAATATGGCATGAGCGCGACTGCGGTCGGCGCCTGGCTGGGCCTCGCCCTGGGCGGCGGCACGATCGTCGGCGGGCTGATCGGCGGCGTGCTCGGCGACTGGTTCAACCGGGCCGGCCCGGGCAAGGGTCTGTCCTTTGTCTTCTGGGCCATGCTGGTCTCGACGCCGATCGGCCTCGGCCCCTTCATCACCCACAGCCTTTATGTTTCACTTGGCCTGCTGCTTGCCGCCACGGTCGTCGGCACCGCCATCGTCGCGCCGCTCTATGCAGCACTGCACGATCTGGTCGAACCCCATCTACGGGCCAGCGCCTTCGCGATGCTGAGCCTGGGCGTGCTGGTTGTCGGGCAAGGGTTGGGACCGGTCATGGTCGGCGCCATCAGCGACCTGGCGCGGCTGCTGAACGGGGAAGAGACGCTGCGCAACGCGCTGCTGGCCGTCAGCATGCTGACGGTCCTGACCATTCCGATCGCCCATTGGCTCCAGCGCGCCTATCGTCGCGAGATCGCACCGGAGGTCGCACCCCAGCGGGCCGTCCTTTGATCGGCGCTTCACGATTGCCCATCACCATACATTACAGTACGGTGACGCGATCATGCCGGTGAGGTGATCGCCGATGGCAAGCGGGATAGCGGACGGCGCGGCTCGAGGCTTTCGGTCAGGGTTTGGCGCTGCTCGGCATGCCGGCGCCGGCGCGCCCTGCGCTGGCGCCGCCTTCCGTCTCCGTGCCGCTGCTCGACCGGCCGGCCCTGCTGAACCGGCTCGATGGCGCGTCGGCACAGGTCACGCTGCTGCTGGCGCCGGCCGGCTATGGCAAGGACGATCCTGGCGATGCAATGGCGCGCGGCGCTGCGCGACCGAAACGAGCGGGTCGTCTGGCTCGGCCTCCGCCCGCCCGAGGGCGACCCGAACCGCTCGTGCACGGGCTGGTCCAGGGCTTCGCCGAGAGCGGGCTGCCGCCACTGCAACTGGCCGGCTACGCACCGGTCGTACTGGCCTGCTGCTCGACCGGATCGACCGCAGCGGCAAGTACTGGACCCTGATGCTCGACGGGCTCGACCGGGTTCGATCGCCCGCGGCCGATGCGCTGCTGCAGATCCTGCTCGACGAGATGCCGGACACGCTGCGCCTGGCGATTACCACGCGCAGCCGACCGAACGCCGCGCTGGCCGCGCTCGACATCCGCGGCCAGGTGCATGAGCTGGCCGCCGGGGTCCTACGCTTCTCGACAGAAGAGGCGGCCAGCTTCCTCGGCTCCGGGCCGGCGGGAAGCGGCGGAGGGCTGGCCCGTCGCGTTGCAGATCGCACGGCGCTGGGCAGCGGCGGCCGGACCGTCCATGGCGCGCTATATCGCGGAACAGGTGACGGCTCCGCTCGCGCCGGCGCTGCAGGATTTCCTGCACGACGTTGTGCTGCTGCCGGCGATCGATGCCGAGACGGCCGACGCGCTGCGCCAGACGCGGGACAGCCGGGCATTGCTCGGCCGGCTCGCCGATCTGGCACCGTTGTTCGAGGCCGGCCGGCTGCATCCGCTGTTGGCGCAATACCTGCTGAACCGGCTGCAGAACGAGCCGGAGCGCCGGCAGCATCTCTGCCGCAACGCCAGCGCCCATTTTGCCGGCGCCGGCGACATCGTCGCGGCGGTACGCTACGCCCTGATGGGCGGCGAGGGCGCGGCGGTGGCCCGCCGGGTGATCGAGGCGGGCGGGCTGCGCCTCTATCTGGTCCATGGCGTCGGCTCGCTGCGCAAGGTCGCTGCCCTGCTGCCGGCCGCGACGGTCGCCGCCGTCCCGCGGTTGCGCCTGATCGAGGCGCTGCTGATGATGAACGACGGGCATGTCGAGGATGGCTGGCGGCTGTTCCGGCAGATCGTCCGCGAGACGGCGGCTGAAACCGATCCAGTTGAGCAGGCCGAATTCGATCTGCCGGATCGAGGCGCGGATCGAGGCCGAGGTCATTCCCGCCTTCGACGCCCTGATCGCCTATCTCTCGGCGCCGGCCTATCGCGAAAAGGCGCCGAGACTGTCGGCTTGGCCCAGTATCCCGGTGGTGCCCCGTCTATGACGAGTTGGTCTGCATGCACCTGACCCAGGACATGACGGTGCAGCAGGTGCATGAGGCCGGCCATGCCCGCATGTGCATCATCCGCAGCCAGATGCAGGCCCTGCTCGACGAGGTCGGCGTCGTGGGCGATGACCTCGCCTATCTGGACGCGATCAAGGCGGATCCGCGCTGGCGGGCAGAGGGCGAGACCGCCATCGCCGAAATATTCCGCCGCTACATTGCCCGCATCGCGCCGGATATCGAGCGCAGTTTCAACTTCAAGCCCGATGCCGGCTACAATGTCGCGCCGCTGCACGGGGCGCTCGAAGGGGCGATGACCTTCGGCTATTACGACGTGCCCAAAAAGAACGGTGAGATCGGCCGCTTCCTGTTCAACACCAGGAACTTGTCGCAGGCGCCGCTGATGAATGTGGCGTCGCTGACCTATCACGAGCTGGTGCCCGACCATCATTTCCATATGGCCTCGCAACGCGAGAATAAGGCTCTGCACCCGCTGCGTAAGGCCAGCTTCTGCAACGCCTTCAACGAAGGCTGGGCCGAATATGCCGCCACACTCGCCGGCGAAATGGGGATGTATGCCGAACCCGAGGAGCGCCTCGGCCGGCTGGTGATGGACGCCTCCCTGACCTGCCGCCTCGTAATCGATACCGGCATGAATGCGCTGGGCTGGAGCCTGGAGCAGGCGCGGGACTATATGCGGCGCAACGCCTTCATGCCCGAAGCCGAGATCGCCAGCGAAAGCCTGCGCTATAGCTGCGATCTACCGGCCCAGGCATTGGTCTACAAGCTCGGCGACACCTACCTCATGGAGCTGCGCGAGGCGATGAAGGCCGCGCTCGGCAACCGATTCGACCTGAAGGATTTCCATGAAGCGGTGCTGAAGCCGGGCGCCCTGCCGCTGCCGCTGGTCAGGGCCAATGTCGAGGCCGCGACGGCCCGGATCCTGTCTGCGGCGGGCTGACGGCCCGCCGCATCACCCCGTCAGGTGGCGTCCGCCTCGGCGATATCGGCGATTACTGTCCGCGTCGCCGCGAGGAAACAGGCGGCGCCGACCAGGCAAGTCAAGGTAACCAAGCAGAGGCTGACCGTCAGCGCCTCGTTGCCGAAACTCGGTGTCAGAAGGTCGCTGAACAGCCCGGTCAGATAGGGCCCGAGGCTCAGCCCGACGATATTGACCGTCATCATGAAGACCGCCGCGCCGACGGCCCGGAGCGGCGGTCCGGCCAAATTCTGCACCAGGGCGTAGGACGGGCCAACCCAAAGGCCACCGGCCACGGTCGTCACCATGGTCATGCCCATGCCTAGCCCGAAATCGCGCTCCAGGAAAAAGACAAGGCTGAATGGTACGGACAAGCCCGAAGGTGAGCGCCAGCAGCCATAGAGGCCAGCGCTTGTCACGCGCGACCAACCAGTCATTGGCCAGCCCGCCCAGCAGAATCGACACCATGGTCGCCGGGCCGGAAACGGCCGAGTAATAGCCGCCGACCTCGCTGGCCGAGAGGTGATAGGCGCGCATCAGGAAAGCCGGAGTCCAGGCGCTCTGCCCGTAGGAGCCAATCGCGCCGATCCCCAGGCCGATGCAGAGCAGGACATAGGATTTACGGCGCCAGAGCGTGGCCGCGGCTTGCCGGAAGGTGACATTCGGTGCCGCACCGCCGGCGCCGACCGATCGCTTCGGCTCGCGGATCGTCAAGAAAACCAACACCGAAAGCACAAGCCCGGGCAGCCCGCCGAGATAGAAGGCCATGCGCCAGCCTTGCCAGTCATTGATCAGCCCGCCGCCGGCATAGGCCAGGGACAGGCCCAGCCCGCCGCACACGCCGATGACCGACAAGGCCTTGCCGCGGAAGCGTGGCGAAAAATAATCGGCGATCAGCGCATGCGCCGCGGGCAGGCCGCCGGCCTCGCCGATTCCGACGCCGGCACGCGCCAACAGCATGGTGGTAAAACTCACCGTGCGGCCGCTCAGCACCGTCATCACCGACCAGACGGCAACGACACTGCCCAGCACCCGCACCCGCCCGAACCGATCGGCCAGCCGGGCCATCGGCACGCCGAGCAGGCTGTACATCACGGCGAAGCCGACACCGGACAACAGACCGATCTGCCCATCCGACAATCCCAGATCGCGTTTGATCGGCTCGACCAGGATGCTGATCAGCGTCCGATCATAGTAATTCGCGACGGAGACCAGCCCGACCAGGAGCAGGACGTAGCTCGAATGCCAGGAACTCACACGGTCTTGGGCGCCATCTTTGGGCATAGGACGTCCTTGCTCGGGCCAGGTAGCCGGCATGCCGCCGCGCTGCAGCCGGGCCGACAATACACTAGTGTATTGACAACACAAGATCCCTCGCATAGTGAGGCGCCAAGACACGCGCAGTGGCAGGGCGTGAGCGTTCTTCTAGCCATCCCAACCCGCACCGCCCTTCAGTGGTAAAGGGCCGGGGCGAGGTGGGTCGAGCCGCGTAAAGGCCCTTTCCGCTCAGAGATGCAGCGCGTGCCCAAGCTCCTTGAGCGCCGATTCCTGGAACGCCTCGCCCAAAGTCGGATGCGCATGGATCGTACCGGCGATGTCCTGCAGCCGGGCGCCCATCTCGAGCGCCAGGCCGAAGGCGGTCGAGAGTTCTGAGATCTCCTGGCCGACCGCCTGGATGCCGAGCACCAGATGATTGTCGGCCCGCGCCACGATGCGCACGAAGCCGTCCTCGCCGCGGCGGGTCATGCCACGGCCATTGGCCGCGAAGGGGGAAAAGACCGATCTTCAGCTCATGGCCCTGCTTGCGCGCCTCGTCGGGCGAGAGGCCGGCGATGACGATCTCCGGATCGGTGAAGCAGACCGCGGGATCGTCACCTTGTCGAAGATGCGGCGATGGCCGGCGATGATCTCGGCCACCATCTCGCCCTGGGCCATGGCAGCAGCCCGGCGCGCCAGCGATGCAGCAGATCGAACAGGCAATGGCCGAATTTGGAGACCGCGATCAGCAGCCGCGGCCGGATCGTCGCATCCTGCAGTTGCCAACCGATGCCGAAGAGCGTGGCGATCGGCCGGAAGCCGTCGCGCAGCATTGCCTCCGGCGGCATGGCGGGGCCGACCTGGCGAAACGCCGTCCGCATGAACAACTGGCCGGTATCGGCGTCGTTGAAGTGGTTGGATTCGGTGATCGAGCAATCGTGATCGGCAAGATAGCCGGCAACCGCCGCAACGATCCCCTTGGCATCGGGACAGGTCAGGGTGAGGACGTATCCCGATTTGCGCAGGAATGAGTCGGTCATGACGCGATATCCTGAACGGCTTGCCGCAGCCAGCTCAGGACGTAGTCCCGCCAGCTGATGTCGAAATGCAGCTCGAAGCCGTCTTCCCCGACGCGCATGACCAGCACCGGCAGCTGGGCGAACACGGACCGGGCACAGCTGCCCTGGCCGAAGGCCCGGCGATGCAGGTCGAGCGAGCAGGCCTTGGCAAGGAGGCGGCGGGCGCTGACCCCTTCGACGTCGAGCCGGAAGGTCGCGGCAGAGACGTCGCTGAGATGATGCAGCGTGGTGTCCAACGCCGCCGCGGCGCACGCCGCGATCGCGGCCGCATCGCGCCCGATCAGCAGCCACTCGCCCGGCGCCACCCAGGCCACGCGGCATCCCTCGCCGGGCGCGCTCACGCCATTCGGTACCGTTGGCCACGCTTGCTGGGCGAGCGTCGCGCGGATCGCCGCATCCGGCCGCCAGAGGCGCAGCACGAGCACGGTCTCCCGCGGCGCTTCAAGGACGCGGATGCCGTCGCCCTCGAAACGCCAAGCCGCGTCAGCCATGGAGCCGCCCTCCTTCTCGGTCATAGGCGCAGGGCGCGGTTATCCGGACGCGCGCCGTCATGCCGCCGGTCGCGACCTCGAGAATCTCGCCCAGGCGCGACCGCCCGGCATTGACCATGCCCAGCGCCACACCGCGGCCCAGAACCGGGCTGAAGCCCGAGGAGGTGACATAGCCTTCGCTGATCTTGGCGCCCGGCGCCTTGACCAGATGCGCGCCGACCGGCAGGACCGCCGAAGAGCCGACCACTTCCAACCCGACGAATTGCGGCCGGTCCGGCCGGACGGCGTCCGGTAGGGTGAGAGAGCGCCGGCCGACGAAATCCTGCTCGCGCTTCAGCACATGCCCCCAGCCGATATCATCCGGCCGGGTGGTGCCGTCGGTCTCGCCGCCGATATGCAGATAACCCTTCTCGGTCCGCAGCAGCATCCAGGCATCGATGCCGACCGGCGTGATCCCGGCCGCGGCGCCGGCCACCATCAGGGCCTGCCAGACCGTCTCGGCCGCGTCGGTCGCGACATTGATCTCGTAGGAGGCTTCGCCCGTGAAGCTGACCCGGAAGATGCGGGCCGGCACGCCGGCCACCGCACCATCACGGAAGGTCATATGCGGAAACTCGGCGGCGCCGAGCGCGATATCGGTCCCGGCAGCAGCAAGCACCGCGCGGGCCTGCGGGCCGCTGAGCGTCAGCACGGCCCAGGCGGTGGTCACGGGTGCCACCAGGACGCGCAGCTGCGGCCACTCGCATTGCAGCCACTCTTCCAGCCAGGCGGCGATGCGCCCGGCGCCGGCACCAGTCGTTCCGAGCCAGAAACGATCCTCGGCAAGGCGCGCCGTGACGCCGTCATCGCTGACCACGCCCAGCTCGTTCAGCATCAGCCCATAGCGCGCCCGCCCGATTTTGAGGCTGGACATGGCATTGGCATAGATGCGGTCGAGAAACGTCGCCGCGTCGGGCCCGCTGACCTCGATCTTGCCGAGCGGCGAGCCGTCGAAGAGGCCGACCGCCTGGCGGACCGCGCGGGCTTCGCGCTGCTCCGCTGCCGGACCGGCCTCGCCGGTCCGTTCATAGCGGGCCGGCCGCAGCCAGCCGCCATATTCCTCGAAGACCGCGCCCTGCGCCGCATGCCAGCGATGAAGGGCCAGCCGGCGGACGGGCCGGAACAATTCGCCGCGCCATTCGCCGGCATAGGCCGAGAGGGCGACCGGCGTGTAGGGCGGCCGGAACCGCGTCACGCCGACATCCGGTATAGCGCGGTCGGTCAGCGCCGCCATCATGGCCAGCGCATTGACATTGGAGCTCTTGCCCTGGTCCGTCGCCATGCCCAGCGCGGTATAGCGCTTCAGATGCTCGATCGAGACGAAGTTTTCCTGAATGGACAGGACAACATCGTCGGTCGTGACGTCGCTCTGGAAATCGACGAAGGCCTTGCCGGGCGCATCGACCTGCCACATCGGCTCGATCGCTGCCGTATCGGGCAATGGCTCGGCGACCGGCGCCGTACCGCCAGCCCCGGTAAACCCGGTCCGCTCGGCGGCGGCGACGCCTTGTGCATGGCCGTCTTCCAGCGCCGCCGCCAGGCCGAACCGGCCAGCGCAGGCACCAGCGGAAGCTTCCGCCTGAACGGACTGCGCCGGCACGAAGGCGGCGATCCTCTCCTGCCAGGCGAGCTTGCCGCCGGATTGGCTGAACAGATGGACCGTCGGCGATCGTCCGCCGGACATGGCCAGGATATCGGCCTCAATCCAGCGCTGCTGCCCCGCCCCGTCGCGCACCAGGGCCCGGTTCAGCGCAGGCGATCCGCGCGTCGCCAGGACGGCGCCGCCGGCCAGCAGGTCGATGCCGAGCCGCCGCGCCTGCTCGACCCGCGCCGGCGGCGGCGTGCGGCGGCTGTCGATGATGGCCGCAACCGTGATGCCGGCCGCCTGCGCCGCATCCAGCGTGGCATAGGCGACATCGTTATTGGTGTAGAGGACGAGTTGCCGCCCCGGCGCCACGGCATAGCGGCCGATATAGGTCCGGACCGCCTCGGCCAGCATCACGCCGGGCCGGTCATTGCCCGGGAAGACCAGCGGCCGTTCCAAGGCACCCGTCGCCAGCACGACCTGCTTGGCACGGATCTGCCAGAGGCGCTGGCGGATCGGTTTGGACGTGGCGAATTTCTGCACCAGGGCCACGCCGTTATGGTCGAAATAGCCGAAGGCGGTCGTCCGGGTCAGGATCTCGACCTCGGGCGCCGCCCGCAGCTCGGCCTCGACCGTCGCGACCCACTGGCGCCCCGGCTGGCCGTCGATCCGGGCCGGATCATGCAACAGGCTGCCGCCGAGACTCACATCCTGCTCGACCAGCAGGACGCGGGCACCGGTCGCCGCTGCAGCGCGGGCGGCCGCCAGCCCGGCCGGACCGCTGCCCACGACCAGCACGTCGCAATGACCGAAGCTTCGGTCGTAGCGGTCGGGATCGGGTTCCTGCGCCGCCCGGCCCAGCCCGGCGACGCGCCGGATCAACCCTTCATAGAGGTGCCAGCACGGCCACATGAAGGTCTTGTAGTAGAAGCCGGCCGGGAGGAATCGCCCGAACAGCCCATTCAACGCGCCGAGGTCGAAACCCAGGCTGGGCCAGCAATTGACGGCACGTGCCGTCAGCCCCTCGGCCAGTTCGATCATGGTCGCGGGCGGGTTCGGCTCGCTCTCGGCGCCCTCGCCCAGCTGCATCAGCGCGTTGGGCTCGTCGACGCCGGCCGAGAGCAGGCCGCGCGGCCGATGATATTTGAATGAGCGCCCGACGACGCCGACGCCATTGGCCAGCAGCGCCGAAGCCAGGCTGTCACCCGCAAAGCCTTGATAATCCCGCCCCTCGAAGCGAAAACGCAACGGCCGGCCGCGATCGATCAGCCCACCTTGCGCCAGGCGAAAACCGCTCACGGCGCCGCGTCCCGGGCGATCGCCGGCGGCGCCTCGCCCATGGCATAGATTGCGAGCACGCGGTGGCTGACCGTGTCGCGCGCCAGATTGAACCATTGCCGGCAGCCCAGCGCATGGACCCACCGCTCGAACGAGACGCCCTTCGGGTTCTTGCGGAAGAAGAGATATTCGGTCCATTCCGCATTGGCATCCGGCCGGCGCAGATGGCTTTCCCGCCATAGGTGAACTCGATTTCGTCGCGCGGTCCGCACCAGGGGCAGTCGATCAGCAGCATGCGAATTCTCTCTCTGGAGCGATCCAGTTAATGGGCGATGCCGGCACCGGCGGCCTCGTCGACCAGCCGGCCGGTATGGAAGCGGTCGAGGCCGAAGGGCTCGGCGATCGGATGCGGCCGGCCTGTGGCGAGGTGATGGGCGAGCAATTGCCCACCGGCCGGGATCGCCTTGAACCCGCCGGTGCCCCAGCCGCAATTGAGATAGAGCCCCGGCACCGGGGTCTCGCCCAGGATCGGGCTGGAATCATGGACGACATCGACGATGCCGGCCCATTGCCGCAACATCCGGACGCGGCCGAAGCGTGGATATTGGTCGGCGACGGCACCCAGCACCTGGGCCCCGACCGGCAAATTGCCGCGCTGTGCATAAGACGGGTAGAGGTCGAGGCCGCCACCGATGATCAGCCCGCCCTTGTCGGATTGGCTGACATAGACGCCGGTCGCCAGCGACAGATGGATGGTGTCGAGCACTGGCTTGATCGGCTCGCTGACGAAGGCCTGCAGCGCGTAGCTCGTGATCGGCAGGCGGAATCCGGCCTGGTCGGCGAGCGTGGTCGAATGACCGGCGACGCAGATCGCCACCTTGTCGGCCGCGATGGCGCCGCGCGAGGTCTCCAGCCCGATGACCCGGCCCGACTCGGTCTTGCGGAAGCCGCGCACCTCGCAGCCTTGGATGATGTCGACGCCCAGCCGGTCGGCGGCGCGGGCATAACCCCAGACGACCGCGTCATGCCGCGCCCAGCCGGCACGGTCCTGGACAAAGCCGCCCCAGACCGGGAAGCGTGCCCCGGACGACATATCCAGGACCGGGATGCGGGAAGCGATCTCATCCCGTCCGACCATCCGAACATCGAGGCCGCGCAACTCCATCGCGCCGACCAGGCGCTGCATGGTCTCGACATAGTGCCGGCTATGTCCGGTGAAGATGATGCCGCGGCGACCGAACATGATGTTGTAGTTCAGCTCGAGCGCCAGAGTTTCATAGGATTTCAGCGCCAGCTCATAGAGATCGATGCTTTGCGGATAGTAATAATTGGACCGGATGATCGAGGTGTTGCGGCCGGAATTGCCGCCGCCGATCCAGGCGCGTTCGAGCACTGCGACATTGCTGACGCCATGCTGCTTGGCCAGGTAATAGGCCGTCGCCAACCCATGCCCGCCGCCGCCGATCACGACGATGTCGTATTTCGCCTTCGGCGCACTCGACCGCCATGCCGCTTCCCAACCCCGGTGACCGCGCAACCCCTCGACCAGAACCCGCAAACCGGAGTAGCTCCGCACGCCAACCTGCCCAAAAATACACTACTGTATGGAAAGAGTATGAGTTTCACGACGCCCTGGGAAGGGCCTATTTTTGCCATGGTGAGATGTCTCGGCAGATTTCTTGGGTACAGCGCTGTATCGGCTAGGCCCCGATATGCTGCGCCAGCCATTGCAGGATGCGCGCCGCCGTATCGAAGAAGGCAGGATGGCCGCGCAGGCTATGGCCATCCTCGGAATAGATCACCAGCACTGCTGTGCCGCCATGCTCCCGCACCGAGCTATAGAACTCGAGCGCCTGGCCCGGCGGCGTGTTCTTGTCGCGCGCGCCGGTCATTACCAGCACTGGTGTCTTGACGCGGTCGGCGAACATGGCCGGGCTGCGATGGAAGAACCGATTATCCGACCCGGACGCCTAGGCCTTGAGGAACATTTCGTCGAAGAACGGGATCTGCGAGGTCCGGTGCTGACTGTACCAGTCGGAGACCGGCGAGATCGGCACGGCGGCCGCGAAGCGCGCATCCTGGGTCGTCAGCCAGGCGCTCATGAAGCCGCCATAGCTGGTGCCGGTCAGCGCGATGCGGCGGCCATCGACCAGCCCGCGCTCGACCAGCGCATCGCACGCGGCCAGAAGATCCAGCGTATCGGCGCCGCCCATATCGCCCTCGACGCGGCGCGCATAATCCTGGCCGCGGGTCGAGCTGCCGCGCGGGTTCGGATAGAGCACGGCATAGCCGCGCCGGGCGAGCAGCGCCGTCGCGCGCAGCCGCCCCATCCAGCGATTGCGGTTCGCCCAGACCGGGCCGCCATGGATGTCGATCATCAACGGATAGGGCGCCTCTACCCCGGTCGGCCGCACCAGCCAGCCATGGATCTCCAGCCCGTCCGGCGCCAGCCAGCGGACCGGGCCGATCTCGCCGCAGGACGAAGCGAGCCGGGCCGCGCCGGGGCTCGCGCAGTCATGCAGCGTCACGGTGCCGTCCGGCCCGATGCGGTCGATGCGCGGCGGCACGCCATAGGCCTCGGCAACGACGACGCACGCCGCCTCGCCCAGCGGCGGCGAGGGCCGGTTACCATTCGCCAGCCGTCAATTGCTCGGTGCACCAGAGCTCGGTGACACGGCAGCCATGCGGTGATAGTCGCCGGCAACGGTCTCGAACGCCCGATGACCGGCATAATGCAGGCATCCGCTGTCGCGCCAGGTCAGGCCCGTCACCTAGACGCCCTGGGTATCGACGGTCAGGGACGGTCCCGTCGAGCGCGGCCAGCTTCAAGGTGCCGCACACGACGCCGCGGTCGCTGCAGAAGGCCTCCACGAAGGCGATCCGGCTGCCATCGGGCGCGCCGGCGGGCAGGCCGATCTGATCGTCCGGCCGATAGATCACCCGCTCCGCCCCGTTCAATTCGACGAGGGCCAGCGCCGCGCGATACCAGGCGCCTTCGGAATGGTCGGTGCTGCGGATGATGGCGATCCGGTCATTGCCGCACCAGGCGGCTTCCCAAACATTCGTGCCTGGCGCCGAAACGATGCGGGCGGCACCGCTTGCGGCCTCCCAGACCCAGAGCCGGCGCCACAGGCATTCCTTCCTGCCCGGTCTCGATCTCGGGCAGCCAGGCCGGCCCGCCCTTCGCGGCGAGCGCGGTGGAGAAGCCGCCCTCATGCCCCGACAGATCGGCGCCGATGCCGGCGACGACGAGCAGCAGGTGCCGTCCCTCGGGCGACCATTGCAGCGCCTCGATATGGCCATCGACCGGTGGGACCGGCAGGGCCGGCCCGTCGGCCAGATCCGCGACGGCCAGGCGGTCGCCTTCGGCCTGCGCTGCGACATAGGCGAGATGGCGCCCGGCCGGCGACGGCTTGGGCAGCCGACCATCGGCAACCGGCACGAGGCCGCCGCGGCTATCCAGCGGCAGCCGATAGATGCCCGGGGTCGGTCCCGCCTCGAGGTGCGCCGCGGAAGCTGAGCCCGGTGAGATAGAGCATGCGCTCTTCCGGATCAACCTCGAGTTCGCGCGCCGCATAGACATGGCCCGCGCCGGGCTGGAACGCCGCCTGATAGAACGCGGCTACTTCCTGGAATTCGTCGGTCGAACGGATATCGCGCTGCATCGGCTTGCCTCATCATCGCGGCGCCCGCGCCGGGGTTCGCCGCCTCAACGCATGGCAGTACAGTGCTGTATTTTAGAGTCCGTTGATCCTCCTCTCGATTCTCAACGGCCTTACCCATTCCAGCACGACGCCGCCGGCTGTCCCAGCCAAGCTCGGCGGCGATCGGGGCGCCTCACTCATTTCCAAAACAAGACAGAATTGTATGCGACCAATACAGTCATGTATGCAAATCTGACACATCGCCATGCAGGAACCGCACGACAAGGCACCGCATGGCAGGGGTCTGGGGAGGCCGCCGGAGATTGCGTCAGCAGCTCCGGAGCGCAGGGGAAAAACAATGCCGAAATGGGACCGCTTCCTAGTTGGAACGATGTTGGCACGCGGTCGGCGCTGGCGCAGGCACCGCAGAACAACACGCAGCCGGGCAGCAGCGAGACGATCCTCGTCACCGCCAATAAGCGCACAGAGAACATCCAGAGCGTGCCGGTCTCGGTCACTGCGATCGGCGAGGGTCTGATCGATCAGCTCCAGGCCGGCAACCTGAACGATCTCTCGGCCTATGTGCCGGGGCTGAACGTCCAGCCTTCCGGGACCGATGCCAACCGGCTGATCATCCGCGGCCTGTCGACCGGCCCGAACGACTTCAGCCCGACCGTCGGCATCTATATCGATGAGGTGCCGTTCGGCTCCAACAGCGGCTACGCGCTCGGTGCGTTTTTCGGCCCAGATGTCGATCCCTTCGATCTCGACCATATCGAGGTGCTGCGCGGGCCCCAAGGCACGCTCTATGGTGCCAGCACGCTTGCCGGACTGGTCAAATATGTCACCAAGGCCCCCGATTCCGACCAGTTCGACGGCCATATCCGGATCGATTTCGGCGATGACGACCAAACCGGTGCCCTCAACGAGGCGATCCGCGCCGGGCTGAACATCTCGATCCTGCGCGACCAGGTGGCGCTGCGCGTCAGCGGTTCCAATCCTATGGCGAGGGCAATCTGACCGATGTTCGGACCGGCGAATCCGGGCTGAACAGCGTCTCCAAGCAGGGTGGCCGCGCCGATTTGCTGATCGAGCCGGACCAGGACCTAACCATCGACCTGATCGGCATCTATGATTTCAGCAATACGCCGAATGCCGGCATCATCGACGGCAATGCCCAGACACTGCAGCCGATCTATGGCCAATATGCCGGCTACAACTTTGCCAATACACGCTTGCAATCGAGCTATTACGTGCTCGAGGGCAATGTCAGCTACCGCTTCGAGGACAGCATCACGGCAACGTCCTCGACCAGCTTCTCGCACTTCGCGGCGCATGAGACCTCGGACGATACGACGATCTTCCAGCCGGCGCTCGGGTCGCTCGGGCCGCTGTTCGATTTTCCCGGCATCGTGGCGCCGACCACCAAGACGGTCACCGAGGAATTCCGCCTCGCCTCGCCGTCGAACGACCAGTTCGAATGGCTGGGCGGCTTCTTCTACGACCACGAGGGACAGCAATTATCTGGCCGGCATCAACGGCGACTATACCGCGGGCACGCCGCCCGCTGTGCTCGTCCCCGTCGTCAATGAGTTCGCCAATTACGAAACGGTCGATTCGATCGAGCGCTATGTCGAGTTGGCCGGTTTCGGCAACGCGACCTACTACATCACGCCGGATTTCGATGTGAATGCCGGGCTGCGCTACAGCCATAACGACCAGCATCTGACCTCGATCGGCTCCGGCCTGCTGGCGCTCGAAGGCGTCATCCCGAGTTTCGCCCAGGCGACCTCCTCCGACAGCGTCTTTACCGAATTCTTCGGCGCGCGCTGGCGCTTCCAGCCGGACGAGATGCTCTACGCCCGTATCGCCCGCGGCTATCGGCCGGGCGGACCGAACCTGACAGGCACCAGCTTCCAGCCGGACTCGACCTGGAAACTACGAGCTCGGTCTCAAGGGCAGCGCGCTCGACGGCAAGCTGACCGCCGACATCGCCGCCTTCTATATCGACTGGCAGAACATTCAGCTGAATTTCTTCAACGGCACCAATACGGTTATCGGCAATGCCCGGAGCGACGGTATCGAGTTCGAAACAAGCTATTCGCCGCTCAACGGGTTGAAGCTCGCCCTCGACGGCGCTTATACCGATGCCGTAATCACCTCGCTGGTACCGGGCGCTACCGGGGGTGCCGAGGTCGGCGATGCGCTGCCCTTCAGCTCGCGCTGGGCCGTGACTGCCAAGAGCGATTACTATTTCAACCTGCCGGCCGAGATCGACGGCAATCTCGACGCCAGCCTGCGCTACAAGAGCTCCTTCAGTACGACCTTCCCGGGCGATACCGGAACGCGCTTCTACTCGCTCTCGCCGGAGACCTTCATCGATTTGCGGGCGGGTGCGTCCCAGGAGAATTACACGCTGAATTTCCAGATCCTGAACCTGTTCGACGAGCGCAAGCTGTCCTCGGTCTCGGAAGATCTGGCCGTGCCCAAGGCGACCGCCGATGCGCTCGGCCAGCCGGCTTTCCTCACCTATACGGCCGGCAGGACCTTCGGGCTTTCGCTGTCCGCCCAGTTCTGAGAGTCCGTTTGGAAAATCAGGGATGGGCATTTCTGCGCAGCAGGTTACCGCCCATTGCGACGAGGATCATGGCTTGGGACACGTCGATGCGCTCCTCATAGTCGCGCACGAGGCGACGCCATCGGACCATCCAGCCGAAGGTGCGCTCGACCACCCATCGGCGTGGCAGGACCTGGAAGCCCTTCTGATCATCGGATCGGCGAATGATCTCGACGACGAAGTCGAGATAGGCGGCCTTGTCCATCAGTTTGAGGCGGTCATAGGCACCATCGGCGAAGAGATGCTTCACCCAAGGCCAGCGCTTGCGGATTGTGTCAAGAATCGCCGCGGCACCGGCGCTGTCGGAGATATCGGCCGTCGTGATATTGACCATCAGCAACCGTCCATCCGTATCGACGGCGATGTGCCGCTTGCGTCCGACAATTTTCTTGCCCGCGTCGTAACCTCTTGTTTCAGCTTGCGGCGCCTTGACGGATTGGCTGTCGATCACCCCCGCTGTAGGGCTGGCCTCGCGCCCAGCTCGCTCCCGGTCGACCATCAGCGCCACATCGTGAATGGTCTGAAACAAAAACCGCCGCGCCAATTCGCGGAACCAGCTGTAGACCGTCTGCCAAGGGCCGAAATGGATCGGCAGCATCCGCCAGCCACAGCCCGAGCGCACGAGATAACGAACCGCGTTGATCACCTCGCGGAAGTCGACCTCGCGCGGCCGTCCTCGCCGACCAGGCTTCGGCATCAGCGGTGCGATCCGCTCCCATTCCTCATCCGTCAAATCCGACGGATAGCGCTTCGTCTTCTTGGCGATCTGGGCCATACGACCCCGGCTCTGCTTCGTCCACATCGCAAGCTTGAATCACGCCCAGACCGGCGCCGCAAGCCCAAATCACCGAATTTCCAAACGGCCTCTGACGCCCCAATCCACAGGATGCTGTCATCATGAAACCAGTTGTCTTGGCTGGAACCTGCCTGCTCGCGCTGGCGAGCGCCGCGGAAGCGGCGGATCTGTCGCCTTCCGCCTGGCCGCAGGCCGACCGCGAAAGGGCCGAGCAGACCGAAGCGCAACGCTGGGATCCGGAGACGGCGCGCAGTGCTGCCGGGACGGACGGCGTCATCTCGGCAACCGTCTCGCCCATCGCCGTGCAGGCCGGGCTGCAGGCGCTGAAGCAGGGCGGCACCGCGGCCGATGCCGCCGCGACGGTGGCACTGACTCAGATCACGACGCAACTCGGCTCGGTCGTGTCCTATGCCGGCATCATGACGCTCCTGTACTACGACGCGAAGACCGGCAAGGTCTATTCGCTGGATGCCGGCTATAATTCCTATCGCGGCGAGACCGATCCCAAGAGCATCCGGTCAGCGATCTGGGCGTGCTCAATTTCGGCCGCACGCCGACCGTCGGCGGCGCCAAGGGGCGCGAAACGCTGGTACCGGGCTTCATGGCCGGGACCCAGGCCATGCATGACCGGTTCGGCAAGCTGCCCTTCGACACGCTGTTCCAGCCGGCACTCTGGTATGCCGAGCATGGCGTGACGATCTCGCTGCATTTGGCGAAATTCTTCCAGCTGCGCGAAAGCTTCCTCTCGAAATCGCCGGAAGGACTGGCCTTCCTGCACCAGGCGGCAACGATCTGCCCCAAGCGGGCAATAATTTCGTGCAGCCCGAACTGGCCAAGACCCTGCACGACGTCGCGGCCCATGGCGCCGGCGTCATGTATACCGGCACCTGGGGCAAGGGCATTCGTCGCTGCGGTCCAGAAGGGCGGCGGCAAGGCGACCGCGGCCGATCTGGCCGATTACCGGCCGAACTGGAACGAGCCCTATATCGATGAGGTCTTCGGCCACACGGTCTATGTCAATGGCGCGCCGAACCTGTCCGTCTATCAGGTCGTGACCGGCCTCAACATGGCCGAGGCGCTGAAGCTCGACCAGCGCGGCCCCTATTGGAGCGATCCCGCTGCCTTCCGCGACCTGATGCGGATCTCCGATTTCGTCTCGCCGGCACCAAACTTCGACAAGCAGACCGCCGATTTCCTGCACGCCAAGGGGATCGACACGCGCGAAGCGGGGCAGCGCAAGAAGGCTTTCGCCACCTCGGCGGCACCGCTGCTGGATCAGTTCTTCACCGCCGGCGCCGGTCCGGACAACCACCATTCCAATTCGATCGTGGTGGTCGACAAGGCCGGCAACATCGCCGTCATGACCCACACGATCAATGCCGTGATCTGGGGCGATACCGGCATCGTCGTCGGCGGCATCCCGCTACCGAATTCCGCAGGGTTCCAGCAGGAGCGGCTGGCCCAGCACAAGCCGGGCGACCGCTTGCCCAACGAGATCGCCGTCACCCTCACCGTCGACGGCAAGAAGCCGGTCTTGGCGACGGCGCCGATCGGCGCGTCCCTCGTGCCGGAGACGATCAGGCTCATTCTCGGCGTCGTCGGCCAGAAGCAGGATCTCGCCAGCGTCGTCGCGGCACCGGCCCTGCGGGCCAATCTGGGGGATGCCGCCAAGGCGCTGTCGGACCGCGCGGTGATGGTGCCGGCCGATGCTTATGGCGCCGATTTCCTCGACCAGGTGAAAGCGCTCGGCGTCCGGCTCCAGACGGTCCCGGCCGAGACGGCGCGCGGCCTGCGCGGTACGCTCGCCACTGCGGCACTCGATCCGAAGACCGGCACCGCTTCGAGCCCCGAAGTGCCCGGCGTGATGATTTTCTCCGGCGCCGAGTGATATCTGCACCCGACAGATATGTCTTGATCTCGCATGCCGCCGGGTCTAGAGCAGGATGACGTCGGCCGGGCTTGAATCGCGCTCAGCTTCAACGCGCCAGGCGCGATTCAGGCTTCGGCGAAACCAGCCACCGGGGCGGGCCAAGATGACCGAGAAGAGCGCGCCGGCGGCCGCTGCGCGCAGGTTCAGCCGCGAGGATTGGATTGCCAGCGCGCGCAAGGTGCTGCTCGAAAGCGGCGTTGACGATGTGAAGGTCGACCGGCTCGCCCGCAAGATGAAGGTCACGCGCGGCAGCTTCTATTGGCATTTCCAGCATCACAAGGATTTGCTCGACGCGCTGCTGTGCGACTGGGAGGCGCGGAATTATTTCGAGATCGCCCAGGTCCGGGCGCGCTGGGCCCGGACAGCGCCGGATCTCGGCGAAGTCGTCATCATCTGGCTCAGCGAGGATCCCTCCTTCCCGGCCTTCGACACGGCGATCCGCGCCTGGGGCCGCAAATCACGCCCGGTCTCCGACACGGTCGGCCGGATCGACGAAGCCTGGGTGTCGCTGCTGAGCGAGGTCTTCTTGAAGAGCGGCTACGATCCGACCCAGAGCCTGGTGCGGGCCCGCGTCACCTATTTCCATCAGATGGGCTATTACGCGCTCAGCATGAAAGAGGAGACGGCCGAGCGGTTCCGGCTGGCGCCTTATTACTACGAGGTCCTGACCGGCCATCCGCCCTCAGACGAGCTGCGCGCCACGCTGAACAGGCTCGAACAGGCGGAATTGAGGGAGAAGGCCCGGCGTCCGCGCGGTGGCGCCCGGGCCAAAGCGGCCTCCGCCACATCGGCGGAAGCGGCCGACGCCGCGCCGAAACCGGCCAAGCCGGTGCGGAGCAAGCCGAAACGGGCCGGCGCGGAAGCAGATGTCTGATCGCGCTGGACGCGGAGCAGCAGATCAAACCTTTACCACCTGGGTCCAGCCCTGCTCGTCATTGGTCTGGCCATACTGGATGGCGACGATGGCGTCGTAGAGCTTCTGGGTCAGCGCGCCGGTCTTGCCGCCATTGATGGTGATCCGGCGGTCCTTGTAGCCGAGTTCGCCGACCGGCGAGACCACGGCGGCCGTGCCGGTGCCCCACATCTCCGAGAGCGTGCCGTTGGCGCTGGCTTCCAGCACCTCGTCGATCGAGATCTGGCGCTCGGAGACCTTGAGGCCCCAGCTGCGCATCAGGCTGAGGATCGAATCGCGCGTCACCCCGGCCAGGATCGAGCCGTTGAGCGGCGGGGTGACGATCTCGTCGCCGATCTTGACCATGATGTTCATGGTGCCGACCTCGTCGAGATACTTATGGTGCACACCGTCGAGCCACAGCACCTGGGTATAGCCGGCCTTCTTGGCGACTTCGGCGCCGTATAGGCTCGCAGCGTAGTTCGCGGCAGTCTTGGCTTCGCCCGTGCCGCCCTGGACGGCGCGGACATATTGGTCGGAGGCGAGGATGCGCACCGGGTTCATGCCTTCGGCGTAATACGGCCCGACGGGCGACAGGATCAGGAAATAGCGGTAGCTCTTGGACGGGCGCACGCCGAGGAAGGCCTCGGTCGCGATCACAGTCGGGCGCAGATAGAGCGCCGTGCCGGGCTTGGACGGGCCCCGTTCATGATCGACCTGGATCGGCTTGGTGAAGGATTCCTGGACCAGCGCGGCGTCGAGCTGGGGAATGCACAGCCGCTCGCAGGAGCGGTTCAGCCGCTCGGCATGTTTCTGCGGGCGGAACAGGCGGATCGTGCCGTCCTTGCCTCGGAACGCCTTCAGCCCGTCGAAGACGGCCTGGGCGTAGTGCAGGGTCGAGCAGGCCGGGTCGAGCGAGAAATCGCCATAGCGCACGATCGTCGGATCGTGCCAGCCTTTGCCTTCGAGATAGTCCATGATGAACATGTGGTCGGTGAAGACCGTGCCGAAGGTCAGGCTGTCGTCGTTCGGCCGCTCCTTGGGGGCCGTGGTACGGGTGAAAGGTATAGTGGACATGAGGCCTCGTGTGTCAGTTCCTGAACAGTTTTGTATGGACGTGCTCTCCGTTCTTGCACGGCATCGGCTGCGTCTTCTTCCATTCCTTCGTCTTGACCAATGCCAAGCCGGCATTGCGCCGCCGCTCGCCGGCCGCGACGGCGCACTTGCCGGTCGGTGTGCCGTCGTCGTTCTCCTCGGCATAGACCACGAGGTTCTCCAGGACACTGAAGGCGCGGAAGCTGTTGACCAGACTGTCGATTCCCCCCTTGACCGGCGCCCTGTGGACGTTCTCCGGTGCCTTGACCAGCAGTTTCGGGGGATATCACGGGATTCGGTCATGTCATGCTCCTCATCATCTAAGCGAGGCAGGCGCCCCGCCTGCCTCGCTAGCCCAGCGGCAATGAGCGGGTCGACGAAACGCGAATGTCAGCGGTGTCGGGCTGCGGGCGGGGCGACCCACGTGGCCTGCGCCGAACGCGGTCCGGAGCTGACGAGATGGCGTTTCGGGGAGAGGGCCGGAACAGGCCTGCTCCCCCTGGGCGCCAGTCGGCCTCGACGCTTCGCCATGGTCCGCGTCGGTGGATCACCTCGGCCTTGTAGAGGCCGTTGATTGTTTCGGGCGAGAGCGTTGTCATAGGAATCGCCGATACTGCCGACCAAGGGCTCGAGGCCGGCCTCGCTGAGCCCCTCGGCATAGCGGATCGAGACGTATTGAACCCCGCGATCGCTGTGATGGACGAGGCCGCTGCCATGTGCCGGCCGGCGGTCGTGCAAGGCCTGTTCGAGCGCGTCGAGCACGAAGCCTGTATGGGCGGTGCGCGAGACGCGCCAGCCGACGATTCGTCGGGCAAAGGCGTCGATCACGAAGGCGACATAGACGAAGCCGGCCCAAGTCGAAACGTAGGTGAAGTCGGCGACCCAGAGCGGGTTCGGCCGTGCCGGCTGGAACTGGCGATTGACCCGATCCAGCAGACAGGGTGCTGCGCGATCACTCACCGTCGTCTTCACCGGCTTGCCGCGAACGGCACCCCTCAAGCCCATCTCGCGCATCAGCCGCTCGACCGTGCAGCGGGCGATATCGATGCCCTCGCGCTGCAGCTGGCGCCAAACCTTGCGGGCTCCATAGACCTGGAAGTTCGCCTCGAAGACACGACGGATCTCAGCGCGCAAGTGCATGTCGGCCCGCGCGCGGGCCGACGCCTTGGCCGGATCGCGCCGTGCCGCCACTCTGGCGTAGTAGGTCGACGGCGCGATCGCCAGTTGCCGGCAGATCGGCTCGACACCGTAGACCTGGCGGTGATCGTCGATGAACGCGATCATGGCTTGAACCGGCGGTCGAGCCCCGCCTGGGCAAAATACGCCGATGCCTTGCGCAGGATCTTGCTGCTCCGCGCTGCCCTACGGGTCATTCGCTTGGCGAAGCTCCCGGTTCCTCCCGCTGAAGCGCCTGCAGCCGAGCCCCCAGGTCCCCAGGGGGGCCGCTCGACGCTACGCCGCTGGATCCGCCGGTCGACTGGCGGATCCAGCGGCGTAGCGTCTCTGTCGAGCAGCCGATCTTCTCCGAAATCGACACGATCGCCGCCCATTCAGAGCCGTGCTCGCCACGGTGCTCTTCGACCATTCGAACCGCCCGCGCCCGAACCTCAGGCGAAAACGATGATTGCGTCCGCTTCCCGTCCATAGCTCCATCCTCTCAAAGTGTGGAGCCTCCGGCAAACCCTGGGCGGTTCAGCCCGCGCGAGGGACTTGCCTGTGTCGCCGTCTGGTGACGGCAGGGGATTGTCGATCCGCCGAGGCCGGTTCGATTCCGGTCGCAGGCGCCAATTTCAAACGGATATCAATGGGCGAACCGTTCCCCGGTTCGGGCGAGCGTTGCAATCGTAATCGAGTACCCCGAATTTGACATAATACCGTAGCACCCGCATTCGAAGTTTCGGACCGGCTGCACATCGCAAGGGACGCTCCCATGACTGTTGAATGGTCAGAAGAATTCAAGCGCAAACACATTGTAATCATCAATGATGCGAAGTCTTTCTCTGAGATGGTCGCCCAGGGCATAAAGATATACAAGGCACGCCTTGCCGGAACCGATGGGCAAAAGAAGGTCACCGGCCGGATAGAGAACGGGCTTAGAGCGGGAGGGAACACCGCGGTTATTACCACACGAGCGGCTTTCAACAGATGGATGCATGGGTCGAACAAAACGGCGAACACGGCGCCAAAATAAATAAGAACGAAATTCCGATTAAGTCTGGAGCGATAATCCAAGCGAAAGACGTCACTTCGATGACGACTTTGAGCGCCGGTGGCGGCACGATCAAGGTTCAGATCGAGGTGCGCGGCAATACGAAAAAAGTCGTTCATCTCAGTAGTTCCGAGTTTAACGGATCGCTGGCGACACGTCAGAACGTCTATACCGGGGATGAGGTTATGGAGCGTCAAGCACTTATTCTTCGAAAAGTTGAGAACAATAAAGAGATACTCCGGATTATCGACGCTTTCTCGACCGGACAGCCGCCCAGTCCCCGAAGCTCGACGGTATGATCCACTTCCATGCCGACAGGAGGCGCTGGTCGCTGTCATCCAGGAGGCCTGGAACCAGGGCATCTCGACCCGCAAGGTCGACGATCTCGTTCAAGCCATGGGCATGAGCGGTATCTCCAAGAGCCAGGTCTCGGCCCTCTGCCAGGACATCGACACGCGGGTGAATGCCTTCCTCGAACGTTGTATCGAAGGCGAATGGCCGTATCTCTGGCTCGACGCCACCTATCTCGAGGTGCGCGACGGCGGCTGCGTGGTCTCGATCGCGGCAATAATCACTACGGCAGTGAACCAAGACGGGCGGCGGGAGATCCTCGGCCTCGGCCCCTCGGAAGCCGCCACCTTTCTGGCTGGACTTCTGCGCTCCCTGCAGAAGCGTGGTCTCGCCGGCGTCAACCTCGTGGTCACCGATGCCCATGAAGGCCTGAAGGCTGCCATCGCCCAGGTCTTCAAGGCACCCTGGCAGCGCTGCCGCGTCCACTTCATGCGCAATTCACGTATTTGCTGTATCCAGCAATACGATCGTGCTCGGCTTCGTCATCCGCATTCGAGATCGGCAAGGTTGAGCAGCGTCAGGCTTTCCGAGTCATGATCCTCAATCGCCCGCGCAATCTCGAGAGCTTTGGCGAAATAGGTGCGGGCTTCCTCCATTCTATCCATCCGGCTGCAAAGAATACCGAGATTGAGGGTGGTCGAGTACAACTCCTTCTTCGCGTCGAACTGCTCGAGGATCTGCCAAGCCTCTTCCAGAGTATTTCGGGCGGCCTCGTACTCACCCTTAGCGGTCTCTATGTAGCCGATCATGGTCATGACGCCGGCATGGCTTCTGCGGTCGCCGAGCTGACGATAGAGCGACACGGAACGCGCGAGCAGTGGCAGGGCAAGAGCATAGTCCGATGTGACCCAAAGTGCTCCGCTCTGCCGCAGGAAGCGCGCGGCGATGTCTAGCGGCACATCCGGTCCGACCGCGTCCAGCAGTTGCTCGCCATAACGCCGTCCCTCACCGATGAGCCCGAGCTTGAGCATCAGCCGACCGCCGGCGCCGACGAGTGAAATCGCGAATTCGCGCCGCTCCGGCCGGTCAAGCGCCCATGACAGTGCCGCGCGGAAATTATCGATCTCCGGGCGCCCGACGCGCGTCCATTCGGACCTGGACATGGTTTCGAAGTCATCATAGAGGCGATCGAAGAAACCGCCGTAATGGCGGGCGTGCGCCGCCCTGGCCACATCCTCTTCTCCGGCCGTGGCAGAATCGCCATCGCTTGCGCGGGAAAAGGGGGCGACGAAGCAGTACCCACGCCCCTTTACTGTGGAGATGATCTGCTCCTTGCCGAATGCCTTGCGCAGGCAAGTGACTTGAAATCGTAAGTTGCCCTCATCGACCGTCACGTCCGCTCCAGACCTCGGCGAGCAGTCGGGACTTGCTGACGATCTGCGGCGCTTCCAAGATCAGTAGATGCAGAATGTCGAGGGCGCGGTCGCCGAGACGAACAAGCAGCCCGTTCCTTTCCAGCCGACGTCGCGCCGGAATGAGGCGAAACGGCCCGAAAAGGATGATCTCCTCCTTATGCTCCGCGTTTAGCGTGCCCTGGGGAAAATCGGACTCGAAGTTTGCATACGGCATCGTACGATCTCCATAGGTGAAACTAGCGGTGAAAGATATATTCACTCAACCCTCCCGGCTGACATCGATCGATGGCATGCATGAATACCCAAGCTGTGGATGGCGCAGACTCCCGGGCGCCCGATCATGACACCGCGACCAAGGCATATGCCGGACGTCATCTTCGCGTCGCAGAACAGGCCCAGCCAGTTAAGCGGTGAGAAATCGGGTGAAACATCGCTGCGGTCCGAGCTACTGGGCAAGCCGGCAGCGTTCGGCTCGGTTTCGACGCGACGCTGCCGGCCCATAGAGGCTGCGGAGCGCAGTCGGCTCTTCTCGAGCGCCGGCTCGTCGACGGGACGGGCACGGGCAATAGTAGCTTTACGATCGATACCGGCCGTCTTCGGGCTCAGCCGGATGGTCCTTCCTATCGCAATATTTTGCGCGCTGGCTTTCAGGTCACCTTTGTGCGGCTTCACTATCGATCGTTATTTCGATACCGTTCGGGCGGCGCCGAAACGAATTCCGCATGGGGACTACGATGGAGAGGTGGCCTTCGCCATCTTCCGAGGGGCCATTGGCGCGACCGTTCATCGAAAATCGGCGCGCGGCAAATTCGAGGGCCTCGGCTTCGCTCCAATGCGCGCCTTCGGCCTTATAGGCCTCCAGATCGGCCGGCTGAAGGCCCGCTTCCAGCAGGCCTGAAAGCTTGTCATTGAGCGGCCGTTCCGTCGCGACAATCGGTTGTTCATGACGTACGCATTCCGCATCAACGAAACCAATAAGCCGTGCAGCTTCGACCAGCCGTCCTTCCATCGCCTCAAGGACGGCAAATGGCCGCAAGCAACATGCCGAAGCGCAATTGCCTCGATTGACGAGCGGGAGCATCTCTTGAAGAATGGGTTTCGCCTCCGATGGCTTACCAATGGCAAGAAGATACGCCGCAAGATTGCCTAGCGTATGGCCTAGGGACCGCTGTCCAGGGGCCGATCTGGCCCGCCTGCTGCCTCTCGCGTAAGTTCGATCGCCCGTTCGGTGTTTCCGAGCGCGTATTCCGACAAGCCAAGGTTCGAGAGACACGTGGATTCGCGGAAGGATTTTAGCGCGTGCGCCAAATCGATTGCTTGCGTGAAATAACGTCGGCCTTCGGCGGGGTTGTTCATGTAAGTCGCGACAGATCCCAGAATGATCAAGATAACGAGCTGGCGTTTCTTGAGAAAGCTGCCGGCGAGCAGGAGCTGCGCCTCTAGAATGATGGTCCTAGCCTCGGCAAGACGGCCTTGATTCATGCGATAGCCGCCGATGTAGCTGAGCGCAGTTGCCAAATTTTGCCGGTCATCGAGTTTACGATAGAGAGAAGCCGCCCGCTCCGCATGAACCAACCCCTTCGGGTCGCGGGCAGTTAGGCAAAACGCCGAGGCGTGCCGCAGAAGATGGGCAGCCGTAGCGCGTGGCGTGTCCCGATCGATAAGCGGCACGATCAGGTCCAAATATTTTCGTCCTTCTGCGATTAAGAAGAGCGCATGCAGAAGCAGGCTACCCGACGCAGCCAGCGCGACCGCAATCTGCCGCCGCTCCGGCTCGGCAAGTGCCCAGTCCAATGCCGCCCTAAGATTGGGGAGTTCAGGTTGATAGGGCGCTATCCAGTCCGCGTCCGGCACCTCCTCCCAGGAAAGTTCGGCCTTGCCAAAGACCTCGATGAAATGCCGGGAATGGCGCTCGGCCGCTTCCTCCGTTTCGCCGCTCGTCCGCAGTCGCTCGCCGGCATAGAGGCGCAGCGTCTCGAGCAGACGATAACGCGGCGGATCGTGCCGTTCGAGCGTGACGAGCGACCGGTCGATCAGCCGACCGAGCGCTTCTACGATATCCCAGGATTCGGCGCCTTCTTCACCGGCGACGGCGACGGCGGCGTCGAGCGAGAAGCTGCCGGGGAAGGCGGCGAGGCGGCGGAACACCCGTTGGTCGAAGCAGGTCAGCAATCCGTGGCTCCATTCCATGACAGTATAGAGCGAAGCGTGCCGCGCATCGCCGTCCACCGCGCCTTTGAGAATCTTCAGCCGGTCGCCCAGGCCTCGGCGCAGACCTTCGACCCCGAACATGCGCAGGCGCGCGGCCGCCATTTCGAGGGCAAGCGGCAGGCCGTCGAGATGGCGGCAGATCTCGCCGATATCCGCGCCGTTGGTCTCATGCAGCTCGAATAGCCGATCGGCGGCACGCGCCCGCGCGACGAACAGATCCGCGGCACTGAACCCCCCGATCTCGACCGTGCCGGGTGGCGGCACTTCGAGCGGAGTCAGGCTATAGATCTGCTCGGCCGCAAGACGCAGGTCCCGCTGGCTGGTTGCCAGCACTGAAACGCCGGGACTCCGGTTCAGCAAGGTTCGGATCAGCGTCGCAGCGGCGTCGATCAGGTGTTCGCAATTATCGAAGATAAGAAGCCGCCGCGCCTTGCCGAGCGCGGCAACGATCGTCTCGACGATCGCATCGGCGTTCGTGACCGCCACGCCAAGGGCGTCTGCCGTCGCCCTCGCTACTGCCGCCCGGTCGGCCAGCGGCGCCAGATCGACGAGCCAGACCCCGCCCGGGAAATCCGCGAGCACGCGCCAGCCGAGTTCCGCCGCCAGCCGCGTCTTACCAATACCACCGGGCCCGACCAGCGTTATAAGCGACCTGCGACCGAGCCACTCCTGCAACTCGGCCAATTCGCGCTCGCGCCCGATGATCTCCGCCTGGTGGAGCGACAGGTTGGTGACCGCTGATGCCGATGGAGCCGCCTGACCGGTGTTGTCCGCTTCGCCACCGACCTCGCTCTCCTCGCACGGACAACGCTCTTCAGTATCGTCCGCGTTCAATCGCGACAGGGCTGCCACGATGCAGTAGCCCCGGCCGGTGACCGTCGAGATGTACCGATTGCCGTCCTTGCCATCGCCAAGTGCCTTCCGGAGCGTGGCTATCTGGACACGGAGATTGCTTTTCTCCACGAAGACGCCTGGCCAAGCCTGCTCAAGCAGCACCCGCGGGGTCACGACGGCCGGTGCGTGCGCGGCAAGCACAAGAAGAATGTCCAAGGCGCGATCACCGATCGGGACCGGATGTCCGGCTTTCGTCAATAGCCTGCGTGCCGGCTCAAGCCGAAACGGGCCGAATTCGACTTCGTGTCTCTGTCTCATGGCGCCGGCATGCCTCCGGTCTCGGGGTGCATCCCGCTCGGCGCGTGCCGAACGGGACACAGATACTCGACATCGCGGCCAAGCCGACTATAAGACCATGGTCCGAAACGTCGGCGGGCGATAATGGTATCACCACGGACGCCATCATATGCCATGGCCTGACTAATTTGCGAAGCCACTTCCCTGGCGACCGGCCCAAAGCCGGAGTACGGACGCATGCCACCGCGCTGCGCCATCGCGTTCTCCTTCGGTTGATGACGATTAATCGTCGGTCCGGCAAGGTTTTGAGAAGCGCTCGATCCCTGTTGGTTGAATCAGTTCTTGGCTGACGCGTTATTTCCAAACAGCTGAACGCCTCATCTGTCGCCCATAAGGCATTTGCCATGTAGTGGAATTGAGGAGGGCAGCGAAATAGCCATTTCCTTTCGGGATTTTTGGCGCCACAGATGCGCTGACCGCGCAACACGCTGCCCACGAGCTTGCGGGTGTGACCGGTCTTGCGAACGATCTGCTTGATGGGCACGCTTGTTTGGCAAGGTCGAGGATGACGGCGCTGCTCTCCATCAGCCGGTCGGCGTTTTATTACGAGCGGACGGGCGAGACGCCGCTGAACCTGCCGCTGATGCGGCTGATCGGCGAGCAGTTCCTGGAGACGCTGTTCTATGGCGCGCGTCAGATGGCGCGGCATCTGCGGCGTCAGGGTTATGTCGTCGGCCGCGAGCGGACGCGCCGCCTGATGGCCACGATGGGTCTGATGGCGATCTATCAGAATCTCAGCTTGACTTTGTCCAATCATGCGGCATGAGCGAGCGCGTCCGCCATACCGGTCCAGATTTCTCGGGGGATTTGTACACAGTCGCGGTCGCGCCGGGACGTGAACATATTCTGACGCGCCCAGATTTGACGACGGACCGCGGCAATAGCGTCGCTCAAGCTCAAGGTGGGGACTGGCTTTCGATACCATGCGGCGGTGCGCGGCATGAGCGCGGTGGCTGCGTTAATGTCGTGTGCCCAGAGCAAACGATCGAGAAGAGAGCGAAGAGAGCTGGCGTGGTGCGCAGAATGGCGAGGTCGGACCATTGGCGCTGGCTCTCGACGCCGAGATGGGCTCGGGTTTCCTCCAAGGTGACCTCGACTTGCCACCGCATGATGAACCATCCGAGGATATCGGCCGGCTCGGCCTCGGTATCGGTGCATAGGAAGGCCTGCGGTTCGAGCACGCCATCGGGGTCTCGAACCAGGACCCATCGGATCGGACCGGGCGCGGTACCGCTACGATACCAAAGGGCTGTGCGCGAGGTGAATTCGATGGTTCGGTTGATCTGGCTATACCAGGGCGGGACGGTGTGGCGCTGCCAGACGGTGGCGGGGTCGTCGATGAGGCTCTTGAGTTTGGGGCGCGCCTTGCCGCGGATGGGCGGGCGTCCGCGCCCCGGCTTCTTGGGCAGCGGCGGGGTGCAGAGGTTGGCATCGAGGCGCAACCTGGTCACGAGGCTGACATGGCCTCTCACGGCGGCAAGAAGTTCGACGGCGGCAAAGGCGCCGTCGGCGACCACGACGATGGCGCGCCCCGGCAACCATCTGCAGATTTGAAGGATGGCTTGGCGCGCCCAATCGGTGAGCGTCTTGGGTGCGCGCGGCCGCTCGGCATTGAAGCGCTCGGATGGAGCCAGGACGGTGAGGAATGGCAGGGCCATGATGCGCCCCGCCCAAGGCACCCGAACGAGCAGCATGGCCGACAGCCAGCGCAGGCCGCTGGTCTTGACGAAGTGTCCTTTGGAAGAGCGCACCGGGTCGCGATAGATGCCGCGCGCGTTGATCTTCGCCCCCCCCGCGCCGTTCGATCGTATCATCCAGGCCGATCTCGATCGGTGCATCGGGCGGCACGAAGGCGGCGACCAGCAGATGCAGCAGCCGGCAAGCGACCAATCGGGACGACCATCGCGCACGGTTGAGGACGCGATGGAAGGTGACGAAATCGCCGTCCTGATCGCGGCCGAGGATCCGCAGCACGGCCGACACGGTACGCCGCCCCGGCGCCAGCCATAACGCGTTCTCCCAACTTGGCCGGCTGAACAGGTCGGCGAAGGTCCCGAGCCGGGACAACAGGGCGTCAGGGAGCGGCGAACTCCCTGCTGCAAAGCGGTAGTTCCCCTTGTTGGCCCGATTATGGCGTCCCGCGCGGTGGTATGCTCAATCGCAATCGTTTGATGCGCAAGGGGCGGTTCTTGGGGCCACACAGTCGCGCGCCGGCGACCATTACGATCCTCATTAGAGTTGTGATGGAGACAATATTGGTCGCCCGCCTGTCTTCGGGGCATCTCTTTGGCCATGGAAAACAACGCATCCTGGCCAACAAAACCCTCGATAGCGCTCCCTGAGGAGATGCGGGATCGCCTCACCGGCCTTGTCGCAGCGAACGACGGTGGCGCCATCCGGATTATCGCGGCATCGGCACAGAACTGGCCCGAACTCACACGCCTCGGCGTCGGGGAAGTAGCGCTCGGTGAGGACGGTCTTATCCGGGTGGCCATGTGGAGCGCTTCGAAGGGCTGCGCGACACTCATCGGCACGCGCCGCGCCAGCCTGCTGCTTTCGGAGAGGTTCGGTTTGTACGAAATCCGCTGCCTCGTTTTGGCCAACGCCAGCCTGGAGACGCCTTACCCTCTCTCCGGCTTCCTGCTGAAGCCGGTCGAATTTGAGGGTTGGAGCGCATCACAGAGCGCCCCCGACCACCGGCGCGTGCGCCATTCGCCGGAAGACATTCGGATCCGCGAAAGCATAACCCGCTTCGCGCTGTTCGACGCTTTTCCCGTCACTGACGACGGGGAAACCGCGCTGTTTCGCGGAGCCTCCTCCGCGTAGCGGCACGTCTCATACCTCACCGGTTGATGTATCGGCCCTTTCGGGCCCGGCCAGTGAGGTTTGTCTCGACCCTTCGATTTCTCAAAAAAACTGGAAGGAAGTAGAAATGAAACGTCTCCTCACATCGTCGGTTGCGGGCGTCGCGCTGGCTTTGGGCTTTTCCGGCATGGCGTCGGCGGAGCCGGTCAAGAACGTCGTGCTGGTCCATGGCGCGTTCGCCGACGGCTCGGGATGGCGTGCCGTGACGGACATCCTGCAGCATGACGGGTACTCCGGTGTCGATCGTGCAAGAGCCCGAAACATCGTTGGCGGACGACGCTGCAGCGACCAAGCGAGTGATCGAACGCGTGAACGCGCCGCTCATTCTCGTCGGCCACAGCTATGGCGGCGCCGTGATCACTCAAGCGGGCAACGAACCGCAGGTGCGTGGCCTGGTCTATGTCGCAGCCTTCCAGCCGGATACCGGCGAGACGCTCGGCAGCCTGCTGCATCAGATGCCGCCGGCAGCCAACAGCGCCATTCCGGCGGGCGAAGGTTACGTGATCGTCGATCCGAAGGCGTTCCATGCCGATTTCGCGGCGGACCTGCCCGCGAAGGAGGCGAGCTTCATGGCGATTTCGGAGGTGCCGATCAGCATCAGCGCCTTCGGCACCCCCATCGTCAACGCGGCGTGGCACAATAAGCCCAGTTGGTATGCGGTGGCGACACAGGACCGCGAGATCAATCCGGACCTGGAACGCTTCATGGCGAAACGCGCCGGCAGCACCACGGTCGAGGTGAAGGGCAGCCCACGCCATCTACATGTCGCAGCCCGCCATCGTCGCCAAGCTGATCGAGAAGGCAGCCCAGGACACGAAGTAGCTGTCTCAGTCGGCATCAAATCTGCGCCGCGTCTCGTCCGAACGCGGCGCAGATATGCCGTTGCCGGCACGCGCCCGCAAGCTCGAGCGGCATAGATCTATTGCCCGATGCACGGCGGGAAGCAAGCGGCGTCCGCGGGGATAGATCAGCGCCAAACCTTGCGGCGCGATTGCCAGCGCCACCGGGTATGTTGAAAATCCCGAGCGTAGCACATGCATGTCATGGACCGGCAGCAGCCCCAGCCCGACGTTGCGCTCGACGAGGGCATAGACCGCCGAAAGGTCCGTGCAATCTGCGACGACCGAACAGCAAATGCCCGCGGTCGAGAACGCCTCGACGATCCGCTCGTAAATGCCGGGCCCCGACCTCCGACGAAGCAAGATAAGCGGAACGTCGGCCAACATGTCCGGTGCGATCTCGCCTTTCGTCGGCCAACGGTCGTCGCCTTCACGACAGAGGAGGACCATGGTCAACGGCGCGAGCAGCTCCGCCCCTAGCCCCGGATTGGCGACGGGCATGTGCGTGAGGGCGAAATCCAACTGCCGCAGCTCAACCGCGGTTTCCAGAAGCTGCGGCTCACCCTGCTGTAGCGAAAAGCTGACGGCAGCACCTTCTTCGCGCATCTGCGCCACCATCGTGGCAATCACCTCGATCGACACCTGCGTGAACCCGACGCGCAGCCGGGCGGTAAAGCCTAGTCCGATCGCCCGCATTTCCTGGTCCAGCGCCGATGCCCCGCCGAGCAATTCGGCGGCGCGCTCGTAAAGTGTTCGACCGGTATCGGTAACGACCAACCCACGCCCCGCGCGCTCGAAGAGCGATATGCCCCATTCCGCTTCGAGCTGCTTAATCGCCACGCTGAGGTTCGGCTGGGCGACACACAGCACATCGGCCGCAGCAGCCAGCGACCTATGCTCAACAACCGCGCGAAAATAGATTAACTGCCTTAGATTCATTGCCCCGCCCTCAGCGCCGTCCGCTTGTTGAACCGGCTGTTCCGGATAGCCGCAATTTCTCATGCCGGCAATCGCGCCATCAAGTTGTTCGCGGATACGGACCGGCAACGCCCTACGGCCCAGCACCGACGATGTCTTGGCCGCGGCGGCTGTTATTCGGCGTGGAAGATTGGCTCTGATTCACTTTTGGTGCACACTGAGCGGATTTAGGGGTGTCAGGCTGACGGGAACTCAACATGTTGCGAGGAGCGCACATGAGTTTCCGATGCCGCGGCCAAGCCTTGCTGCCGGAAGGGCTGACACTCGAGCGAATTGAGCACGCTGGCGATCTGCTTGTCGCCGTCGCGTGCTCACAATGTCCAACCTCGATTTGTCCGGTGTGTGGTTGCAGGTCGGGCCAGATCCATGGTCGCTATGAACGGCGCCTCGGCGATCTTCCGGCGCATGGTCTCGGGGTACAGACCCGGCTTCAGGTCCGTCACTTCCGATGCCGTGGGGATAACTGCCCGCGTCGGATCTTTGCCGAGCGGCTCGACAAAGAGATCGTCCAGCCGTGGGGACGGCGGAGCGCCCGGCTGCAGGAGATCGTGCATCTTGTCGCCCTGATGCTAGAGCGTGGTGAAATTTGGTTGAGTCGGTGGATTTAGGCTTTTCAAGATGTTGTATTTTTGATTCAAGAATCGGGCTGGATATGGGGGCCAGCCCGGATGGGACGTCCTTATTCGATGGATCTTCGAGAGCGCGTCGTTGCAGCGATTGTGGGCGGGATGTCGTGTCGGCAGGCGGCCGCCCGCTTCGGTGTCAGCTACAGCGTCGCGATTGGCTGGATGAAGCGTCTTCGCGAGACGGGGAGTGTGGCGCCCGGCCAGATGGGCGGTCACAAGCCGAGGAAGATTTCGGGCGAGTACCGCACCTGGCTTGTGGAGCGCTGCCGCGAGCGTGCCTTCACCTTGCATGGCCTCGTCGTCGAGCTGGGCGCCCGCGGTCTTGTGGTCGATTACCGCTCGGTCTGGGACTTCGTCCATGGCGAGGGGCTCACATATAAAAAAAGACGATGGTCGCGACCGAACGGGAGCGGCCGGACGTCGCCCGTCGGCGAGCGCAGTGGCTGAAACATCGCATCGGCATCGATCCGGCCCGGCTGGTTTTCATCGACGAGACTTGGACCAAGACCAACATGGCGCCGCTGCGGGGCTGGGCGCCGCGCGGTGAGCGCCTGATCGGTCATGCTCCTTTCGGCCATTGGAATACGATGACTTTCTTGGCGGCGTTGCGCCATGACCGGATCGACGCGCCCTGGCTCATCGACGGACCGATCAACGGCGAGCGCTTCCTCGTCTATGTCGAAAAGGTGCTCGTCCCGACCTTGAGCCCAGGCGATATCGTGATCATGGACAATCTCGGTTCCCACAAGGCCAAGGCCGTTCGTCTTGCAATCCGACAGGCCGGCGCCAGGCTGTTCTTCCTGCCGAAATACTCCCCCGATCTGAACCCGATCGAGAAGTTCTTCGCTAAGCTCAAGCATCTCTTGCGAAAGGCCGCCGCGAGAACCATCGATGCCGTCTGCCAGGCCATCGCCGAAATCCTCGATACAGCCTCCCCGCAGGAATGCCGCAACTACTTCATCGAAGCAGGATATGACCAAACCTAATTTCATACCGCTCTAGGCGGCCGTCCCGGCCAGAACCTGGCTCGGCGCCTGCTCCTGCCAGTGAGCAAGGACACGCTGCTTCGAACCGTGCGGCGCCGCGGCGCGGCGCAGATCATTCCGCCGACGGTGATTGGCATCGACGACTGGGCCTGGCGGCGCAATCAGCGCTATGGCGCAATCGTCTGCGATCTCGAACGACGCCAAACCATCGCTTTGCTGCCCGACCGGGAACCGGCCACCGCCGAGGCCTGGCTTCAAGGGCAGCCTCAGATCGAGATCGTCGCCCGTGATCGCGGCGGTGGCTTCGCCCTACCGGCAGGGAGGGCATTGCCGCACGCCGTCCAGGTCGCCGATCGCTGGCACCTCATGGAAAATGCCAGTCAAGCCTTCGTCCATGCCGTGCGCAAGTCGATGCGGCAGATACGCAGTGCGATCGGTGCCGCGACGATAGATCCTGCACTGCTGACGGCCGCCGAGAAGCTTCAATATGAAGGCTATCAACGACGGGAGGAGACCAACGCCGTGATCCTTGACCTCTCCAAGCAGGGCGTGCCGATCAAGCAGATCGTTCGTCGGACGGGTCACAGCCGCGGCCTCGTCCGCAGCGTGCTGCGCGGCCAGCGGACAGATGTGTTCCGGGTACGGCAAAGCTCGCTCGAATCTTATCTTCCCTGGCTCGACGAGCAGTGGGCGGCTGGCCTGCGCAACGCGGCGGAACTATGGCGACAGCTCAAGGGTCTGGGCTTCCGAGGTAGCCTCCGCGTCGTCGGCGAGTGGGCGTCCAGACGCCGGAGAGCCGAGAAAGCCGAAAGCGCTCTCGGCCACGCGCCCGCGGCACGCACCGTCGCCCGCCTCCTGACCATCGGACGGGACACATTGACCAAGGCCGAAACCGTTACCGTCGCTGCGATCGAAACCGGCGTGCCGCAGCTTGTCGAGGCGCGCGAAATCATCGCCGCTTTCCAGAGCATGATCCGGCAGAAGTGCATCGGCGAGCTTGAGCCTTGGATCGAGCGGGCAGGCACCAGCCTCGTCACTTCGTTTGCTAACGGCGTGTCAGGGACAAGGCTGCCGTCAGCGCCGCGATCGTCTCGCCATGGTCCAATGGGCAGACCGAAGGCCAGATCACAAAGCTCAAACTGGTCAAACGGCAGATGTACGGCCGCGGCAAGATCGACCTGCTTCAGGCCCGCGTCATCGGCCCGGCATAGCACCCGCCTGCACCAAAAGTGCGTCAGAGCCAATATTGCGCGCCGATTGACAATCTGGTCGATGCGGCACCGCTCGCCGGCAGCCAGGTCAAACGCTATGCCGAACAATACGGCGCCGACGGCGCCAAGATCCTCGTGCCCGATGGCGTGAAGGACAATCCCACCAATCTTTGGGCGCTGACCGGGACGCTGCAGAATCCGGCCAAGGCGGCGGCGATCAAGCTCTACATCGCCGCCTGGGCACGCGCGTCGTGCTGGGAAGACACGCATCGCGCTGCCTGGATCGAGGCCGCTTACGTCAAGGACCAGGGCGTATCGCCCGAGGATGCGCGCTTCATCGACCTTACCCTCGGCAAGTCGGATATCCCGGCGAGCTGGGACGGTGCAATCGAGAGCGAACAGGAAACCATCGATCTGATGGCCGCGGAAACGCGACACAAACCCTTTTCGGCCGCCCAGCTGTTCGACCGCCGCTTCGAGTCGATCGCCGGACAGGCCTATGGTGCGGCGGATGCTACGGCGGCTGGCCAATGATCGAGAGAGATCTGACGCCCACTTCAGCTCGGCAGCCAGCCGCTGAAGACGGCGTCGCGGATCTGGATCCTCTGCGGAATCCGTCCGGCCGCGGCCAGCCGGTCGGCCAGGCCTTGCTGGCGCTGAATGACGTCCTCGCTCAGCGGCTCGACGGCGAAGGCGGGACGGCCCGCGCGACAGTGTGGTGAGCTCGACGGCCGGTTCCAGGCCGGTCGCCTGGACGATCAGGGCGGCCGCTTCGTCGATATGGGCGCTGCCCCAGGCGGCCTCGTCGCGTAAGGCATCGAGCAGGGCATAGAGCGCGTCGGGACGCTCCTGCACCAAAGCGCGGGATGCCAGATAGAAAGCAGCACTGCCGCCGAGTTCGAAGCCCGAGAGCACGACCCGAGCATTCTGATGCAGCTCGACGGCAGCGAGATAGGGATCCCAGATCGCCCAGGCATCGATCCGGTCGGTCGCAAAGGCGGCCAGCGCATCGGCCGGCGCCAGATCCACGGGCTGGATATCGCCGAAGGACAGCCCGGCCTGCTCCAGGGCGGCGAGTACGAACATCTCCGCGGCCGAGCCCCTGACGAAGGCCAGGCGCTTGCCGCGCAGATCCGCCAGGGTGGTCGCCGAAGACTCTTTCGGCACGATGATCGCGGTACTGGCGCCCGAGACCTGCTGGCAGGCGACGTAGACCAACTCGCTGCCATGCGCTTGGGCCGCAATCGGCGGCGTGTCGCCGGTGGTGCCGATATCGACTGCACCGGCACTCAGCGCATCGAGCAGCGGCGGACCGGACGAGAAGATCGACCAGTCGAGCGGCGCGATACCGCGCGCCGCCAGCCGCTTCGCGACCTCGCCGCGCGCCTTGGCCAGAACCGCAGTGCCGCCTTTCTGATGGCCGATCCGAAGCCCCGGCCCGCGCCCCGCCCCCAAGGCTGGACCAACCAAGACGGCAAAGGCTGCCGCACCCAACAGGCCGCGCCGGGTCAACCCGCGCGATGCGGAGGTCCTGATTTGATACGGCGGAAGCGGCCGGTTCGTCATTTTGGGAGCGCCCTCGTCAAAATCCCACGAGGACGCTATGATAATATATTGCCACTTTCAATGTTATATTGACGACCGCAATAGCGCATGCAACTGTCGCTGCAGCCGTTCATAAGGAGGGATAAGGTGAGCCGTTCCCAACTCCAGCCGCTTGCCGAAGCGACAATCGACATCCGCCCGATCACCGCCCGGATTGGCGCCGAAATCGCCGGTGTCCATCTGTCCGGCGATCTGTCATTGGCCACGGTCAAGGGCAATCCGCGCAGCACTGCTGCGCCACAAGGTCGTGTTCTTCCGCGGCCAGACGCATCTCGACGAAGCTGGCCAGGAGCAATTCGGCCGCCTGCTCGGTACCCCGATCAGCCATCCGACCGTGCCCTCGCTCGCGGGCACGGAGCATATTCTCGACATCGACGGCGCCAAGGGGCAGCGCGCCGCCAGCTGGCACACAGACATCACCTTCATCCCGGCCTATCCGCAATTCTCTATCCTGCGCGGCGTGGTCGTGCCGGAAGTCGGCGGCGATACGGTCTGGGCCAATACGGCGACGGCCTATGCCGATCTGCCGGCGCCGTTGCGCCTGCTCGCGGACCAGCTCTGGGCGGTTCATTCCAATCTCTACGACTATGCCGGTAGCCGCCCGAACGCCTCCGGCGAGGCGGTGCGGCATTATCGCGAGGTGTTCAGCTCGACGGTCTACGAGACGGAGCATCCGCTCGTCCGTATCCATCCGGAGACCGGTGAACGGGTGCTGATCCTCGGGGCATTTCCTGCAGCGGATCCTCGGCCTGTCGTCGAGCGATTCGGCGCATCTCTTCTCCGTCTTCCAGGAGTATGTGATCCGGCCGGAGAACACGGTGCGCTGGCGCTGGAAAGAAGGCGACGTCGCCATCTGGGACAATCGCGCGACGCAGCACCGCGCCGTCGATGATTACGGCGATCAGCCCCGCATCGTCCGACGCATCACCATCGCCGGCGACGTCCCGATCGGCGTCGACGGCCGCCAGAGCGTGGCGCGGAAGGGCCCCAGCACGATCTCGGCGGCCGCCTAGCGCCGCCGCTCAGATCTGGTAGTAGAGCCGGCTGGCCGGATCGTCACCGATTTGGTCGTAGACAACACGGATGGCCGCCAGCGTGGCCGAATCCTCGTCGGCGGCTTGCGGGAAGATCCGGTCGGCCGGGAGCCAGGCGCTGAAGCGCAACCGCTCGAACGCCTCGAGCAGATCAGGCCGCACACCGGCGAGCAGGACCGTGACACCGCTCGTCGGCGCGACGCGAAGGAAATGTTCAAGGCGCTCCAGGCAGACCACGTCCGGATTGCGCACGCGCTTCACCCGCAGCACGACATGGCTCAGCTTGGCCGCTTCGACCCGCCGATCGATCTCGGCGAAGCAACGGTCGAGCTCCGGGGCGGCGCCGAAGAACAGCTCGCCTTCGAGATCGTAGAGCAGGAAGGCGCTGGCCGGCGGTTCTTCCGGCAGCCGCTCGCGCACCACCCCATCGGGATCGACCGTCAGCTCCGCGAATTTCAGCCGAGCCGCCCGCGGCACGAACAACAGAATCGACAGCCCGACCCCGACGAGGATCGCCATGTCGAGCCCGAAGGCGAGTGCCGCCAGCACGGTGATCACCAGCACGCCGGCATCCTGGCGGGACGCCCGCATCGTATAGGCGAGCCGCTTCGGATCGATCAGCCGGGCCGCCGTCAGCAGCAGCAGGCCAAGCCAATGCCGGCTTCGGCACGAAGCGGGCGAGCGGCGCCAGTGCCACGACGGCCAGCGCGACCGTGATCGCGGTGGACGATGCCGGAGAAGCGCGTCGCTCCACCGCTCTGGAAGTTGATGGCGGACCGCGACAGCGAGCCCGACCCCGGCAGGCAGCGGAAGAAGCTGCCGGTCAGATTGGCCAGTCCCTCGGCCAGGCATTGCCGGTTGAAATCGAGACTTTGCCGCGTTTCATAGGCAATCGACTTCGCGATCGCCAACGCCTCGAGCAGGCCGAGACAGGCGATGGCCGCCGCATCGGGTGCGAGTTGGACCATCCAGCCAAGCTTGATGCTCGGGACATGCAGCCCCGGCAGCCCGGGCGGTACCGCACCGGCGACGGCGAGCGCCGTCTTGCCGCCACTGCCCGGCACGGTCCAACCAGCGGCAAAGGCCGCCAGCCCGACGATGATCAGCACGACCAGCATGTCCATCTGCGGCAGCCGGTAGCGCCGGACCAGGCGGCGTGACAGCAGTGCCAGCACCAATGTCGCGACAGTGATGGCAACCGCCTTCGGGTTGACGGGATCGCCCCTCGGTGAGGGTGAGCCAGAGACGATAGAGCACATGCTGGCTGCCGGTGCCCTTGTCGCGGATACCCAGCGCATTGCCGACCTGGCCGACTGCGAGCAGGAACGCTGCCGCGCTCATGAAGCCGAGGATGACCGATTCCGAGATGTAGCGGTGAGATCGCCCAGCCGAAACACCGCGACGAAGATCTGGATGGCGCCGACCATGGCGCCCAGCAGGAACATCGCCTCTGCCGCCTCGACCCGCTGATCGGGGTCGAAGATCGCCAGCGCGCTGAACACCACGAGGGATATCGCACTGGTCGGCCCATTGATCAGATGCGACGAGGAGCCAAAGATCGAGGCGATCGCCGTTACGACGATGGCGGAATAGAGCCCGAAACGCGGATCGACCCCGGCGAGCAGCGCATAGGCCATGGCCTGCGGCAGGGAAATAGCCGCCACGGTCAGGCCGGCGAGCAGATCCCGGCGTAGCTCGGTCTTCGAATAGGTCAGGCCGAACGGCAGGGCTGTCGTTGCGCTCATTGCGGCCGCACTTTCATGACGGTGTCGATGATCCCGTTCTCGCCGAAGAATCTCTCCTGGGCCTCGTCCCAGTCGTGCGCGATCGCCGTGATCGGGAAGAGGGTGATCCGAGTCTGATCGAAGCCGGCATGCTGCAGGATCTCCGGCTTGAAGGGCCGGTAGCCAAGGCGGCCGATCGCCTCCTGTGCCGTATCGGTGAAGAGGAATTCGAGATAGGCCCGGGCCGCCGCCGCAGTACCATGCTGCGCCACATTGGCATCGACCCAGGCAACATAGGGTTCAGCGCGGATGCTGACCGGCGGATAGACGATCTCCAGCGCCCCCTTGGCATCGGCGACCTCCCGGATCGCCTCGTTCTCCCAGGTCAGATGGACATCGCCGATTTCCTGGACGGCGAAAGTCGTCGCGGCGCCGCGGGCGCCCTCGTCCAGCACGGGGACATGGTCGTAGAAACTCGACAGATAGGCTTTCGCATCGGCCTCGCTGCCGCCGCGCGAGACGATGGCGCCCCAGGCGGCCAGGACGCTCAGCTTGCCATTGCCGGACGTCTTCGGGCTGGGTGTAACGATCTCGACACCCGGCTGCAGCAGATCGGGCCAGTCGCGTATGCCCTTCGGATTGCCATGCCTGACCACGAAGACGATGGTCGAGGTGTAGGGCTGGGAATGATTGGGCAGGCGATCGGCCCAGCCATCGGCAATCAAGCCGCGCTTGCGCAGCGCCTCGACATCGGAATAGAGCCCCAGCGTCACCACATCGGCCGGCTCCTCGCCGTCGATCACGGCGCGCGCCTGGCGCGACGATCCGCGATGCGCCTGGACGATCGTGAGATGTTGCCCGGTCTGCTTCTCATACGCGGCAACGAAGAGCGGATTGAGGCTCTGGTAGAGTTCTCGTGTCGGATCGTAGGAGGCGTTGAGCAGCCGATCTCCCCCTCGAGGCGGGATATTCGTCCCGATGATGACGACGAATGCCAGCAGGCCGCGACCGCAGCAAGATTGAGCGCACGCTGCATCAGGCTACCGGCCTCGCTTTCCAGGGACAGCTCACCCGCCACCTTGGCGTTCACTCTCGGCCCTTCTACGCCGATCCACAGCATTAAACATGACAGATATGCACTAATTCTGGAATACACTTTATAAAATGGTGTTTTATCTGTTATCAACAGCGCCGATTTGATCAACCCAGATTGCGCGGCGCTTAACAAATGCGGCTAAAGCGGGGCATGCCGCCCCGAGACACAGCAATGGCCGTGCCCGCCCGTCGAAGACAGGGCCGGGCTTTCCACTCGGAGTGCGGCGATGCGGGACTATCTGCGCCGGAAACTCCACTCGTTCGTCGCGCGCGTCGGCGATGCGCGCTTCAGCGTCCGGCCGTCATGACCCTCGTTGCGCCCCGTTCCCCCGAGAGCTTTCCGCACAGCCCGCTGGCACGGGCGTTGCGCCAGCCCCTGATGCTCGGGCTGTTCCTGCCGATCCAATCGGGGCGGCTGGACGGCGTCCCGCCTGCCGCGCACGACGACCTGGACCTTCGATTACAACGCCGCGCTGACCCGCAAGGCCGAGGCGCTGGGCTTCGATCTGGTCTTCGGCTTGGCGCAATGGCTGCCCAAGGGCGGCTATAACGAGGTCCAGGGACGGCCAGGCGATCGACAGTTTCATCAGCGTCGCGGCACTGGCCGCGATCACCACGCGCATTCTGCTGATCTCGACCGCCCCATGTGCTCTACGGGCCGTGGCACCCGCTGCATTTCGCCAAATTCGGCGCGACGCTGGATCACATCTCCGGCGGACGCTGGGGCGTGAATGTGGTGACGGGGCATCGTGCCGTAGAGCATGAGATGTTCGGCGCGCCGCGGATCGAGCACGACCAGCGTTATACCCTGGCCGACGAGTTCCTGGGCGTCGTCAAGCATCTTTGGCAGGCCGACGAGAATTTCTCGTACGAGGCCGCCGCCTGGCGGATGCACGAAGCCTTCGTGACGCCGAAGCCGCTGTTCGGCCGGCCGATCCTGGTGAACGCCACCGGATCCGATGCCGGCATCGAGTTCGCCGCGCGGCATTCCGATATCGCTTTCATCAGCAGCCCGACCGGCACGGCGTTCGAGACCGCGATTGCCGATCTGCCGGCCCATGTCGCGCGGGTGAAGGACGCCGGGCGGCGCGCCGGCCGGGCGCTGCGGGTTCTGATCAATCCGCTGATCATCTGCCGGCCGACCGATGCCGAGGCGGAAGCCTATGCGGATGCCATCATAGAACAGTCGGAACCGACCGGCTTCGCCGCCGGCAAATTCGACAGCGATGCCCATGCCTGGCGCAACCGCAAGCAGTATGACGGCACGCGCGAGCGCGGCCTCGGCGGCGGCAATCTGCAGATCATCGGCTCGCCGCAGCGCGTCACCGAAAGCCTCGCCCGCCTCCATGCGGCCGGAATCGACGGCGTGCAGCTGAGCTTCTACGATTTCCAGCCGGATCTCGATTTCTTCGGGGCCGAAGTGCTGCCGCTGCTGATCGACGCGGGGCTCCGATCGTGAGCGCGCATCTGGCAAGCCTGCTCGTGGCCGGCGGGCTCGACGCTCTGACCTATTGGAGCCTCGCCTTCCTGATCGCGTCCCGGGCTGACGGTGGTCTTCGGCATGCTGGGCTTTCTCAACGTCGCCCATGCCTCGTTCTATATGCTGGCCGGATATCTCGCCTTCGCGATCGCGGCCAGCACCGGCAGTTTCTGGCTGGCGCTGCTGCTGGCGCCGCCGGCGACGGCGCTGGGCGGCCTCGTCATCGAGAGCCTGCTGTTTCGCCGGCTCTATGCGGCCGGCCATACGCCGCAGCTGCTCCTGACCATCGGCATCGCCTATGTCATCGCCGAATCGACCAAGATGATCTGGGGCGGCAATGCGCTGACCGTACAGCCGCCGCCCAGCCTGGCCGGGCATGTCGTCATCCTCGGCGCGACCTTGCCCGCCTATCACCTGTTCATCATCGGCATCGCCATCCTGCTGGTCGCGGCCCTGGCCTTGCTGATCGGCGGCACACGGCTCGGCATGGTCGTGCGCGCGGCGGCCGCCTATCCGCAGATGGTCGAGGCGCTGGGCTTTCGGCTGAACCGCATCCACTCGCTGGTTTTCCTGGTCGGCATCTATCTCGCGGCCGTGGCCGGGGTAGTGATGACGCCGATGGTCGGCGCCTACCCCGCCATGGCCAATGACGCGCTGGTCCAGGCTTTCATCGTCGTCGTCCGCCGGCGGGCTGGGCAGCTTGCGCGGCGCCTTTTACGTCGCGGGGCTACTGGGCCTGGTGCAGGGTTTCGGTAGCGTGTTCTTTTCGGACTATGCGCTGTTCTTCCCGTTCATCGTGCTGGGCGGCGTACTGCTGTTCCGCCCGCTCGGGCTCTATGGCGCGCGCGGTACGGCATGAGCGTGCCGGTCAGGCTGATCGCCGTCCTGACGGCAGGCGATGCGGGAAATGAGCGGGGCCGCACCGCCGAAGTGCTGCGACGACCGGACTGCTCGCCGCGCTCATCGCGGCACCAGTCCTTATCCCCGAGGCGGCGCTGAATGATCTCGGCCAGGCCGTGCTGCTCGGCCTGTTCGCGATCAGCTTCAACATCGTCTTCAAATATGCCGGGCTGCTCTCCTTCGGCCATGCCGCCTTCTTCGGCGTGGCGGCCTATGCCGAGGCGCTGCTGCTGAAAGCGTTTCCGACCGCGCCGGTGCCGGTGCTGGTGTTTGCCGCGGCCGGCATTGCCAGCGTGCTCGGCCTGGTGCTGGGCCATATCTGTGTGCGCCGTTCGGGCGCCTATTTTTCGATGACGACACTGGCCATCGCCGCCTTCCTCTACACGATCGCCTTCAAATGGCATGCCGTCACTGGCGGCACGGATGGGCTCGACGGTTTCACGCCCGCCTCGCTCGTCCTGCTGCCGGGCTGGCATTTGACCAACCCCTCGATCGCGCAGCTTTACTGGCTGTCGGTCGCGTTCCTCATTCCGGTGGCACTCGTCGTCTGGGCGCTGCTCGAGCTGATGCCTTTCGGCAATGCCGTCCAGCTGGTGCGCCAGAACGAGGAGCGTGCTGCCTTCCTTGGCTACGACACGCATCGCGTCAAGCTCGCCAATTACGCCGTCTCGGCGCTGGTCGCCGGTGTCGCCGGCGCGCTCTGGGCGGTGCATAACAGCTTCGTCTCGACCGACAGCATCGACCTCACGCTCTCGACCACCGTGATCATCATGGCCTTCATCGGCGGCACCGGCTGGTTCTGGGGGCCGCTGGTCGGCAGCACGCTCTATATCTTCGGCTCGGATCGGCTGTCGTCGCTGACCCAGCATTGGCAGCTCTGGATGGGCCTCGCCTTCATCGTCACGGTCCCCGGCGGGCTCGCCGGGCTGGCCGTGACGCTCTTCGCCCGCGCCGGCGGTCGTCGCGATGACTGAGCCTGCTCTCCTTGAGTTGCACGGCATCTCCAAGGGCTTCGGCGCGGCGCCGGTGCTCAAACCGTCTGTCGATGAGTCTTGCGCCGGGCGAGCGCCGCGGCCTGATCGGCCCGAACGGCGCCGGCAAGACCACGCTGATCAATGTCATTACCGGCAAGCATGCGCCGGATGCCGGGCGCATCCTCTATCGCGGCCAGGACATCACCGCCCTGCCGCCGCATCGCCGAAACCGCCTGGGGATCGGGCGCTCCTTCCAGATCCTGAGCCTGTTCGGCGAGACCCAGCGTCCGAGCGAATATCCGCAATGCGGTGCTGCGCCGGCATGGGCTCCATGTCAGCCCCGGTCAAACGACTGGCCGCGCTCGGCTCCATCGCGGCCGAGACGGAGCGCGTCGCGGCTCTGCTCGGGCTCTCCGCCGTGCTGGGCGAACGGGTCGATACGCTCCCCTACGGCATGCAGCGGCGCTCGATATCGCGCTCGTCCTCGCGCAGGATCCGGAGCTGATCATTCTCGACGAACCGGCAGCGGGCCTGTCGGCGGCCGAGACGCGCGACCTGATCACTCTCCTGAAAGGGATCATCGGCCAGCGCAGCCTGATCCTGATCGACCACGACATGGATGTCGTCTACGCGCTGTCCGACCGCATCACGGTGCTCGATTACGGGCGCGTGCTGGTCGAAGGCACACCGGCCGAGGTCAGCGCCGACCCGGACGTCCAGCGCATCTATCTGGGCGAGGAGGCCGGCTAGATGCTGCAGATCCGCGCGCTCGGCGCCCGCTATGATCGCAGCCAGGTGCTGCACGACGTCACGCTCGGCTGCGGCCCGGGCGAAGTCGTCTGCCTGCTCGGCCGCAACGGCGTCGGGAAGAGCACGACGTTGAAATCCGTGATGGGGCTGATGCCGGCGACCAGCGGCGAGATCCTGTTCGAGGCGGAGAGCATCGCCGGCCTGCCGCCTTACGCGATTGCCCGCCGCGGCATCGGCTATGTCCCGGAAGAAAGGCTGATCTTTCCCGATTTGACGGTCGACGAGAACTTGTCGATGGGTGTCAGCAAGGGGTTCGGCCGGCCGCCGAAAGCCGCCTTCGAGCGGATCTTCGCGCTGTTTCCCCGGTTAGCCGAGAAGACCCGCCAGGCTGGCCGCACGCTGTCGGGCGGCGAGCAGCAGATGCTGTCGATCGGGGAGACGATCCGGCGCGAACTGGGCGCCGAGGGCGCTGGGCTTCGCCGCCGATGTCGGCGTCAAGACCGATGTCGAGGCGATGGTCGAACGCACGGTCGAGCATTTCGGCGGCGTCGACGTGCTGGTCAACAACGCCGCGACGCTGTCGCCCAACATCTTGCTCGAACAGAAGACCGACGAGATGCTGAAGCGCACCCTGGAGATCGCGCTCTGGGGCAGCTGGTGGGGCATGCAGGCCGCCTTTCCGCATATGCGCAAGCGGGGCGGCGGCAGCGTCGTCAATTTCTATTCGATCGACGCCGATACCGGCGCCTGGCTGCATGCCGATTACAACATCGCGAAATCCGCACTGATCGGACTGACCCGCAGCGCCGCGGTCGAGTTGGGGCCGGTTCAACATCCGCGTCAACGCCATCTCGCCGACCGGTCTCGGCCAGGTCTTCGCCCAACTGGTCCGGGACGTGCCGGGCTTCCTGGAGGCGGCAACGGCCAACAACCCGCTGCTCCGCGCCGGCGATCCGGAGGAGGATATCGGCCCGGTCGTGGTGTTCCTCGCCTCGGAAATGTCGCGCTTCATCACCGGCGAATTGATCAACGTCGATGGCGGGCAGAACCTGCCCGGCTATGTCAGCAAACCGCACAACCTGACGGAGCTCGAGGAAGCGACATGACAGGCCCGGTCCCGCAACTGAGCGACGTATCGGGCCGCGAAAGCGCCCGCATGCCGGCCAGCATGGTGCGGATCCTCGAAGGCGCGCTCCGACGCCATCGGCCGGCAGGGCGCCCGGCGGCTCTCGATGAGCGATATCAGCGATGCGAGCGGCGTCTCGCGCGGCACGCTCTACAAATATTTCTCGACCAAGGAGCAGGTGCTCGCCGCCGTCAGCGAATTCGTCTCGCTGAATTTCGAGAACGGCGTCCGCGCGGAGGCCGATCGTCACGAAGATCCGATCGAGCGTTTCCGTGCGGTCATGCGCTTTTTCTCGCATTTCACCACCGAGCACACGCCCGACCGCATCTTCGAGATCGAGCCCGGCTTCCATCTCGATTTCTTCCGCAGCCATTTCGCCCGCCACAAGGCGGCCGTGCGCGACGCGCTGCAGCGCTCCTTCGATCACCTCGACACGCTGTCGGACCAGCCGCTCGACCGCGAGGCGCTGGTCGAGGCGCTGGTCCGCATGCAGCTCAGCAGCCTGATCGTGCCGGCGGACCGGCGCTGGTCCGAGATCTGGGAAGCGACGCCGGACATCCTGCAGAGCTGGATCAATGAACTCTCGGGCCGGATGCCCCGCAAACGAGGAGATATAGCCGTGGCAATCGCAGCCGAGACACTCAAGCCGCATCCGATCGGTTTCGGCGATGCCGAGCCCTTCATCGCCAAGGCGCGTGAGCTGCGTCCACCTGCTCCAGGCCGAAGCCGCCGAAGGGGAGCGCCTGCGCTCGCCGACACCCGCCGTGGACAAGGCGCTCAAGGACAACAATCTCCTGACGCTGCTGCTGCCCAGGCGCTGGGGTGGCGCCGGCATTTCGTTCAGCGATTTCGCCCGGGTCGAGATCGAGCTGGCCAAGGGCGACCCGTCGATCTCCTGGGTATCGCAGATCGTCAACGGCACGACCTGGGTGTCGAGCCTGACCTCGGACGCGACGCAGGAGGCGCTGTTCGGCAATGGCCCGAAGCTGGTCTGCGGTGCTTACAATCCGCCCGGTAAGGCGCGCAAGGTCGATGGCGGCTGGATCGTGAACGGCAGCTGGCCTTACACCTCCGGCTCGCGCCAAGCCGACTGGGCCCAGGCCGGCGCGGTGCTGGAGAATTATGACGGCCCGGTCGTCCCCCGGCATCAACATGGTCTACATCCCGTTCAGCCAGCTCGAGATCAAGAACACCTGGTACGTCACGGGCATGCAGGGTACCGGCTCGGACACCAGCGTCGCCACCGACGTCTTCGTGCCCGACCATCTGATGGTGATGATGGACAAGCCCTTCGGCCATGTCGAACCGAACAAGCGGCATTGGGGGGCGCCGTCGGACATCATGCCGGTCGTGCCGGTCGTGCGCGCCACCGGCCTGGCCCAACTGCTCGGTGCAGCCGAGGCGATGCTGGAAATCGTCGAGGCCGAGACGCCGAAGAAGCCGATCGTCACGACGACTTATAAGAACCGCAGCGAATCCGGCGCCGCCGTCCACGAGCCTGGGCCGTGTCGCCTCGCAGCTCGACACGGCGCGGCTGCTGCTGTTCAGCGCCACCGGGCTGCTCGACGAGATCGCCCTGACCGGCCGCGCGTTCACCTTCGCCATGCGCGCCAAGCACAAGGCGCAATGCGCGCAGATCGTCGACCTGATCCACAATTCGATCGAATCGCTGATGTTCATTTCCGGCTCGTCGGCCTTCCTGCATTCGAACCCGCTCAGCCGCTACTGGCGCGACATCCATGTCGGGCTTCGCCACGTCACCAATGTCCCGATGCTGAGCTACGAGATCTATGGCCGCGACCGCCTGGGCGTGACGCCGAACATCTCGCCGCCGGGCGCTTATTGAGGACCGGGAAGTCCTGTCATTGGTCCCGGCCGAGGTGCCCGAGGCGCTGAAATGGTGGCAAAGCCCCTCTACCGCACACAAGGGAGGGACCGGGCGCAACAGCGCTGGGAGGGTGAGGGTCGAGCCGTTTGCAAGATCTAAGATGCTTGCGCATCTCACCCTCATCCGGCTCGCTACGCTCGCCACCTTCTCCCGCAATGAGGCTGTAAATGTATCCGTCTGGGTTCTCGCTGACAGAAAGTGGGGCGGGCGTCTCGCCCGCCATGCCGCCGAAGGCGGCAGTAACTGGCGCCGCTGATGCCGGCTCCGCCGGCAAGGCGGGCGGGACGCCCGCCCCACTGAAGATCAGTGCGGCCTTTGATAATATTTTCACACGCTCAATGCAGGAGAAGGGTTTATCTCTTGGCACGCTTTGTCAGGAAATCGTCCCGACTCTGCCGCCTTCGACGAAGATGGTGCTTCCCGTCGTGTAACTCGACGCGTCGCTCGCCAATAGGACGGCAGCCCCGACCGCTTCGTCCGCGGCACCGAAGCGCTTGATCGCATTGCGTTCGGCCAGGGCCGAGGCCCTTGTGGATCTCCGCTTCCTTTCCGTCCGGGCTCATCGAGCCGACGCACAGCGCGTTACCCTTGTATGCGGGGGCGAGCGCCTTGGCCAGCGAGCGGGTCAGGAAGGCGAGCGCCGCTTTGCTGACGCCATAGGCCACGGCCGGGGGAATCGGCGTGAAGCCGCCGCAGCTCTGCACCGAAATGATGCTGCCCTTGCCATGCGCTGCCATGTCTTGAGTGGTGAGCTCGGCGAGCCGCCAGGTCGCGAGCACGTTCACGTCGAACGCAGTCTTCCAGACCTCGTCGGTATTGGCCCAGAGCCCGCCATCCTTGGCATAGACCACGCCGGCGGCAGCGTTGTTGAACACGATATGGACCCGGCCGAAATGGTCATGCGCCGCCTCGACCAGCCGGCCCAGATCCGCCGCCACTCCGGCATCCGCTGCGACCGGCACGGCTTTGCCGCCCGACAGTGCGTTGATCTCGCCGGCGATGCGGTCGAGCCGGTCCGCCGACCGCGCCGATATCACGACATTGGCGCCGAGTTCGGCATAGGCCTTGGCGACATGTTCGCCGACACCGGGGCCGACGCCGGTCAGGATCGCGGTGCACCCCCTCCAGCCGAAAGCGGTCGAGTACCGAAGTCACTGGTGATCTCCCATGATCGTGGCGAAGAGGGGGCCGAGCGGGCGCTGCGGCGCGCTGCCGTCCCAGGTTTCATGAGCGGCGGCCATGGCCTCCGTCAGGCGGCCGAAGCCGATATGCAGATCCATGATCTCGATGAAGCCGCCGTTCATGTCCTGGGTATCGAACAGCGTGCAACGCTCGCCGAGCGGCGTGGTGCTCTCCAACGCGACCGCGTGGCCCTGCGCGCTCAGCCGGGCCATGAGCCCGGTCGTAATCCTCGCGCAGCATGACGTGATGATAGCCCGGCCCGCGCCGCTCCAACTGCTCGGTAAAGACCGAGCGATCGCCGGCGAGCGGCTGGACCAGTTCGATCAGCAGCCCGCCCGAGAAGCCGAACGCGACCCGGATCGCCAAGGTGGCCGGCACGCCGCGGTAACCATGCCCGTCATCGAAGCGCATGTCGCCGACGAAGAACGGTCCGGCGCCCATCGTGCCGGTCCAATGCGCGACGGCAGCATCCATGTCGGCGACGACATGGCACAGTTCGATGATCGACCCGGGCGGCTGCAGCATCTCAATGGCCGCTGAACAGGGCCGCGCTGATCCGCTCGACTTCGAGAACGCGATCCCGTCGGAGTTTCGTCTGGTGCTCGGCGTCCTCGGGGCTGCTCGCCGAAGGCATAGATGTAGCTGCATCCTCCGGCAGGCGCCGAAGCGCATTTTGCGCAACATCGTCGGCCTGGAAGATGCCGGGGATCTGCATATCGCCCAGCGTCCGGCGGAGCGTCGGTGTTTCCATGATCGGGGCGGCGATGCCGATCACATCCACGCCGGCGCCGCGTAGCTCCGACAGAGCGATTCGGCCAAGGTGAGGACGAAAGCCTTGACGCCGGCATAGGCGGCAACGCCGGGCTGGCCGCCGAGCCCGGCGCCCGATCCCATCAGCACGATGCCCGCCGCGGCCGCGCGCGCGCATAAGCCCGCCGAAATGATGGCAGGCATCCGCGACGGTCAGGACGTTGCGCGCGATCAGCTGATGGATCGTCTCGAGCGGCGTATCCAGGAAATGATGCCCGCCCGATTCCGCGCCGGCATTGGAGATATAGAGCCCGACCTCCAGCCCCTCGGTCGCCTGCGCCATCCGCGCCGTCGCGTCCGGTGCGCTGAGATCGTGCGAAACAGTGCGGATTTCGACGCCATGCTCGCGGCGCAGCTCGACGGCCAATGCTTCGAGCGGCCCCGGCCGGCGCGCGATCAGCAGCAGATTGATGCCGGATGCGGCAGCCTCGCGGGCGAAGCAGGCGCCGGTCCCGTCCGAGCCGCCGGCAATCACCGCCCAGGAGCCCGTAACGGCTCCGATCGAGCAATCCAATGGCCATCGTTCCCTCCGCCTGAAGTCCATGGCCATGGTGGCGGTCTGGGACGGCCATGCATCCTACCTTCCTATAGGTGCGCCCCTGCGGTAACCCGACAGTCTACAGGCGCGGAACAGGAGAGTCAGCATGTCGAACCCGCTCGCCCGAAAAGTCGCAATCGTCACAGGCGCCGCCCACGGGATCGGCAAGGAATCGGCGCGCGTCATGGCCGAGCGAGGGGCGACGGCAATCCTCGCCGATATCGACGCAGCCGGCGCCCGAGCGCGCGGCCGCCGACATCGCATCAGCCGGCCTGAAGGCCTTCCCGGCGAGCCTCGACGTCACCAGCGAAGAGCAGATCGCCGGCGTCATCCGCAGCGTCGTCGACCGCCACGGCCGGATCGACATCCTGCACAACAACGCGGCCCTGCAGAACCCTGCTCAGCGCGCGCGGGATCTCGACGTCGTCAACCTCGATGCCGCCGCCTGGGACGCTGCGATGGCGGTCAATGCCCGCGGCCCGATGCTGATGTGCAAGCATGCCATCCCGGCGATGATCGCGACGGGCGGCGGCACGATCATCCATTCCGCCTCCGGCTTCGGCGTGCTCGGCGAATCGACGCTGACCGCCTATGGCGCCTCGAAGGCGGCGCTGATCAATCTCAGCCGCTTCATCGCCACGCAATATGGCAGCAGGGCATCCGCTCCAACGTCCTCGCGATCGGTTTCGTGCTGACCGAACTCGCCATCGAGACGACGCCGCAGATCGTCAAGGACATCCTGCTCGACCACCATCTGAACCCGGCGCTCGGTGTGCCGCGCGACATCGCCAATGTCGTCGCGTTCCTGGCCCTCGGATGAGTCGAAATTCATCAACGGCGCACTCATCCCGGTCGATGGCGGCTTTACCGCCCACCAGGCAAGCGTCGCCGATTTCCGCAAGCTGTTCGAGGCGGCGGGCCAGAATCAGCTATAGCGCAGAGCTCAGACGGCGGCTCTTCGACCGGCGTCAGATGGCTCATGAATTCCCGGAAATCCGCGCCGAGATGAGGCAGCGGCAATCCGAGCCGCTCGGCCAGGTAGAGCGTCATCAGATTGCCGTTCAGGCTTTCGTTCGGGCGGGAAGCACGCCCTGCCCGACAAGCCGGTTGAACGCGCCGACAGCGACCAGCGTCATGCGCAGCGCAGCGACGATGTCGTAATAATCGAGATGGCGAAGCTTCCGGCCCGACGCCGCCTCATAGAGGGCGATCGTCTCGTCGCGGGTCGGCAGGCCCTCCAGCCGGGTCACGCCGAAGCGCCGGCTGAACAAATCGTCGAAATAGAGCCACCAGGCGAGATCGAGTTCGGACGGGCCGAGCGCCGCCAACTCCCAATCGATCAGCGCCGCGACGCTGCCATCCGGCCGCCACATCGTGTTGGACGGTGTCGGATCGCCCCACAGCACACAGCAATCGGCATCGTCCGGGCGGTGCTTCAGGACATAGTCGAGCGCCGCATCGACGATCGGCATCGTGCGGCCCTGTCCCGCCACCTTATGCCATTCGACCAGGTATCCGAGATATTGCTCCAGCCCCGGCTTGCCGCGGTCGGGCCGGTCGAGGAGCGGAACCCGTCCTCCCAGTCGATCGCGTGGATCTTCGCGAATGCCTGAATCGCATTGGCCCAGGCGCGCTTGCGTTCCTCTGGCTTGAACTCGACCAGCCAGCCTTCGAGGTTATAGTTCGGCCGCTGCGTCGCCGCCCGGCCTTCGACACGTCCCATGACCAGAAACGGCGCCGCGAGGATCGAGGGATCCTCTTCCAGCCCGATCCAGGCCGGCACCAGGACATCGCCGCGCGCATCGAGCGCCGCCATCATATCCGCCTGGATCCTGAGGTCGCTGCCGAATACGACCTCGTAGGTCTGCGGCTGGCGGCGCACGACCAGCGTCCGTTCGGTCCGCCCCTCGGCATCGGTATAGGTCACGTCGACGAAAAAAATTTCGGCTGAAAAGCCCGAACCGACCTGCACGTCCGATCGGCGCCACGGTGAGATCGCGCCAGTCCGGCTTCTTCGCCGAAAGCCAGGCGCTCAGCCGTTCCACGACGATTTCAGGCTGCAATTTGGCCGTCATGCGATCATCCCTGTCCGCGTTTGTCCTTGGTGCCGTCAGGCGTCGCCGGCCATCGCCGCAGCCAGATCGGCATAATGCGGCTGATGTGAGAGGCTGCCGCCATTGATCCCGATGGTCTCGCCTGTAATGTAACCGGATTCGTCCGAGGCCAGGAAGGCGACCAGCGCCGCGACATCCTCCGGCGTGCCGAAGCGCGGCGTCAGCACATGGCGCTTGATGATATCGGTCAATCCGGGTGCCGCGCGCGACAAGGCCTCGGTCAGAATCACCCCGGGCGCGATCGCGTTGCAGCGAATGCCCTGCCGGCCATGCTGAGTCGCGACGTATTTGGTCAGCGCGATGATCGCGGCCTTGGATGAGCCATAGGCGATGCGCGCCAGATCGCCGGCAATGCCCGAGCCCGACGCCGTGTTGATGATCGAGCCCCCACCGCCCGCGATCATATGCGGCAGCGCGTATTTGCAGCCGAGCAGATAGCCGCCGACATTGACCGACATGGTCGCGTTCCAGATCTCGAACGGGATGTCGATCGCCGTCGTATCCTGCGACTGGCGCTCCGGATCGGTCAGCGCGGCATTGTTGTGCAGGATGTCGAGCCGGCCGAAGCGCGCGACCGTCCGCTCGACCATGGCCTTCACCGAAATCCGGCTGCGCCGCGTCGAAGCCGATGGCGAGGGCCCGGTCGCCGAGCGAAACCGCGACCCTGGCCGCGCTATCCTCGAACAGATCGGCAATGGCGACGCGAGCGCCTTCACTCGCGAGGCGCAGCGCGACTGCGGCGCCGATCCCGCCGCCGCCGCCGGTCACGATCGCCACCTTACCTTCGAGACGCGTCATTCCGATCCTCTTCGACAGAATGCTGAAACCGTGACTGTGTGACCCGCGCCTGCCGTCCGCCCCTGCCCGACGACAGGATCAGCCAACAGCCGTGTCGCCCCCGCGCGACAACAGCCCGGCCAGGATGAATTCGGCCAGGAGCCGGACCTGCCCGTCGATCTGGTCGGGCGCGATCTCGTCCGCCGTGCCGAGCCGGTCGAGCAGCGGGCGCGAGGCGAAATAAAAGCCGACGCCCTGGACCAGGATCGCCATGAAGGCGCTCGTGGAAATGCTACGGATCGGCCGGGTCGCCGCTACGCGGGCGAGCAGCGCGTCGAGTTGCTGCTTGAAGGGCAGGATATAGGCGGTGACCAGGACATCAAGGCGCCAGGTCGCGCGCCGGCCCTCGATATAGGACAGGCTGACGAAGCCCGGATTTTGCGTCGCCCAGGTGCAGAAGCGGTGGACAAGCTGGCGCAACCGCTCTTCGTCGCTCAGATCCGGCGCGTCGAAGGCAGCGAAGACCGGCGGCGCGACCTGCGCGACCCGGGCATCGACCGCGCGTCGCCAGAGATCGGCCTTCGCCCCGAACCGCACGTTCAAGAGATTGTGGCTGACCCCCAGCTCCTTCGCGAGTTCGCGCAACGTCGTGCCCTCATAGCCCCGCTCGGCAAAGGCGTGAAAGGCAAGGTCGAGGACGCGGGCCTCGGGCACGGCATGCGCCGCATCGCTCGTTGGCCGGCCTCGGCGGCGTCCGACGAGCTTCGGCTTGGCGGGATCGCTCTCTTTAACCATCGACATGACTCCGGCTTGACCCATAAATTGTCGTGTGTCAATATTCGTTTCGGGAGGAAGGTCGCGTTATGACGAATCAAGTCAATGTCCTATGGTGGACCGTCGCCCGCAGCGAGGAAGTGACCGGCAAGAAGCCGCTTTCGGTCGATATCGGCGATCAGCCCATTGTGATGTGGCGCGACAAGCAGGGCGTGGTGCGCGCGCTGGAGGATCGCTGCCCGCATCGCCGCGCCCCGCTCTCGCTCGGCTGCATCCGCGACAATGGCTGGATCCAGTGCGGCTATCATGGCTGGAGCTATGACGGCGCGACCGGCCGCCTGACCGAAATTCCCAATATGAAGGACGATCAGCGCTTCCCGCCGCTCTACAAGGCCGAGCGTTTCGCCGTCGCCGAGGGCGGCGGCCTGGTCCGCGTCGCCCTCGATCCTGCCGCCGTGCCGCCGGCGCCGACCGAGACGATGATGCCGCTGTCGGGCACCGCTCATGTCACGCTCGATCAGGCGCATTACGTGGCGGCGCTGTATGACGATCCCGGTCTCTTGCTCGACATCCGCGGCGTTCATTTCACACCCTACCTGATGTCCGAATTGCACGAAGAGGACGGCAAGCTCGTCATGGAACGGAGCTGCCAGTGGAAGCATCTGCACTGGCCGGCACCGTTCAGTGCAGATTTCCCGATTACCGCGCTGACCCGCTCCGACCCGGTCACCGGCGAGACCGAGCTGACGTTGCGCGATACCGATTTCAACACCTTGCTCAGCGCCGTCATCGCTCCGGTCCCGGCCGCGCGCGGCGTGACGGCAATCCGCTGGCGCTGCCGGATCGGCGCGACCCGTCCCGGTTTCCACGCCAAGCTGCTGGGTTTCGGCGCACCGTTCCGCGTCCGGCAGACGATCGATGCCGCGGCGCTTCGCACGCTGAAGCCGTCTGCCTCACGCCATGGCGAAGATCTGCGCGCCGCTGCGGCCGCCTGAAAAGGATGAGAACCATGCCCGATGCACTCGAACGCCCGATCGAAAGCGCCGTGCCGACCCCACCGGCTGCGCTGAACAGCGTCAACAATTGGGTGCCGCATAGGCTGGCGATGCGCGACGCGTGGTTCCCGCTGGCGCATTCGACGGGCGTCGGCCCAAAGCCGGTACGCCGCTCGATCTATTCGCAGCCTTATTTCCTGTGGCGCGAGGACGGCAAGGCAGTCGCTGCCGAATTCCACCCGAACGAACACGCAACGCGCCCGGCGAGCCCCCTGACCGGTGGCACCGGCCGCTATCCCGTGATGGAACGCTACGGCTATGTCTGGGGCTGGTTCGGCAATCCCGAGGCAGCCGACCCCGCCCATTTGCCGAGCCTGCCCTTTCTGCCGCCGAAAGGCGGCCTGCCCGGCTACATGGTCGGCACCGTCCGCTTCGACTGCGCGGCGCCGCTCTCGCTCGAGAACCTGATCGATCTGACGCATGCCGATTTCCTGCACGCCAACATCGTGGGCGACGAGAAATCGGAATCCGAATCGGTCGAGGTCTATTCGACCAGCGAGACCGTGACGATGGTCCGCACCTGCAAGGGCAAGTCGGTTGCGCCGGTGATGAAGTTCTTCAGCGGTATCCGCCAGCCGACCCAGGATATCCGGCAGGTCATCCATATCTTTCTGCGCAGCCATTGCGCCATCGCCTATGGCCGGTTCTCGCCGGGCGATGACGTGCCGCTGTTCCATCCCTGCGTGCCCGAGACGCGCGACCGCACCCGGCTCGACTACGCCATGAACACGTCCAATGCCGGCTTCATGTTCCGGCACGTCATGCCCAAGGCGAGCTATCTGGTTTCGCGCCAGGACAGTTCGATGACCTCGCCGCAGAGCCCGCGCTACATGCGCGAGACCAAGCGGCGCGACCTGCATTCGCGCTTCGATGCCGCCGGCCAGCGTTATCGCCTGCTGATGCAGGATCTGGCCGCCCGTCAGGCCGAAGGCGATTTCGCCTATCGCGACAATGTCAGCGCCGATTGCAGCGACATCATCGGGCTGCGCAAGGAGTTGTTCGTCTACTGAAGAACAACAATGACGGGGTGCCGATACTGTCCGCGGTTGCCCTCAGGCCGGCGCCCCCGCCAAAATTCTCGTCGTGCCGCAAGGGGAACGCAGGATGAGAATCGTCAATATCCATGGTCCGAACGATATCCGCATCGACGAGATCGCGCGGCCGAGCGTCGGACCGCGCGACATCCTGCTCAAGATCGAGGCCTGCGGCATCTGCGGCAGCGATCTGACTTTCGCCAAATACGGCTTTCAGCGCGGGAGCGAGCCCTGGCCGCTCGGGCATGAGGCCGCCGGCATCGTCGTGGCAACGGGGGCCGAGGTCGAAGGCATCGCGTCGGGATTGCGCGTCGTGATTAACCCGATGGGCGCGACCGACAATGTCATTGGCAATGGCGGTTCGGAAGGCGCCTTTGCCGAGTATCTGCTGATACGGAACGCGGCGCTTGGCCTGCATCTGCTGGCATTGCCGGACGGGATGCCGGCCGAGCGGGCGGCACTGGTCGAACCCTTCGCCGTCGGGCTGCACGGCGTCAATCAGGGTAAGGTTTCGGCGGAGGAGAAAATCGTCGTCTTCGGTGCCGGGCCGATCGGGCTGGCCGCGGTGTTCTGGCTGAAGCGTCGCGGGATCCGCGGCATCGTGTCGGTCGATCTGTCCCAAGACAGGCTGGCGCTCGCCCGCGCGATGGGCGCGACCGAGACCGTCAATCCGGCAACGACGAATTTGATGGACGCGCTGGGCCGTATCCATGGCGCGGCGGCGCCTGTGCTGGGACAGCCCACGGTCGGGTCGGACCTGTTCATCGACATGGCCGGCGGCCCCGGCGTGATGGACAGCATCGTCAAGGCCGCCCGGTTCCAAGCCCGGATCGTGGTGACGGCAGCTTATGCGGCACCGGTACCGGTCGATTTTCAAACGATGCTGCTGAAAGAGCTGTCACTGACCATGGCCGTCGGCTATCCGACCGAGTTGCCGGAGGTGCTTGCGGTGCTCGCCCAGGCGACGGCTGCGGAGATCGCGCCCTATGTGACTCACCGCTTCCCGTTCGACCAATTCGCCGAGGCGTTCGAGACGGCGCGGCAGCCGTCGAGCGCCAAGGTCATGGTTCTGTTCGACTGACCCGGCCGGGCATGCGTGGCGGCGGCGCCGGCGTGTCCGAGAAACGCGGTGCGGGTGTCGGCTGAAGCACGCCGTCGATCGCCGTAAAGGTGCCGCGTGCTCGATTGTGCGGATGGAACGGCGCCTCGCCCATCGACAGGATCGGCGCGAAGCAGATATCCGAGCCTTCCATGATCTCGCACCACGCGTCGCGCGACTTGGTTTTAAAGAGCGCCGTCAGCTTTTCCCTCAGCACCGGCCAGCGCTGAGGATCCATCTGCCGGTCGAAATCGGGATCCTCCGCCAGCCCGAGCTTGGCCCGGAGCAGCCGATAGAATTGCGGCTCGAGCGACCCGATCGAGATATAGCGGCCATCCGCTGTCTCATAGGTGTCGTAATAAGGCGCCCCGGTATCAAGCAGATTGACGCCGCGCTCATCCTGCCAGCTGCCCATGGCGCGGAACGACCAGGTCATGGCCGCGAGGACGGCGGCACCGTCGACCATCGCGCAATCGATTACCTGACCGCGCCCGGTCGAGCGCGCCGAGAGAATGCCGGCCAGTATGCCGAATGCCATCAGCATGCCGCCGCCACCGAAATCGCCCACGGCGTTGATCGGCGGCGTCGGCTTCTCACCGGCCCGGCCGTAACTGTGCAGATTGCCGGCCAGCGCGATATAGTTGATGTCGTGGCCGGCAACGCAGGCCAAGGGCCCCGTCTGGCCCCAGCCGGTCATCCGGCCATAGACCAGCGCCGGATTGTCGCTGAGCAGGACGTCCGGTCCGAGCCCCAGCTTCTCCATGACACCGGGCCTGAAACCCTCGATCAGCCCATGCGCAGTCTTCGCCAGATCGCGCAGGCGGACGACATCCGCCGGGTTCTTGAGGTCGAGGCCGAGGATGGTGCGCGAGCGCCGCAGGATGTCCTTCGACGGGTCGCCCCAGCTGCGGTCTTCCGGCCCGGCGCGCTCGATGCGGATCACCTCCGCGCCGTGATCGGCCAGCATCATACCGGCGAAGGGTGCCGGACCCAGCCCGGCAAGCTCAATGATCCGAATGCCGTCCAGCGCGCCGGACATCTCTGTTCTCCTGCTCGAATGGAATGCCCGGTGGGCTCAGATCGCCGTCCGATCGCCGCCTTTGAGGTCCAAAACCGCCCGCGCCTCTTCCGGAGTCGCGACTTCAAGGCCCAGTCCTTCGATGATCTGGCGGACGATCCGAACCTGTTGCGCGTTCGATTCGGCGAGCTTGCCCTTGCCGGCCCATAGCGAATCTTCCAGCCCGACCCGGACATTGCCGCCCATCGCCGCCGCCATGGCCGCGATCGGCATCTGCCGCGCCCCGGCGCCCAGCACGGACCATTTGAACTGATCGCCGAACAGCCGGTCGGCGGTGCGCTTCATATGCAGGACATCCTCATGATGCGAACCGATGCCGCCCAAAATGCCGAAAACGGTCTGAATGAAAAGCGGCGGCTTGACCAGCCCGCGATCGAGAAAATAGGCGAGATTGTAGAGATGGCTGGTGTCGTAGCACTCGAACTCGAAACGCGTGCCGAGCGGGCCGAGGATGGTCAAGAGCCGCTCGATATCGGCATAGGTGTTCTTGAAGACCAAGTCGCGCGAGGCTTCCAGCGCCTTCGGCTCCCAATCATGCTTGAACGCCTTGTAGCGGTTCAGCATCGGGAACAGGCCGAAATTCATCGTGCCCATGTTGAGCGATGCGACCTCGGGCTGGAACTGCACTGCGGGACGCATGCGCTCGTCCACCGTCATCCAGGGTGCGCCGCCGGTTGTGAGATTGATCACGGCATCGGTGCGCTGCTTGATGACCGAGAGAAACGGTGTGAACAGCGCCGGGTCCTGGTCGGGCTGCCCGGTCTCGGGATTGCGCGCGTGCAGATGAATGATGGCCGCGCCGGCCTCGGCCGCGCCGATCGCGGCATCGGCGATCTCCTGGGCGGTGACCGGCAGATGTGGCGACATCGACGGCGTGTGGATCGCGCCGGTGACCGCGCAGGTGATGATGACCTTGCTCTGAGCCATGGTCCTACCCGAGTCCTGTTTTCTGGATTGGCCGTCGATGCGGCGGAAAGTGCCGAACGGCACCTTCCGCCAGGCAGGTCAGGCCAGGATGCCGAGCTGGCGTGCCCGCATCACGGCCTGCGGCCGGCGGCGGACGCCGAGCTTGTCGTAGATCTGCTGCATATACCATTTAACCGTGCCCTCGGTCAGCCCGAGACGGTTGCCGATTTCGCGGTTGCGCAGGCCGCCGGCCACCATGCGCAGGATTTCGAATTCGCGGTTCACCAGCTTGCTGCCGAGCCCGTACTCATCCTCGGGTTCCACGGTCGGCGAGCCGCTGAATGCGGCGACCAGCCGGGCCGCCAGTTGATCGGGTGCGCTGTTCAGGGCGGGACCGTCGGCATAGGCCTCGACCAGGAGCGAGCCGATCGCATCGCCTTCGTCGAGGAAGATCTGCGTCCAGCCGGCCGGCGCTGCCAGCGTGACGGCCTCGCGCACCGACCGCCGGGCTTCGGAGCGGTCGCCGCCCAGGACCGCGATTTCGGCGAGCAGCAGCTCGAAGGCCACGGCTGATCGGATCGCGCGGTTGCGATGCGCGAACTCGCTCCAGCGCTTCGCGACCTTGCGGGCGCGGACCAGGCGGTCCGACTGCATCTCCAGCCGGATCCAGGAGATCGCCACGCTTTCGTGCTGCCGCGTCGGGTTCATCGTCGGGAAGGGATCGGAGGCCGGCGCCAGATCGTCGGCCTGGAACGCCGCCGCAGCCAGCTTCGGCTCGCCGCTATGGATCAGCATGCGTACCTGCTCGCCGACGACATAGGCGCGCAGCCGGTCTAGTCCGCATTCGATCGCCAGGAGATGCGTCTCGTCCAACGACTTTAGCGCGCCGGCCAGATCGCCCTCGGCCGCCAGCAGGCGGGCATGGACAATATGCCCGGCCGCCAGCTGGTCGACGAAGCCCCATTGCCGCGCCAGCGGCAGATGAGCATCGACCAGCGCGCGCGCCTTTGCCAGATCGCCCCGATCGTAATGCAGCTCGGCCAGCGGCAGCGCCGGCAAGGCCGCGAGCCCCGAGCCCTCGCCCTGGATCGAACGGGCGAGGTCGAACGCCTCTTCGAGCCATTGCTGCGCGGTCTCGATCTTGCCCTGGACCATCAGGGTTCCGGCGACCGATGCCTTGAGCGCGATCGAAGCGAAATCCGATCCCGGTCGCGACAGCGCCCGGCGCGTTTCGGCCTCGAGCTTGAGCATGTCGTGGAAGTGATAGAGTTCGCGGCGCGCGGTCATCAGCTGGGCCAGCAGCGTACAGCTCAGATAGGGCTGATCGTCGCCGAATTTCACCAGCAGCGCTTCTGCGCGCTGCTCGACCTTCTGCATGTCGTCGCGCGCCGCGTCGAGCATGATGCGCCGGTGCTCGATGGTGTGCTCGAAATCCCGGATCCAGCATTCGCTGACGTTTTCGTCGTCCCGCTTCTGCTGCAGGCAGGCTTCGGCGGCACTGATCAGGGCCTCGGCCGAGCTGAAGGCCAGGCTCCGGATGCGGCGCCAGGCCAGGGCCAGCAGCAGCATCGGCCGCGACGCGAGCAGCGAACTGGGCATGTCCCGGGCCAGCTGGTCGATCCGGTACAGATAGCCAGTATAGGTCAGCGGCTCGGCCAGGGCATCGAGCTGATCGGCGAGGAAATTCCGGTCGCGGCTGAGCTCGGCATGCTCGATCGCCCGCTCCAGCTTGCCAATGCCGGCGAAATACCGGCTCGCGCGGAAATGCAGTTCCGCGGCGCGCGCCGGGTCGCGATCATACAGGCGGCGCAGGATCACCTCGCGAAACAGCGGATGATAGCGGTAGCTCACGCGCTCGGGGTCGGTCGCCTCGAGGAAGAGTCCGGCTTCCTCGACGGCTTCGAGAGTCCGCCGGCTGTTCTCGCAGCCGGTCATGGCCGCGCACGCCCCTGGAGTCAGCTCGTCGAGCACCGCTGTGCTGACCAGGAAATCGCGCACGGCCCCGGTCTGAGGCGCCATGACCTCTTCGGCGAAATAGGTTTCGATCTCGCGCCGCAGGCCGATCGACCGACTGGTCGTGTTCTCCTTCAGCCGCCATTCGTCGCGCCGGATCGGACCGGCCATGACGATGCCGGCGGCCCAGCCATCGGTCTCCTCGACCAGCTTCCGGACCCGTTCCGAATCGATTGGGCCCTGCCCGGCTTTGGCCAGGAACTCGACCGCCTCGGCCGTCGAGAAGCGCAAATCGGCGATGCCGATTTCGGTCAGATAGCCGAGCGAGCGCAACCGGGCGATGGGAATGGTCGCAAGGCTGCGCGAGGCGATGATCGTCGTGATCGCATCCCGCGCGCTCTCGACGATGCGCGTGAGGAGCGCCAGGATTTCGGGCGGCAACCGCTGCGCGTCGTCGATAACGAGGACCGGGCGGGCAGATTGCTTCGTGGCGATCAGCGCCAGCAATTCGTTGATCGGACCATCGGTCGACAAGGAGGACCAGTCGAGCCCGGCAACCACGGCCGCCGCCTTCAAGGCGGACACGAATTCGCTGGTGGTGTCGATCCCGGCGCGGGCGGCGAGCCAGAGGACCGGCCGCCCCCGTCCGGACAGCAGGCGGGACACTTGCAGCAGGGCCACCGTCTTGCCGTAGCCGGCCGGCGCATAGAGCGTCGTCACGCGCGACTCGTCGATGGCGTCAACCAGCTCGACGATGCGCCGGCGCTCGATCTGCGTGGTCGGATAGCGCGGCGGCGCAATAGAGGTCGGAACTACTCCCAAGGCACATCCTCCCAATTCTGGCCTCTTGGTTGATTCCATCAACTCTGAGGCTCTCGGCCTATTCCAGCCATACTAGCCGCCCGGCCGCTGCAGATACTATCTAAAGATAGGTAACCAGCGGCGGTGACATCGCCAAACCGCGGCTGCGGCCAAAACGGCGTAGTCCCTCGATTTTGCGATTTGCGAGGCTGCTCGCCGGAAGGGGCGTTCCCGACCTTGGCGTTCCGCACCGACCCGACCCACACCTATCCGCCGAAAGGGGCAGCGGCCAGCGAGCTAGGCTTCTCTGGGGACGACTCGACTAGCGACCTCGGAAGAAGTCTTTTGGGCATGGGCGGAATGACAGTAGCGAAACGCAACGAGGATCTGTCCCGGATTCGGATCTCCGTCACCACGCTCGGCGACCTGCTGCTCGAAGCACGGGATCGCGATCCGTCCAAGATCGCCGTCGCCTTTCCCGACGAGAGCGTGACCTATGATGAGCTGGCGCGCCGGGTCATGATTCGGGCCGGCGGGCTCTGGGCGCAGGGAATTCGGCCGCGCGACCATGTCGGCATCCTGATGCCGTCCGGCATCGACTTCATCACCAGCCTGTTCGCGGTCGCCCTGTGCGGCGCGACCGGTGTGCTGATGAACACGCGGTACAAGCCGCCCGAGATCGAATACGTCACCCGGAATGCCGACCTCAAGCTGATCCTCACCAATTCGGAAGGCGGCGAGCACGTCGATTTCGTCGAGCGGCTGACCGCGGCATTCCCGGCTATATCGGCGTGCGGGACCGACGCGGTCCTGAACATCGACGCCGCTCCGAAGCTCCGCCGGATCGTCCTGCTCGGCGGCGCCACGGCGCCCGGCTTCGTCGATGGGACCGCGTTCGACGCCGGCGCGGCCAGTGTCGGCTCCTCGGTGATCCACCAGGCCCGGCTGGGCGTGCGGGTGCGCGATGCCTGCATGATCCTCTACACCTCGGGCACCTCGGCCAACCCCAAAGGCTGTATCCTTAGCCATGAGGCAATCGTGCGCGAAGCGCGCAATCTCGGGCGCAACCGCTGGGGCTTCGATGAGACCGACCGGATCTGGTCGCCCATGCCGCTGTTCCATGTCGCCGCCATGCTGGCCATGCTGTCGGCGGTCGATGTCGGGGCGACCTTCTATGGCCAGGCGCATTTCGATCCGGGCATGTCGCTGCGCCAGATCAACGACGATCGGGTGACGATGCTGTTCCTGCCCTTCGTCACCTTCCATCTCGCGATGATAGCCCATCCGGATTTCGAGAAGACCGATTTCAGCTCGGTCAAGCTGATGAACAGCTGCTTCGCCTTCATGCCCGCTCTGGTCGGCGAGACCTACCGCCGTAAGGCGCCGCATACTCTGCAATGCGGCACCTTCGGCATGACCGAGGCGAGCGGCATCGTCACCACCGGCGGGCACGGCATGGAGCCGGAGCTGGGCTTCACCCGGCTGGGCTTCGCGCTGGCCGGGATCGAAGTCCGCGTCGCCGATATCGAGACCGGCCAGGACGTGCCGATCGGCGAACGCGGCGAAGTCCTGGTGCGCGGCTATAATCTGTTCGACGGCTATTACGGCGACCCGGTCAGGACGGCCGAGGTGCTGGATGCCGAGGGCTGGTACCACACCGGCGATATCGGCTCGCTCGATGCGGGCGACCACCTGATGTTCCATGGCCGCTTCAAGGACATGCTGAAGGTCGGCGGCGAGAACGTGGCATCGGCCGAGGTCGAGGCGGTGCTCGCCAGCCATCCCGGCGTCCGGCTCGCCCAGGTGATCGGCATTCCGGATCCCCGCCTCGACGAGATCCCCGCGGCTTTCGTCGAGAAGGAGACCGGCAGCGACCCAAGCGAAAGCGAGCTGATCGCCTTCGTCAGCGAGCGGATGGCTTCCTTCAAGGTGCCGCGACACATACGCTTCATCGAGGAGTGGCCGATGTCGGCCACCAAGATTCGAAAGTTCCAGCTCAGGGAGCAGCTCATGCGTGAACTGGGCTTCGGTGACTGAGCAACGGAGATCGATGTGCGCGCTGTAATCACCGGGGCGGCCAGCGGCATCGGCCGCGCAACCGTCGAACGGCTCTTTGCCGGAGGACTGATCCCGGGCGAGCACCGCGTGGTGCTGGTCGACCGCGATGCCGAAGGACTCGCCGCAGTTGCCGGACCGCTCGGCGACCGCGCCTGTACTCTCGCCGCCGACGTGACTGCCGACGATATCGGCGAGCAGCTGGTTGTCGCGGCGCTCGATCATATGGGCGGGATCGACGCGGTGGCTAGCAATGCCGGCATCATCCTCGCCGGCTCGCTGAGCGAGACGTCGAGGCAGGATTACGACCAGCTGTTCGCGATCAACACACGGGCCAGCTGGATGATCGCCAAGGCGGTCCATCCTCATCTCAAGGCAAGCCGCGGCGCGCTGGTCGTCACCGCCTCGATGTCCGGCCATCAGCCGACCCCGGCGCTCGGCGCCTATTCACCCAGCAAGGCGGCTCTGCTCATGCTGGTGCGCCAGCTTTCCGTCGAATGGGGGCCGGACGGCATTCGCTGCAACACCGTCTCGCCCGGCCCGACCTATACGCCGATGACCGCCGGCGGCTATGCCGATCGCGCGCGCCGCGCGCAGCGCGAGGCCGGGATCCCGCTGCGCAAGCTGGGAACGGCGGAAGACGTGGCGAACGCCATCCTCTTCCTGCTCAGCGACTATGCCAGCCATATCAGCGGCATCGATCTGCTGGTCGATGGCGGGATGAGCAACACGCTGATGGTGGCGAGCGGCGCCGGCAGCGGCCAGACAGGCCGCGGCTGAAGCGCAACGACAGAACAGGATCGCGGCCTTCGAGGCGGCGACAACTCGGGATGGAGACAGAGAATGCGTCTGGCACGGATTTCCAAGGACGGTCGCGTCGGGCTTGCCGTCGCCGCCAAGGACGGCGCGCGCGCCGTCTTCGGCGATCCGGCGCTCAGCGATCTCGACACGCTGGTCGTCGCGGGTATTGGCGCGCTGGCCGAGGCCGCGGCAGCTGTTGCCGACCGGGGCGAGGCAGTCGATCCCGAGACGCTGATCTTCCTGCCGCCGCTGGTCCGGCCGTCGAAGATCATCTGTCTCGGCCTGAACTATGCCGATCACGCCGCCGAAGGCGGGTTCGAGCCGCCCGCCTTCCCGACCCTGTTCGGCCGCTTTCCGTCGAGCCTGATCGGCCACGGCGCGCCGATCATCCGGCCGAAGCTGTCGACGCAGCTCGATTACGAAGGCGAACTCGTCGCGGTGATCGGCAAACGCGGCAAGCAGATCGACAAAGCGGCGGCGCTCGATCACGTCATCGGTTATTCGATCTTCAACGACGGCTCGATCCGCGACTATCAGCTGCGGACGCCGCAATGGACGGCAGGCAAGAACTTTGATGACACCGGCGCTTTCGGCCCCTGGTTCGTCACCGCCGACGAGTTGCCGCCGGGTGCGGCCGGGCTGATGCTGGAGACCCGGCTCAACGGCCAGATCGTTCAGAAGGCCTCGACCTCCGACATGATCTTCGACGTCGCGTCGACCGTAAGCCTGCTGTCGACCTTCCTCACGCTCGGAGCCGGCGACGTCCTGGTCATGGGCACGCCGTCCGGCATCGGGCTGGCGCGCAAGCCGCCGCTGTTCATGAAGGACGGCGATATTGTCGAGGTCGAGATCGAGGGCCTCGGCCTGTTGCGCAACCCGATTGCCGACGAATAGGGCCGACAGAGATGACCGATCAGAAAGCCAGGACCCGGCGCCATGGCACCCTCGGCGTGCACTCGCTCGATCATTTCGCGATCGAGGTTCCCGACCTCGATGAGGCGCGCCGGTTCTACACCCAGTTCGGCCTCGACGTGCGCGACGAAGGCGGCGGCCTCGGGCTCTATACCTTCGGCCATCCGCATTGCTGGGGACGCATCGTCAAAGGCGATGCCAAGCGGCTGGCCCATGTCAGCTTCGGCGTCTTCGAGGACGAGATCGACGCCTTCGGCCGCCATCTGGACGCGGTCGGCGCCAAGCGGATCGAGGCGCCCAAAGCAGACACGAACGGCATCTGGATCGAGGGCTTCGACGGGCTGCCGGTCAATATCCGCGTCAGCGAGAAATCCTCGCCCGACGAGAAGAGCCGGTTCGAAGCGCCGTCGATCGGTCCCGGACTGCCCGGCACGGTGCCCAATTCGAAGGCGCCTTTCGTCCATCCGCGCCGGCTGTCGCATTTCGCCCTTTACACGTCGGATGTCGGCGGCGCGATCGCCTTCTACGAACGGGTGCTCGGCCTGCGCCTGTCCGACCGCAGCGGACCGGCGGTGGCGTTCCTGCACGGTCTGCACGGCAGCGACCATCATCTGCTCGCCCTGGTCATGTCCGATCATCGCGGCATGCACCATGCCAGCTGGGATGTGGGCTCGGTCCAGGAAGTCGGTCTCGGCTGGGGCCAGATGGCACGCGCCGGCTTCACCCAGGGCTGGGGTCTCGGCCGGCATGTCCTGGGCGCGAATTATTTCTACTATGTCCGCGATCCCTGGGGCAGCTACAGCGAATATTCGGCCGATATCGACTACATTCCGGCCGATTGCGAATGGCAGGCGGGCGACCACGCGCCGGAGGATTCCATGTTCCTGTGGGGCCCCATGCCGCCCGAGGATTTCATCACCAATACCGAACCGAAAGAGACGGTCGCATGACGAATTTCGTACTCCTCCACGGGGGCGGCATGGGCGGCTGGACCTGGAAATTCGTCCGGCCCCTGCTGCGCGCGGCGGGACATGAGGTCTATACGCCGACCTTCACCGGATTCGGCGAGCGGATCCATCTGATCGGCCGCAACGTCGGCAATGCCGTGCATGTCACCGACATCGTCAACATGCTCGAATTCGAGGATATCGAAGATGCGGTGATCGTCGGGCACAGCTATGCCGGCACGGTCATTCCCGGCGTCGTCGCCCAGGCGGGAAATCGTATCTGCCGGCTGATCTATCTCGACGCGATCGTGCCGCATTCGGGCGAAGCCATCGCGTCTCTGATGGGCTTCATGCCGGCAGACCAGGCCGCCGGGCTCGACGCGCTGCTGGAAAGCGGCGGCGGCCCGGTCGGGTCGGGCGTGCATGAGCAGCAGCGCGCCATGGCGAAACAGCACCCGCATCTGATGGACCGGGACCGCGAGACATGGCTGCTGGACCATCTGTCGGACATGCCGCTGCGCTGTACCGTGAGTCCGATCGCAATCGGCGCCGAGACGATCCAGAAACCGGTCGACTATATCGCCGCCGAAGTGACGATCATGACCGCGATGCATGAACGGGCACAGGCGCTCGGCTGGACCATGCACCGGCATCCGGGCGATCACGCCCTGCTGGTCGGCGATCCCGAGGGCACAGCCAAGCTGATCCTCGACATTGCAGGCGCCGCATGATGGATGTCGCCAGCCTGTTCTCGGTGAAAGGGCGGATCGCGCTCGTCACCGGCGGGTCGAGCGGCATCGGCCGCATGATCGCGACCGGCTTCGCCGCCGCCGGCGCCAAGGTCTATATCTGCGCGCGCTCGGTCGACAAGATCGCCGCCGCCGCCAGGGAGATCGCGGCCGAAACCGGCGGCGAGGTGATCGGCCTCCCGGCTGACCTTTCGGCGATGCCGGGGATCGAGGCGCTGGCCGCTTCGATCGGAGACCGGGAGACGGCGCTCCACATCCTGGTCAACAATGCCGGGACGCTGGTCGATGCGCCGATCGACGACTACCCCGAATCCGGCTGGGACGACGTGCTCGATCTCAATCTCAAGGCACCGTTCTTCTTGATGCAGAAGCTGCTGCCGCGACTGCGTGCCGAGGCGACCCATGAGCGCCCGGCGACGGTGATCAATATCGGCTCGGTCGGCGCACTGAAAGTCGGTCCGCGCGAGGTCTACGCTTACGCGGCGGCCAAGGCCGCGATCCACTATTCGGTAAAATCGATAGCCAAGCGCCTGGGGCCGGAACACATCACGGTCAACGTCATCGCACCCGGCTTTTTCCCGTCCGAGATGACCAAGATCACCTCGGACGAGATGGAGCGGATGGTGATCGGGATGGTGCCGCGCCGCCGTGTCGGTCAGCCCGAGGACATGGCCGGAGCGGCGATCTACCTCGCCTCCCGAGCCGGCGCCTATGTCACCGGCTCGGTCATCCCGGTCGAGGGTGGACTGGCGATCTAACGCTGCCGCCTACCAGACCAGCGGCAAGGTTACGGGCTGAATGATGCCCCCGAGATGCGAGCGGAGCGTCTCGCCCTCGGCGATCCGGAATGCCGGGATGGCGGCGAGGAACTCTTCCATCGCGATCCGCATTTCGCGCCGGGCGAGATGCATGCCGACGCAGAGATGCGGCCCGTAGGCGAAGCTGACATGCCGCGGCTTGCGATTGAGGATGACCTCGTTCGGTCGGTCGAATTCCTCCGGATCCCGCCCGGCCAGCGCGGTCGACATCGCGATCTTGTCACCCGGCATGAAGGTCACGCCGCGGATCGCGGTTTGCTTCACGCAGGTGCGGAAGGTCGTGACGGCGCCATAGGCCCGCATCAGTTCCTCGATGGCATCAGGGATCATCGCGGGATTGGCGCGAAGCGTCGCCTGGTGGTCGGGATGCTCGGCCAGGTGCCGGAACTGCCAGCCCATATTGGTCGAGACCGTGTCGAGGCCGCCGATGAACAGGTTGAAGGCGAAGCCGACCAGCTCGTCATCGGTCAGTGCACGTCCCTGGATCCGGGCCTTGACGCCATAGCTCAGCAGATCGTCGGTCGGGTTGGCCTGCCGCACCGCGATCTCGCCGCGCAGATAATCGACGACGTTCTGCGTCGCCTGCGCGATCCGGCCGAGATCGCCGCAATGCAGCAGATCCATCTCCCAGGCCATGAATTGCGGCGTGAGTTCGAGCGGCAGGCCCATCAGCTCGAGGAAAACCTTGATCGGGAATTCGAAGGCGAAATCCGCCATGAACTCGCAGTGCTGCCGCGTCTTGAAGCCCTCGACATATTCGCGGGCATATTGCCGGATCCGGGTCTCGAGCTTGGCGATCGCAACCGGCGTGAAGATCGGGTTCACGAAGATCCGATAGAGCGCATGCATCGGCGGGTCGGTCTCCGCCGGCAGCAGGTTCCAGCTCTCGCGGATCAGCTTGGCGAACGGCGCAAAGTCCTTGTTCGAATAATGCTCGGTATCGAAATAGATCGCCCGCAGATCCTCCGTGCGCCGCACGATCCAGGCCGGCGCCATGCCTGGATAAGCGTGCATGGAATAGAAGATCTCGGGATTCTTGTGCAGCGCCGGAATCATCGTCTCGAACGGATGCTCGTCCGTGATCGCGCCCATCAGGATGGGATAGTCGCGCACGAGATGCTCGGGGACATGAGCAGGACGTTCGGCCGGGCCGGTATTCATCTGAACCTCCTCTTGTTCATAATCCCGCTCGATGGTCGGCAAGAATCATGTCGGACGCTTTTTCCGCGATCATCATGGTCGCGGCATAGGTGTTCGCCGACGGCATAGTCGGCATGATCGAGGCATCGACGACCCGAAGCCCGCGCACCCCGCGGACACGGAGCCGCTCGTCCACGACCGCGGTCGGGTCCGAAGCCGGCCCCATCCGGCACGTGCCGACCAAATGGTAGGAGCTGTTGCCGTATTGCCGGGCGAAGGCCAGCCACTCATCGTCGCTCTGCACGTCGGCGCCGGGAAACAGCTCGGTCTCGACAAAGGGGGCGAGCGGTGGTGCCGTGAGGATCGCCCGCGCCGCCTTGAGCGCACCGACCAGGATCCGCCCGTCGGTTGCCACGGCGAGATAATTCGGGTTGGCAAGCGGCGGATCGCGCGGATCGGCGCTGCGGATCCGGACATAGCCGCTGCTGTCCGGCCGCATCTGCCAGGCACCGCAGGTCATGCCGGGGAAATCGTCGAGCCGGCCGATGAAGCCCTGCTTGTAGCTGCCGGGCGTGAACACGAGCGAATAGTCCGGATTGTCCAGCGCCCGATCCGTCTTGCCGAAGACATGGACCAACGCCGGGCTGAGCGCGAGGACGCTTGGTCGGCCGGCCAGCCATTTCGCGATCTCGGCGGCGAGCGGCCAGCCGGTGACATGGGCGTTCAGCGTGTCGACACGTGGCTTCGCACGGGCGACCAGCCGGGGACTGTAATGGTCGCGGAAATTCTCGCCAACGCCCGCCAGATCCGCGCGCACGGCGATACCGAGACGTTGCAGCAGCGCGGCTGGACCGATCCCGGAGAGCTGCAGCAGCTTCGGCGAACCGATCGTCCCGGCCGAGACGATAATCTCCTTGCGAGCGGCGATCAGATGGACCGCGCCGCCCCGCATGTAGCGGATCCCTGTCGCGGCACCGTCTTCGAGTACAATACCCGTGACCGGGGCTTCGGTCCGGATATCGACGCCGAATTGCCGTCGTGCGGGGTGCAGGAACGCGGTCGCGGTGCTGACCCGCCGGCCGCGCCGGATGGCGCTCTGGTAGTAGCCGACACCCTCCTGCCGGGCGCCGTTGTAGTCGGGATTGAACGGATGGCCGAGTTCCCGGGCCGAGGCGACGAAGGCATCGACGACTGCATTCGGCCAGGACGATCGCGAGGTGCCGAGCCGTCCGTCCCCGCCCCGGTAACGGGAGTCGCCCGTCCCGGCCCAGCGCTCGGTCCGCCGGAAATAGGGCAGGATGTCCTCATAGCCCCAGCCGGCATTGCCGCACTGTGCCCAGGCATCGAAATCGGCCGCCTGCCCGCGATTATAAACCATGCCGTTGATCGTGCTCGACCCACCCAGCGTCTTGCCCTGGGTGTATTGGATAGGCCGGTTGTTAGTATGCGCGCTTGGTTCCGAGGCGAGTTGCCAGGTCACCTTCGGGTCGAACAGCGTCTTGATGAAGCCGGCCGGCACCCGCATCAGCGGATTGCCGTCGGCCGGCCCGGCCTCCAGCACGCACACCGTCTTGCCGGCCGCCGCGAGCCGGTAGGCCAGGATGCCCGCCGCCGTGCCGCCGCCCGCTATGACGAAGTCGAAGCGATCCATCAATCGAGGCCCAGCCTCGCACGGATGGTGTCGGCGATCGCCGTCAGCGGATGATCGGCGCAGGTCCTGGGCCGGACCATGCGATTGTGACAGAACGCGACGGCAAGGCCGGTATCCGGATCGGCCCAGCCGAGCGAGCCGCCGGCGCCCGGGACGCAGATCGTGCGGCGCCCTTTGGCCGGGCAGGTGAACGGCGTGATCGGCGAGTGCAGCCAGTAGCCGCCCTGGCTCAGGCTCATCGGCGCGTTGAAATAGACCGGATCCGGATCGGCGGCGGGCCGCGGCAGGCAGGCGGCGTCGACCCGATCCTTGGACAGCAACCGGACGCCATCGAGCACGCCGCCATTGGCCAGGATCGCCCAGAAGCGGGCCTCGCTCCGCGCATTGAAGATGCCGCCGACCCCGGCAATGCAGGCCCGGCGTACATCCGGACGCTCGAAGATTTCGGGCACGAGCTGGACGTTGAGCGGCAGCGACTGGGCGAAATAGGAGTCCGGCGGCGGGGCCGCGCCCGAACCTTCATTGACCAGCGTCGCGATGCGCGGCTCGACCCGCTCCGGAATGCCGAGCCATAAATCCTCGATGCCGAACGGCGCGCAGATTTCTTCCTGGACGAAGGCGCCGAAGGAGCGTCGACGCGGATCGGTCCGCCGGACGATCTCGCCCAGGATCCAACCGAACGACATCGATTGGTAGGCCGGCTTGTCGCGCGGCAAGATCGGTGTCAGGCTGGCGATCCCGGTCGCGATGAAATCCCAGTCGCAGATCGTCTCAGGCGAGGTGCCGGGCGGCATCTGCGGCGTGCCCGTGTGATGGGTCAGCGCATCGCGGATCGTAATGTCGGCCTTGCCGTTGATGCCGAATTCCGGCCAATAGGCTGCGATCGGCGCGTCGTACTCGACCAGGCCGCGCTCGGCCTGGACATGCAGCGCCGTCGCCGCCACTGCCTTCGTCACCGAGAAGACATTGAACAGCGTATCGCCATCGACCAGCCGCCCCGTCGCGGGATCGGCCAAGCCGGCCCAGCAATCGATGACGAGTTCGCCGTGCAGATAGGCCGCGACCTGGAGACCGATCTCGCCCGTCTCGGCGATGGCCCGGTCCAGCGCGTGCCGGACGGCCGCATTCGCGACCCGGTCGATCGTCATTGCCGGCTCACTGCGGACGCACGAAGCTGTAGGGTTCGAGGCTGCCCTGCCGCGCGGTCGAGCCGAGCAGGGCGCCCAAACCAGGCAACTCGGCGAGAAAGCTGCGAAACGCAGGCCCTGCGGCATGCGCCATCAGGTCCGCCTCGGTCGCCCAGAGCTCGATGAGATGAAATCGCAGCGGATCGTCGAGATCGCCGGTGAACCGGTAGATCAGGCAGCCCGGCTCGGCGCGCGACGCCGCCATCGTCTTGCGCAGCAGCTGGACCAGCCCTTCGCGTTGCTCCGAATTCGCTCGCAGGATCACGTCGAACAAGATCACGGCGTTGCCATCCCCTCGATCCGGCGCCTCGCGCAAGAGGCCAGATGGTATTCAGCGTCGCAGCATCGGCCGGTGGCCGGTGTTCGCGCGCCTATCCAACGGTGGGGGACTTATGCCGCGCGGTTGGCTACGAGGACCGGCGTCAGATAAACCGCAGAGAAGAGACAGGCCGCAGGCAGGAGCGCACGTGACCAACAAGAAGATACAGTCTCTCCAGAGAGTCCTCGACTGCGCGGCTCGGATCTTCACCGACCGGCGCTTCGAAGCGGTGTCGGTGAATGAGATCGCGGCGCTTGCGCATTGTTCGACGGCGACGATCTACGACGTCTACGGCAACAAGGAATCGCTGTTCCTGGCGGCCATATCCTACAAGCTCGACAACATCGTCCGGCCGCGGATCGTCGAGAGGGATGGCAGCCCGCTGGAACGGCTGCTTGCCTATGCGGAGGCCCGCGCCCGCTGGCTCGCCGCGCCGGAACAGCGCAAGGTCACCCGCTCCCTGCTATGCGAGCATGAGCGGATCGGACATCTCGTGCGCGACGACATGACCGCCCAATACGTGCTGACGACCAAGGCATTGTCGCAGTCGATCCGGAAATGCCTCGCCGCCGGGCTCCTGCGCGAGTTCGGCGAAGAGGCGCTTGCACACAATATTCTGGCGGGAACGATCTACGAACCGCTGGTCTTCGGCCTGGTCTACGGTGAAGAAGCGCCGGTCAACTTCGCGGACACCCTCCGCAAGGTTTTTACCCCGCTGGTCTCCGACAAGGGCGCCTTCGAACTCGGCCGCTATCTCAACAGGATGAGCCGAGCCCTCCAGGAAAACGCGACGTCTTCCGCCGCCTGACGCGAGTCGAAACCCCTATCGCCCGATGGGATCGGCGTAAGCGCGGCAGCGGCAGGGTACGGCAGCAACAGATCGGAGAGGCTCGGCAATGAAGCTCGGGACATGCAATCTCTGGGGCGAGGATCTGGCGGCCTATCGCACGGAGATCCAGACCGCGTCCGAACTCGGTTACGATGTGATCGGGGTCGGCGATTCGCCGGCGGGATGGCACGAGCTCTACGTCTCGCTGACCTTGGCCGCGCTCGACGCGCCAAAGGCGATGATTGCGCCGCTCGTGACCTCGCCCTTCATGCGCCATCCGCTGGTTGCGGCGAACGCGCTCTGCTCGCTGCAGGACCTGTCCGGGGGCCGCGCGGCACTCGGCCTCGCGACCGGCGGCAGCACGATCCTCGCCATCGGCAGCCCGCCCGCGACGCAGGTTGAAATCCGCGCCGAGATCGCTGCCTACAAGGCGCTCTTCGCCGGCGAGGGCATCGAATGGCAGGGCCGGCCGGTCAAGCCGCTGCGGTTTCCCCGGCACGTCCCGATCTATTATTCTGCCTTCGGTCCCAAGGCCCTGGCGCTCGCCGGCGAGCAGGCCGACGGCGTCATCCTGTTCGTTGGCGGCAAGCATCTCGACCATCTGGCCGACAACATCGCGGCCGTGCGCGCCGCGGCCATGGCGGCCGGCCGCGATCCCGATCGGATCGACATCTGGGCGATCAGCTATTGTTCGGTGCGCCCGACCTATGATCAGGCGATCAATGATTTGAAGGCCTTCATCGCCGTCAACGCCATGGCGTTCCGAACCCCGGAGACTCTGGCGCGGGTGCCGGGCCAGTTCCGCGCGAAGGTCGAGGCCTTCCAGGCACGCTACGACCCGTCCTCCCATGTCGTCGTCAACGGTCCGAATGTGGTGCTGATGGACGAACTCGGCCTCACCGAGTTCCTGGCTGATTTCGACACGACCGCCGGGCCGGAGCCGATGGTGACCTCGGTGCTGCGCGACCTTGAAGCGATGGGCGTGTCGACCTTCATCGCCGCCCTGCCCGGCCATGCCGATCCGCTCGCCACCATCCGCGGGCTGAAGGCGGCACGGGACGCCATGTGAACCCGGCTCAGCCGCCCGGGCTCCAGAGCGGCGGCACGCCGGGATCGGTGTTGCGGATGACCCGCTTCAGCAGCTGGCGCAGCAGATAGGTCTCGCTCCGGTCGAGCCCCTCCTCGGCCTGGCGTTCGGCGGCCTCGGCCACGGCGATCAGCTCGAGCACCAGCCGCCGGCCGGCCGTGGTGAGCGCTAGCCTCGGCGGGCTTGGCGCGGCCTCTTCAACACGGACATAGCCGCGCGCGACAATGGTCGCGACCAGCCGTTCCGTCACCTTGACCCCGGTGAATCCGACGATGGCCCGGAGGTCATCGACGGTCCGGTGATCGGCTGTGCCGAGCACGCTGAGGGCGAGGTATTCGGCCTCGGGAATGCCGCGCACCTCCAGCTCCCGGCGGATCGGCAGGAAGATCTGTTCATAGGCCCGGCCGAGCAGATAGCCGAGCAGATCCGCCCGGAAGCTTCCCTCCGGAGGATCCGCCGGCACTTCGGCCGAGGTCTCCTGGCGCACGACGTAACCGTAGCGGCCTCCGTGGAAGACCAGCGGCAAAAGCGACGAGTGCTCGAAACGCACGACCTCGCCGATGAAGATGACATGGTCGCCGCCATCGTGCTGGAAGGCCGTCCGGCACTCGAACCGTGCCGCGCAGCCGCCGATCAGCGGTGCCTCGCCATGCCCGCGCGCCAATTCGAGGCCGGCGAAGCGATCGACCCCCGCGCCGAGCGAAGAGGTTCGACAACGCCTCCTGTTCCACCGAGAGGATATGCACGGCAAAACCGGGGGCATCGCGGAACGCGTCCAGGTTTCCGGAGGATTTCGCGAGGCTCCACAGCACCATCGGCGGGTCGAGCGACACCGAATTGAAGCTGTTGGCCGTGACGCCGACATCGGTCCCGGCCGGGTCGCGGGCGGTCACGATCGTCACGCCGGTCGCGAACGAACCCAGGGCGCTGCGGAACAATTTCGGATCGATCGGCTCGGCTTCCGCCATGACCTTATCAGTTCCCCGTCGGCGCGCAGTTTCGGGAGGGCTGGATCGCATGCGCCGGACGATCAAACGGCCGACCCCGTCGAGACTTCACCTATCCAAAGAGTGGAGTCCAAGCCAGCCGTCGACTAGCATTCTCCCGCCAACGACCGGCATCGGGGGAAAGAAGGACGAAGCATGACAGCCAGCGATACCGTCCCGCCCCGGCCGAGCCGGCTTGAACTCTCGGCCCTGTCCGGGTTGCCGCGGATCGCCCAGGGCGACGACCTGCCGGCGATCATCCTGGCCGGGCTCGAGGCCGCGGATCTCCGGCTGGAGAGCGGCGACGTGCTCGTCATCGCCCAAAAGATCGTTTCGAAAGCCGAAGGCCGGCTGGTCCGGCTCGATCAGGTCGAGCCCTCGCCGAAGGCGCGCGAACTCGCCGCGATCGCCGGCAAGGATCCGCGCGTCGTCGAACTGGTCCTCGCCGAATCGCGGGCGATCCTGCGCTGCCAGCCCGGCGTCATCATCGTCGAGGACCGGCGTGGTCTGGTGCTCGCGAATGCCGGAATCGACGCGTCGAACGTCGCGTCGGAGCAGGACGCCGAGACAGTGTTGCTGCTGCCCGAGGATCCCGATGCGAGTGCGGATCGGCTGCGCGCGGCGCTCGAACGCGCCGCCACATGCAGCCTCGGCGTGGTGATCAACGACAGCATCGGCCGCGCCTGGCGCAACGGCACCGTCGGCACGGCGATCGGCGTCAGCGGGTTGCCGGGATTGCTCGACCTCCGTGGGACACCGGATCTCTTCGGCCGCGTGCTGAAATCGACCGAGATCGGCCTGGCCGACGAGCTGGCCGCCGCCGCGTCGCTCATCATGGGCCAGGCGGATGAAGGACGACCGGTGGTGCTGGCACGCGGCCTGCCCTATGCAAGACGGGACGGCTCCGCCGCCGAGCTGCAACGGCCCAAATCGATGGATATGTTCCGATGACTCTGAAACCGAAGATCGTCGCCCTGTGCGGCGGCGTCGGGGGCGCCAAGCTCGCACTCGGCCTGAGCCGGATCCTGCCGCCGGAGCACCTGACGATCATCGTCAATACCGGCGACGACTTCACGCATCTCGGTCTGCATGTCTCGCCCGATATCGACACGGTCGTCTACACCCTGGCCGGACTGTCGAATCAGGAACAGGGCTGGGGCCTCGAAGGCGAGACCTGGCATTTCATGCAATCCCTGGAGCGGATCGGCGGCGAAACCTGGTTCAGGCTCGGCGATGCCGATCTCGCCATGCATGTCGAGCGGACCCGGCGGCTGGCGGCCGGCGAGACACTGACCGCCATCACGCAGGACCTGGCCGCCCGGCTCGGCATCGGCCCGGTAATCTTGCCGATGTCCGACGCGTCGGTCCGGACAATCCTCCATACTGACGAAGGCATCCTGCCGTTCCAGGACTATTTCGTCCGCCGACGCACCGAGCCTTCGGTCGAGCGGATCGAAATCGCCGGAGCGGCCGAAGCTGCGCCCGCCCCGGCCGTGCAGGCCGCCCTCGACGACCCTGCGCTTGGCCTCGTCATCATCTGCCCCTCGAATCCGTGGCTGAGCGTCCTGCCCATCCTGGAGACCGGCGACATGCGCGCCCGGCTCGCGGCGTTACGTTGCCCAGTCGTCGCGGTCACGCCCGTCATTGCCGGAGCCGCCGTCAAGGGGCCGACCGCTCGGCTGATGGCGCAACTCGGCCTGGAGGTTTCGGCCGTATCGGTGGCACGCTTCTATGCCGGGCTGGCCGATGGCTTCCTGCTCGACGAACAGGATCGCGACCTCGCTCGCGAGATCGTCGCCCTCGGCATGGCGGTCGCAACGGCGCCGACCCTCATGACCGATCTGGAGAGTCGGGTCGCGCTCGCCCGGGCTGCGCTGGAATTCGCGTGGGGCCTCGATAGCTGAGCCCTGCCGCCCTATCCTCAGGCAGGGCGCGCCGCGCCTACACGGTGTAAGTTGCATGTTTTCCGGCACTGTCCGGCCAGCCCGCACTCAGAACGGGCAGATCCTATCGGCGTGCAGATGCCTTCGCGGGAGAGACAAGGTGAAGACGAATATGCCGGATACCGCGTCGATCGAGGCAGCCTCCCAACTGCGCGATGCCGGCTTCGGCGCGGTTCAGAGCTTTTCGCGCAAGGTCTTCATTCCCGTCACCCAGCTCTGCCGCGACGTCTGCCATTATTGCACCTTCGCCCACCCGCCGCGGCCCGGCGAGCGCGCGTTCCTGAGCCGCGACGAGGTCCTGGCCATCGCCCGCGCCGGCGCCGAAGCCGGCTGCACCGAGGCTCTGTTCACCCTCGGCGACAAGCCCGAACTGCGCTACGCCGTAGTGCGCGAGGAGCTTGCCGAACTCGGCCATGCGACCACTCTCGCCTATGTCGCCGAGCTTTGCGCGGCGGTCCTGGCCGAGACTGGGCTCCTGCCGCATGTCAATGCCGGCGTCATGAATGCCGACGAGATCGCCATGCTACGGCGTGCCTCGGCAAGCCAGGGACTCATGCTCGAAAGCATCTCCGAGCGGCTGTGCGAACGCGGCGGCCCGCATTTCGGTTCGCCCGACAAACGCCCGGCGGCACGGCTCGAAACTATCCGCCTCGCCGGCGAACTCGCTGTGCCCTTCACGTCCGGCCTGCTGATCGGCATTGGCGAAACACGGGACGAGCGGCTGGCGACGATCGACGCGCTGGGCGAGCTTCACGCCCGCTACGGCCATATCCAGGAGATCATCGTCCAGAACTTCCGGGCCAAGCCTGGCACGCGGATGTCAGCGGCGCCGGAACCCGATCTGACCGAGATGCTGTGGACGATCGCCATGGCCCGGCTGCGCCTGGGGCCGACGATGAATATCCAGGCGCCGCCGAATCTGACCGCCGGCAATTATGCCCGGCTGATCGAGGCCGGCATCAACGATTGGGGCGGCATTTCGCCGGTGACACCCGACCATGTGAATCCCGAAGCACCCTGGCCGCATATCGCGGAGTTGCGGGCGGAGACGGCGGCGATGGGCAAGTCCCTGGTCGCGCGGCTGCCGGTCTATCCGGCCTATCTGCGCGACGCGGCGCGCTGGCTCGACCCCGCCGTCCTGCCCCATGTGCTGCGGGCGAGCGACGGCGCCGGCTATGCCCGCGACGAGCACTGGGCGCCTGGCGGCTACGGCGCGCTGCCGGCCTCGTCGATCCTGTCCAGCGACACGGATCCCCGCGTAGGCGCCGCGCTGCGCGCTATCGACGCCGGCGATGCGTTGGATGAGGCAGGCGTCGTCGCCCTGCTCGGCGCGCGCGGCGGCGATGTCGAGCGCGTGCGCGTCGCGGCCGATGTGCTGCGGCGCCGGATGAACGGCGACGTCGTGACGTATGCGGTCAACCGCAACATCAACTACACCAACATCTGCGCCTATGCCTGCCAGTTCTGCGCGTTCTCGAAGGGCAGCACGCGATCGCTGCGCGGCGCCGCCTACGACCTGGATCTGGCGGAGGTCGCGCGCCGTGCTGCCGAGGCCTGGGACCGTGGTGCCACCGAAGTGTGCATGCAGGGCGGCATCCATCCGGACTATGACGGCAACACCTATATCGCGCTGTGCCGGGCGGTGAAGCAGGCGGCCCCCGGGATCCATATCCACGCCTTCTCGCCGCTCGAAGTCACGCATGGCGCGGAGACCCTGGGCCTGTCGATCCCGCGCTATCTGGAAAAGCTGCGCGAGGCGGGGCTCGGCACCCTGCCGGGGACGGCTGCGGAGATCCTCGATGACGAGGTGCGCGCGATCCTGTGCCCGGACAAACTCACCACCAAGGAGTGGCTCGACGTCATCGGCGCCGCCCATGACATCGGCCTGCGCACGACGGCCACGATCATGTTCGGCCATGTCGAGCGGCCCGAGCATGTCGCGCGGCATCTCCTGCGGATCCGGGCCTTTCAGCAGCGCACCGGCGGCTTCACCGAATTCGTGCCGCTGCCTTTCGTTCACATGGAAGCGCCGATCGCGTTACGCGGCCAGTCGCGGATCGGCCCGACCTTCCGAGAAGCGCTGCTGATGCACGCCGTCGCGCGGCTCGTGCTGCATCCGCTGATCACAAATATCCAGGCAAGCTGGACCAAGCTCGGCCCGGAGGGTGTCCGCCGCTGCCTGGAAGCCGGCGTCAACGATCTGGGCGGTACACTGATGAATGAGAGCATTTCGCGTGCCGCCGGCGCAGGCTTCGGGCAGGAGCTGCCGCCGGCCGAGATGGAAGCGCTGATCCGTTCGGCCGGACGGGTGCCGCGTCAGCGCACGACCCAATATGGCGCGGTAACGGCCGAGCGTCACAGCGCCGGCTTCGCGGCAGCTCCGCTTGCGCCGGTCATCCAGACCCGACCGACCCGGTCGCGGGCAATGCACGTGGCGGAGTAAGGCGATGACGTTTGTCCTGCCCACGATCTCGGTTCTCGGCGGCACCGGCAAGGAAGGCGGCGGCCTCGCCTATCGCTGGGCTCATGCCGGCCATCCGATCGTCATCGGCAGCCGCTCCGCGGAGCGGGCCGAGGCGACAGCGGCCGAACTCAAAACCGTACTGCCCGAGGCAACAGTCTCCGGCACGGATAATCGCGGCGCCGCGGCCGCGGGCGATATCGTGGTGCTCGCCGTGCCTTATGCCGTCCAGCAGGCCACCGCGCTCGAAGTCGCCGAAGCGCTCGCCGGCAAGGTGCTGGTCGACGTCACCGTGCCGCTCGCCCCGCCGAAAGTGGCGCGGGTGAATTTGCCGGACGGTGGCTCGGCCGTGGTTGCCCTGCAGCGTCTCCTGGGCGACGGCGTGCGTGTCGTCTCGGCTTTCCAGAATATTTCGGCGCATCATCTGCGCGATCTCGATCGTGATCCAGGCTGCGACGTCCTGGTGTGCGGCGATGACGATGCTGCCTGCGAGGCGGTCGTGGCGCTGGCGACCGCGGCGCGCATGACGGCGTGGCGCGCCGGGCCGCTGGCGAATTCTGTCGTCGCCGAGGCGCTGACTTCCGTCCTGATCTCGATCAACCGGCGCTACGGCATCGCGGGCGCCGGGATCCGCATCACCGGCACGCCGGGCGAGACGAAGGCGGCGGGCAGATGAGCCTGTGGGCCGTCATACCGATGCGCGGCTTCACGGTCGGCAAGAGCCGCCTCGCCGGCGTGCTGGACGACCGCGCGCGCGCCGCGCTGAATCGACGGCTCTTTGCCCGCACCACTGGCTGCGCCGCCAACGTGCTGGGCCGTGATCGGGTGCTCGTCGTCAGCCCCGACGAGGCGGTGATCGCCGCGGCGGTCCGGCTCGGACTGCCGGCTTTGCAGGAAGCGCCCGAAACCGGCCTTAACGGCGCGCTCGCTCTAGCCCGTGCCGCCGCGCTGCAGCAGGGCGCCACGGCCTTGTTCAGCTTGAGCTGCGATTTGCCCCTGCTGGCCGCCGAGGATGTCGCTGCGGCGCGCGACGCGTGGCCCGGCCCCGACGCGATCCTGCTCGCCGCCGATGATATCGGCACCGGCACCAATGCGCTGATCCTGCCGATCGCCGCGGATTTCGCCTATGGCATGGGACCGGGCAGTGCGGCGCGGCATCGCCACGCGGCAAGGCGGGGCGGCCTCGATGTCGTCGAAATCGGGCCGCGCCGACCAGGACTCCGTTTCGATCTCGACACGCCGGCCGATCTGGCGCGCTGGCGGTCGGATGCGGAAGCGGCTGCCTGATCCGGCAATCGTTCAGCCGGCGGGAGGTTGCCGCGTCGCAGCGCGCAGGCCGCCATCGACGGGCAGATCGATTCCGGTCATGAACGACGCCGCGTCGGAAACAGCGAAATCGACGATCGCGGCGGCCTCGGCCACGCTGCCCTCGCGCCGCAGCGGCGTCTGTCCGACGAATTTGGCGGTGTCCGGGTTGTGCGCGCGCTCGCGGGCGCCCATCGCACTCTCGATGAGACCGGGCGACACCGAGACCACGCGCACGCCGCGTGCACCCCATTCGACTGCCAGCCGCTCGCACCAGGCAACCAGCCCGGCCTTGGAATAGGCATAGCCGAGACCCGGGGTCATCGGCGCTGGCGCCCCCGCTTCCAGCCTGGCCAGAAACGCTGGGGCTAGAGGATCGGCAAGCACGGTCCGCAGCCGGACATCGATGTCCAGGACGTAGGCGGCAACGGAACCGACGAACACCGCAGCGCCGCCCGACACCATCAACGGCCCGAGCGCTGCAGCGATCAGATGCGGGCCGATCAGGTTCACCGTTATGAGCTTGCGCCAATCGCCGCAGCTGGGCGCCAATGCGGCGACGTGAGCGAGCACGCGCAAGCCGGGTCCGGTCTGAAGATGGCGCCGCAGATCGGCAACCGATTCCGCATCCGCGATGTCACAAATCTTGCCGTCGACGGCATAGCCCTCCTGGGTGAGGGCTTCGCGGGCCGCAGCAAGGTGGGCCTTATCGATGTCGATCAGGAACAGCGGATGACGGCGCCCGATCAGGGCGCGCGCAGGCCAGAGCGATATCACCGCAGCCCACGATCAGGGCGAGCGACGCGGATCTCGGACCTCCAGACAAAGCCCGGCCCTCGGTTAGAAGCTGAGCGGCAGGGCGCCGATATGGCGCGAGCGCGGCGTGGTCTCCCAGCTCGGCCCTGCGCCGGATTCGGCCGGCCTGAGACCGGGGAACCGCTTGGTCACGGCCTCGACCACAATCGGGACCGTCGCGCGTGTGATGGCATTGCCGATGCAGGTATGGATGCCGTGGCCGAAGGCGACATGATCCTTCAAATTCGGCCGGTCGATATCAAAGCGCCTCGGCTCCGGAGAGGCCGCCGGATCGCGAGACGCGGCGGCGATCATGGTGTAGACCGGCATGCCGCCGGGAATGACCAGGCCGCCGATCTCGACATCCGTCGTCGCGAATCGCATGACCAGCATGACCGGCGAGGCAAGGCGGATGCTTTCTTCGAGCACTGGGCCGGCAAGCGACGGATCGGCGCGGAGACGGTCGGCAATCTCGGGGTTCTGCGCCAGGTTCAGGAGCGAGGCAGTGATCGCAGCGCCGACGGTCGAGATGCCGCCGGAGAACAGAACCACCATCATGGCCATCATCTCGTCGTCGGACAGAGTGCCGGCATCGTCATGGGCAGCGGCGATCAGGCCGATCAGATCCTCGCTCTTTTCGCGTCGGGCCCGCGCGATCGCTTCCCGACAATAATCGACGCCGGCCTGCCAGGCGTCGAGAAAGGCCTGCGGCTTCGGGCCGCCGGGCCGCACTGCGTCGAGCAGCGGAATGCTACGCAGATAGTCCAGGAAGATCGGCTGATCCTGTTCGGCGACATTCAGGAACTCACCCAGCAGCAGTCGGGTCGAGAGCGGCTTCGAGATCTGTCCGACCACCTCGACAGTCTGTCCCCGTTTCGATCTTCCCCAGCAGCTCCTCGATGATCCGCGCCGTGCTTTCGGCGATGCGGGCGATGCGATTGGGTGTGAAGCAGCCATTCACGATCCGTCGCAGCCTTTGATGGTCGGGCGGGTCCGAGTAATTCATCACCGGTTGCCCGTTGAAGAAATCGACCCGCTCCATGCCGGGCAGGCCCTTCGGCTTCACGCTCGAGAAGCGCTTGAAGTCTCGCATCACTGTCGTGACATGGGCATGCCGGGCCACGACGGCAGACGGAATGCCCTCCATCTCGATGAAGGCGGGCGAGGCGTCCCAAAGCTTTGGATACCAGGCTTCGGGATCGCCGCGGAATGCTGGGCTGAACGGATCGAACGCCATGAGGTCCGAAGCTTGGGCGGATGCGGTCAAGGCTCGACCTCCTGAAATTCACCAGTCGCGGCCTCTCTCTACGGAGAGCCTCTACCGGAAGGATCCTCTCCTTGCCGGCCTTTGCACCGAACAAAAAGAAATGATGATTTTCCGCACGGCAGCCGGCACCGTCTCGCCAAACTTCGGCGATGCGATATTTTCCAATCGGATGCATACCCCCACCATCCGCCTGTCACTCGATAGGTGAGGAGCCGTACTTCATCGTCCTACCTATGGGCGATCATAGTCGCGGGCAATGCGTCGAAAGAATGACGCTAATCGTGATTCAACTTTCACGATTTTTACGCAGGGGGGGAGAGATCGTGTCGCATCGTAACCAGAGCCTCGTTTCCGCATCGGCGTTCGCGCTGCTCTTATCGATGTCTGCGCAGGCACAGACATCGACTACAGCGGCGAACCCGCCGGATGAACCGCGAGCGACGTCGAGCGCAAACTCCCAGGGTCTCGAAGAGATCGTCGTTACGGCACGCCGCCGGGCGGAAAACCTGCAAGAAACGCCGGTCGCCGTGTCCGCCTACACGCCCGAGGCCCTGTACGAAAACAATGTCCATGCGATCGAAGACCTGGACACGCTGGTCCCGGCTTCCGGTTCGCGCCTGATGGCGGCAAGAACACGGATGATGTCGTCTTGCGCGGGCTCGACCGCATTCCCTTGGGCCTCGGCATCCGGCCGTCGTGACCTATTTCGCGGATGTGCCGATCCCCGGCATAGCGTCCAATGTTCCCTCCTACGACATGGACAATCTGCAGGTCCTGAAAGGACCGCAGGGCACGCTGTTTGGGCGCAATACGCTCGGCGGCGCCGTCGTCCTGACCCCGGCATCGCCGACTTCGGACTATGAAGGCTACATCGATTTCCGCGCCGGCAATCTCGGGCGCGAATCGGTCGAGGGCGCGCTCAACATCCCGCTGATCGAAGATAAATTGCTGCTGCGCGTCGCGGGACAGGCGGAGACCGGGGATGGTTATGTAAAGAATCTGAGTGGCGGCCCCGACCTCAGTAATACACGCGAGGGCTCCTACCGCGTGTCACTGCTCGCGCGGCCGACCGACTACATCAAAGATACGTTCATTTACGACTATACGATAATCCCGGAGCGCGCTCAGGGAGATTATCTGTACAAAGCCAACCCTGGCGTCTTCGGCGCATTGTTCGCACCATCCTTCGGGCCGGCGCTCGGCCAGGCGATCGGCAACAATCTCGACAGTCAGATCGCCAACTATCTCGCCTTGCAAAAGGCGGCGGGCCCGGAAGCCGGCTTCACCGACCTCGCGAATGGTGGCATCGCCTTCTCCCGCGAGCAGGGTATCAGCAACGATCTGCGCGTCGATCTGCCCGACAATATCCAGGTCCGCAACATCCTCGGCTTGCGCGAAATCTACAACAATGAAGAAATCGATACGGGCGCCGTTCCAACGCTGACCATCCCGCTCGGCGGCGGATTGCCGTTTACACTGTTCGATGCCGGACAGACCCAGCAGCAGGAATATCTGACCGACGAAATGCAGGTTTCGGGCAAATCCTGGAACAACCGTCTGACCTGGGTCACCGGTTTCTTCTACAACAATGACTGGTCGTCGGGCCCGTCCGGCTCGCAGTTCTCCGCGTTCTCGGTCGGCGGCGTACCATCCCCCGCCGTAACGGCGCTGGTCAGCGAGCACAATTATGCGGTCTATGGCCAGACGGGGCTCGACTTGTCCGACTGGCTCCTCAAGGGGATGACCCTTCAACCTCGGCTACCGCTATAGCTGGGACGACGTTCATGCCTGCGGCGGCTCGATCGGCTCGGGCTATGCCGATTCGAGCACTTGCGAGCGGGCGGCGGCGCAGCATATTTCGGGCGGTGCCGGCGATATCGATGCTTCGGGCAATGACCCGAGCTGGACGATTGGTCTCGATTACCAGATGACCGATTCGCAATTCTTCTATGTCAGCAGCCGTCACGGCTATCGCGGCGTGAACGTCAACACGCCGCTGTTCAGCTCGGTCTTCACTACGGGCGGCGCCAGCCCGCTCTGCCCCGGCGGCACCTGTCCGGATCTTCGTCCGTTCCAGACGACGAAGCCGGAGAAGCTGACGGATGTCGAGATCGGCTCCAAGACCGATTGGAAGATCGACAACGTCGTCGGCCGGTTCAATATCGATGCCTATCGCAGCGACTACAGCAACGCGCTGGAGTTTCTCAATACGCAGACCCTGATTCCCAATTCGGCGCCGGATTCCCCGACAAACGGCTCGCTCGGCATCAACGCTGCCGATGAGACGATTTACGGTGTCGAGTTCAGCGCGACGATCAAGCCGACCTCGGACCTGACCTTCTCGCTCAATGGCGCCTATAACGACGCCCAGATCGATCGGGTCTTCTCGCCCTCGTCATCCCTTTCGCTGACAAAAAGCCAGATCACCCTGCCGACGCCGAAATTCTCGGGCACTGCCGGGCTGCGGTGGGACCTGCCGGTACACCCGCTCGACGGCGAGTTGATCTACAACGCCAATATCTATGCCACCGGACGCTTTGGCGCCCAGGACGGCGTGGAACTGCCGGGCTACTCCGTCACCAATATGCGCCTCGACCTGCAGGACGTCGCCGGCACCGGCCTCGATATCGGCTTCTTCGTCAACAATCTGTTCGATCGCACTTACGCGATCGCCCCTGTCGTGCTCCTCCCGACCTTCCCGGTCAGCTCCGTCTATCTGGGCGAGCCACGCACTTTCGGCGGAGAGCTGCGCTATACCTTCAGCATTCCGAAAGCGCCCGTGGCGGCAACGTCTTCACCGATACCGCTGCCGGCAGCTGTCGCCGCCCCGGCACCGCCGCCGCCCCCGGCGCCCGAGACGAACCGGTCGTTCCAGGTCTTCTTCGACTTCAACAAGTCCAACATCACCGCGGCGGCGGCAAAGGTCATCGCGGCGGCGGCCGATGCCGTGCGGCAGGGTCACGTCGTGCAGATCGCCGTCATCGGGCATACCGACACGGTCGGCGCGGCCGCCTACAATCAGGCCTTGTCGGAACGTCGTGCCGCGGCGGTCAAGGAGCAACTCGTTACCGACGGCGTCTCATCCGGCGAGATCATGACGAGCGGCGTCGGCAAGACCGGGCTCCTCGTCCCGACAGCCGATGGCGTCCGCGAGGCAAAACCGGCGCGCCGAAATCGTTCTGGAATAGGCGATTACGTCTGCAGGGAACAACCAATCCATGAGGGACGGACTCATCGCTCCCGTCCCTCACCACTGCCGGGCTTGGCTGTGAGGCCGCGCCCGGCTTTCTTTTATTCGCCCGCCCGGACTCGCAGAAGACATCCGAACGGGGAGAGAACCGGGGCTTAGATATGCCAGCGGCCGCGTCGGCACAGGTCTCCTGCCCTGGTAAACCGCAAGGCGCGCATGTCCGATGCGGAGCGGCGCACCCATTTGATCGACGTCGCCGAGCGGGTCTTCCTCCGAAGAGGCTTTCACGCCGCGACCATGGACGACATCTCTCGGCAGGCCGGCATGTCCAAGAAGACGGTCTATCAGGTCTTTTCCGCCAAGGCCGCCCTGTTCGAAGCGCTGCTCACCGACCGCTGCTCCGTGTTCACCGTGCTGATCGAGGATGACGAACGGCCACCCAAGGCAGTCCTGACGGATGTGCTGCGCCGCGCGGTCGTGCACACGCTGACGGAACGGCAGGTCGCGATCGTGCGCCTTTTGATCGCCGAAGCGCCCAGATCGCCTGGAATCGTCGGCGCCCTCGAAAGCTTGGATACCGGCGGTAGCAAAGATGCACTGGCGAAATGGCTCGCCGCCAAGACGGTGGAAGGCAGCCTTACAGTATCAGACCCTAACGAAACCGCGACGACGCTCTTCTGGACGGCGGCCGGTGATTTCCTGATGCAAGCGCTGCTGAGCGATTCCCACACCCCGTCAATGACTACCATCGAAATGCGTGTCGATCGCGTTGTCTCTGCATTCTTCCGCGAGATGGGGACTAAGCGGCGCCGGCCAATTGATTCAGCTCATAAGCCGGACGGATAGCCAAAGTCCCGATAGGACGGGCCGGGCTCAAAAAGCGAAACACACCCGCGGCGGCATTGACAATTTAACCGCCGCTGGCTGCGTGGGATCAACGGGGCCACTCGTCGGTCAAGCGGTCGCGGTCGCCCAAGCGCCATGGGCTCCGGCTCGAAGGATCCGCAGGCCGGGTCGGGAGATCAAGTGGGGCTGGAGATTGAAGGTGTTGTAGACCGCGCCGTGGATCGACAGGAAACGCTGGGCCGATCCCTGGCTCTTGAACCTCTGCTGCTTGCGCTCTCGCTGGCGGATCGGCAGGTGCGAGTTTTCCGCCCGGTTATTCTGCGGGAGACCGCGGCAAGCGGATCGCCTGCGTCTTCGCCATCGGCATCGGCCCGCATGGCCTCTACGGCCGCTGGAACCGGGCCGGGCTTTCCGCCTATGCGATCGGTTTCGCGGCAATGATCCCGTTCTTCAGCACGGGGCTCTTATACAGGCCCGGTAGCGCGTACGCTGGGTGGGGCTGATATTGCCATGGTGATCGGCCTGCCGGTCGCGACCATCGCCTATCTGCTCGGCTGCCGGTCACTCGACCTCCCGGCCGAACGCCGCGCCGTGGCGCTGGCCGATCGGTATCTTGAGGCAGCTTGTACGATGCATCCCTCGCGCTGAGCCGCTAGGCGACGGACCGCGGCTTGGCCTGCCGCCGCTACCGTCGCGCGATGTGCGGCATGCGCTCGGTACGCTCCCGCACCCTGGTCCCGGCAACTCGACGGTAAAGGACGGCGGGATAAGCTCATGGCATCAGACTCTCGCCGGAAAGTGCGTCGAATAAATGGATATGATCCAGTTCCGGCACGACGGAAATTATCTGGTCAGGACGGAAATCATGCCGGCGGGTCGATAACAGAGAAGCGCGACAGCCCGCCATCTCGACGAGGACTTGCGTCGCCGCTCCCGTTGGTTCAACCAGCAACACCTTCGCTGGAATCGAATCTGCGCGGCTCGGCGATATGGCGAGATGCTCGGGCCGGATGCCAAGATGGACGATTTGATCTGGATGACCCGCACAAAGCATACGCAATCAATTTTCGTAGGCGGCAATCGTGTCGAAGACATGTGCGACCGCTGCAGGGCCATCGATCGTCATGCCGACATGGATGTTGGGCAGAGGCCCGGTCTCGCCTGGCCCGAGACAGAAGTCGCGCAGATCGCACGCTGTCATACCCCGCAACCGAGGGCTCGCCAGTTCGACTTCGACCGGCACATGACGGTAGTCGACAAGGTCAGGGCGGATGAAAGGCAGGATCGCGGACGGATCGTGCATGGGAGCATCGGGCGTCCGATACCGCTGCTCGTACCGGGCGAGGATAGAATTCCAAAATCCCGGCGCAAGCCGTCCGGACATCGCCGCCGAGACCGCGTAGCCGAGCGACGACGCCGCGATCGATCCGCGCCTGCCGGGTGAGGTTGAGGCCGGCCATCCGGAGCGCCGCGCCCGACCGAAAGACGATATCCGCGGCTTCGGGGTCCCGAAAGATATTCGCCTCGGCGAAGGGCGTTTCATTGCCGATATCGGTGCTGCCGCCCATGATCGAGATGGAGTGCAGCCACGTCGCGAGGCGCGGCTCCTTGCGCAGGGCGACCGCGACATTGGTCAGCGGACCGATGGCAACCACGGCGATGCTGCCGGGCGCGGCGCCGGCCTCTTCGATGATCCGGTCGACGGCATGCTGGGAGACGGGTTGACGTACCGGTTCGGGCAAGTGCCGTGCACCGTCGAGCCCGGTTTCGCCATGAATAGGCGAAGACACAAAACCGCCCAGCAGCGGCCCTGCGAAGCCGGCGGCCACGGGGATATCAAGCCCGGCCAGCTCGCAGATCCGCAGCGCGTTCCGTGTCGTCTGAGCGACGGAGGCATTGCCGAAGACGGTCGTGATCGCGCGGAGGTCGAGATGCTTCGCGGCATAAAGGATGGCGATTGCGTCGTCATGGCCGGGGTCGCAATCGATGATCAGGCGCTGCATCGGGCTATTCCGCGGCGATCGCGTCGATTTCGATCAGCCAGGACGGATCCATCAGGGCATGAACGACGATCATCGTCGAGGCCGGCCGATGATCGCCTAGAAAATCCGTCCGCAATTTGTTGAACATCGCCTTGAGTTCATCGGTCATCTCGACCTGGCGGGTAATGAAGATGCCGGTGCGGACGATATTGCGCGAAGTCAGGCCAGCCGATCGCAGTACGCCGCCGACATTCTGCCAGGTCAATCTGGCCTGTTCGAGGAAACCGTCGCCGACCCGGCCGTGCGCATCGGCGCCGACCTGGCCCGAAATATAGAGCAGCCGGCGCGGCGCCGCCAATTCCAGTCCCCAGCTCAACGGCCCCGGCGGCGGCAAGACATCTTGCGGATTATGGACCGTAAACATCGCCGTCTCCCGAGAGGGTCGGCCGGACCGCGGCAACGTCGCAGATCCACCGAACCTGTTGCACAGGCGTACAACGTAGCATCGTTCCGCATTCCGTCAGCCAGCGCCGAATTTCGACCGTAGCGGCCTCATTTTCGCAGCGCTCCGACGCGCTCGCCCTGGCAAAGCGGGCGCTCGCAACGAGCGACAGCGCTTCCGCGACCTGAAGCGCTGCCGGGTCATCCCCTGCAATCGGAACCGGTGCAAAAAAAACGGCCGCCCCAAGCGGAAATCGGCGCTAGCGGTCATGGCCGGTCATCAGACTACCATTTTTCGTGCAGCCCCCTTGCTCTTCGAGCCGTCCACACCTGGTTCGCACAGTTGTTGCAGGGGACGCCTTCATCGAATTTGGGGCGGAAGAAAAGCAATGAAAATAAAAGGGAAGACGCGATCTCGAAGATATTTGGGCCCACCCTAGCCATCATCGGAATCTACAATGATGCGTTCGAACATGATACCAACCAGGTCGCGGCGGTACCTAGGATTGTTGATCGGTTCCACACTGGCGACGGGTTTCCCGGCCGGTCAGGGCTTTGCCGAGGGGACAGATGGCGTCGCGCCCGCCACGGTTCAGAGCGCGGCTGCACCGGACGCTCCAGCACCCGCCAAGGATTCGGACCGCATCGAACAGATCGTTGTGACCGCCGGGAAACGGGCAGAGGCGCTCAACGAGGTTCCGGAAAGCATCTCCGTCCTGTCCGGCTCGGATCTCCAGGACAAGCACATCGTCGACTATCAGGACATCACGCGGCAGATCCCCGGGCTTTCTTCTTCCGCCGGTTCGACCGTGTCCGGCGGCATCGTCGGTCCCAACACCTCCAACCTGGTCATTCGCGGCGTCAGTTCGACATCGGGATCGGCGACCGTCGCGCTCTATCTCGACGACGTGTCGATTACGCAGAGCAACCTTTATGTCGGCGCGGAACAGCCGAAATTCTTCGACTTCGATCGGGTCGAAGTGCTGCGCGGCCCGCAAGGCACGCTGTTCGGTGCAAGCTCGATGGGCGGGACGATCCGCATGATCACGAACGAGCCGAAATTCGACGAGATCGAGGGAACCGCCAGCACCGACCTGTCCGGGACCGATCATGCCGGGATCAACTACAAGGAAGACGGCACGATCAACATACCGCTGATCGATGACAAGCTGGCGCTGCGCATCTCCGCCGAATATGGCTCCGACAGCGGCTATATCAATCACGACAACCCAAACGGAACGCTCGACCAGGCCGGCACCAATTCGGAGCGTTGGGGCGCCTTCCGCGTTGCCCTGAAATACCGGTCGGAAGACGGACTCGACGTCATACTGTCGGTACTCAGCAACATGACCATACGGCGACACGCCGATCTTCTATCCTCAGCTGGGAACTTATAATCAAGACAAGGCTGTCATCGAACCGAGCACGGACGATCTGTTCATCCCGAGCCTGACGGTCAAAAAGGACCTCGGCGACTTCACCCTGACCTCCGTCTCCAGCGCTCTGCAGCGGCGCTTCTCTTTCCAGAGCGACGGTACCTTCTTCAACAGCGACGTCATAGCGACTGCCTTTCTTGACCCGGCCTATCCTTCGAAGGCGGCGGAAGACGATGCGGTGATCGGTACGCTGCCGTCGCCGGTGCGTCGGACCGACCGCGACTATCAGGAATCCGAGGAGCTGAGGGCGACATCGAACGATGCCAAGCTCTTCGGGCGCAACCTCAACTGGATTGCCGGCCTCTATTTCGAGAACTCGCGTCAAGTGCGCGATGACAACGAAAACGCGCCGGGACTGGGCGCCGACTTCGAGAAGATCTACGGCTTCAGTATCGACAATTCGGCGATCGGCAACGCGACTTTGCCCGGCGTGTTTTATGGCAACGATCTGGTCTACCGCGACAACCAGTCGCTCGATCAGGTGCAATACGCGGCGTTCACCCAGGCGGATTACGAGATATTGCCGGATCTGAAGGCCACCGCGGGCGTGCGGTATTCCTACGCGACGCAGAACTACTATCGAAACAGCGGCGGCGTCCTCGCCTTCGGCAACGTGAACCCGTTCACGGCCCAGGATAGCAGCTACAGCCTGACGCCGAAATTCTCCCTCACCTACGATCTCGATCCGAACTCGACCCTCTATAGCACCGTTGCCAAGGGCTACCGGCTCGGCGGTCCGACCGGCCCGGTGGCGAGCAGCAATTGCCACAACGACCTGGCGGCCATCGGCATCAACACGCCGCCGACCAGCTATGGTCCGGACAAGCTCTGGAGCTACGAAGCCGGCGCGAAGGAACTGCTCCTCGACAATCGGCTGAGCGTTGATGCCGATGTCTATTACATCGATTGGAGCAATATCCAGCAATCGATCAACCTGCCGACCTGCGGAGCCTCCATCACCCAGAATCTCGGTGCCGCTGAAAGCTACGGCACGGAATTCCAGCTGCATGCCAAGGTGCTGCCCGGCCTCACCCTGGGCGTCGTCGGCGGCATCACGCGGGCAATCATCACCGACAGCCCGAACACGCTGACCGCAGCGCCGGGGGAAGACGTCCTCAATACCCCGAAATGGACCGGCACCTTCTCGGCCGATTACGAATGGCCGCTGACCAACGCGATCGATGCCTTCGCCCGCGCCGACTTAGACGTGGTCGGGTCATCCCACGGCGCCTTCAACGACACCGATCCGGCCTTCAACCAGCCGCGCTACACCGTGTTGAACGGCAGCCTCGGCTTCACCGTCGACTCCTACGTGGTGACGCTCTACGCGAAGAATTTGGGGGATAACAACAAGATCATCCAGCGTCCGTCGATCAATTTCGTCGAAGAGGCCTATACGCTCCGGCCGCTCACGATCGGCATGACGGCCAGCATGAAGTTCTGACTGTGACGCCCGCATCCGGACCTCCGTCGATCCGGATGCGGGCGCTCGTCCGTCGTCACTCTGCCGAGCTCGCCACCGGCAGCGTTTCCCGGTTGTCGCCCTGGCGCAGCCTGTCCTGCATGCCGCGGAAATTCGCCTCGCGCTCCTGTTCGCTGAGCATGGCCGCCGCCGCATCGAGACGCAGATTGACCGCCGACGGCGTTATGACCCCGGCCTCGCGCATCGCCGCGTAGCGGGCCGTGAGGCCTTGCTTCTTCCGCATTTGGGAGCCTTGCGCGAGGACGAGCCCGTCATAAGTCAGCTGTTCGGTCAGCGTCACCGCGCCGCTGTCGACGGCATCGTTCAGGAGAGCCAGCCCCCGCTCGGTCCGCGCGATGAAGCCGTTGAAGCCGATCTCATCCGTGATCGGCTTGCCTCCCGGCCAGACATCGGCCACTGAGATATCGGCCAGGTCACCGAGCGCATCGGGGCAGATCTTGCAGCGGAACTGCAGCTGCCACCGGCGCTCGTCGTCCCACATCTCGTTGTAACTGAACCGAAAGACCTCGCCGTCGCGGCTCTTCATGACCATCGCGCCGGGGCATCCGTCGCCGCGGTAGCGCAGATGGGTGATATCCTCTTCGGCCCGCCCGATCCGCCGGACATAGTCGAGCGTCTTGCCGAACTCCGATACGCCGCCGCAATAGAAATTGAGCGTGTAGCGCAGCAGCTCGTCGACCCGGGGATCGAATTTGGCATAGTTGCGGATCGCGGAAATATCGCAGGCCTTGCCGATGAAGGCGAAGGGTTGGCCGCGATCCAGCACGGCTTTGAAGTCGGTCAGCGGGGCGGCAGGACCATAGCGCGAGCCCGACGCCTCCATGACCTGCGCCGCATCGAAGCTGAGATGGCTGAGCGTGCGGAGCGGCTGCTCCCTCGACGCCGCGACATGCAGGATGAAATCGACCTTCCCGCTCGCTAGCATATGCTGGCCCAAGGCCGACAGCGCTCCGCCCGACGATGCGTGAAAGCGTACTTCGGGGTCGCCGGCGTGGCCGATCGCCATAAAGCGTGTCGGCCCCCAGATCGGATCGATCTCGGCCGGCGTCTCTTCGGCCGCAGACGTATAGCCCTCGATCTTGATTCCGGGACATATCGCGTTGACCAGCCGCAACGTCGGTTCGTCGAGCGGCTGCAGCACGATCGGCCGTTCGCCGCCTTCGCCCGACATCGCCATGCGGATCCTGTCTTTGCCGGCAACGCTCTGGCACAGCCCGCACCCCATGCACAGGCCTTGTTCGACGATGGCCTCCACCGGGTAGATCGGCGGATCTTCCGTCTGATCGGTCATTGGATCTTTCCTCACAAGAATGGAATGCGCGTGTTCGGTCATTGCGCGGCCATCCGGGCGTCCGGCCGCCGCAGCCGCGCCGCAATTAGCGCCGCGAGCGTGACGAGATAGGGTGCGACATCGGTGATTTGGCTGGGCAGCCCTTCGCCCTGGAGCTTGAGCCCCAGCGCATCCGAGAAGCCGAACAGGATGCAGGCCGCCGCGACCGGCAAGGGGCGCGCGCGGCCCAGCATGACCGCGGCGACCGCAATCCAGCCGCGGCCCGCAGTCATGTTCTCGGCGAACAGGGTGACGCTGCCGAGCGACAGCTGCAGACCGGCGCAGCCGCACAGGAGCCCCGCCACCAGCGTCGTGACGATCCGGTAGCGCGTCGCATCGGTGCCGAGCGTCACGGCGGCCTCGGGCTGCTCGCCGACGCCGCGCAGCCGCAGGCCCCAGGGCGTGTGCGTCAGAAAGACCGCGGCGACCGGGACTAGCGCCCAGGACAGATAGACGAGCGGATTTTCCTGGCCGAGCGCACGGCCGATAACCGGCAACGCCGCCAGGCCGGGAAGATCGAGCCGAGGCAGCCCCGCCATGGCCGGGTCGCTATAGGTGCCGCTGGTCCCGAGCAGCGCCCGAAGCAGGAACGAGGTCAGCCCCGCCGCCAGCAGGTTCAGGCTGATGCCGATGACGATGGCGTTGCCGCGTAGGATCGTACTGCCCAGGGCCAGCAAGCCCGAGAACAGCGTGCTCGAAACCAGCGCCGCGACGACACCGCCGGCCAGCGTCCCGGTGAAATGGCTGCCGGCAATCGCCGCGAAGGCACCGACCAGCATCTGGCCTTCGAGCGCGATATTGAACAGCCCGACCCGCTCGGACAAGGTCCCGGCCAGGGCCGCGAACAGGATCGGCGTGACCCCGAGCACAGCCTGATCGAAGAACGCGGCATTAAGCAGACTGCCCATCATGCCGACCGCTTGCGCAGGGCGCCGCCCATGGTCAGGAACAGGATGATCACCGATTCCAGGACCATGGTCAGCACGCGCGGGATTTCGACCGACCGCTCCATGGCAAAGCCGCCGGTCTGCAGCGCGGCGAAGAACAGCCCCGCAACGATCGCGCCGACCGGCTCGCCGCCGGCCAGCAGCGCTGCGAGCGTACCGGACCAGGTATATTGCGGGGCGATGAGCGCGCCATCGGTGAAGCGGTATTGCCCGCCCAGTACCAGGATCGCCCCGACCAGCCCGGCCAGCGCGCCGCTGGCGAACATCACCGAGATCGCCTGCCGGCCTATGGCGACGCCGCCATAGCGGGCGAAACGCTCGTTCAGCCCGCGCAGGCGCAGTTCATAGCCAGAGGATGTCCGCCGGTCGAAAAAGACGATCAGCGCCGCGGCCGCGGCGATCAGCAGGAACCCCTGATTGACCGGCGTTCCCGCGATCAGATGCCCCAATCTCACACCGGCTTCGATCCGGTGGGTCGATGGCAGGGCATCTGCCGGATCGCGCAACGGACCGTGGACGAGATAGGCGCACAGCCCCTTGGCCGGATAGGTCAGCAGCCAGGTGGAGACCAGCATGGGTACGCCGGCGAAGACCTCGCCGCAGGCCGCAAGGGCGGCGTAGAGCCCGCCGGCCAGGGCGGCGGCCAGCACGGCCGCGACGATCCGCAGGCCATCCGGAGCGGGCAGATACAAGGCGGTCAACGCAGCGGCGAAGCCGCCCAGCACGAGCTGCCCATCGCCGCCGAGATTGACCATGCCGCCGCGGAACGGCAGGGCGGCGGACAGCGTCATGCCGATCAGCGGCGCGGCCCGCGCCATCGTCTCGAAGCCCTGCTCGCCCCCAACCGCACCACGGACCAATTCCGTCAGCGCAAACAACGGGTCGACCCCGACCGAAGCGGCGATCAGGCCGCTGACCAGGAACCCGGCCACGACGGCGAGCAGCATCGGCAGCAATCGAGGCGCACGCTGCATGAGCCGGACGAGGCTTCTCATGCCGCGGCCTTGCTGCCGCCGGCCATCAGCAGGCCGAGCAGGGGCTTCGTCCGCCTCCGCGCGCGACAGGGTCGCGGCGACACGTCCTTCGAACATCACCAGGATGCGATCGGACAGAGCCAGGATCTCCGAAAGCTCGGCCGAGACCAGCAGGATCGCATGGCCGCGGTCGCGCTCGCGGATGAGTTCCGCATGAATGAATTCGATCGCACCGATATCGACGCCGCGCGTCGGCTGCTCGGCGATGAGCAGCGGCGCATCATGCGCCAGCTCGCGCGCGATCACGATCTTCTGCAGATTGCCGCCCGACAGCGTGCCGACTGCGATGGCCTCATGCGCGATCTTGATGTCGAATTTGGCGATGAGGCGACGCGCCCAGTCGCGCAGCGCCTTGGACTGCAGGATGTTCCAGACCGCGAGCGGCCGCCGGCGATGGAATCCCATGGCCAGATTCTCGGTGGCACTGGCCGCCGGGGCGCTCGCCGTGCGCAGCCGGTCTTCGGCGATATAGCTCATGCCGGCACGGCGCCGGGCCGCGACAGGCAGCGCGGTGATGTCCCTGCCGTCAAGCGCGACGGTCCCGCCGGCGATCTCCCGCAAGCCCATCAGCGCCTCGACCAACTCGGATTGGCCGTTGCCGGCCACGCCGGCGATGCCGAGGATCTCGCTGCCCCGAATGCTGAAGGACGCTTCGTCCACGGCGTAGCGGCCGGAACCGCCGACCACGAGGCGATCGACGGCCAGCCGGACCGGCCCCAAAGCCGGCGCCGGCTCAGGCACGCGAAGCGCGACGTTGCGGCCCGTCATGGCCCGGATGATCTCGGCCGGGCTGGTATCCGCAGTCGCCATCCGCGCCGTCACCCGGCCGTCCCGCAACACGGTGATCCGATGGCTCACCGCCATGACCTCACTCAATTTATGCGTCACCAGCAGAATGGCGCAGCCCGCGGCGGAGAGCGTCCGCATCACGTCGAACAGGCCGGCCGCCTCAGCCGGAGTCAGCACGGCGGTAGGTTCGTCCAGGATTAGGATGCGCGCTTGCCGGTAGAGAGCCTTCAGGATCTCCAGGCGCTGCCGGACCCCGACCGGCAGGTCGCACACTTGGGCGCGCGGATCGATCGGCAGCCCGTAGCGCGCCGACAGCGCCGCGACTTGTCGGCACGCCAGCGCGGCATCGATGAAGGGCCCGCGCCGGGGCTCGCGCCGATAGACGATATTCTCCCAGACTGTCAGCGATTCGAAGAGCTTGAAACCCTGATGCACCATGCCGATGCCATGCCCGATCGCGTCGATCGGCGAGCGGAGCTGCAGCGTTTCGCCATTGAGCGCGATTGCCCCGGCATCGGCCTGCTGCAGCCCGTAGAGGATCGCCATCAAGGTCGATTTGCCGGCGCCGTTCTCGCCATGACCGCATGAATCTCGCCGGCGTCCAGGCTGAGATCGATCCGATCGTTTGCCAGGATCGCCGGGTAGCGCTTGACGATGCCGCGCATCTCCAGGAAGGCCATTCGCGCGTACCTGCTCTGGGCGCCCTAGCGCGTCTCGACCATGGGATCGGCCACGGTGATCCGGCCGGCGATGATCGCGTCGCGAATTTCCTCCACCTTCGCCACGATGTCCGGTTTCGCCGAGACCAGGCACCGGCCCGCCGCCGCGCCCTCCTCCAGCCCGGTCAACCCGACGGCGCCCTCTTTCAGGCCATAGGACACGGCGTTGGGCTGGACGCCCCTGGCAATCCTTCGATCGCCCGCGCCGTAATCCGATCGACATGTTTGACCGCGCTATCGAGGACATGTCCCGGGCTTCGCCGCATTGGTCGACATCGACGCCGAAAGTCAGGGCGCCTGCGCTGTTCCCGACCTCCTTGAAGATGCCGCCATTGCCGGCCGAGGTGGCGGCGAGCATGCGATCGACGCCCTGGCTTAGCATCGCCGCCGCCTGGCTCTCCGCCCGCAGCGGATCGGAAAACGCGTTGTCGCCACCGACCCACAGGGTCGGAACGATCGTCACATCGGCCCGCGCCAGTCGAGCCCCTGCGGCGAAGGCGTCGCTGTAGCCGATGCATATAGGGAATGTCCGAGGAGGCGACCGTCCCGACCCGGCCCGTCTTCGAGGACAGCCCCGCTTCGACTCCCGCCAGGAAATTGGCCTCATATTCCTTGAAGAGGACGCAGAACACATTCGGCATCGGCATCGCCGGACATTCGTCGACCATCAGGAACTTCACGCCGGGATTCTCCGCCGCCGCGTCGGGCACGATATCGGCGAACTCGAACCCGGTGACGACGATGATCGATGCACCGCCGCTCAGCGCCGCCCGCACATTCTCGCTGCGCGTTCCGGATCGGTGCTCTCGAAGATCTTGGTCGGGATGGCCAGGGCGGTCCCCGCATCCTCGCTGCCCTGCCGGACCATCTTCAGATAGACATCGACCCCGAACGGCAGCGGTGAGACGAAAACGAGCTTGCCGGCCGTGGCGGCGCCGGCCGACGATAGCGAGGTCGCGACGGCGAGCGCCAAGCCGGCCCAGGCTAACAAGTTCCGCATACTTTCCGTCCCATCCGCACCGTCACGGGAGCGCCCCGTTCCGAGTGTTCCATACTGGCCTTGCCGGCCCGGCTCGCCAGCACCGATTTCCGCCCGAGCCGAGCGGTTTTTTGCACTGCTCGCTCAGGATCGCTCGGCCTCGAGCGAGACATGGGCCGCGACGATGCGCCAGCCTTCGGGCATACGGACCCAGCTCTGGCTCTGCCGGCCGATCCGGCTTTCGCCATCGCGCTGAAATTCCGTGTCCGCCGTCGCGAAATCGGTCCCGAAGGTCGAGATCACGGTCTTGCGCAGCAGGCGCCGGGGCGATCCGCCCGGCCGGTTGCGCCGGAAGGACGTGATCGCGTCATGCCCGTAGAGCCGCTCGCCCACGCCGTAGCGCAAAGTCAGCGGAGACGCCCAGAACAGGCTGCCGAGCGTCGCGACATCGTTCGCCATAAGCGCCGCTTCGTAGCGGGCAAAGGCGGCCGAAACGGCAGCGAGCGTCGCAGGGTCGTTCACGATCATCATCGCTTCCCTTCAGGACAATTGACGGCGCGGCGGCAGATACCCGACGACACCTTGCCGCTCGAGCCGGCCGGCGACCTTGAGCGCGGTCGCCTCGTGCCATGCTGGGGCGATGATCTGAACCCCAATGGGCAAAGCCCGCCCCGACAGGACCGGCACCGTGACGATCGGCAGCCCGATGAAGCTCAGGGGCTGGGTGAACACGCCGAGATTGGGACGCAGCGGCACCTCCCGATCGCCCAGCATCAGTGTCGCTTGGCCGAGCAACGGCGCCGGGCACGGTGTCGCCGGCCCGATCAGGATGTCATAGGAGCGGAAGGCCTCCCGCAGCTGATCGCGAAACCATTCGCGTAGCGACGCCACTCGCCGGATCACCGAATGGGGCAGCAGCGCCCCGGCGAAGAACCGGTCGCGGGTCGCCGAATCGTACTCGGCCGGGCGCGCGCGCAGCGTCTCCAGATGGAACGCAGCGCCGCTTGCCGCCGTCAGGCAGAAAGCCGCGGCGCGGGCTTCGGCGACACCGGCGAGGACGACCGGCTCGCCCGCGCCGAGCAGGCTCGCGACATGGTCGGCGGCCTCACGGGCCTCCGGTCCCGCGTTGTCGCGAAACCAGCCGCCGAGCAGGCCGGCGCGGAACGCTTCATTCGGCCGATCGAGCTCCGCGAGGACCGGCTCGGTCGCCCTACCGGCACAGGCGCGATCGGCCGGATCCGGGCCCTGCATCGCATCATAGGCCGCCGCCAGATCCCGGATCGAGCGCGCGAACAGGCCGACATGGTCGAGTTCGGCGACGAACGGATAGACGCCGTCGCGCGAGAGCCGGCCGAGCGTCGGCTTCAGACCGAAGATCCCGCACAGCGACGCCGGCACGCGGATCGAGCCGTTGGTGTCGGTTCCCAGGCTGAGCGGGACCATGCGCGCGGCGACGGCGGCGGCCGAGCCGCCCGATGATCCACCTGCGGACCGTGCCGGATCATGCGGGTTGCGGCTGGCGCCGTAATGTTCGTTTTCCGTGGTAAAGCCGTAGGCGAACTCGTCCATGTTGTTGGCGCCGACCAGCACCGCACCGGCAGCACGCAGGCGGGCGACGACTGTCGCATCGCGGGCGGCGGGCGGTGCCCCGACGCGGATCTTCGAACCCGCCAGCGTCGTGACGCCCGTTACGTCGAACAGATTCTTGACGGCAAACGGCACGCCTGCGAGCGGGCCCGGATCGAGCCCGTCCTCGATCGCCCGGTCGATCGCACCGGCCACATCGAGCGCGCGCTCGGGGAAGGTCGCGGTGAAGCAGTTGAGGGCCGGGTCGCTCGCCTGGATCCGGTCGAGCGCGGCGCGGGCAACTGCCGCCGCACTGGTCCGACGCTGCCGGACGGCCTGGGCGATGCTGGTCGCGTCGAGGTCCAGGAGGTCGCTCACGGCTCGAATTCCGGTGCCGGATCGGGTGCCGCAGGCAGTTTCAGCGCCAGCACCAGCGCGGCTTGATCGAGCAGCCGCGCGAAATTCAGGCTGACGCCGGGCAGATAGTCTTGCGGGATCGGGATGCCGATCCGTGCGGCGATCCCGTCGACCGCCAGGTTTTCGCTGTTCGTCAACGCAATGGTTCTCCCCTCATGTCGGCCTGTTTCCCTCATAGGCGACGCCCAGCGCCGCCGGCACGCGGGCCGAGCGGGCGAGGCCGGCCAGGACGACGAGGGCGATCAGGTATGGCAGCATCTGCACCACGTAGGAGCTGACCGGGAGGCCGAAGGCCTGGACCCGGAGCTGCAGCGCCTCAGCGGCGCCGAAGACGAGGCAGGCAGCGACGGTTGCACCCGGTCGCCACCGCCCGACGATGACGGCCGCAAGCGCCAGGAACCCCCGGCCGCCGGTCATCGCATCGGTGAAAGTCCCGACCTGCTGCAGCACCAGCACCGCCCCGCCGAGACCGGCCAAGGCCGCGCCGGCGATCGTCGCCCAGGCGCGGATCCGGGTCGGATTGGCACCGACGGCATAGGCTGCGACCGGGTTCTCGCCCACGGCGCGCAGCCGCAGCCCGGCATGGGTTCGTCCGATGAACCAGGCGAGCGGCACGAAGGCGACGAAAGCCAGATCCGTCAGTGGCGGCTGCCGGAACAGCAGCGGCCCGATGACGGGCAGGGCTGACAGCCCCGGCACGGCCCATGCCTCCAGCAGCGGCAACCGGATCGTCGGCGCGCGCCCATGCCCGACGATGGTGCGCAGCAGGAAGCTGGTCAGCCCGGCCGCCAGCATGTTCGCGGCGAGTCCGGTCACCATCTGGTCGGCCCGCAGCCGGAGGGCGACGATCGCGACCACAGCGCCGATCACGGCTCCGCCGGCGAGGCTCGCGACCAGCCCGGCGGCGACGCTGCCGGTTGCCGCGGTCGCGACCGCGGCACCGAAGGCGCCGGCCAGCATCATGCCTTCGAGCCCAACGGCGAAGACACCGGCCTGCTCGGCCAGGATCGCGCCCATGGCAGCGAAGATCATCGGCGTCGCGATGCGGATACTGGCCGCCAGGAACTCAAGGATGATCTGCGCCATGACGTCACCCGGCCGTCTTGCGGCCGGCACGCGCCATCGCTGCCAGGACGAACAGCATGGTCAGCCCCTGGGTCACCACGACCAGCGAGGACGGGACGCCGATCTGGCGCTGCATGGCAGTCGTTCCCGCTTCCAGAAAGCCGAAGAACAGGCCGGCCGGGATAACGGCCCAGGGTTCGAGCGTCGCCAGCAGCGCCACGGCGATCGCGTTGAAGCCGAAGCCATGCGAGAAGCCGTCGATGACGCGGCGATGGATGCCGAGCACCTCGATCGCGCCGGCGAGCCCTGCCACCGCGCCGGCGAGCGCCATGATGCCGATCGTGAGCCCTGCCGCCGAAAACCCGGCATAGGCCGCCGCGCGCCGGCTTTCGCCGAATACCCGCAGCGCGAACCCCCAGCTCGTCCGGCGCAGCAGGATCTGGCCCGCCAGCGCCACGGCAATCGCGATCAGAATGCCGGCATGCAGATCGGTTTTCGCCAACAGCTTCGGCAGCGCATAAGCGTCGGGCAGCAGAGGCGATTGCAGGAAGCCGGCGCCGGTCTCGCCGAGCGGTCCGTGCAGCGCCTCCTCGACGATCAGGACGGCGATGAAATTCATCAGCAAGGTGACGACGACTTCGTTGACGCTGCGGCCGACATGGATGAGGGCGGCGAGGATCGCCCAGGCCATGCCGCCCAGCAGGCCGCCGCCCAGCGCCGCGAGCGGGCCGGCGGCCGGAAAGACGAAGGCGGCCCAGGCAGCACAAAGCCCGCCCAGCGCGATCTGGCCCTCGCCGCCGATATTGATGATCCTGGCGCGAAAGCACAGGGCCACGCCGGTCCCGCACAGGATATAGGGTGTCGCCCGGTTGAGCCCGAAGACGATGCGGTCGACCGAACCGAAGGCGCCGAAATAGATGGCGCGGCCGGCTTCGATCGGATCGGCACCGGCAAGCATGACGAGAAGGCCGGCGCAGAGCAGCGCCAGCGCGACGGCGATCCCCGCGCGGGTCGCCGGCGAGGCGAGGATCGAATGCTGCAGCCGGGAGCGGAAGAATTGTGCGTTTGGCACGGTCATCCGCCCGCTTCCGCCGTGCCGTCGCGCGTGCCGCCCATCACCAGGCCGATCCGCCCGATATCCACAGCCGCCCGCGGCACGATGTCGACGACACGGCCCCGGGACATCACCCCGATCCGGTCGCCGAGCGCCAGCACCTCCTCCAATTCCGACGAGATGTAGAGAATGGCGGCGCCGGCATCGCGCAGCCGCAGCACCTGTTCCATGACGAACCGGGCGGCAGCCGGGTCGAGCCCCCAAGTCGCCTGCATGGCGATCAAGATGCGGGGTGCGCGGCCGATTTCACGGGCGACAACGATCTTTTGCTGGTTGCCGCCCGAGAGCCGGCTGGCGGCGACGCTACCGGATGGCGCACGGATGGCATAATCGGCAATCGCCCGCGCGGCCGAGGCGGCCAGCCCGGCCCGATCCAGCCAGCCATGATGCGAGATCGGCGGCCGGCGCGAATCGCGCAGCATGAGGTTCTCGGCGATCGATAAGGTCGGAACCAGGCTGGTCAGCGCGCGATCCGCCGGGATATAGGCGAGCCCGGCTACGGTCCGGGCATCAACGCCCGCCCGGGTCATGTCCCGCCTGCCGATCGAGATCCGCCCGCGACGCGGCCGCTGCAGGCCGGCAATCGTCTCGGCCAGCTCCAATTGCCCGTTGCCGTCGACGCCGGCAAGCGCCAGCACCTCGCCGCCGCGGATGGTGAAACCAATGCCCGCGCCGTCGGGATGGCCCGCGAGCAGGATGTCGTCCAGCGCAAGTTCGACATCGCCGGCCGGCCGATCCGCCCGGCTAAGCGGCGCGGTTACATCACGCCCGACCATCAGCCGGGCGAGATCCGCGCGGGATGCGTCGCCGGTCTCTCGGCTCCCGACGACCCGACCGTCGCGCAGCACGACGACGCGATCGCAGATCTCGATCACCTCGCCGAGCTTGTGAGAGATGAAGACGATGGATCTGCCCTCCTCCCGCAACCGGCGCACGATCCGCAGCAATTGCCCGATTTCGGGCGGGCTGAGATTCGAGGTCGGCTCGTCGAGGATCAGGAGATCGGCGCCGCGCATCAGGGTCTTGACGATCTCGACGCGCTGGCGCCGCCCCAGCGGCAGGTCGCCGACGATTGCGTCGGGATCGAGGTCGAGGCCGTAGCGCTCGCTCGTGCTGCGCACCGCAGCCGCCGTCTTCTTCCGGCTCAGCGCGCCGCCTGCCTGGCCGAGGCCCAGCATGACATTCTCAGTCACCGTCATCGCGTCGAACAGCATGAAATGCTGGTGGACCATGCCAATGCCCGCCGCAATCGCGATGCCGGGCGTATGATGCGAGAGTTCCCGTTCCTTGAAGAGGATGCCGCCCGCATCGGCCGGCACCATGCCGAACAGGATCTTCATGAGCGTGCTCTTGCCCGAGCCGTTCTCGCCGAGCAGGCCGACGACGCATCCCGGCGGCACGTCGAAATCGATGCCGGCATTGGCGCGGATCGGACCATAGGCCTTCTCGATCCCGCGCATTTCGAGCAGCGCCGTCAC
>JBBCHB010000029.1:0-134887 GCA_037200015.1 Aliidongia sp. | reverse complement strand
ATGCCCGTGAACCAGGCCGGATGCAGCACTGACACGACGAGTATACCTGCACCGCGAAGGCCGCAAGGAATGCATAGGCTTCGATCATGACAGCACCTCACTTTGTCGATGGATGCCGGCTGATGGTGCCGGCGAACGCATTGCGGATTTCCGAATCCGTCACTCCCCGCCTCGCGCACTCGGCGACAGTTTCGCCGAGCTTTCGCAGCGTCCATTCCTGCAGGTTGATCTTGCAGTTCGCCTTGGCCCCGGGGTGGACATAGGTACCGCGGTAGCCCTTGGTTTCGATGACCGCATCCCTGTTCCAGCAGCTTGTAATACCAACCCGCGTTGCCCTTGACTCGCTTGGGGATTCCCAAGCGCGTTGAACTGTGACTCGATGTCGTGGTGCGCCGATACGCGCTGCGGAGAGTTTCATGGGGACAGGTGTCAAGATCACGCGCGTTGAGCATACGGCGGGCAGCGCTTCGGGCGTTGTGCGCGCGCTGCACGGATGGCGCGCAGGGTTCGCCGCATTTTGGCGATTGCGCTGGTCCTTGAGGGGCGTCCGCGGGCCGAGGCGGCGGCCTTGCGCGGCATGGATCGCCAGACGCTGCCCGACTGGGTGCATCGCTACAATGCCGAGGGCATTGCCGGGCTGAAGTCGCGCACTGGCCCGGGCCGGGAGCCTTATTTGAGCGCGGCGCAACAAGGCCGAGCTGCGCGCACTGGTCATCCGCGGCCCTGACCCGCAGACGCACAAGGTGGTGCGCTGGCGGTGCATTGATCTGCAGGCGGAGGTGGCGCGCCGCTGGTCGGTGGAGGTGCATGAGAGCACGATCGGCAAATGGCTGGACGAGCTTGGCCTGACGCGGTTGCAGCCCGGCCGGTGCATCCGAAGAAGGATGCCGAGGCGGAGGAGGCTTTTAAAAAAACTTTGCCGATCTGGTCGGCGAGGCGCTCGAAGATACCGCGCCCGGCGCATCGATAGAAATCTGGTTCCAGGACGAAGCCCGCGTCGGCCAGCAGGGCGGCCACGCCTATATCTGGGCGCCGGGTCGGCACGCGCCCGCTGATGGTGCGCGATAACCGTCATGAGTCCGCCTACATCTTTGGCGCCATCTGCGCGCAGCGCGGGGTGGGGGCGGCGATGCTCACGCCGGTCGCCATACCGAGATGATGAATCTGCCATCTGGCGGAAATCAGCACCCAGGTCGCACCGGGCGCGTGTGCCGTCTTGGTCTGCGACGGTGCCGGCTGGCATCAACGCGGCCAAAAGCTGCGGTGCCGGCCAATATCTGTCTGTTATCGCTGCCGCCATACAGCCCCGAGCTGAACCCAATGGAGAATGTCTGGGACTATCTGCGCCAGAACAAACTCTGCGCGGCCGTTTGGGACAGCTACGACGACATCCTGGCGGCTTGCGTAACCGCTTGGAACTGGCTCATCGCCGACCCCGCACGCATAACCTCAATCGGGAGCCGGGATTGGGCACGTGTCAGTGGTTAGGCGGGGTGGTATAAGCCTTCGCCACAGTCTTGCTGTTGAGTTCGAGATCGTTGGCGAGTTGGCGGATCGAAGGCAGCGCGTCCCCTTGCCTTCAGGACGCCGACTGTGACCGCAGCCTTGATCTGTTCGATGATCTGCTCGAACTGCGGCATGGGGTTGTCGATGTCGACGGTGGATTTCCATCAGGGCCGCCCAGTTGTACCAGTGATACCCATGGTACAACTGGTACATAAGGCATGCAAGCCTCATGGCCGCGGGATTTGCTGCAATACGGTTTGCGCACGCTATCCTGAGTTGCAGCGAAACGTCCGCTATTGGCGCACTGCTGCTGGAATGGCGCCGCAGCCGAACGAGCGGTTTCAGGATTGGCAAAACCGATCCTAACGGCTTACTTGGGCCGCCCCCCGACATCGGTCTCGACGGGTACAAAGCGTCTGGTTTTCACCACTAAATGATCAGCTGCAGCCCAAGATAGAAGGAAAACCGGTTGAAGCGCGACGGATCCTCCAGCCCGCGGCCAGCCGAGAACAGGATGTGATAGCTCTCGTTGATGTCGTACTCGCCGCCGAGATTGAAGCCGGCGCCGGTCAGGGTCTGCTGGCCATCGGGCGATTGGGTAGAAGATCTCGCCGCCGAGATTCCATTCGTCGTCGAGCCGACGCATCAGCGCCCAGCCGGCGAACCAATAATCCTTCTCGGTCAAGAGGCCGTTCGGCGGGTTGATCCAATAGCCGCCGCCGCCGAAACTCGTCCAGTCGCCGATGCTCTTCTGCAGCCAGACCGGCAGGAAACCCCGGACCTCGCCGGTGCCGAGCTGCTTGCTGACGCTGCCGGTCGGGATTTCCAGATTGGGATAGATGCCGATCTGCGGCCGCCAGCCTTCGTCATCCTCTTCGACGAAACGGTATTTCACGCCCAATTCGGTATCGCCGTAACCGAAGCGCGCGCTGCGGGCGGGCAGTCCGGCATAGCCGTTCTGGATGCCCAGATGGAGCTGCAGATCCTGGCCTCGCCCCGTAATTGGCGTCGATGTTCGGCAGCGCGCCCTGCCGCCCGCCGGCCAGGAAGCTGCCGATCGCCGCGATATTGATCTCGAAATGCTCGAACTCCGCGGGCTCGGGATCGTCGGTCACGAAAGGGCGGCCCGGCCCAGGCCGCCGGCGCCGCGAGCAGCAGAGCGGCCATCGCGATCAGGCAGGAAACGGCGCCGACGCTGTGAAGAAATATCGCCAAGCGCTTCGATATCCTTCAGTGGAGCTGCGAGACTCCGAGCAGACGCAGTCTTGTCCAGCGTGTCGCCCTTTGTCCATCCCCTCGGCGTCCGGCCGGGCCTCACCAGTCGGAAGCCTCGTCCCTCGTTGCGGCGCGCAGGCGGTACCCCACGCCCTGTTCCGTCAGGATGTGCTCGGGCCGCTCCGGATCCTGTTCGATCTTGTGCCGGAGCGCCCGAATATAGGTGCGCAGATACTGAACATCCGTCTCGAAGCCCCACACCTCGCGCAAGACCAGCCGATGGGTCAGCACCTTGCCGGCATGCGCCACCAGCACTCTCAGGATATCGTACTCTCTCGGCGAGAGCCTTGATTTCCTCGCCCCGCACCGTGACGATCCGCTGAACCAGATCGACGACAAGGTCGCCGCCGCGAAAGACCGGCCGCTCCCCGTCCTGCATCAGGCGATGCCGCAAGGCGGCACGAATGCGGGCGAGCAATTCATCGACGCCGAACGGCTTCGTCACGAAATCATCGGCGCCGAGATCGAGGGGATTGGACTTTGCCCTCTTCATCGACCCGGCTCGACAGCACGATGATCGGCACCATCGAGCCGGCACCGCGCAGGCGGCGAATCACCTCGACGCCGTCCAGATCCGGCAGTCCCAGATCGAGCACGATCACATCAGGCGCCGATGCCCGGGCCATTTCGAGCGCCGTCCCGCCGCTATCGGTCTCGATCACGCGATAGCCCTGCGCCGTCAGGCTGACGCGCAAGAACCGCCGGATCGCCGGTTCGTCATCCACGACGAGCAGACGGAGCGGTGCCGATGCTTGAGGTCACAATGGGAGTCTCCTGGGGTCTCGATCGTCCGGGATTTCAGCGTCCGGAATCGGCAGCCAGATCGTGAACACGGCGCCCAGGCCGTCGCGACGATTGCCGGCGCCGATCCTACCGCCCATCGCTTCGACGAACCCGCGGCAGATCGCCAGGCCGAGGCCGGTACCGGCGTTGCGGCGATCGGCAGCCTCGGCCCGATAGAATTTGTCGAAGACGCGTTCGATTTCGGCGGGGCGCAATGCCCGCGCCGCGATCGAGGATCTGGATCCGAACCGAGCCATTGTCGCAGCGCGCCTCGAGCTGCACCTTCGAGCCGGGTGGCGTGTATTTCGCGGCATTGTCGAGCAGATTGAAGAAGACCTGCTCCAGCAGCACGGCGTCGAGGGCGATGAGCGGAAGGTCAGGCGCCAGATCCACGGCCAGCCGATCGGCCGAAAGCACCCTTTCGGCCCGGCGCCGCGCGCTCCCGACCACGTCGGCCAGATCGACCAGATCGGTGCGCGGCCGAATTGCCCCGGCTTCGAGCCGCGTCATGTCGAGCAGATTGCCGACGAATCGGTTGAGACGTTCGGCCTCGTCCTCGATGGTGCCGATCAGCTCTTCCTGGGTCGCATCGTCGAGCTGCTGCCGAAAGCGCTTCAGGCTGCTCGCCGATCCCAGGATCGACGCCAGCGGCGTCCGCAAATCGTGGGAAATCGAAGTGAGCAGGGCGGCGCGCAGGCGGTCCGTTTCGGCAACCAGGCGGGCTTGGCCAATTCATGGGCCAGTCCGATCCGTTCGATCGCGAGGGCGGCCTGCCCCGCCAGCGTGTCGAGGAGACGCTGCTGCTCCGGCGTGATCACCGGGCCGGGCCGGTCACTGTCCAGGCCCGACGACGCCGATTGCGCCGCGCGCCGTCCGCATCGGGGAGAAACAGCCATCGGGCGCCGCCCAGAGTCTCGGCACCCGCGCCCGCCGCCGGCCTCGGTTGTGGCTCCAGCACCAGGTTGGCCCGCCGCCCAGATCGGCGTCGTTCAGGACGTTCTCGGCGGAAAGCCGGCACGCTGGACGACCGTCTCGCCCTCGGGCAGCAGCAGGACGACGCGCAGCTTCAGCGTCGTGGCGATCTGATGGCTCGTCGCCACGAGCAGATCGTCCAGCGATACCGCACCGGTAAGCCTGGCGCAGAATTGCAGGAGCTCTTCATTGAGCCTCGCTCGCTGCTGCGCCGCAATCGAAGTGCTCGCGGATCCGCTCGGCGAGATGGCTGCCGGTCAACGCCGCGAGGATGAAGAAAAAGAAGCTGACGAGGGTTTTCGGGATCTTCCGGGGTGAAGATGTAGATCGGCGGCAGGAAGAAGAAATTGTAGAGCAGGACCGCGAAGGCAGCTGGCGAAAAGTGACGGGGCGAGGCCGTATGCAATGGCACTCGCGAACACGGCACGATGAAGACGGGGGCAATGCTGGTCGAGACCAGCATCTGCTGAAGCAGCAGCCCGGAACCGAGAGCGGCCAGGATTATGAGGGCGCTGCCCGCATAGCTTGCCATCGTGACCGCCTGGCGCGTCTCTCTTGCCCTTTGCCGGCGCCGGCGTGGCGGCGAATGCCGGGCGATCGTCGCCAGCCACGTGGATGCTGATGTCGCCGGCGTCGCGGATGAGCTGCTCGACGACGGAACCTGCCCTCCAGCGCTGCCAGCGAGACGGGCCGTGCCGCGCGGTGATGACATGGGTGAAATTGTTGGCGCGGGCATGATCGAGCACTGCCTGGGCGACATTCTGCTGCGACAGGGTCACGGTGTCCGCGCCGAGCCGCGAAGCCAGCCGGAAATTATCCGCTATCCTTTCCCGCTCCGGCGCCGATAGCTGCCGGCTGCCCGGCGTTTCAACGTGGATTGCGGTCCATGGCGCCCCGGAAACGATCGGCGAGACGCCGCGCGTAACGGAGGCTCGCGCCCGAAGCCGGGCTGCCGTCGATGCAAACCCAGGATGCTGTCGCTCGTTGCCCACGGCCCCTCGACGGCCCGGGCGCGCATATGGACCAGCATCTGCTCGTCGACGCGCTGTGCGGCACGGCGCAGGGTCAGCTCGCGCAAGGCCGTGAGCTTGCCGGAGAGAAATAGTGAATTGAGGGCGCGGTCGGCCCTGTTCGGGCTGATAGATTGCGCCCCTCGCGCAGCGCCGCCGGATCAGATCCTCCGGGATCAAATCGATCACTTCCACTTCGGCCCGATCGATGATCGAGTCCGGGGACCGTCTCCTGGACATGGAGACCGGTGACCTGCGCAACGATATCGCGCAGGGCTCTCGACATGTTGGATATTGAGCGTCGCATGGACGTCGATGCCGGCGTGCAGCAGCTCGTCGACATCCATATACCGCTTCGGATGCCGGCTCCCCGGCGGGTTCGTATGCGCCAGATCGTCGACCAGGACAAGCTGCGGCCGGCGCGCCAGGATCGCGTCGAGATCCATCTCTTCGAGCCGCAGCCCCTTATAGTCGATCGGCTTGCGCGCGATGACCTCGAGCCCTTCGAGCAAGGCATCGGTGTCGTGCCGGTCGCGCGTTTCGACGATCCCGGCAAACGACATCGACACCCGCGCGGCGCCTGCGCTGGGCTTCGGACAGCATGGCGAAAGTCTTGCCGACGCCGGGAGCGGCGCCGAGCAGGATTTTGAGCCGGCCCGCGCGTCTCATCGAGCGCCTGGCGTCAGCAGCGCTCCGGCAAGGGCCGCTTATCGCGGCCGGACCGGCCGTTCATGACAGGCTCATGCCCGTATCGGCGATGCGGGTTCGAGAGGTTGCGTTGACGGTTCGATCTTCATCGTTTGATGCCGGATGTCGGGCGAAGCTGGGCGCTTCGCCCGGCATCATCTCCTCAAAACCGTTGCGAGACGCCGAAATAAAGCTGCACCGGCGGCGCCGTGCTGGAAAGCCCGAAATTCGCCCCGGTATCGAGCTGAAACGACGGCGTGACGGCATAGGCAAACCGCAATAATCAGCGGTATAGATCGGCTTGCCGCCCTCGTCCTCGGCCGCGCTCGAAAAGAAGTCGGCATAGCCGGTGAGGCCATCGACGATCTCATGGCTGAGATTGATGAGGCCGGCGAAATTTGCGTGCCGCCCTGACCCATCGTCATCCTTGAGCTCGTCGAATTCGGGCATGAGGATGAGGGTGAAATCCCCGGGCAACGTCACGCCGAGCGGCGCGATGATGCCACCCTCGAAGGCGCCGTTGCCGATGCTTCCCCGGCGCGGTCGGGAATTTGACGTAAGGGATGAGGGCCAGTGCCGCATCGCCGCCGTCATTGCCGAACACATTCATCTTGAGGCGGCCGACCATATCGCCGAAGCCTGAAGCGGATTGCGTGGTGTGCGTCGCGCTGTTCGTGACGCGCAGCTGGGTGTAGGGCGTCACCGCCAATTCCGCGTCCATCCAATTGGGTCATGCCCAGCTTCAAGGTCGGATCGGCAATGGTCCATTGCCTCGTCGAGACGCTGCCCTGCTTGGAATAGGTGTAGAGCGGTGCGTCCGTCTCATACTGGAAATGCCCGGCATCGACCGTGTAGGGGAACATTCGACTTGGTCGGCCGATCCGTATCGAACGGTCGCATCTGGTCGTCGGGAGTCGGATTGAACAACGTATATTCGCTCTTGTCGATATCCTGCGCCTCGCTTCGGCTGACGCCGAAGCTCATTGATCATGGCAACTGCCACGAATTCTGCAGCTGCGAGTCCTGCTTTCATGGAAGGTCTCCGCACGTATCCAATCTGCTCGGGCAACCCCTGAGCGGATCGGCACGTTTCTTCTTTGAATGAAGGCTGATCGCGCCCGTTTTTACTTCTATGCGCATTTTTTTCTCGGGAATGACTGCGCGCATGCCGTGTCTGGCTGTCCGAGCAGCCGCAAGCAATCTCGCTAAATCGGCATATCAATTCGAGCGGTAGCGGAGATCGGCTTTAGATGAATTTCATATGCGCCGGCGGTCCGGCCTGAGCGCCCGCGAACGGCCGCCGATCGCCCGGTTTTCCGCAGCTCCGAGCCGCCCGTCTGAACCGGCGCAATTGAATGAAATTAAATTCATTAAATGAATCACTATTTATATCTTGAAACCCTATTTAATCGACTTCCGGCCCTCACGAGACCAAGTATCAATTGTCGAGAGGCGGTCGATCCCGTCAGTAAATAGCCCGGATCCGGCAAGATCTTTCGACAGTTACTGGCGCGCCCGATGGTTCGGCCGCCCTGAACAGACTTGTATTCGACGAGGATCTTATCATGTTGAAGCAACCTTTGAAGGTCACGCGGACCTTGCTGGTGCTGGCGGCCCTGCTCGGCACCACCGCCGCCTGCTCCGCGACCGGCATCATCCCGGCCCGAATGTCGTGCCCGGCCAGCCGCAGCCGATGTATATTCCGGAAGGTGGCGGCTGAGGCGCAACAGCCGGGAGCATCCGGTGAGGTCAAGCCTGATATCGAAGGATCCGCCGTGTCACCGGCATGGCGGACCCTCTCTGCGCCGCCGGCTGCTCGGCGCCGGGCTGCTGCTGGCGGCACTCGCCGGCTGTGCCGGCATTACGCCCCGGCCCGACCTGATCAAGGGCACGTGGCAGACGCCGCAATCGGTCTATGATGGCGGCGGCTGAAGCCTGTCGATTCCACCAGCTAGAATAAAACTATCTTTAATTGACGCTACGGCCCGATGATCTCCAGTATTTGCTGGATGCTGGCCCGTATTGGGCTGGAATTGCGCGCCACCGCGTGACAGGGCCACTCAATGATCTATCTCGAAGCCTTGCAGGAGCTGCTGCTGATCGTGCGCCAGCCTGGCGTGCGCGCGACATGGTGCGGAATGCGGCGAAGCTGACCGAGCGGATCGAGCTTTGCCTGGTCTCCGTCCCCGATCGATACTCGCCGGTTCCCGCCGCCCGCCTCGAAGCGACACAAGGCTTTCTCGACTTCCTGCAGGCGGCGCGCGGGCAGGAATGGCGGGCGTGCGATCACCTTGGCCAAGGAGCTGATGGCGGCCCGCCGGCCACGGGGCTTCGATCAGGAGCGGACGCCCCAGCTCGTGCATCCGGCGCCGCACTCTGAATTTCTATTAATTGACCTGCGATCCGCTTCATACCAGGTAAAATCCTGTCGATACCGGCATAGCGTCGGGACCTTCATCGATCAGCCGATCGAGGGGCCGTAACGCCGCGCCGATGCCATGCCGAACGGTCTGGCGTATCGGCCGTGCGACACTGCCGCGCCTTGCTTTCAGAGTCGCACCGATCACCTGCGCGGGGGAAGGACCTTCCAACCAGCGGCGGCGAAACCGGAGCGTGCGCCATGAACTCTACGGCTGTTGACACATTGGAATGGGACGCGGGAACCGTGGATGCCCGGATACTCCTCATCGAGGACGATCACGAGACGGCGGACGAAGTCGTCAAGGATCTGACCGATCGCGGCTATGCCGTCACGCATATCGATGGCGGCAAGCGCGGTCTCAACTCCGCACGCGGCGAGACCTTCAACCTGCTGATCGTCGACCGCATGCTGCCCGAGCTCGACGGGCTGTCGGTCATCGAGGCCCTGCGCAAGGAGAACATCCAGATCCCCGTGCTGGTGCTCTCGGCATTGGGTGAGGTCGATGAGCGCGTGCGCGGGCTCAAGGCCGGCGGCGACGACTACCTGACCAAGCCCTTCGCGCTGACCGAGCTGCGGCGCGGGTCGGGGCGCTGCTGCGGCGCCCGACCGACAGCCGTGAAACCATGCTGCGCGTCGGCCCGCTGGAACTCGACCTGATCGACCGCATCGCCCGGCGCAAGAGCCGCGAGATCGAATTGCTGCCACGCGAGTTCAAGCTGCTGGAATATCTGATGCGGCGGCCGGCGCGGGTCGTGACGCGCGACATGCTGCTGGAGGATGTCTGGCACTACCGCTTCTCGCCGCAGACCAACCTGGTCGACGTCCATATCGGCAAGCTGCGCCGCAAGGTCGACGCCGACGGCGAGATTCCGCTGCTCTACAACGTCCGCGGCGTGGGATTCATCTTGCGTGTCCCTGACTGAGATCTTCCGCTCCACCGCGTTCCGCCTGGCCTGCGCCTTCGCCGGGTTCTTCGGCGCGACGACTCTGCTGCTGTTTGCCTTCATCTATTGGCAGACCGCCGGCTTCGAGACGAGCCGGATCGAGACGGTGCTGATGGAGGACGCGCGTAGCGAGGCAAGCCGGTCGCCCGCCTTCGTCCGGCACTCGGTCGAGACCTTCGGCATCAATGATTTCCACCACTTCACCTTCACCGGCATCTTCGATGCGACGGCAAACGCATCGGCGGCGATCTGGACGAGCTGCCGCCCGGCGTGCCGATCGACGGCCGGGCGCATGTCGCCAATATCGCGCCCTCGAACCACCGCGACGCGCCGGCAGAGATGGTGCGCGTGGTCGAAACGCGGCTGAGCGACGGCAATATCCTCGTCGTCGCACGGTACAGCGAAGAGGTCGAGCGGCTGAGCCCTCCTCGTGGCTCAGCGCTCGAACTGGGCCTGATTCCGGCCATGGCGCTGTCGCTGCTGGTCGGGCTGTTCATGAGCTGGCGCGCTCAGAAGCGGGTCAAGGAGGTCAATGTCGCGGCCGCCCGGATCATGCGCGGCAATCTGCGCGAACGCCTGCCGGTGCGGGGCTCGCGCGACGATTTCGACCAGCTCGCGATCAGCGTCAACCGCATGCTGGACGAGATCGCGCGGCTGCTCGACGAGGTCAAGGCGACCGGCGACGAGATCGCTCACGATTTGCGTACGCCGCTGACCCGGGTCCGGGCGCGGCTGGAAAACGCCATGCGCAAGCCGGCCCGGCCGGGCGAGCTGGAGGCCGTGATCGAGCGCTCGATCCAAGGCTCTCGACCAGAGCCTGGCGATTATCACCGCCCTGCTGCGGATCCGCGAGATCGAGGCCGGGCGGCGGCGGGCCGGCTTCCGCGCCGTGAAGCTGGCCGATGTGGTCGCCGCGGTCGACGAACTCTACCAGCCGATCGCTGAAGATAAGACGATCCGCTGTCGCTCGACATTACCGCGGCGCCAATCGTGTTCGGCGATCGCGACCTGCTGATCGAGGCGGTCGGCAACATTGTCGACAACGCGATCAAATTCACGCCCGAAGGCCGGCTTGGTCAGCATCGTGCTCGGCCAGCGCCAGGGCCATCCGCTGATCACCGTCACCGATACGGGCCCCGGCATTCCCGAGGATGAGCGCGAGGCCGTGCTTCCTGCGCTTCCACCGCTCGAGCAAGGTCCAGCATGTCCCGGGCATCGGGCTCGGTCTCAGCCTCGTCGCGGCCATCGCCCGTCTGCACGACATCCGCATCGCCCTCAGCGACCGCATGCCGGGCTGCACGGTCGAGCTGTGCTTCTACGGCATCTCCCTGCCCGCCACGGAACACCGGCCGGAGGCGTGAGCGGTGAGCCCTCGCCCGCACTGAGCCTGTGAAGATATTGCCGAAGACTCTTCTTTCAGTGGGGCGGGCGTCCCCGCCCGCCTTGCCGGCGTGAGCCCGGCAATCCCCTCTCGCGCGACAGGCTATGCCGGCTGGTCGCCGGCAGGCGGGCGGGGACGCCGCCCCACTGAAAAACGGAGCCGTGCGATACTTTCACGGACTCAATGCAGGAGCAGGGTCCTCTCGGCAATCCCAACTTTAAAATAAGCTTTATAGTCAGGCCCAATATTCGCCGGAACGAAATCGTCTTTTCGCGCATGAACTTTCCGCGTTAAGTAAATCTCACTTCATTTTTTAAATAAAAATGTATTGTTCTTGCCGACAATCTCAATGGTACCTATGTGCGGACCCCGACACCCTTAGTCGAGGCCGGCCAATAGTCTACACGATGGCGGCGGCCGTACCGGATCGGGACGAGAGCCGAATGAAGATAGTCGCCTTTGTCCTCAAGCGTCCTTACACCGTCGTCGCGACGCTTATCCTCGTCTGCATTCTCGGCGCCGGACGCGCGCTGCGCATGCCGGTCGACATTTTCCCCGAGATCAACATCCCAGTCGTCAGCGTAGTCTGGACCTATAACGGCATCAGCGCGCAGGACATGCAGAACCGCATCCTGTCGCTGCATGAGCGGCAGATGGCGTCGCTGGTCGACGACATCTCGCGCATCGAGGCGACCAGCTATCAGGGTGTCGGCGTCGAGAAGGTCTATCTGCATGAAGGCGCCGATGTCAGGCCGCGCCGTCTCGCAGGTCGCGAGCAGCTCGCTGTCGTGCTGAAATACATGCCGGCCGGCATCACGCCGCCGCTGGTGCTGCGCTACGGCGCCACCGACGTGCCGATCATCCAGCTCAGCCTGTCGAGCTCCACCCTGCCCGATACCAAGCTGAACGATCTCGGCCAGAACATCATCCGCCCCGATCTGGCTGTGGTGCATTGGCGCCGAGGTGCCGCAGCCCTATGGCGGCAAGCCGCGCGTGATCATGGCCGATCTCGACCAGCAGGCGCTCGAGGCGCGCGGGCTGTCGCCGGCCGATGTCAGCGCCGCGTTGCAGCGCCAGAACGTGATCCTGCCGTCCGGCGATGTGAAGATCGGCCAGAAGGATTACACGCTGGCGATGAACAACAGCCCGGACGTCATCGCCAAGATCAACGACTTCCCGATCAAGACGATCGACGGCAAGACCGTGTTCATGCACGACGTGGCGCATGTCCATGACGGCTACCAGGTCCAGACCAATTCGGTTTCGGTCGACGGCAAGCCGGGCGCGCTGATCACGATCCGCAAGACCGGCGGCGTCTCGACCCTGGCCGTGATCGACGGCGTGCGCGAGGCGCTCCCGGACATCGCCAAGATCATCCCGAAATCCGTGTCGGTGAAGGCGCTGTTCGACCAGTCCGTCTTCGTCCAGGCCTCGCTCGACAGCGTCAAGATGGGCGGGCTGGCGGATGGCGCTGGAGTGACGCGTGATGATCCTGCTGTTCCTCGGCAATTGGCGCCTGACCCTGATCATCCTGGCCTCGATCCGCTCTCGATCGTCGCGGCCGTGCTGATCATGTATGTCGGCGGTCAGACGCTGAACACGATGACGCTAGGCGGCTTTGCGCTGGCGGTCGGCATCCTGGTCGATAACGGCACGGTGGTGATCGAGAACATCGAACGCCATCTCGGCCTCGGCGAGCGGCTCGAACATGCCATTATCGGCGGGGCCGGGGAGGTCGGCGTGCCGACCTCGCTGGCCACGCTCTGCATCTGCATCGTCTTCGTCCCGGTCTTCCTGCTGCAAGGCACGGCGAAATATCTGTTCTCGCCGCTCTCGCTCTCGGTCTGCGCTTCGCTGATCGCCAGCCTCGCGCTGTCCCTTCACGCTCGTGCCGGTGCTGTTCAAATACCTGATGCGCGGGGCGGCCGCGGGCGCATGGCCACCAGCCCGCAGCACCGAGCCGCAACCCCTTCATGCGGATCCATAAAGGCTTCGACCGCGGCTTCGAACGGTTCCGCGAGACCTATCGCGACAGCGTCGCCTGGGCCTTGTCGCAGCCCTTGCGCACGACCGCCTTCTTCGCCGTGCTGATGGTCGTCTCGCTGGCACTGTTCCCGACACTGGAGAGGATTTCTTCCCGCAGGTCGATGCCGGCCAGATGCGGGCTCCATGTCCGTGCCCCACCGGGCACGCGGATCGAGCAGACCCAGGCCTATTTCGCCCAGGTCGAGGCGGACATCCGCCAGGAAGTCGGCAACGGCCAGATCGACACGATGCTCGACAATATCGGCCTGCCCTATAGCGGCCTGAACATCGCGCTCAGCGATTCCGCCACGGTCGGGCCGATGGATGGCGAGATCCTGATTTCGCTGAAGCAGAAGCACACGCCCACCGCAGAGCTGGTCGCCAAGCTGCGCCGGGATCTGCCGAAGCACTTCGCGCAGCTGCAATTCTTCTTCCAGCCAGCCGATATCGTCGACCAGGTGCTGAATTTCGGCCAGCCCGCGCCGATCGATATCCGAGTGTCCGGCCCGCATAGCGACGAGTCCTTCGCGGTCGCCGACAAGCTGGCGCGCGATCTCCGCAAGGTGCCCGGCGTCGTCGACTCGCATGTCTGTCCAGGTGCCGAACGCGCCGACGCTCGGCATCGACGTCAACCGGGCCATGGCCAATGAGTTCGGCCTGGATCAGGCGCAGACCGCAAACAACGTGCTGGTCACGACCAATGGCAGCGCCCAGACCGCACCGAATTTCTGGGTCGACCCGAGCAATGGCGTCAGCTATCCGCTCGTCGTCCAGTTGCCGACCTACAAGATCGACACGCTGAACGACCTGTCGCGCATGCCGTCACGGCCAGCGGCGCAAGACACCGGCGCAGCTGCTGATGAATATGAGCAAGCTCGACCGCGGCACCCAGCCGCTGGTGACCTCGCAGCTCAATATCCGCCCGGTCTTCGATGTCGATGCCGATGTCCAGGGCCGCGATCTCGCCTCGGCCGCGGCCGATATCGACAAGGTCATCGCACAGGACCGGCCGGACGCCGCCAGCGCCATCAGCGTGACGCTCAGCGGCCAGGTCGAGACCATGCGCGACAGCTTCGCCGGGCTGTTCGGCGGCATGGCCCTGGCCGTGGTGCTGGTCTACCTGTTCCTGGTCATCAATTTCCAGAGCTGGCTCGATCCGCTGATCGTGCTGCTGGCCGTGCCCTTCGCGCTCAGCGGCGTGATGTGGATGCTTATCTGACCCAGACGCATCTCAGCGTCCCGGCACTGATGGGCACGCTGATGTGCATCGGCCTGACCACGGCCAACAGCATCCTGGTCGTGACCTTCGCCAACCAGCGCATGGACGCCGGCGACAGCCCCTACGAGGCAGCGCTGACCGCCGGCTATACCCGGCTTCGGCCGGTGCTGATGACGGCCGGCGCCATGATCCTCGGCATGATTCCGATGGCGCTCGGCGTCGGGGAAGGCGGCGAGCAGAACGCGCCGCTGGCCCGCGCCGTGATCGGCGGACTGCTGTTCGCGACCTTCGCGACACTCGTCTTCGTGCCGGCCATGTACCGCCTGCTCCGCCGGCAACCGCAGGCGCAGGAACTTTTGGATGGAGGCCCGGTCGCCCATGCCTGACGAATATCCCCGAGAAGAGCGCGCGATGACGTCCGATATCACGCGAACGCCTCACAGGGCCGGCCGCATCGCAGCGGCCGGCACACGCAGCTTGCGGCCGGCGCCGTCGCCGCCCTGTTGCTGCTCGGCTTTGTTGCGACCTATACGCTGAAATCCAAGGATGCCGCGGCGCTGGCGGCCACGACGAGCGAGGAGGCCGCGGCCCCGCCGCCGGTCGATATCGCGACCGTGGCGCCGGCCGCTGCGACCAGCCTGCTGAGCCTTGCCGGGGCAGACTGCCCCCTGGTACGGCACGACGATCTATGCCCGCGTCGACGGTTATGTCGGCAAATGGGTCTCGGATATTGGCGACCATGTCGAAGCGGGCCAGGTGTTAGCGACGATCGAGGACGCCGGAACTCGATGCCGAGCTCGATGCCGCCCGCGCCAAGCGCAACGCCGCGGCGGCCGATGTGCAGGTGCGCGAGGCCGAGGCGCGCTTCGCCGAAAGCACCTATAATCGTTGGAAGGACTCGCCAAGGGCGTCGTCTCGCAACAGGAGACCGAGGACAAGAAGGCCGGTTACCAGAGCGCCGAAGCGAAGCTGGTGGCGGCCAATGCCCAGGTCAAGCTCGCCCAGGGCGAGGTCGACCGGCTGAAGGCCTTCGAACAGTTCAGGCAGGTCACCGCGCCGTTCAAGGGCACGATCACCCAGCGCAAGATCGATATCGGCAATCTGGTGACAGGCCGGCAGCACCGCCTCGACGACGCCGCTCTACCAACTGGTCCAGGACGACCCGATCCGCGTCTTCGTCGATGTGCCGCAAAGCGAAGCGGCGGCGATGAAGGTCGGCACCGCGGCCGACGTGATCACCGAAGGGGCGATGAGCCGGCGCTATGCCGGCAAGATCACCCGTACCTCGAACGCCGTCGATCCGAAGGCGCGCACGCTCCAGGTCGAAATCGACATTCCGAACCACGACGGATCGCTGGTGCCCGGCCTTTATGTCGACACTGCCTTCCATCTGGAGAGCGGCGGCACGGCCGAGATCCCGGCCGCAGCACTGTTGTTCCGGGCGAAAGGGCCGCAGGTCGCCGTAGTCGAGGGCGAGCACGTAGCGTTCCGTGACGTGACGATCGCCCAGGACAACGGCACGACCGTGGCCCTCGGCTCCGGCGTCAAGGATGGCGACAAGGTCGTGCTCAACATCAGCAGCAGATTGCCGATGGCGAGAAGATCCATGTCGTCGATGCCGACGGCAAGCGGTCGGCGTGCCCGCATCGTCGCAGCAGGCGGCAAGATGACCCGATTTCGCCGCATCGCCGTCGCGGCGGCACTGCTGGGCGTGCTCGGCGGGCTGCACCGTCGGCCCGATTATCAGCCGCCCAAGCCCGATCTGCCGAAGAGCTTCGCCGCGGTGGCGCCGGACGCCAAAACGACAGCAGTCGACGAGACACGCTGGTGGGAATCCTTTCACGATCCGAGCTGACGGCGCTGGTCGAAAAGGCGATCGCCGGCAATCTCGACCTCAAGGTCGCGCTCGCCCGGCTGCAGGAAGCGGAAACCCAGAGGCCGTCGTGGTCGGCACCTCCCTGCCCGAGGTCGGTATCAGCGGCGCGGCCGGGGCCGGCAATGGCTCCGATCTGACCCGCGGCCGATTGGCGCCGGCCTTGTCGTCCGCGGATAACCGCGACGCGCCCAGGTGACCCAGGCAGTCGGTTTCGATGCCGGCTGGGAACTCGATTTGTTCGGCAAGCTGCGCCGCGAGATCGAAGCGGCCGGCGACGACGAGCAGGCGTCGCCGCCGCGCGCAACGACACGCTGATCACGCTCGTTGCCGATGTCGTGCGCGCCTATTTCGACGCGCGCGGGCTGCAGATGCGGTTGACGGTGCTCGACAACAGCGTCGCCACCGCCAAGCAGACCGTCGATTTCGTCCATACCCGCTTCGACCGCGGCCTGATCAACGAGCTGGACGTAACGCTGGCCGAGCGCGAATTTGCCACGCTGACTGCCGAAGTCGCGCCGTTGCAGGCCCGGATCGATGCCGCCCGCTACAGTATCGCGGTGCTGACCGGCGAATACCCTGAAACCGCCGACACGGCTTTGGTCAAGCCCGGCATGATCCCGGCCCTGCCTGCCTCGATCGATGCCGGCGTTCCGGTCGATCTGCTGCGCCGGGCGGCCGGATATCCAGGAGGCGGAACGGCAGCTGGCCGGCGCCACCGCCAGGATCGGCGTCGCCACCGCCAATCTGTTCCCGCAGGTAGGCGTGACCGGCGCGGTCGGCTGGCAGGGGCTGAGCGGCGCCGCCGCCGCCGCGAACCCGCTGATCTGGGCGATCGGGCCCTCGGCCTCCTGGTCGCTGCTCGATTTCGGCACGCTCGACGCGCTGGTCGATGTCGCCGATCTGCGCACCAAGGAATATCTGCTGAGCTACAAGCAGACGGTGCTGCGCGCCGTTCAGCAGGTCGACACTGCGGTCGACGACTACGCTGCCGAACAGAAGAGCCTGGCCAGCCTGGATACGGCGCTGGCCGCCTCGCAGCGTTCGGTCGCTTTGGCGTCGCAGCGCTACGATCGCGGCTGACCGACTTCCTCAACGTGCTCGACGCTCAGCGCCAGGAATACGAACTCGAAGACCAATACGCCACGACGCAGGAAGCCGCCGCGGACTCTCTGGTCAGCCTGTACAAGGGCCTCGGCGGCGGCTGGGAGAAATATCAGGACCTGCGCCGATCCGCCAGCCACAGCCCGCCGTCGTCGCCGCCTTCACCCGCCTGCTCGATCCGGAGCGGGCGGACGGCAAGTAACGGCACTGTTTTTCTCTCCTCTCTCTCCATCGGGGCGGAAAGGATCGGGGTGAAGTCGGGCCGCTGCGGACGCGGTGCCCGAGCCGCCCGCCCCCAATCGTTCTCTCCCTGCACTGCGACGAAGGACTCCCGATCAGCATCGCCGTCTTGTCGAGTTCACCGCATTGAAAGTTCGGGAGAATCCTCAATTCGAAAATTTATTCATAAACGGTATCATTATTTATTGTTTGAATCTTAATTTAATTGAACTTCTATATTTTGACAGTTAAATTAAAATACCTAGGCAGATAGCGGTAAACGCGACAGGGCCACTGCGAATATTCTACGGATAGTCTCGTGGCCAGAGCATCGTCTCTCGCCCATCGGCGCGACCGGCTGGCATGCGGTATCGGAGCAGGCACATGGAGGCAGCACTCGCCGATCGTTCGGATTGGGGCACCGTCACCGCGGATGCCGGATCCTGCTGATCGAGGACGATTACGAGACTGCGGACGAGATCGTCAAGGACCTGACGGATCACGGTTATCTCGTGACGCACGCGGATACCGGACAGCGCGGCCTGCGCTCTGCGCGGGGACGAGGCTTCAATCTGCTTATCGTCGATCGCATGTTGCCGGAGCTGGACGGGCTGTCGATCATCAAGACGCTGCGCGCCGAGAATATCCGGGTGCCCGTCCTGGTGCTCAGCGCGCTTACCGGAGTCGACGAACGTGTGCGCGGCCTCAAGGCCGGCGGCGACGACTATCTGACCAAACCCTTCGCGCTTAGCGAATTGGCGGCGCGGGTCGAGGCCCTGCTGCGCCGCCCGACCGATGCGCGCGAAACCACGCTGCGGGTCGGGCCGCTGGAGCTCGACCTGATCGACCGCGTCGCGCGGCGCAAGGCGCGGGAGATCGAGCTGCTGCCGCGCGAATTCAAGCTGTTGGAATACATGATGCGCCGGCCGTCGCGCGTGGTGACGCGCGATATGCTGCTCGAGCGTGTGTGGAACTACACCAACGCGCCGCATACCAATCTGGTCGACGTCCATATCGGCAAGCTGCGGCGCAAGATCGATGCCGAAGGCGAGATGCCGTTGCTCTACAATGTCCGCGGCATAGGGTTCATCCTTCGTGTCCCCGACTGAACTGCTCCGCGCCACGACGTTCCGGCTGGTCGCCGCCCTGGCCGGACTGTTCGGCGCGTCGACGCTGCTGATCTTCGCCTTCATCTATTGGCAGACGGCCGGCTCTGAAACCCGGCGGATCGAGGCGCTGATCGCCTATGACGCCAAGGCCGAGGCCGGCGAGCCGCGCGATCTTATCGAACGCTTCGTCACGACCCGCGTGACCAATGATTTCCACCATCTGACCTATGCGGCCCTGTTCGATGCCGACGGCAAGCGCATTGCCGGCGACCTCGATACGATGCCGCCCGATCTGCCGCCGGACGGTCAGGTGCATGTGACACGCGTTACGCCGCCCAGCCAAGGCGGCCCGACGGTCGAGACCGTGCGCGCCGTGGAGCGGCGCCTGGCCGATGGCAGCTTCCTGGTCATCGGCCGCAGAAGCGAAGAGCTTGAAAGGCTGCGCGAAGAGGTGGCGCGCGCGCTCGGCTTGGGCTTGCTGCCGGCCGTGCTGCTGTCGCTGGCAACCGGCACGGTGCTGAGCTGGCGGGCGAACCAGCGGGTCAAGGAAGTCAACGACACGGCGGAGCGCATCATGCGCGGCCAGTTGCGCGAACGCCTGCCGGTCCATGGCAAGGCGGATGATTTCGACCGGCTGTCCGGCAGCGTCAACCGGATGCTCGACGAAATCGAGCGATTGCTCGACGAGATCAAGGGTACGGGCGACGAGATCGCCCATGATTTGCGCACGCCCCTGACGCGGGTTCGGGCACGGCTCGAGAATGCCCGCCGCAAGAGCAACTCGATCGAGGAACTGGAGGCAGCGGTCGACAAATCGATGGTCGGGCTCGACCAGGCGCTGGCGATCATCACGGCATTGCTGCGCATCCGCGAGATCGAAGCGGGCCGGCGCCGGACCGGGTTCGGCGATGTCGACCTGGCCGAAGTGGTCGCCGCGACGGAGGAGCTTTATCAGCCGATCGCCGAGGATCGCGATATCCGGCTGGTCACACATATCGAGCCGCTGCCTTGGATCTTCGGCGACCATGACCTGCTGTTCGAGATGATCGGCAACCTCGTCGACAACGCGCTCAAATTCACACCGCCGGGCGGCACCGTCACCGTCACGCTGGAAGACGGACGGAGCGGCCCGGTATTGTGCGTCGCCGATAGCGGGCCGGGGATCCTGCCGGAGGATCGCGAGCGCGTGCTGCTGCGGTTCTTCCGCTCGGCCCGCAACCAGCACGTCGCCGGCGTCGGGCTCGGCCTCAGCCTGGTCTCGGCCATCGCCAAGCTGCACGAGATCCGCATCGTCTTCGCCGATGCCCAACCCGGCTGCATCGTCGAGCTGCATTTCGAAGGCAGCACCCGACGCCCGGCCGTAGCGCGGTCGGTCGAGCTGCAGGCCCTGCCGTCCTGAGGTGACAGCACCAAATGCTTTGAGGCTTCCGGCGTATCGCAGCCAAGGCTGACCTGGAATTTTCCTGTGCCATTTCAAGAGTCTTTATCGTTGTGCGCCCTGGAAAACCCTCGCCCGCTTGGCGGGAGAGGGTGCTGAGCGCAGCGAAGCGGGTGAGGGTGGGTGCGCCGGATATAGGCCGAAAGCAACTTCTGTCGGCGCATTCATCCTCACCCGGCTCGTTCCACTCGCCACCCTCTCCCGCCAAGCGGGCGAGGGTTTTCCAAGGCATCCGCACTTATCTTAGTGCTCATGGCCCCCCCGGGGATGACGGCCAGCCACTCCCGCAGACAAAAAAAACCCGGCCGGATGAGACACCCGACCGGGGAGGCGGCAAGCAATGGTTATGTCTGGTCGGCGGCTTAGAACTTGAAGCGCGCGCCGATTGTCGGATCGATCGTCGAGTCGTGCAGGAAGCCGTTGGCCAGGCCGCCCGCGACTTGGGAGTACATGGCGCCGGCATAGACGTCGAAGCGCTTCGACAGCCGGTAATCCGCCACGAGCGAGACGGCATCTTCATCGCCGCTGCAGGCCGAAGAGAGCAAGGCGCTGCCGCAACCAGCCAGCTTGCCCGTCGCGAAGCTGTTCTGGAACTCGTGGTAATACGCGCCCATCAGATCGAGATCCGGCGTCATCGCGTATTTCACGCCGCCCCAGGAGATCTGCAGGACCTTGTTCTGCGTGAAGGCCGTGTTGTTGACGACGCTCAGCAGATAGCCGCCGAGACCGCTGGTATCGTTGGCGAGCGGGTGTTCCGGATTGTCGAACTGGATGCGCTCGTAGCCGCCGTAGAAATTGGCCGCACCCAGCGTATAGCGGGCCAGCAACATGTAGCTGGTATTGTCCGAGACCGTCGCGGCCAATGAGTTGGCCGGCTCGACCAGGAACTGCGCGGCGCTCAGCGCCGAGGCCGAGATCGCATCATAGGTCTGGCTGTAGATCGCGTCGACCGACAGGCCTTGATAGTCGGTGCCGACGCCGAACTCATAGGCGCTCTTTTCGTTGGCAACGCCGTAGCCACTCAGCTGATAGAGCGCCGAGGCGCGGATCGGTCCGAGATTGACGCGGTATTTCAGCGTGGAATCGAGACGCGCATCCTCGGTATCGCCGATGCCCGCCGTCGTGCCCGAATAACCGATCAGCGAGAAGGCATTCGAGGCACCCATCGGGTCATAGGCGATGACGCCGTCCAGAGTCAGCGCATTCTGCCGGCGCGAAGGTGATCGTGCCCCAGGTCGGCGACGAGAGGCCGACATAGGCGGTGGCGTTGAAGGGCTGACCCGCGCGGCTCGAATCGCCGTTGGAGGTCTGCTTGTTCAAGGCCACGCCGTTATTGTCGATCAGGGATTTGGGTCCGTCGGACAGCGCGCCGGAGGTCGGCACGAACGAAGTCTGAATATTGAAGATACCCGACAGGCCGGGGATGATCTCTTCGTTCCCTTTCAGGCCGATATTCGAATAGCTAAGAGCGTTCGGCGCGAAGTTGACCGTCGATTTGTTGAGATTCTTCGTGATCAGATATTCCAGCCCCGGACCGTAATCGCTGTTGAGCGGGGGTGCCGGCAGTCTGATACGCGACGCCCAGATCGATGCCGCCATAGAGCGTGATGCCCTTATAGGTCAGCGAACCATCATCGGCCGGCATCTTGATGCTCGACTCCACCGCGGCCGGCTGTGCCGCGGGCTGTTGCGCCTGCTGTGTCTCCAGCTTTTGCTGACGCTCTTCGAGCTGGCTGATCCGCTGGATCAGCATCTGGTTCTGCTGTTGAAGCTGTTGGGATTGCGTCTTCAGATCCGACAATTCATCGGCATGAGCAACGCCTGCAAAACTTGTAATTGCAGCCCGCACAAACGAGTGCTTTCCTCACCGTATCCCCCCAAAACTGCCGCAGGTGCGTGCATACGACGCGGGACACGTTATCGCATCCTCACATCAATACTGTATTCCGAGATTATAATTTTGATATTGCCGTATTGTGTCAACATATTTGTCTTTTGTAAAAGATAATTTACTTTATAAAAAGTATTTTAATCTAGGTATTTTTAAATATTTACTTGGAAATGCGATCGGCTAAATGGTTTTTACAGTTATTGGGGATTTCGGTGGTCAGCGCCACGGGCAGCCCGAGCTGGACCAGCCTGTCCGTCAAAACCGGGCTCGGTCGCCATATGGGATGAGTGGGCAGGGCAAGCGGTCATCAACAGACCGTCATCCCCGGACTCGTCCCCCATGGGCCCCAGGCTAGGAGTGCCACATCAACCTCGCCCGTTTGGCGAGAGAGGGATGGCCGGGGACATGCCCGGCCATGACGAGTAAAGATATAAGCTATTGAAATCTGAGAGAGATATGAACAAGCTTTAGCCGCCAAGCAAGCGAGGGCTTGACGCTAGCCGGCTGTCTTGGTCGCAACCAGATCGACATCGACGCCGACATCGAGCGCCACCCACTCGCCCGTGCTCCACGGGCCCTGCCCAACGCCATATTCGCTGCGCATCAGGGGTCAGATGCCCCTTGGCGGTCGCCTGGTCGCCATTGACGGCAAGAGTGAAGGCAGCACGACATCCCTGCCGGTGCCGCGGATCGTCAGCTTGCCCGGCGCCTCATAGGAATCGCCGCCCTTCGCGATGAAATGGTCCGCCTCGAAGCTTGCCTGCGGATGCGAAGCCACGTCAAACCATTCGGGCTGCGGCAGGGCGGTGTCGCGCTGGGTATCGCCGGTCCGGGCGCTGGCCAGGTCGATCGTCACCTGGCATGGCCGGCCTCAGGATGGGCCGGATCGAAGCTGATCTCGGCCTGCCATTTGCCGAAACTGCCTTGGAACGGCGTGCCGGTCTGGACGCCGGAGAAGCCGAGCCGGCTCTTGGCCTGATCGACGGTCCATTCCGCGGCATGCGCCGGTGCGGCAGCTGCCAGCGTAAGAGCGAACAGGGCGTATTTCATGAACGCGTTTCCTTGGGGACGGGCCGCGGCGGCAGCATTCGGCGCAGGACGCCGTCGCGCAGGACGAAGTGATGGCGCAGCGCTGCCCCGGCATGCAGCAGGACGAAGGCCAGCAGCCAGCCGAGCTTGCCGTGGATGAATTTCACCACCGCTTCGACCGGCGGCTTGTCCTTGAGCTGAGACAGGACGGGGCAGATGCGGCCAGGGCACAAGGCCGTAGAGCACGGTCGGCAGGTTGAAGGGCGAGACCGAGACCAGCGCCCAGCCGGTCAGCGGCAGCATGACCATCAAGAGATACAGCAGCGTATGCATGCCTTCAGCGGCCGCTTTTTCCAACCGGGGAAGGTCGGGTAAAGCCGGCGGCCGATGGAAGAAACGCCACAGGATGCGCAGGAGGACGGCCAGCAGCACGGTGATGCCGATCGATTTGTGCAGCTGGTAGAGCTGGAACTTCAGCATTGGCGCCAAGGCCAGATGAGTCATGGCCAAACCGATGCCGATCAGCGCCAGGATCCCGAGCGCGATCAGCCAATGCAGCGCGATCGAAACCGCGCTGTAGCGCTCGCTGCCGCCCATGATGGCCATCTCCTGCGCCTGGAACTCAGTTATGCTCGAAGGCGGCACTGATGATCAGGTCGACGTCGTCGCCGATCAGCGGCAGATAGGTCTTCATGCCGAAATCGCTGCGCTTGATCTTGCCGCTGACCTCGAAGCCGACGGTGTATTTCTTGTCGAGCACATTGGTACCAGCGCCGTTAAACTTGACCGCGAGCGTCACCGGCTTGGTCACGCCATGCAGCGTCAGCGTACCCGCCACGTTGGCCGTACCCTTGCCCGTCTCGGTCACCTTATTGGCCTTGAACACGATTTCGGGAATTGCGCGGCGTCGAACCACGGCGCGTCCTTCAGTTCGCCGTCGAGCTTCGCGTTTGCTGGTCGAGATGGAGTCGACGGGGATATGGATCTCGAGCGTGCTCTTGCCGACCGATTTGGGCGACAAATCAAGGCTGCCGGTCACCTTGGTGAACTCGCCGTACCAGGTCGTGAACCCAAGATGCGAGACGCTGAACAGCACGCGAGTATGCAGCGGCTCCACGCTATAGGCACCATCCTGCACCGCGGCCGGGTCGTGGCTCACCTCTTGGGCAAAGGCGGCCGGCGCCACCAGCAGGGCAGCGGACAGGGCGATCGGAAACAGCTTGCGAAACATGGGACGAAGACTTTCTGAGAAAGGACTGCGGCCGCGCATCGCGCGCCGACGGGGAGAAGACCCTTCAGATAGAATTTTCGCTCGCTAAATAAAACTGATAAAGTTTTTATCATCTCTATCGAGAAATTTAATGATGTCGACCCCTACCCCATCCTTCGACCAACTGCAGGTGATGCTCGCCGTCGTCGAGAGTGGAAGCTTTTCCAGCGCCGCACGGCGGCTGAACCGGGCGCAATCGGCCGTCACCTATACGATCCAGCGGCTGGAGGACCAGCTCGGCACGGCTTTGTTCGACCGCACGAGTTATCGGCCCACCCTGACCGAAGCCGGGCGGACGCTGCTGCCGCGGGCGCGGCGGATCACCGATGAGTTGCAGGCGCTGTGCGAACAGGCCCAGGGCATTTCGGCCGGGCTCGAGCCGGAGCTGACGCTGGTGCTCGATGCCATGTTTCCGATGGACACGCTGCTCGGCGCGCTGCGCACCTTCGGCGTACGCTTCCCCTCCGTCCCGCCCCGGCTCTATGTCGAATCGATGGGCGCGGCGAGCGAGCTGGTGCTGAACGGCACCTGCGCGCTCGGTCTGCTCGGCACCTTCAGCAGCGAGTTCGCGGCGCTGCAGCGCCGCCGTCTGATCGACATCACGCTGATCCAGGTGGCGGCGCCCAGCCATCCGCTCGGCCGCTTCGAGGGCCCGGTGCCGCAGGAAGAGCTGCGCCGCCATGTCCAGCTGGTGCTGACCGACCGCTCCGGCCTGACCGGCAGCCGCGATTACGGCGTGCTCTCGCCGCTGACCTGGCGGCTGGCCGATCTCGGTGCCAAGCATGCGATGCTGCGCGCCGGGCTCGGCTGGGGCGGCATGCCGGCCCATCTGGTCGCCGACGACATGGCGGCCGGGCGGCTGCGGCGGATCGTCCTGCAGCCGGAGGGCAATACCGCCGAAACGGTGACGCTGCCGCTATGCGCCGCCTATCGCCATGACCGTCCGCCCGGGCCGGCCGGCCGTTGGCTGCTCGACCATCTGTCCGAGGCGATGGAAACGGTGGGAGCGCAACCAGTGCCGGTGAAATCCGGGCCCTGGGTTCAGGGCAGCGCGCGCACCACCTGAGGCGCCACGCGCTGTGCGATCGCGGCTGCGCCGCGGCGCAGCCCGTCGGCGGCAGTCCCGGCCTGAGCGGCGAGCTGGTCATAGCTGTCGTAACGATAGCCTGGCGCGGCCGGCAGCGCGGCATAGCCGGGAAAGGCGCAGGCGCCGTAGCTGATCTGTTCGGTATAGAGCGTCACGGCCGGCTCGGTCGCCGTGCTGAGCCGGGCCTGGGCAGTCACGCAGGGACCATAGGGATCGGAAATCCCCGCCGCCATATAGCCGGCGCTGCCAATCGCGACATCGAGCACCGCCTCGCCCGGCCCGGCATAGGCGGCAGGATCGGCCAGCAGCGCGTCCGGCCGATCGCGCGGTACATCGATCTGGTGCAGGACCCAGCCGTCGCGCTGCAGCGCCTGTTCGAGCGCGGCGGTGACATCAGCGCCCAGATGCAGGCCGAGACGCTGGGCCGCCGCCGTGAATTCCGCCGTCTTGGCATTGGCATCGGCGCTCGCCAGCAGCCGGCCGACGCTGCCGAAATACTTTGCCGGATGCGCCTCGTCGACCACCGGCAGCCGCAGCGGTTCGGGCACGACCAATATGGTGAGCACTCTCGGCGGCGGTGGCGGCGGTTCCGGGACGGCGATCGGCTCGGGGCGCGGATGGTTCGGCAACGGCTCGGATGTCGTCGGCGAGCCGCAGGCCGCGAGCGCACAGATCAGCGCAAGCGCGCCGGCGCGTCGCCCCAAAAGATGCATCGCGTGCTCTCCCGTCCCGTCGCCGCCCATGCGGCGGGGAGGCTCTTAGATCAATGCGCAGGTCGCGTCCAGGCCGCGGGACCGCGCTCAGCCCTGATCGATGCGCAATGCCACGAAGCGCAGATCGCCGCCACGATCGACCAGCAGCAGGACCGATTTGCGGCGGCCTTCTTGGCCTCGTCGATCCGCTTCAGGAGGTCCTCGGGATTTCTTCGCCTCTTGCTGGGCGATCTCGACCACGACGTCGCCGGGCTTGAGATCGCGGTCGCCGGCCGGGCTGCCCTTGCTGACGTCGGTGATGACGACGGTGGCCGAATCGCCGAGCTGGTATTTCTCGCGCAGCTCGGGCGTAGCCTCGGCCAGCGCCAGGCCGAGCGCCTTGACCTGGGCCGGCGGCGGGGTCTTCTGGTCCGGCTTGGCGATCGAGGCGAGCTGGGTCTTCGGCACCTCGGTCTCGTCGAGCTGGCCGATCTTGACTTCGATGATCTTTTCCTGGCGCTTGCGCCAGACCTTGAACTTGACCTGCTGATCGATCGCCTCGTCGGCGACCATGCGTTCCAGCCGGCGCGCATCCGTGATCGGCCGGCCGTCGATATCGAGCAGCACATCGCCCGGCTGCAGCCCGGCCTGCTGGGCCGGTCCTTTGTCGAACAGACCGGCGATCAGCACGCCCTTGGCCTTGTCGAGCCCCATGCCTTCGGCCACGTCGTCATTGACGGTTTCAATCCGCGCGCCGAGCCAGCCGCGGCGGACATGCCCGTAGGTATTGAGCTGCCCGACGATGTTGCTGGCGAGAGCCGAGGGGATCGCGAAGCCGATGCCGATCGAGCCGCCCGAGGGCGAGAAGATCGCAGGTGTTGATGCCGATCACATCGCCCTGCATATCGAATAGCGGGCCGCCAGAATTGCCGCGATTGATCGCCGCGTCCGTCTGGATGAAATCGTCGTAGATGCTGTCGTTGTTGTTGATCTCTCGCGAGCGCGCCGAGACGATGCCGGCCGTCACCGTGCCGCCCAGTCCGTAGGGATTGCCGACAGCGACAACCCAGTCGCCGACCCGCTCCTTGTCGCTGTCGCCGAACTTGACGGAGGTCAGCGGGGTGTTCGGTCTTGATCCGCAGCAGCGCCAGATCGGTCTTGACGTCGCGCCCGACAGCTCGGCCTTGATGTTGGTGTCGTCCTGCAGGATGACGGTGATCTCGTCGGCGCCGTCGATGACGTGGTTGTTCGTGACGACCAGGCCCGCCGTGTCGATGATGAAGCCGGAGCCGAGCGAGACGGATTTATGCGGTGCGCCATGCTCGGGGCGCCGCATCGCCATGGCCCCTGGCGCTCCAGGAAATCCTTGAAGAAATCCTCGAAAGGCGAGCCGGGGGTGAATTGCGGCGCCTCGGGCTTGGCCTTGGCCTGCGGCTTGATCGTCTGCGAGGTCGAGACGTTGACCACCGCGGGCAGCAGCTTCTTGGCCAGATCGGCGAAGCCGTCCGCGACGGGCAGCGACTGGGCCTGTGCCATGGCCTGCATCGGCAGGACGACGATGGTAGCGGCAAAAAGGAAACCGGCAAAACGCAAACGTCCGCCCAAACCGCGCAGCCCTGTCCTCGTTGCGCTCACCCGAACACTCCTAGAAACGATGCTCTCCGCCGTGATGGTAAAGCCAAACCGGGCCTCAGGCCAGCGCCGAAGCCGCGGCAAATCGGGATGTATGATGCGCCGACACCATCCATCCTCCCTCTCTGCCCCATTGGGGCGGAGAGGGACTTTCGCGTCTCACTGCCCGGCCGGCTTTACCGTCGTCAGCCCCTTGCGGCTGTTCATGTAGCGCAGGAAATCGCTGTCGGGCGACAGCACCATGGTCGTGTCGTCGCTGGCAAAAGCCTCGCGATAGGCCTGCAGCGACCGGTAGAAGTTGAAGAACTCCGGATCCTGGCCATAGGCGTCGGCATAGAGCTTGGTGCTGTCGGCATCGCCCTCGCCGCGCAGGATCTGCGCCTGCTTGTTCGCGTCGGCCCGGATAACGGTGACCTCCTTGTCGGCACGCGCCGTGATGCCGGCCGCAACCTCAGCGCCCCTCGGCCCGGTATTGCTTGGCCTCGCGGTTGCGTTCCGACTGCATGCGCTGATAGATCGCCTGGCTGTTCTCGCGGGGCAGATCGGCCCGCCGGATACGGACGTCGATCACGTCGAGGCCGAAGGGATTGCGCCTCGGCCGCGATGCTGTCCTTGATCTGGCCCATGATCTGGCCGCGTTCCGGCGAGAGCAGGCGCGACAGCACGATATTGCCGATCACCCGGCGCAGCGCGCCGTTGAGCACGACGCCGAGGCTCTGCGTCATCGCCTCTTCGGTGCCGACCGACTGGTAGAATTTCAGCGGATCGGCGATGCGGTAGCGCACGAAGCTGTCGACCACCAGCCGCTTCTGGTCGGACGCCGTCACCTGCTGCGGCGGCGGTTCGAATTCGAGGACCTTCTTGCTGTAGAGGATGACGTTCTGGAACAGGGGGATCTTGAACTGCAGCCCCGGCTGCTCGACGACGCGGATCGTCTGGCCGAATTGCAGCACCAGCGCCTGGCTGCCCTGTTCGACGATGTACACCGAACCGCTGAGGATGAAGAGCGCGATGACCAATCCGGCGGCGATGCGGTCAACAGGAAGCGATTCATCGGGCGGCCCTCCCCGGAGTCGCGGCCGGCGGCGTCGGTTCGGGTGCCTGCTGCGGCAGGCGCAGCGGCGCCGATCCGGCCAGAGGCAGATAGGGCACCACGCCGCCCGCGGATTTGTCGATCAACACCTTGTTCGCCTTGGCCAGCACCTGCTCCATGGTTTCCAGATAAAGCCGCTCCGCGGTCACGTCCTTGGACACGCGATAGGCGTTCAGCACCGACACGAAACGCTGCGAGTCGCCCGAAGCCTCGGCCACGACCTGCTGCTTATAGGCTTCGGCCTTCTGCACGATCTGCTCGGCCTCGCCGCGTGCCCGCGGCACCACGTCGTTGTGATAGGCCTCGGCTGCATTCTTCGCCGTATCGCGATCGGTCAGCGCGCGCTGGACGTCGAGGAAGGACTCGATCACCTCGGCCGGCGGATTGGCCTTCTGCAACTGAACCTGCTGCACCAGGATGCCGGCGCCGTAGGAATCGAGCACGCTCTGGATCAGTGCCTGGGTATCGGTCTCGACCTTGCCGCGGCCTTCGGCGAGCACGGCCGCGATCGGGGTGCGCCCGACGATCTCGCGAATCGCCGCTTCGGACACCGATTTTACCGTCTGTTCCGGGTTGCGGATATTGAACAGGTAATCCTGCACCCGCTTGGCATCGATGACCACAGTACCGACAGGTTGATGTCGACGATGTTCTCGTCGCCGGTCAGCATCAGCGCCTCTTCCGGCAGTTCCTGCCGGTTGGCGCTCCGGCCAAGGCCGTCGGTCGCCAGCCCGACTTCGGTCCGGTTGACCACGGTGACCTTGGGCGTCAGCACATGTTCGATCGGAGTCGGCAGATGATAATGCAGCCCGGGCACCGTCGTCTCGTGATAGGCGCCGAAGCGCAGCACCACGCCGAGTTCGTCCGGCGCCACGCGATAGGACGCCGGTGAAGCTCCAGAGCAGCAGCACCGCGGCAATGGCGACCGCGGCGACCAGCCCGCTGCCGCCGCCGGGCATCAGCTTGCGCAAGCGGTCCTGGCCGCGGCGGATCAGATCCTCGATATTCGGCGGTTGCGGCCCGCGTGAGCCGCCGCTTGGTCCCTTGCCCCAAGGTCCTTGACCATTGCCACCACCCCAGGGGCCGCCTTCTCCGCCGCCCCCCTGTCCCTTCCAAGGCATGTCCGATGTACCTTCAAGCGTCCGCAGCGCATTGTTTGCGCCGGATGAGAGGTCTTATATCAAAGCGTGGGGGCGGCGTATCCCCCGACGACGATACCGCGCATACGATTTCGGCGCGGGATGATCCAGTTTTGGAAGGCGATGACTATGGCGCGTATCAGCGAGCAGCAGATCCTTGAGGCCCTCAAGCGAATTCCCGACCCGGACAAGGGGGAGAATATCGTCGACCTCGGCATGATTTCCGGGCTGGTCGTCCGCGACGGCCATGTCGGCTTCTCGATCGAGGTCGAGCCGGCGCGCGGGCCGCATTTGGAGCCGCTGCGCAAGGCGGCCGAACGCGCGGTCGAGGCCCTGGACGGTGTGCTGTCGGTCAGCGCCGTGCTGACGGCGACGCGTCCGGCCGGCCGGCCGGCACCGCAGCGCGGGCCCCGCGCAGGGCCATGGTCACGGCCACGGCCCGGGCGGCGCAGCCGCGCGTGAGCCGCTGATCAGCAATGTGCGCGCCATCGTCGCCGTCGCCTCGGGCAAGGGCGGCGTCGGCAAGTCGACGACCGCGGTCAACCTCGCCTGTGCGCTCGGCGCGCTCGGCCTCAAGGTCGGGTTGCTCGACGCCGATGTCTACGGGCCGTCGGTGCCGCGCCTGCTCGGCATCACCGGCAAGCCGCAATCGACCGACGGCAAGATCATCGAGCCGATGCGGCGTCATGGCATTTCCTGCATGTCGATGGGCTTCCTGGTGCCTGAGGACACGCCGATGATCTGGCGCGGCCCGATGGTGCAGGGCGCCCTGACGCAGATGCTGCGCGATGTCGCCTGGGGACCGCTCGACATCATGGTCGTCGACATGCCGCCGGGCACCGGCGACGCGCAGCTGACCATGGCGCAATCCGTGCCGCTGGCCGGTGCCGTGATCGTCTCGACGCCGCAGGACATCGCCCTGCTCGATGCCCGCAAGGGGCTCAACATGTTCAAGAAGGTCGATGTGCCGGTACTCGGCATCATCGAGAACATGAGCTATTTCTGCTGCCCGAATTGCGGTCACCGCACCGAGATCTTCAGCCATGGCGGCGCGCGGCGCGAGGCGAGGCGCTGGCACCGAGTTCCTGGGCGAGGTGCCGCTCGACATCGCGATCCGCGAGACCTCGGATGCGGCACGCCGATCGTCACCGCCGACCCGGCCTCGCCCCATGCCGAGGCCTATCGCGCCATCGCCCAGAGATTGTGGGACAAGGTGACCGGCAATCTCGCGACACCGCAGCGTCCGGCGCCGCGCATTTCCATCGAATGACAGCATTTTCCGTCGATTGGCTCATCGAAATGAAACCCGAATCTTATGGAGGGCTTGCGCAGGGTGTTACCTTGGAGGATCGTAGGTGGTCGCAACGAAGGACGGGAGCGAGTGCTCTTTCACTCGGGAGACAGAGTCGTGGCCCAGATCCTTTTGGCGGATGACGACGTCGTCTTTCGCGGCCTGCTGACGGGGCTGCTCGAACATGCCGGCTATCAGGTCGAAGTGGCCGCGGACGGCAAGGCGGCTTTCGCCCGAGCCCGCACCGGCCGCTTCGACGCGCTGATCGCCGACATCGTCATGCCCAATATGGACGGGCTGGAGCTGATCCGCATGCTGCAGCGCGAGCAGCCCGACCTGCTGGTCATTGCCATTTCCGGCACGGGCGGCGAGGAGCGCGGCGAGGATTATCTCCCGGCCGCCGCGACCTTCGGCGCGACCGCCACCGTCGGCAAGCGCCGGATCACCGAGATCGTCGACGTGCTCGACCGGCTGATGGCGGAAGCGGGCAAGCGCGCGGCGGGGGGATTCTCAACCTAGGCGGCGGATCCTATGCTTGGCGCTCCAGCACCGCCATAAGCTCGCCCCATTCCCGCTTGCTCAGCCCGACGCTCTCGGCCGTAACCGCTCTCCCCCGAGCATGCGCCGCACCGCGTCGAGCGCTCCGGCCGAGAGCTGCGCGCCGCCCAGGCGGTGTTGCCGGAAGGCCGCCGCGGTGTGCGGGGACCCAGCGGTCCAGCACCTCGACCATGGCGTCGGCATAGACTCGGATCTCGTATTGGGCATGGGCGTCGGCGCGCAGGCTGAGGAAATGCATCAGATTGTGCAGATCCGTCTTCCAGTACCACTGCGTATAGAAGTTCAGCGACAGGTTCATCCGCGCCAGCTCGCGCGCCAGGCCTTGGCGCGCCGGATCGGCCGGATTGCCCGCCTCGTCCTCGTTCAGCATCTCGGCGTAATGGGCATAGGCGGTGCGCGCATCCTCGCGCAGCAGGTCGAGCACCCGCGCCGCCTCGGCGCCTTCCAGCACGGCGCCGCGGCCCTGGCGGTTGACCGCCGATTGCGCCGCCAGCTGGGCCGGCGCCGGGATATAGAACTCGTTGTCCAGGATCGAATAGCGCGCCGAGATCTCGTTCACATTGGCGGTGCGGTGGCGAATCCATTGCCGGGCGACGAAGATCGCAGCTTCACATGGAACTTGATCTCGCACATCTCGAACGGCGTCGAATGACGGTGGCGCATCAAATAGGAGATCAGCGCCCTGTCCTCGCTGACCTTCTTCGTGCCGCGACCGTAGGAGACGCGCGCGGCCTGCACCACGGCGCCGTCATCGCCCATATAGTCGACGACGCGGACGAAGCCGTGATCGAGCACCGGGAGCGCCTCGTAGAGGATCTCCTCCAGTGCCGGCACCGTCGCGCGCCGGTCGTCGCCGTAACCGCGCGCTGCTGGGCGATTTCTTGCTGTTGCTCTGGGGTGATCGGCATGGTTGCTGCTTCCACGGCGGCGCTGTTCGAGACCGCCTCTTCTACCATAAGCCCCAATGCGCTCATACCAGATCTTGCGGCGCGCATTTATCCTACCCATAGATCTGCGATAAACGATGTGGTGGCCGCCGGCGGTAAGCGCTCATATCAGCGCCTGACGGTACCGCATTGGCGCGTCGTCGAGCTTCGCACGGCCCCTAACGCACGCCGTTGCCAGCAGGGCGGCAGCCAATATCGGCCCGACTGGAATATGCGTGACGTCGGCCACCGCAAACCCGCCGATACTGCACACGTAAATGCTCAGATAGAGCGCCTTCTCCCAGGGGAAGCCAGCCGATCTCCCGTGCCTGACGCCACGACCACGCCAAAGCAACCGCGATCATAGCGTAGTCGTAGAAGAGCACGATCGGCGCCGCCAACAGCGTTTCCCGCCACCAGGGCGACCGCCTTGGGCGCCATGCCGTTATCCGACCATCGCCAGATCATGGCGACGGCGACCGCTGTGGCGAGCGTGGCGAGAAGCTGCGCGGCTAGAGCGACAGCGGTCGGCGCTCCCATTTGCAAGGCGGCGCCATAGATATTCAGCAGCCATGCGGGACGTACGCCGGAGCCCATCGTCGTGGCGGCGCTGTCGCTGCTGCCGTAAACGCCGGCGCCGGCATGAAGGAAGGTCTCCGCATAGGCCGCGAAGACGCCCGGCCCGAAGATCGCGGCCGATGCCGCAGACAAGACCACGACCGACGCCGCGGCGCCGGCAAATGCCCGTCCATGCCGTCCGGCCAGCAGAACCACCGGGACCAGAAGGCCGAGATGCGGCTTGTAAATGAGGCAGCCGAGGACGAGTCCGGCAACGAAGGGACGCCCACGGTCGAGCAATATCGTTCCAAACCCGATCAATGCAGCCGACAGCACGCCATTCTGTCCAATGATGACGCTGTGCAGAACGACGGGCAGCGCCATGAACGGGATGATGGACATACGCTCTCCCACGATGCCGCGCAAAGCCGCCGCAGCAGCCCGATCTGCGCACCGCCCCATGCCAGAAACGCAGGCACATACGGCAGGGCCGCCAAGGGCAGAACGAGGAGAATGGCCATGGGTGGGTAGAAGAAGTGCAAGTAGACCAATGTCGGGTTCCCTGTCACGGCCTTTTCGAGCGCGGAATGAGCGGCCTCGGAATAGACGGACGCCCCCCTCACGCCACGCGCCGAGGGCGGCCGCATAGAAGGTGATGAAGTCGATGCCGCCGTCACTGACCAGCGCGCGCAGGCTCAAGGCGCCATAGCCGGCGGCATAAGCCAGGATGAAGAGACCACCATAAGCCCGCGCGCGATCGGTATTGAGCCAATGACACGCGGCGAGTCGCGAAATTGCTTGCATGGCGCCGCCCCCCCTGTTCAACGGAAGTCAAACCTGCTGCCAGGCAACGGCGGCAGCAATCCGCTCCCTGATAGGGAAGCAAACCGACCCTCGGCAAGCAAGCCGCGCTGCCGGGGGGCAACTATCTGTTATCGAAAAGATTGGGGCCGACTGATCGGGTGTTTCCCGGCAGAGCGGCCGGCCGCCAAGACGGCGCCGTTCGGCGGCGGCTGGCTCCCAGCACCGCCCCCGGCTCCGTTGATACCAGATCTTGCGGCGTGGCGCCTTGTCGATCCGCAAATCTGGAATGAACACCACGGATTGCATGATCGTCCGATCCTCATTAGAAATCACGGATCTTCGCGCAAAGGAGCATGCCTTGACCGATCAGGCCTTCGACCAGGCAGCGGCAGAAATCACGGCGGGCATTCTGCTCGAAACCCAATCCGTGCATTTCAGTCCGGACCAGCCCTTCACCTTCACCTCGGGGCGTAAGAGCCCGGTCTATATCGATTGCCGGCGGCTGATCTCGTTCCCGCGGGCGCGCGCCAAGCTGATGGATCTGGCGGCCGAGATGATCACGCGCCGAATCGGCTTCGAATCGCTCGAAGCGATTGCCGGCGGCGAGACGGCCGGCATTCCGTTCGCCGCCTGGATCGCCGAGCGCCTGTCGCTGCCCATGCTTTATATCCGCAAGAAGCCCAAGGGCTTCGGCCGCATGGCGCAGATCGAGGGCCATTTCGGTGAAGGCGACCGCGTCCTTCTGGTCGAGGATCTGGCCTCCGAAGGCACCTCCAAGCTCAATTTCATCCAGGCGATCCGCGCCGCCGAAGGCACCGTCACCGACACCTTCGTGATCTTCCACTACGGCATCTCCCATCGAGCGTGACCTCGCTCCAGGCCGAAGGCGTGAAGCTCCACGCGCTGGCGACCTGGCACGACGTGCTCGATCTGGCCGATCGGCGCGGGAGTTTTACCCCGATGCAATACCAGGCGATCAAATCCTTCCTGGACGCGCCGGACGCCTGGGTGCCGCCGCAGGGCTAGCCTCGGCGACAGCGACGCCCCTGTCCGGTCAAGGCGGATCTCGGCCGCTCCGCATCAGCTCGGCCAGGTCCGCCTCCTCCGGCGTTTCGCTGGGGTTCGGTGCGTTGCCGGGCATCGGAGCGCCAGGCACACCAGCTTCGAGCCCATCGGCGTCGGGCGCCACGCCGCCCGGGACTGGGTCCGGGTAACCGGCCGCGCCCGCTCCTCAGGTGTCCTGATGAGCGACTTGCCGGTGAAGAACTTGTTCAAATCCAGCTTAAGACGAAGGTCGAGCGCGAAGAGGTAGCCGATCTGCTCGCCGGTCAGGCGCTGCATCGGTTCGTCGAACCGCCCATCGGTGAAGCCTTCACGCAGCTCCTCGACCAGGGCTTCGAGCCGTTCGCGGTCGAGACCGGAATCGGTCTGCGCGAGCTCCACGAACATGCGCTCGGCATCCTCGGCGCTGGCCTCGATCTTGGCCGCCTGTTCGGCCCGCTTCTGCTGTCCGCGCGGTCCCGCTGCCCGTGGCCCCGGAAAGCGCATCTCCTCGATCAGCCGCTGCTCCAGCGCGATATTGTAGCGCGCGATCCGCGCCAGGCGGGAACAGCGCCCGCGACACCTCGCCGCTCGGCCGCTCGGGCTCCGGCGCAGTGTCCGTCTCAGGCTCGGGCTCCTCGACGGCCGCCGCCTCGATCGCGCCGCCTGGGCCTCGGCCTGCCGGTCGAGCCGCTCGGCTTCCCGCAGCGCCAGATCGGTGAAGCGCCGCAGCACGCCGATATGCTGTTCGGTCCGCGCCTGATCCGTGGCCCCCGCGATCACGGCAAACACCTCCTGCGGGACCCGGGAAGGGTCCTTCGGGGCCGTGTTGCGCGGCGGGAGATAGGAGTCCGTTCTTGCATAAGATGCAATATGGTCTTCTTTTGTTCAAGGCACAAGGAACTTTTTTCCATCCTCACCCGTGGTGGGCGTGGCTACGGGCGCTCGCACGCACTGACCGACGAGACCGCTCGACCGACCGAGGGCTGAAGACAGCGCATCACGATGAAGCCCGGTCGGCCGCAGTGTAAATTTCGCCGATGCTGCCCGAGAGCAGCTATTTCTCCAGCAGGCCCGAGAAGGGCTGTGGACTATAGGGCAGGAGACCAACCCCGCAGCCGCCCCGGTCGAGGTGATCACCCCGGCGAGCTTCGCCCCCATCTTGGCGCCCTGATAGCCGAGGAACGCGATCGCGCCCGATAGGACGCCTGCTGGCCCGTGCAAATGCCGTTGATGGTCCAGGAAAATGCGATTTCGAGGTGGTCGCCCAGGTCGGTCGCGTCGCCGAGGGCGCTCACCCCAGGATGGATCGTAAACGTGCCGGAGACCGGCACCGTCTGTTGCGGCACGGCCGGCAGGAGCACGGGGGGCCACAGCGTCCCGGTGAAAGCGCCCGTCGTGGTGTCGAGCGTCGTGAAATGCAGATGGTTGAGCGACGGATCGTTGAAGCCTTCGTCGTCGATGACGAAGTATTGCTGATTTTGGACGAAAATCTGTTCCAGCATAGGATAGCTAAGGTTGTAGGGCACGACTTGCGCCCCGGCCGGAGTCGACAGGGTGGCGAGGCACAGCCCAGCCGCCAGGCACGATCGTTTCAGCATGGTGGAGTCTCCAACGCGTAAAGGATGGATGCCGCCGGAGCGGCCCGCGCTACTTCGTCAAAATCCCCGAAAATGGCTGGGGGCTGTACGGCATGTCGCCGCCGCCGCATGGGGATTCGGTCGACCAGATCATGCCGGCGACGTTTCCCTGCATCTTGGCGCCGACATAGCCGCGAAACGTGATCGCCCCTTTGTAGGATGAGTCCTGCCCGTAGCATGCGTCCCCGCGGGCCCAGGTGAACGCGATCTCGTAATAGTAGCCCTGGCCGGCCGGAATGCCGAAGCTGCCGATATTGGAATGAATGGTGAGCTTTCCCGTCACCGGCACCGTCACTGGGGCACGGCCGGTTGAATCACGGGAGCCCAGAGCGATCCGGTGAACACGCCATCCGTGACGTCGATCGTCGTAAAATGCAGATGGTTGAGCGAAGCGCCGTTCACTCCCTCGTCGTCCAGGACGATGTATTGCTGGTTCTCGACGAAGATTTTTTCGAGATCGCCATAGGTGAAATAATAGCCGGTGGTGTCAGCCCGGCCAGGGCTCGATGAGACCGCGAGAAGAGACAGGACTGCTAAGCAGGATCGTTTCAGCATGATGAGTCCTCCAGGGCAGGACAAAGCGCCTCGAAGGGACCATCGGAACCGGCGAACGGATCAGGGAGCCGGGACCTGGGACGGGGTCTTCGCAAGCGCGCTGTCCGACAAAAACGCTCTTGCGACAACCGAAAGCTGAGGGCAGCGCGGCACAGTACGCTACCTGCGGCCAGCGCCATCAGGAAAACTGATTGCGTCGCCTAGGAATTTCTTCGCGTATAAATTGCCGATTGAACGGCCCGCGCGCGATCACATCAAATCGGCGGGTGCGGCCGATTCGGGGTCGCGAAGCCTCGCTTGACAGCCGACAGGTTCCAATTTCAGGGGATGCTCGGATGAAGAAGACTGTGCGTGCGAGGCGTCAGGGCAGCAGCGCCAGCAGCTTCTTCGGCGCGGTCATGCGGTAGCTGCGCGTGACCAGGCTCTCGATCTCGGCCCAATCGGCGGCCGGATCGAGGTGGATGCCGATCCAGCCCTTGAGCCCGACATAGGGCGGCACGTAGAAGCGCTGCGGATCCGAGCCGACCAGGATCTGCTGAGTGCCCGCGGGCGCCTTGCAGGTCACGCTCGGGCCGCCGCTGCGCAAGCCGTATATGGCGAAGATCTTGTCGCGCACCCGGAAGGTCTGGACCTCCCAGGTCTCGCGCTCGGCTGCCTCGGGCAGTTTCAGGCAAATTCCTTGAATGCGCCGGTAGATCTCGTCGCTCATCGCACGAATTCCGGCAGCCGGCCCTCTTCGACCGCGTGGCAGGCGGCGAGGCTGCCGCCATCGGCACGCAGGCTCGGCCGCTCCGCCCGGCAGCGGTCATTGGCGAAGGGGCAGCGCGGGTGGAAAGCGCAGCCTGGCGCGGGTCGATCGGGTTCGGCACTTCGCCGATGACCGGCTGGCGCGCCCGGCCGGTCATGTCGATATCGGGCACGGTGTCGAGCAGCAGGCGGTATAGGGGTGGCGCGGCCGGGTGAAGAGCGCGTCGGTCTCGGCCAGCTCGACCAGCCGGCCCAGATACATCACGCCGACCCGGTCGGCGACGTGATAGATCACCGCCAGATTATGCGAAATGAACAGATAGGTCAGGCCAAGCTGACGCTGCAGATCCTTCATGAGGTTGAGGATCTGCGCCTGGACCGAGACGTCGAGCGCCGAAGTCGGCTCGTCAGCACCAGGAATTCCGGCTCCGAGGCGAGTGCCCGGGCGATCGAGATGCGCTGGCGCTGGCCGCCGGAAAAGGCATGGGGAAACTTGGCGCCGTCGGCCGGCGTCAGGCTGACCTGCTGCAGAAGATCATCGACCCGGATGCGGATATCCAGCTCGTCCGAGAGCAGATTATGCGTGCGGATCGGCTCGGCGATGATGTCGCGCACACGCCCAGCGCGGGTTCAGGCTGGCATAGGGATCCTGGAAGATCATCTGCATGCGGCGGCGCAGCGGGGGCGAGCTGGGCGCGGGTCCGCAGGCGGGCCAGATCGGTACCGTCGATCGAGACGCGGCCCGTGCTCGGCCGGTACAGGCCGACGACAAGCCGCGCCAGGGTCGACTTGCCGCAACCGCTCTCGCCGACCAGGGCGAAAGTCTGGCCGCGCTCGATGGTGAAGTCAGGCCGTCGACCGCCTTGAGGATTTTCCGCCCGGCGCCGGTCAGCAGGCGGGTGATCAGCGGTGCGGAGACGTCGAAGCCGATGCCGAGATCGTCGATTTCGAGCAGCGTGTCAGTCATGGCACCGGCTCGGTTGAGACGATTGGAAAGGTTTCCCCAACGGCGAAACCACCTCACCCCAACCCTCTCCCCCCTGAAGGGCGGAGAGGGAGTTTTTTTGCAGCGCGCCGGCGGAAAGTCCCTCTCCGCCCTTTAGGGGGGAGAGGGATTTAGGGTGAGGTGGGTGGTGCCGGCAAACGGCACGGCTCCGAAGACGGTACATCGCCTCAGCCCCCCTTGAGCCAGCAGGCGGCCAGCCCCGCCCCGGCCGGCACTAGATCCGGCCGCTCGGTCCGGCAGCGGTCGAAGACCTGCGGGCAGCGCGGGTTGAAGGCGCAGCCGGGCGGGATCGCGTCGAGCCGCGGCATGGCGCCGTCGATCTGCCGGAGCCGGTCCAGCCGGTGGCCGATCGCCGGGATCGAGCCCATCAGGCCAATCGTATAGGGATGCTGCGGCGCCTTGACCACGTCGCGCACGGGACCGATTTCGACCACGCGGCGGCATACATGACCGCGACGCGATCGGCCGTCTCGGCGATCACGCCCATGTCGTGGGTCACCAGCATGACCGCCGTGCCGTGGTCCCGGCACAGTCGTTTCAGCAGCGCAATGATCTGCGCCTGGGTCGAGACGTCGAGCGCCGTGGTCGGCTCGTCGGCGATGACCAGGCGCGGATTGGCGGCCAGGGCCAGCGCGATCACGACACGCTGGCGCATGCCGCCGGAGAAATGATGCGGATAGGCGCCGATCCGCTCGCGCGCCGCCGGGATGCCGACTTCCTGCAGCAGCTCGATCGCGCGGGCCGTCGCCGCCCTTTCGGACAGCGGCAGATGGGTCCGGATCGTCTCGACCAGTTGCCGCCCGATGGTATAGAGCGGATTTCAGGCTGGTCAGCGGGTCCTGGAAGATCGCGCCGATGCGCTTGCCGCGGATCTTGCGCAGGGCCTCGAACGGCAGATGGTCGATCCGCTCGCCTTCGAGCCGGATCTCGCCGGCGCTGTGGCGCAAGGGCGGCTCCAGCAGGCCGATGATCGCCGCCGCGGTGATCGACTTGCCGGCGCCGGATTCGCCGACCACGCCCAGCACCTCGCCCGGCTCGATCGAGAAGCTGACATCGTCGACCGCGACCAGCGTGCCGCGCCGGGTCGGCAGCGCGATGCTGAGATGTGAGACCTCGAGCAGCGCGGTCATCGCAGCCGCGGATTGAGCGCGTCGCGCACCCAATCGCCCAGGAGGTTGACCGACAGGATCAGCGCCGCCAGCGTCATCGACGGGAATACCGTGATCCACCATTCGCCGGAAACAGGAAGCTGTTGCCGACCCGGATCAGCGTGCCGAGCGAAGGCTGAGTCGGGGGCACGCCGACGCCGAGGAAGGAGAGCGTCGCCTCGGTGATGATCGCATTGGCCAGATAGATCGTGGCGATGACCAGCACCGGCGTCAGCACATTGGGCAGGACATGGCCGACCACGATGCGCACCGGATGGACGCGATGATGCGCGCCGCCTGGACATATTCCTTGTTGCGCTCTACCAGGGTCGAGCCGCGCACCGTGCGGGCGAACTGGACCCAGCCCGAGAGGCCGATCGAGACGACCAGCACCCAGACCGCGATGCGGTCCTGCACGTCATGCGGCAGCGCCGTGCGCGCGATGCCGTCGATCAGCAATGCCACCAGGATGGCCGGGAAGGAGAGCTGGACATCGGCCAAGCGCATGATCAGCGCATCGATCACCCCGCCGCGCCAGCCGGCCAGCAGCCCGGCGGCGACGCCGAGCACCACGGCGAAGACGACCGAGAGCGCTCCGACCAGCAGCGAAATGCGCGAGCCGAACAGGATGGCCGAGAGCACGTCGCGGCCCTGATCGTCGGTGCCGAGCAGGAAATCGCGATTGCCGCCCTCCATCCAGGCCGGCGGATTCGAGGCATCGAGCAGGCTGACCGTCGTCAGGTCGAACGGGTTGTGCGGCGCCACCAGATCGGCGAAGACCGCGCCAGGATGATTGCCGCCGCGACGATTGCCGAGACGATCGCGACCGGCGAGTGCCGGAAGCTGTAGACGAGATCGCCGTCGAGCCAGCGGCGCAGGATGCCAGCCTCAGCCATGACCGGACCTCCGCTGCCGAGGCGCAGCCGCGGATCGATGAAATAGTAGAGCAGGTCGACCACCAGGTTGATGATGACGAAGAACAGCGCGACCAGCACCAGATAGGCCGACATGACCGGGACATCGGCGAAGGCCACGGCCTGGATGAACATCAGCCCCATGCCGGGCCATTGGAACACGGTCTCGGTAATGATGGCGAAGGCGATCAGCTGGCCGAGCTGCAGCCCGACCACGGTCACGACCGGCACCAGCGTGTTGCGCAGGGCATGGCCGAAATTGATCGCCCGGTTGGTCAGGCCGCGGGCGCGGGCGAATTTGATGTAGTCGGTGCGCAGCACCTCCAGCATCTCGGCGCGCACCAGCCGCATGGTGAGCGTCAACTGATAGAGCGCCAGCGTCGTCGCCGGCAGGATCAGCGCGCGCCAGCCATCGAGCGTCAGGAAGCCGGTCGACCACCAGCCGAGCTGCACCACGCCGCCGCGTCCGAAGGAGGGCAGCCAGCGCAGCCAGACGGCAAAGACCAGGATCAGCAGAATGCCGATCAGGAAGGTCGGCAGCGAGACGCCGATCAGCGAGACCGACAGCAACACGCGCGACAGCCAGGAGTCGCGCCGCAACCCGGTATAGACCCCCATCGGCACGCCGATAGCGAGCGCCAGCAGGGCCGCGGTCAAGGCGAGTTCCAGCGTTGCCGGCATCTTTTCCAGGATCAACCCGCCGACCGGCCGCGCCAGTTGATAGGACAGGCCGAACTCGCCATGCACCGCACGCCCGACCCAGCGGACGAACTGCACCGGCACCGGATCGTCCAGACCCAAGGAGTGGCGCAGCTGCTCGCGCTCGGCCTGAGTCGTGTCCTGGCCGACCATGGCGTTGATCGGATCGCCGACGAATTGGAACAGCGAAAACGCGACCAGCGCCACGACCAGCATGACCAGGACCGACTGGACGATACGTTGGGCAATATAGGCGAGCATGCGGTCCGGCTACTTCACCGTGACATAGCGCAGCGGGAAGTAATTGTCGGACATCTGCGCGACGTCGACGGTGTCGCGCGCGGCCCAGACTACGACCTGCTGGTGCAGCGGAATATAGAGGTAATTGTCCTTGACGAATTTCAGCGCCGTGCTGATCAGGCCGAGCCGCCTGGCGCTGTCGGTCTCGCCCTGGGACCTGTTCGGTCAAATCGTCGATTTCCTGTAGGAGAAGCCGCCGTCGTTGAAGTCGCCCCGCCCGATCTTGGGATCCCGTGACGCCATCAAGGTAAACATCGCGTTGTGCGCGTCATAGGTCGCCGGCGTCCAGCCGAGCATATAGAAACTGGTATTGTGGTCGGGCGGCTGGATCTTGGCGAAATACTTGATGCGGGTCTGGGCCAGCAGATTCAGCTTGATCCCGACCTTGGACAACATGACGACGACAGCCTGGCAGATCGCCTCGTCATTGACGTAGCGGTCGTTCGGGCAATCCATCCCGGTCTCGAAGCCGTCCGGATAGCCGGCCTCCGCCAGCAGCTGCTTCGATTTCGCCGGGTCATAGGCCGGCCGCTCGTTGAGCGCCGGGTCGAAGCCGTTGACGCCGGGCGCAATCATCTCCGCGGTCGGCTGGGCGAAGCCGCGCATGACCTTGGTCTTGATCGCCTCCTCGTCGACGGCGCGATAGAAGGCCCTCGCGCACCCGCTCGTCCTTGAACGGGTTCTTGCCCTTGATGTTGGATTCGAGCAACTCGTCGCGCGCCTGATCGAAGCCCAGGAAGATCGTCCGCAGCTCCGGCGTGCGCAGGATCTTCAGCCCCGCCGTCTGGCTGATCCGCTCCACATCCTGCGGCGGCACGGTATAGACGAAGTCGATCTCGCCCGAGAGCAGCGCCGCGACCCGGGTCGAGGGGTTCTGGATCCGATTGAACACCGCCTCGGTGATGTTGTGCTGCGGTTTGTCCCACCAACCCGGGTTGGGCACGAGCACGGTGCGGACATCCGGCACACGCTCCTTGACCATGAAGGGGCCGGTGCCCATGGCGTTGCGCGTCGCAAAATTCTCTTCGCCCGACTTGGTCAGATCGGCCGGCACCTCGGCATGGTTCTCGGTACACCATTTCTTGGACATGATGGTCCAGGTCGTCAGCTCCTGCGGCAGGATCGGATCCGGCCCCTTGGTGACGAATTCGACGGTATGGTCGTCGATCTTGCGGAATTCCTTGACCGTGGCGAGGTAGCTCTTGAGGTCCGACGTCTTCGAGATGACCCGTTGATAGGAGAATTCGACATCGTCGGCAGTAAAGGGCGTCCCGTCGGAGAAGGTCACGCCCTCGCGCAATTTGAAGCGCCAGACATCCGGTGCCGGCTGCGACCATTCGGTGGCGAGCGCCGGCTCAAGCTTCAGGGTGCGGTCGTGCCGGACCAGCGGTTCGTACATATTGGCATTGAACGACAGCAGGAAGGTCTCGCTGCGGGTATAGGGATCGAGCGAATTGACGTCGCCGTCATTGGCCCAGCGGAACACCGCCGCCCCGGCCGGACCGATTGCCGCCAGCCCGAGCAGCACCGCAACGCCGAGCGCCAAAAATCTCTTTCGCATCCCGATCGCCCCTCGATATCGCGGTACCCGCCGGCCGGCCCGGCAGCCGATCCGAGCCTCGCCTCAGGCGGTTAGCGTCAGCCGGGGCGGCGAGGGGAGTCAATGGGTTTGACGCGGTGCACACGAGGATATGAGGGGCGGCGTGCCGTTATGGGGCGAGGCGGCGCGGATCTAGATTCCAAGGCCGATCCCCAGCAACGTGCCATCCGTATAGACGATAGAGAATTCCGTGCCTTGGATGGATATAGTCTTCGACCAGTTCCAGCCCCGATGCCTCGTAAAATCGGCAGGCGCCCAGATTCGCGGCGGCCGCCCCCAGCGTAAACCCCTCCGGCAGCGCCCGCATCGCCTGCCCGAGGAGCAGCGAGCCGATCCCGCGCCGCTGCATCGACGGCAGGACGAACAATTCCCGAAGAACGGAATCCGCCGGCACCAAGGATAGAAAGGCCACGATCCGTCCCTCGCAAACGGCGACCGTCACGGCCCACATGCCCGAGACCATCTCCGTCTCGATGCGAGTCCGGAAATGCTCGAAGGGCGGCATCTCCGCCGGCGAGCCGTCTGCGTGGCGGTAGCTTTCCAGCCACACACGCGCAATCTCATCGACGTCGAGCTCGACCGCCGGTCGGGTTTCCATCTCGAGTGGCGGCGAGGCAGGCAATTCCGTCAGTCTCCCGTAGTCGTTTGCTTGGCGCGATCTCTGGTCACCGGCCGAGTTCTTGCGGCCGTCGATGCTCCTCCCCGCCTCGGCCGCTGCTTCGCCGAGACCGACTTGATCACCACCCGTCCCGCCCCCGCCGGATCGATCGGCGGCGTCGCCCGAGCCAGGCTTTCGGCGATCAGGGCTTCGACCCCTGCCGTGTCGAGCAGCCCGATCTCCGTCAGCACGATATGGCGCACCTTGCTGCCGGTGCCGCGCAGCAGCCCGAGCGGGTCGGGCAGCTCGGTGCCGCGGGCAAAGAACAGGCTGGCCCAGCGCGGATAGACGGCAATGGAGAACACTATCCCCGACGCCTTGTCATTGGCGCCGAACGCAATCACGAGGGCGTTGTAATTGTCGTAGACCAGCTCCCAGGCGCCCGGCAGCCGCGCCCGCATCCGGTGCAGCGCCGCCCGCGCCTGAGCTTCGACCTCGGGCGCGAATTTGGCCAGGAAGCTATCGAGTTGTGCTTCGGCGGATGTTTCCGGCATCGGCTTGCCTCCGTTCAACCGGAAAAGCATAAGCCGCGAGACGTCTGCGACTAAAGGACTACCGCGTCCGCCCGCCGCTTTGTCCCGCCCTGCTCTGCGGGTACCGCATTTCCCCGGCCGCGCTCCATCAGCCCGGCTGATCGGATCGATAGAACCACGCGATTTGACCGCGCCGGCCGCTTCGCGGATACTGCTCGCCCCACGATATCTGCCCCCGCGTCGAAATCCGCCGACGCGCCCAGCCGGAGCCAGGTCCCATTATGAGTTTCACAGGCAATTCAGCATCCAGCCGGGACCTCGCCCATGTCCTGCATCCCTATACCAACCTCAAGAAATTCGAGACGACCGGGCCGCTGATGATCACCAGCGGCAGCGGCATCCGGGTCAAGGACGAGCAGGGCAAGGAATATATCGAGGCGATGGGCGGGCTGTGGTGCACCTCGCTGGGCTATGGCGAGGAGCGGCTGGTCGAGGCCGCCGCCCGGCAGATGCGCAAGATGCCGTTCTATCATCAGTTCGCCGGGCGCGGGAACGAGCCGGCGGCCGAGCTGGCCGAAAAGCTGGTCGGCATGGCGCCGGTCAAGATGGCGCGCGCGTTCTTCGCCAATTCCGGGTCGGAGGCGAACGACACCGCGGTCAAGCTGGTCTGGTACTACAACAACTCGCGCGGGCTGCACCGCAAGAAGAAGATCATCGCGCGGCTGAAGGGCTATCACGGCGTCACCATCGCCTCGGCCAGCCTGACCGGGCTGCCGAACAACCATCGCGATTTCGACCTGCCGATCGACAATATCCGCCATGCCGATTGCCCGCATCACTATCGCTTCGGCAAGCCGGGCGAGAGCGAGGAGGAGTTTGCGACGCGGCTGGCCGAGAGTCTGGAAGCGCAGATCCTGCGCGAAGGGCCGGACACGGTCGCCGCCTTCATCGCCGAGCCGGTGCAGGGCGCCGGCGGCGTGATCCTGCCGCCCGCGACCTATTGGGCCAAGATCCAGCCGATCCTCAAGAAATACGACATGCTGCTGATCGCCGACGAAGTCATCACCGGCTTCGGCCGGACCGGCAACATGTTCGGCTGCCAGACCTATGGCATGGAGCCGGACATCCTGACCATGGCGAAGCAGCTCTCCTCGAGCTATCTGCCGATCTCGGCCGTGCTGGTCAATGACCGGGTCTATGCCGAGCTGGTCAAGGAGAGCGAGAAGATCGGCACCTTCGCCCATGGCTTCACCTATTCCGGCCATCCGGTCTGCGCCGCCGTGGCGCTGGAGACACTGGCGATCTATGCCGAGCGCAACATCGTCGAGCATGTCCGCACGGTCTCGGTACCGTTCCAGGCCGGGCTGCAGGAATTCGCCACGCGGCGCTATGTCGGCGAAGTGCGCGGCATCGGGCTGATCGCGGCGCTGGAGCTGGTGCGCGACAAGGCGACCAAGGCGCCGTTCGATCCGGCGCGCAATGCCGGCTTCTGGTTCCAGGAACGTGCCATCGCCAACGGGCTGGTCGTGCGGCAATTGGGCGATTCGATCGCGCTCTGCCCGCCGCTGATCCTGACCGAGGCGGATGTGACCGAGATCAATGCGCGCCTCGGCCGGACTATGGATGATTTCGAAGCCTGGGCCGAATCCTGAGGCCGATGCATGCGCGCGCGGCTCATAGCGGATTGCGTGGGGCGCGACAACGAGTCGGCAGCGCTGTCGCCGATTCGCGTTCATAGTGGCGGCGGAAAGGACACGCTGGGCATGGATTACGAGAAGTTTTTCGCGGACCGCATCGAGGCGCTGAAGGCCGAAGGGCGTTACCGCGAATTCGCGCAGCTGGAACGCCGTGCCGGCCAGTTCCCGACCGCCTATGATCATAAGCGCGGCACCGAGGTTACGGTGTGGTGCTCGAATGATTATCTGGGCATGGGCCAGCATCCGAACGTGCTGGCCGCGATGCATGCCGCGATCGACCGGGTCGGCGCCGGCGCCGGCGGCACGCGCAACATCTCGGGCAATTGCCACGACCATGTCCTGCTCGAGCGCGAGCTGGCGGATCTGCACGGCAAGGAAGCGGCGCTGATCTTCAGCTCGGGCTACGTCGCCAACGAGACCGCGCTCTCGACCCTGGCCAAGCTGCTGCCGAACTGCATCGTCTATTCCGATGCGCTGAACCATGCCTCGATGATCGAGGGCATCCGCCAGTCGGGTGCCGAGAAGCGGATCTTCAAGCATAATGATCCGGAAGATCTGGACCGGCTGCTGAGCGAAAGCCAGCCCGGCCGCGCCAAGCTGGTCGCCTTCGAGAGCGTCTATTCGATGGATGGCGATATCGGCCGGATCCGCGAGATCTGCGACATCGCCGACGCCCATGGCGCCATGACCTATCTGGACGAGGTCCATGCCGTCGGCATGTATGGCAATCGCGGCGGCGGGATCGCCGATCGCGAAGGGCTGATGGACCGGCTGGATTTGATCCAGGGCACGCTGGGCAAGGCGTTCGGCTGCGTCGGCGGCTATATCGCAGCCTCGGCCAAGCTGGTCGATTTCGTCCGTTCCTATGCTTCGGGCTTCATCTTCACGACCTCGATGTCGCCGGTCATCGCCGCCGGCGCGCGCGCCGCGGTCATGCATCTGAAGGCGAGCGGCGCCGAGCGCCAGCGCCATCAGGATCGGGTCGCGACGGTCAAGCGCCGGCTGGCCGAGGCCGGCATCCCGGTCATGCCGGGCGACACGCATATCGTGCCGGTCATGGTCGGCAATGCCCGGCTGTGCAAGCAGGCCTCCGACGAGTTGCTGGAGCGCCATCGCATCTATATCCAGCCGATCAACTACCCGACCGTGCCGCGCGGCGCCGAAAGGCTGCGCATCACCCCGACGCCCCTCCACAGCGACACGCAGATCGATGCGCTGGTCGAGGCGCTGAGCGAGGTCTGGAACCGCCTGATGCTGCAACGCGCGGCCTGAGGCCGACGCAATGTATCGGGACAATTCGCTCATTCCAATCGAGGCGATGCGGATCGCAGCGCTGGGCGCGCTCGCCGACAAGCCGATGCGCTATGCCGAGGTCGCGGCCGATGTCCGCCGCTTCGCCAGCCGCATCGTCGGCCCCTCGCTCGATCTGATGGGCAGCTCGGTCGAAGTGCTGCGCGCCGAAGGACTGATCGGCTCGGTCGAGGACGGGCCGGATCCGTTGCTGACGCTGACGCCGGCCGGCCGCGCCGATCTGGTGACGCTGCTCAAGGCCGGCATCCGGGCGACCAATACCGAACTCAACCGGCTGGTCGTGGCGCTCAAGATGCGCTTCCTGCATCTGCTGCCCAGTCGCGACGGCGCGACAAGATCCTGCTGCTGCACAGCCTGCTCAGCGGCGAGCGCGACCGATACTGCGATTTGCAGAGCACCGGCGCCAATGATGCGCTGTTCAACGACTGGCTGGCCTTCGAGATCGAAGTGCTCGACGCCCGCCTCGCCTGGCTCGACCGCTTCGCCGATCGCTCCGGCGACTGATCCTCAGAACAGGTGCTGGCCGCCGGTGACGAAGATCTCGTGCCGGTGACATAGCCCGCGTCGCGGCTGCACAGATAGAGAATCGTCGCCGCAACGTCGTCAGGCGAACCCAGACGCTGCAGCGGAATGCGCGGGATCAGCACATCCGTGTTGGGCGACAGCATCGCCGTCTCGATTTCGCCCGGCGCCACGGCGTTGACGCGGACGCCGAGCTGGGCGAATTCGACCGCCATTTCGCGGGTCAGTGCCGAGAGCGCCGCCTTCGACGTCGCATAGGCCGAACCGGCGAAGGGATGTACGGAGTGGCCGGCGATCGAGGTGACGTTGACGATCGCTCCTTTGCCCTTGGCCAAGGCCGGCGCCAGCGCCCGGCCGAGCGCCACCGGCGTGAAGAAATTCAGTTGGAACACGGCATGCCAATCGGCCAGCGGCCCGTTGAGGCAGCCGAGCCGCTCCTGGAACGGCGCCTTTGGCGACACGCCGGCATTGTTGACCAGCGCATGCAGAGGCGAATCGCCGAGCTCGTCGCGCACTTCGCGGATGAACTCGTCGACGCCGGCGACATCGGCCAGATCGGCCGAGATGTGGCGTGTCCAGTTCGGGTCGCGCTTGCATTCCGGCGGTACGTCGTCGCGCGAGCAGGTGATGATGCGCCAGCCGGCATCGCTGAAGCGCTTGACGGTGGCGTGACCAATGCCGCGGCTGGCACCGGTGAGCAGCAGGACGGGGTTCTCCATGGTCCGGCCAGTCTAAAGGGAAGCCGTCCGGGACGCCAGCCCGCCCATGAAAAAGGACGGCCGGGATAGCCCGGCCGCCCTCCGTCTCGAAGCGTCCTTCGGCTTAGCGGAGCAGCGTCAGGATCGAGGAGTTCTGCTGGCCGCTGACCGACAGCGACTGGATGCCCAGCTGCTGACGGAGCGTGAGCGCCTGGGAGTTGGCCGCCTCGGTGTTGAGGTCGGCCAGCGTCAGAGCATCCGAACCGCTGGTCAGGGTGTTGGCGTAGTTGGCGCTGAAGGTCGACCGGTCCTGCAGGATGGCGACATTCGTGCCGAGCGCGGCCGAAATGGCGTTCAGCTGGCTGATCGCATTGCTGATGCGCTGGATGGAACCCGCGAAGACTGCCTGGGCAATCGAGGCTTTCACCGTGCCGGCGCCCGCCTGGGTACCGGTCAGGTCGAGCTGCGAGAAGCCAGCCACTTCGTTGGTCAGGCTGGCATCGCCGATGATCGCGCTGAAGATCAGCGTGCCGTCGGATTTGAATGCCGCCGCCTGCGTGAACAGGGTGCGGGAATTCGCCGTGGTCGTCGCCACCAGATTGTAACCGACGATCTGGAGGGTGGCGGCGGTACGCTCGGAGAACTGGGTCGACAGGCTCGACGCGGTCGAGGTCAGCAGGTTGAGGCCCTGGAACGACGCGTCCTTGACCAGCTGGGACAGCTGGGCGCCGATGGTCTTGAAGGACTGAGTGTCGGCGATGCGGTTGCTGAGCGTGGCGCCACGGGCGGATTGCAGCACGCCTTGGAGCTGGCCGAGCAGCGCGGTCACGGCAGAGGTCGCCGTCAAAGCGGCCTGGACGCTCTGGATCGACTGATCGATGGTGCTTTTGGCTTGGAGGATCGTGTTCGAGCGGTTGCTCAGCGACTGCGCCTGGAAAAAGGACTGGGCGTTATCGGTAACGCTGTTGACCTTCTTGCCGGTATTGAGGCGGTTCTGCGTCCGATTGAACAGGCTGGTAACGCTGGTCAGGGACAGCAGGGTTTGGCGCTGGGTCGAGGTAAGCGTAATATCAGACATAGTTTGCTCCTTTAGGGGCATACCGCATCGACTTTTGCGACGCGTGGCTCGTTTAAGAGCCGGGGTGGAACGCGGGCAGCGCCCGACGGTACTTGGTACCGCCTATGTTACCGACCGCACTACACCGGCACTTCGTACCGGTTCGACGATCGGGCGCGGTGGGCTTTCTGCCCTCGCACTGACTTCTTACGTCGCCAGATATGAACAAATCCTTTCCAACGTGCAAGTTTATTCGAGCACGAGTTCCTCCGCCTCCTGGTCCTCGAGCCAATCGGCCAGTTCCTCCCAATCCCAGGGCAGGACGAGCCAGGGCGACGCCGTCCGGCCATGCTCGTCGGCGGCCCATTCCAGGGTTTCGAGGCTGGGATAGAGCAGCAGCAGCGGCGCCTGCGGGTCGATCGGGTCGAAATGCTGCGATGCGATGATCGTCTCGATCTCACCGGCATTGCCCGAGACATGGACGCCATGGGCCAGGTCGAGGAACATCTTGGAGACCTGGGCGTCCTGCTGCGCCGCCGACATCTTCTTGAAGACGTCGAACAGATTTTCCGGGTTGTTCGCGACGATATGGAGCAGCGGCGCCTGCTGATGAACCAGCCAGGCGACGGCGAACAGCAGGCGGTCGGCCTGCATGCCGCGGTTGCGGACGAACAGCAGCGGCGGCGGACCCGCCGGCTCGGCATCGGGATCCTGGTCGGCTTCCGCCTGCTGCTCGGCGAACTGGCTTGTCGTTTCGCGGAGCGCGACGCGGTCGAGCCGCTCGATCGCCGCGATGATATGCGCGCCGGCAACGACCAGGTTGCGCCGCGCGTCGTGCGGCCGGAATTCATCGGCCGGCCAGGGCCACAGCACTTCCTTGGGCAGCGCCTTGTCGCGCGTCCCGGTCAGCGGGCCCACGGCACAGAAGGCGGCGGCGGCGCGCGCCTGTTCGAGCACCGAGATGCGGGTATCCAGCCGCTGATTGCCGCCCTCGCGCCGGGCCTGGCGATCGCATTCATGGCCGATCTCGGTGATGATGCCGGTGATGCGCTTCTGGTGGCGATACTGCCCGTCGGCCTTCATATAGGTTTCGTCGCCATGGATGACGCGCAGCTCGCGCTCCGGGACGCCCCGTTCGATCCCGGCGATCGCGGCGCCGAGCGCGGCCGATTGCTCCTCGCCCAGATCCTGCCCCATCAGCGCCGCCAACCCGCTTTCCGACGATTTGGTATCGAGCTGCAGTCTCGCCTCTCCCGCGAACAGCCTGTTCTTCAACCATGTCGTCATCTTCGAAATCATGACTGCGGCCTTTTCCCCGATCGAAGCGCGTCGCGCGCAGGGTGAACAGGTTCCAGAGCCCCGTCAAGTTGGGCCGCTGGCCGGGCCGACCGATCCGCGCAGGCAATAAGTTCTGAAGGATTTGTCCTTTAGGATTCATTCCCAGGGATTTCGCGGCGCGCCATGGATCATCGTTTGAATTCGGGGTCGATTTCCACCACTCTGCGCGCCGGCGACAAGAAGGAATGCAGGATGCCGTTACCGTTCGGTTCGCTTATCCGGTTCACTGCCCTGCTCGGCTGCGCCGGTGCGCTTGCCGCGTGCGGCGGCGGCAGCGACCCGCAGAAGAGCGCCGGGCCGGCCATGAGCAAGGAACTGGTCCAGGGCAAGGATGATTCGCTGCTGCGCGTGGCCGAGGTCGCGCGCGACAGCGCCGACTATCCCTCGGCGATCCGGCTGTACCGGACCATGCTGCAGAGCGGCGATACCAGGGCGGAAGTCCATGTCGGTCTGGCCGATGTCCTGTTCCTGACCGGCGCCTATACCGAGGCCGCCGTCGAGTACCGCACGGTCGACGAGCATTCGCCGAAGATCGCCGATGCCGAAATCGGACTTGGCCGGATCTTCCTGGCGCAGCACAAGCCGGCCGATGCCGCCGTCCAGTTCCAAGGCGCGCTGGCCCGGCTGCCGGCCGATACGCGGGCGCTGAACGGCGCCGGCGTCGCCTTCGACAATCTGGGCCGGCACGACGAGGCGCTCGCCTTCTATGAACGCGGCCTGGCCGTTGCGCCGAACGACCGCGTCATCCGCAACAATTACGGGCTGTCGCTCGCCCTCGCCGGCAAATACCCGCAGGCCATTGCAGAGCTGCGGCCGCTGGTCGACGAGCCCGGGGCCACGGCGCGCAACCGCCAGAACCTGGCGCTCGCCCTGGCCCTGAGCGGCGCGCGCGGCGAGGCGCAGAAAGTCGCCGGGGTCGATCTCGATGCCGCTTCGGTCAGCGGCAATCTCCGCTTCTACGACGCCTTGCGCGCAGCACCCGCCGCAGCCGAGCAGGAATTGACGCCGAGCCCGGCAGCGCCGCCTGTAGCCGCCGCACGACCGGCACCCGCTCCCGCCATGCGCGCGGCCGCCGTGGCTCCTCAGCCCGCAGCACCGGCACCGCCCGTTGCCCTGGCCCAAAGCCCGCCTGCGCCCGTTGCAATCGCTCCGCCGCCGCCGGTGGTGCAGCCGCCAGCCGTGCAACCGCCAGCAGCGGTCGCGGTGCCGCCGGCCGCCGAACCGGTTGCGCCGCCGCCCATCGCTGCAGTGCCGGCCGCGCCGGAGCCGCTCGTCGCGGCGGCCGCGCCGGCCCCGGCGCCACCCGTCCCTGTCGAACCGGCGCCGGCCGAAACCAAGGGCTCCGGACAGTTCGCCTTGCAATTGGCGGTCTATCAGAGAGTGTCCGGCATCGCTGCCGGCTGGCAGAAATACAAGGCCGGTTTCGCCGATATCGTCGGCTCGCTCGAGCCGCGGGTGGCGATGGTCGATCTGGGCGATGGGCGCGGGCCGCTCTACCGGCTGAAGGCCGGCCCGTTCCACACCGCCTCCGCCGCGCAAGCCGCCTGCCAGAAGCTCAAATCCGCTGGCTCGGACTGCAAGGTCAGCGATTTCGACGGCGCCCCGGCCCAGGAATACTGGAAGGAACACCAGATCGAATAGCGGAGCGGCCGGCTTGACCGGCTTTGCCGGAATCGGGCGTAATATCAGGGCATTGACGCGGCCGGTGCCGCAAGGGGGGATGCACGGTGATCGAGGACATCAAGGCTTGGCTGAAGCGGGCGCCGAACACGCTCGAAAACCGGCTCGACCCCGAGGCGTACCGGGCCCGAGCCGAAGAGGCCGAGCAGGAACAGCGCCGCGCCGCCGCCGAACGCCAGGCAGTCCTGGCACGGGCCCGGGCGGAATTCGACGCCGGCGCCGGCGAACGCGCACTGCGCCTGATCTATAGTGACGAGATCTGCGACGAGATCATCGCCGACCACAATAGAAGCATGACCCTGTCCAAGATCATCGCCGAGATCTCCGCGGAATATGTCCAGGTGCTCAAGGACTATAAGAGCCAGGTCGAGCGGCACGAACAGAACAGCACGTCCAGCCTGGCCCTCGAGGCCGCGGTCAGCGCCAGCTCGATCGCCTTCCACGAAACCAGCGACCGTTCGCTGCCGCTGGACAAGCTCTGGCCTTGGACCAACCGGGAATTCGAGTCGCGCGGGCTGCGGGCCGATCTGGTAGCAGCCGGGGCGCTGACCCTGCTGGCGATCGAATCTCTCGATCAGGGCTAGAAGGATAGGAGCGGGCGGAAGCAACCGGCGCTGTGGTGGGCGGTGGCGTCGGACAGGCGCTTCTGTCACGCCAAGACGTAAATAATTTATTCGTATTTGAGCTATAGGTTGCCAGGTGGCGTAGTTTGGATTGGGCAATCCGACTTACGTGAATAACACGGGCTGTTGCAATTTTGCGGGCTCAAGGGTGATAGAGATGCAAATAGGTGATGCTGGCAGCATAATTGCGCGCCCGATTCGAGGCGTCGCCCGTAAAGTGACGAAAGCTTTCATCCTGCAGCCGCTCGCTTCTATCCAGTTAATGCTGGAGGACACAAGAGCCGTCACCTCGCTCGAGTTTGCAATAATATTCATTCCATTCTTTATGCTCATTTTCGGCACTTTTTCGTTAGGCCTCTGGTATTATTACAGCCTTAGCCTCGATCTTGCAATATACCGCGCCGGCCGGGAGGTAATGACCGGCGCCCTTCAAGGCACAGCGGGCGCCACCACGATGACGACGGCACAGTTCACCAATAATATTCTGTGTCCTGCACTGCCGTCTTTTATGCCGTGCTCCAATACAAACCCAGTCGTAAACATGGCCGTGGTCACAGATTTTAACAAACTTACCTCAACTCAACAATATCCGATACCGAACTCAGGGTCACCACCCTTACAATACACTCAGACTACAATCAATCCACTCTCAGCTGGCATGTGTTCTCCCGCCCAGGGGTCCATCGTCTATATTCAAGCGATATACCAAATGCCAAGTTTCGCACTCGTATACAACACATTTAGCGGACAAATTATGTCCGGAACGACAGTACAAGTGGAGCAGTTTCCGACGACGTCCACCGTCTCGACCAATTGCGGAACATAGGGCATGAATCCGTTAACTAATTTCAATCGGCGCGGGGGAAGATTTCTCCATAGATGTAAAGTCTTTCTTGCCCGCACAGACGGAATCGCCGCACTGGAATTTGCGCTTTTAGCACCGGTAATGATATATACGCTTTTAGTTGCCGCCGACGTTGCGCACGGCTTAACGATCAGCCGACGCTTGACGAACGCGGCCGATGTCATCGCGCAACTCGTCTCGCAACAGACGACCAACGGACAAGTTCAGGGCACGATTACCGATGTCGACCTCCTCGGAGATTTTGCGTCTATCATCACAACATTTCCCGATGTTTTGACCGACGCGGGCCTGCAGTTCGAGAGCTGGCAAACTGACATACAGCCAATAGTGACGAGTGTCGCCTTCGGCCCAACCACCAGCCCGCCGTCGCCAAACTGTACGGTAACCTCTCCGCAGGATCCGCCAATCAGTCCGACTTGTACCGTCGCTACCGCGATCTGGAGTGCCGGCTTTATCAGCACGAAATTCGCGACCACGCGCGCGTGCGGACTTAGCCAGCTATTGCCGGCGGTGTCCAATTTCGCCACTCCCAGCCTCTCGACGATACCACCCGGCCTATATATTCCGGGCACTGTGATCGTCGTGGACATCACCTATGTATTCAGACCCACATTCACCGAGTGGTTGACCGGCCCCTTCACGTTCCAGCGTACCGCATACATCGCGCCGCGCTTTTTCACCGAGCTGTCCTATTCAGGCCCCTCGGGCAAGAACGTAACGTCAAGCACGAACACATCTACACACGTAACAACATACGCAGACAACCCCAGCGGAATTACGAGCTGCTCATATACCGGGACGCGACCATGAAATCGAACGATCTTTCGGCTGTCGCTCAAGGCATGATCATTATGTCGCGAAAGGTACCCAAACTGACGCTCGTATTGCAGCGGCTCACGCGGGACAAACGCGGCGCCGTCACCATGATATATGCGCTCTTGATCCTTACAATGATCATGGCGCTTGGCGTCGGCATGGATGGGTCCAACGCGCTACAGGTTAAGTACAGGCTCGACCTCGCCGCCGACGCTGCTTCGGTAGCATGCGGTGAGGCGTGGCAGAACGAGATGGCGGCGGGAGCTGCCGGAACGCTTACGTTCGCAAAGTTGGAAGAGAGCGCCAACACGACCGCTCAGACCCAAGCCAAAAGCACCTTTCTCGCGCAAGCTGGCCAGCTGGGCAGACTTTCCGGCGTTACAACACCGACAGTTACAACAAACGATGGTAGCTCCCCGATAACGAACGGGGCTTCAGTCAATTGCATCGTATCCTACACCGCCACGACTCCCACATACCTTATGCAAGTCGCAGGTTTCAGATCCTTATCAGTTGGTGGCGCCTCCAGCACGACAGTTAATCTGTCGCCTTACGTGTCCGTTTACTTTATTCTTGATACCTCCGCGTCAATGATGGTCGGTTCAACACCCGCCGACCAATCCAAGATCGCTAATTTCGTTGCACAATATGATACAAAGCATACTGGTACCGCCTCGCTGCTTCAGGGCGGGGACGATCCCCCTTGCGCGTTTGCCTGCCACGACGAGACGCCGTTCAAGGTCAGCGACATGCAGGTGGGCGAAACGAACGCCTCTAATCCGACCTCGATGAACGGCGCGGGGGCGACCACACGGTTCGACGTGATGCGTCTCGCGCTGGTCAACGATCCGCCGCCCACGAATGGAGATCCCGCTCCGAATCCTTCCTACTGCAACTCAACCGCCGGCACAGGTCAGGCAGTCTGCAATCCGTCTTTGAGCAAAGGTTTGCTGCCCTATCTTCGTGATACTTATACGGTGCCAAACGCTCGGGCAAATTTGAATACCTTCGTGTACAGCATGTACGGCTTCAATGAGGGAATTAACGGCGATCTCCCGACCTATCCGGTATTCGACGTGACAGATAATTCGCAATATGTCGTGAAGAAAACTGCGGACCTCTTTACGCTTGCGACCGGCGTAAATACGCTGACGATTGGATTCAATACACACCTCAACCCGCCCGTTAATAAGGGTCATCAGGCAGTGCTGCCTAATCTTGCTAACAATATTATTCCCACCGAGGCGGCCAATCCCTTGCCTGGCACGACTACCGAAAATCCCATAATATTTGTGATTATCGTAACCGACGGGATGAATTCGGATAGAAATTGGAACTGGAATCATGCGACGACCGGAGATCCGGTGCCGGCTGGTGTGACGCAAGAAACAACGTCAGCGAACACTAACACCACGACTTATTGCGGCCTGTGGAAGGGCGCTTCCCCGCAATTTAGTGATGGGACCCCTTGGTGGTTGGGGGTTAACGATGAATGCAATAATGCAGGTTACTCGGCAGGATATTGGTCGAACGCCACACACACCAATATACTCGAACAATCCTTCTAAACTAAAAACTTTACCGCCGACAAACGTCGGGGCGAGCATATATTACGCGAGCGCCATAGACACAACATATTGCGACACCATGAAGGCCAATGGCGCGACGATTGCAGTGCTTGAAACGCCGTACGTGCCGCTGAATGGGCAGGATCCTGCGACGTACACGTACGAGAACGGTGTTCAACAGATTATTTGGCCGGCGGGAAATCCGATGACGCACAGCTACCCCCTCCTAAATGGGAATACAAACAATCCGATGAGCGCTCTATCGCAGAAGCTCCAAGCCTGCGCAACATCGAACACCTACTACTTTCAGGCAACTGACGACTCCTCCATTGCAACGGGGTTTGTGCAACTCTTTAATACCTTCGTCGGGCAGTGGGTTCATATCACGAACTAGTGGAGTAATGGGAAGCAAAGAGGACTGTTTTTTGCTGCCGGAGGCGGCTAGGGTCCTCTGCGCTGTCGCTCAAACTTTACTTTGGTCTTTTTTTGAACCGGGTGACGCCCAGTAGCGGCCCATTTCCCAGAAAACGATCGCATACAAGCGCGAGAGTAATTCACCTAGCTTTCATTTCGATATGCTAACGAAGGTCTACGTCTCTGGGCGCGGAGAAAAACGATGCCGAACGGTCGTCCACATGATGAATAAGCGAAACTCGGGCCTTCTCGCCATTCTTTTGGCTTCGATTTGGCCGACCATCGCCCTCGCCTCTGGCGCCCCCGATCTCTTCGGCATCACCCCCGGCATGGATGTGACCACCGCCTCGCAGCAGGCGCTCGCCCAGATCCATCCGTCCCGCTTCATCAACATAAAATTCAGCACCGGCCAGGTCGCCGGCTTCAAGGCCATGACCGATGCCCAGGGCGGCGGCCGGTCGGAAGGGTTTCGGGTCGATACGCCGAGCAGCGGCGTCGTCACCTTCCTGTCGCGCGCGGTCGATTTCGGCCGGGATATCGGGCCGCCGACGGATGATCTGCTGCGCGATCTGGAGGCCAAATACGGCCGCTATTCCAGCCGGGAGATCATCGGGTCCGGGCTGGTCGTGCTGATCTGGCGCTACGGCAAGGATTGGCAGATCCAGGGCTCGGCCGCCAAGGAATGCAGCGCCGTCCTGTTGAAGAGCGATATCTCGGGCTCCCTGCCGCTCTACGGCCCGCCGGACAAGGCGCGCAATTGCGATCCCTTCATGCGGGTCGCGATCCAGAGCAATCCCGACAGCAAGACCGTGAAGAACTACTCGATCACGATCTTCGATGAAAAGCGCATGTACCAGGAAACCAACCCGGCCGTGGCGGCGGCCGCGACGCATTGATCCGGCCCGGGCCGGCCGGATCAGCGCGCTTAATACAATCTAAAGCTTGGCGACGCCGATCGTGATGTTGTCGTGACCGCCCTTGTCCTTGGCGAACTCGACCAGCTTGCGGCAGACGTGCAACGCCTCGTCCTGCAACAGCATTTCATCGGCCGCCTCGGCCAGCGCCGTCGGGGTTTCGGCGTAGTTCCACAGCCCGTCGGTGCAGACCATCAGCCAGCCATTGGCCGGCAGATCGACCGTCTCGATCGAGGGGTCGGGGCACAAAGTCGGCTCCGAAGGATGGTCGCTGACGCCCAGGCATTTGACGATGGCATGCGCCATCTTGCTCTTGCGCGCCTCCTGATCGGTCATCTCGCCCTGGTCGACCACCATGTTGCGCCAGGAATGGTCGCGCGTCAGCAGCAGCCCGCCCGACCGGCGCAGCCAGTAGACCCGGCTGTCGCCGAGCCAGGCGCTGGTGACATGGCGACGGCCGCCCGGCGCCTCGAGCACGATGGCGATGGCGATCGTCGCCGCCGGCGGGTCGAGCGGATGGGCATGGTCGTAGGGCACGGCGCAGACGGCCTCATGCGCCTTGCTGATGCCCCAGCGTGCGGCTTCCTCGGCGGCAATGTTGTTGGCGAGCGCAGCCTGGATCACCTCGCGTGCCGCGGCAACCGCGACCTGGGCCGCGACATCCGGCGTCTGCGAATTGCTGACCCCGTCGCAGACGACGACGATCGAGCCGGTGCCGCCGGCCTGCGGGCCGGCAATGGCGAAGGCGTCGTCATTATGCTGATGGACGATGCCGACATCGGTGATCGCCGCCAGGCCCGGTCCGACGACGAATTCCCCCGACAGGGCCGGCCGCGGCCGCCCGCAGCGGGCGCAGATGCCATCGGCCCGAAAGCGCGTCGACCCGCAGCGGCATTCCTCGGCCAGGATGACCGTCGGCTCCGTCAGATTGGTACCGCAATCCTGGCAGAACGCATCGCCCGGCTTACACACACACCCGCATTTCGGGCAATTCGTCATAGTCGACACTTTCACACGAGGGTGTGAGGACGCACGGAGTTGGCGCGCTCCACGAAGGCGATGCGGGTCGCGGTGTCGTCGGCCAGGCGCGCGCAATTGCGGAACGCCGCCTCGGCCTTGAGGCGCAGCGCATTGGCCCGCACCGGCGTGCCGAGAAAGGTCAGGCCGGGCGGGGCGTGCCAGCCGCGCTCCAGATTGCCGACCGCCGCCAGAGCCAAAGCCGCCTCGGCCTCGTAGCGCGCAATGTCGCTGCGCTCCATCGCGGTCAGCATCTGCGAGGCGCGGGTCAGGCTCTCTTCCGTGCTCGATTCGCCGGTCAGCGCGCGGACGATCGCGAGCTGCGCCTCGCCGTGATTGGCCGAGGCGGTCGGCACGCGGCCATAGGCTTCGACCGCGCCGTTGCGGTCGCCCAGCGCCAGCTTGCAGCGCGCATAGCCGAAGGCTGCTTCCGACAATCCGGGATCGGTCCGGCTGACCCGGTCATAGAGATCGGCCGCTTCGCGCAGCATGCCTTCCATTTCCAGCGCAATGGCGAGCGCCAGCTTCGGCACCGATTCGCCGGGGATCTCGGAATAGACCTTGTCGAAGCACTCGATCGCCGCCGGGGCATTGCCGGCCGCCAGATAGAGCTTGCCGCAATACCAATCGGGCCGCCAATCGAAGCGGTCGATGTCGATCGCCTCGTCGAGCCGGGACATCACCGCCTCGCTCCAGCCCTGCGCATTCTCCTCGATCAGCGCATCGGCGATCCGGAGCCGCGCCTCGGCCGAGTTGGCATGCGCCTTGACCGCCGTCTTGAGCGCCGCCATGCGCTGCGCCGCATCGGGGATGCTAAGCGCTCCAAGAATGTCGGCGGCAGCCGGATCCTCGCGGTCGATGCGCAAGGCCGGCAGGCGCCGCCAGGCCGTCGCCAGCACGCCGACATGCGAGCCGGCGCCGCCCCGCTCGGGCATGAATTCGGCGCTTTCGGCGGCGACCAGCACCGGCGACTTCATCGCGACGATCTCGCGCAGCACGCCGGGCAGCTGCGCCGCCATCTCGTCGGCCGTCTGGAAGCGCATTTCCGGATCCTGCGCCGTGCCCTTCAGCAGGAAACGGTGCAGGCTTTCATGCTCGCGCAGCGGCAGCCGGATAGTGAAAGGCAGCGTCACCGGATCGCCCTGCGGCGGCACGGCCGTGACCTCGACCTCGACGCCGATGATGCCTTCCGGCGCCGTGCCGACGAAGGTCAGGCTGGCGGCATGGAAGGCGAGCCAGGGCGGCAGCTCGGTGCCGCCGGCCAGGGTGGCGCTGAAGACGGTGGGATTTTCCTTGCTCGGCTTCTCGATGCCATGCGCCGCAAAGGCTGCAGGCGGCACGACATACATGACCTCGTCCTTGGGCGGGAGCTTGTGCTCCATCTCGCCGGTCAGGTCGAAATCCATCAGCAGCACGGCAAGCGAGCGCGCCACCGTGTAGAGATCCGATGGCGGTGTCGGATCGTCGCCCGCTTCCGGCGCCATATAGCCGACGGTGCCGAAGATATCGCCTTCGATATCGCCGATTCGCCGGACGGCGCCCATGTCGATGAGCTTAACGTCGTCGCCCTCGAGCATGATGTTGTCGGGCTTGAAGTCGCAATAGACCAGATCCTGGCCATGCAGATAGGTCAGCGCCGGCAGGATGCCGAGGATGTAGGAAACCGCTTCCTCGGGCGGCAGCGGTCCGCGCTCCTTGCGGATTTCCTTCAGGTTCCGGCCGCCGACATATTCCATGACGATGTAGGACTCGGTGCCCCAGGTCACGAAATTGTAGATGCCGACGATCTTGCCGTGCTTGACCGCGGCCAGGAATTGCCGCTCGGCCACCGCGGCGGCTGCGGCCGCCTCATCCTTGGAGTTCAGCAGGCCCTTGAGCACGGTGAAGCGGTTCAGCTTCAGATCCATGCCGAGATAGATCCAACCAAGGCCGCCGAAGGCCAGCGTGCCCTTGATCTCGTATGCCCGCCGACCACGTCGCCCACTTTCAGCGACGGCTTGAAATTATACTCCTGGCCGCAATTCGCGCAGAAGCGCTTGTCCGGATTGACCTTGTTCTTGCAGGACGGGCATTGCACTTCTTCTCGTGGATCCGCATATCGGTGATGACCATCTGGAGCGGATCCAGGAAAGGCATCACCGGCATGTTGACCAGGCCGCCGCCAAGCGCGCGGCCGCGACCGCGCGAGCCGCTGCTCGAACGGCTGCGCCCACGTGACGAGCCGCTGCCGCTGCCGGCGCTGCCGGAGGACGCAGCCGACGAGCTCTGCGACGCCGTCGAGGCACGCGGCCGACGCGTGCTGCTCGATTTCTGGGCGGTCCGCGCGGCATAGCCGGTCGTGCCGATCATCGGCTGCTGCCGGGCCTTGCGTCGCAGCCGGTTGGTCACATTGATCGTGCCGGGCTCGGAGAACCCGGACGCGCTGTTGTCTTCGATGACGGTGAAGCCGGGTGCCGGCGGCGCCGGGCGCGGTTCGGCCGGCGCTGGGGCTCGTGCCTGAACCGCGGCGGGCGCACCCGTCGGCGCGGCGCCGCGGGCCGCGACGGCATCGCTCCGGTTCCCTGTCGCCATCGATGCAACTGTCTGCCGGGACGACGCCATGGTCCCGCCACCGGTGCTGACGCCGACCGGGCTAGGCCGGGCCGGGCCGGGCATCGGCCGCGGCGCAGCAGGGCTGCGGCGACGGCGCGAAGACGAAGACGGCGCCGTGGCGGCGCCCAGCGGCGGCCGGCCGCAGGTATCGCAGAAGCCATCCTCGACCGTTCCCCGGCACGAAGGCCACTTGCAGTTCGCCCCGCTCATCGCGCTGTCCTTTCCAACCTCAATATTGTCCCGTCTGCCGGCCGCAAGCGGCCGGCCCCTCAAGAACGACCCGGACCGGCGCTAACGCGCCGCCGGGTCCTGGCCTAACACTCGCCTGCGCCGGACGAGCGACTTCGGTTTTCCCTCTCCTGCACCAGGCAACGTCAGCGGTATTCCGCATAGCGTTGCCACAGACCGTAACCGCCGAGCAGGACCGCCCCGGCCAGTGCGCCCACCATGGCTTGGATCATCAGCATGACGTGGCTGCTCACCATACGGATCTCGGATTGAAATTCCGTATCGTTGGAGACTGATGATTTCGTCGATCGCCGCATTCATGCCCTGGAAGGCCCAGTTGCTGCCGCCTTCATTGTCGCCGATGGCGAGCCGGATCGCCTCCGTGTGGTGTCCGGCCGTTTCGAGCGTGCGGATGCGCGTGTCGATATCGATATGGCGCAGGAAATACGTCACGGCCGCCGTCGCCGCCTTGCGCTCGGCCGGATGCGTTGCGAGGTGGCCGAGCTCGACGCCGAGATAGCCCGGGAACTTGGCAGGCGTCAGCCGCGCAGCTTCAGCATAATTCCCGCCGGCGGCATAGCGATCGGCATCCGCCAGGGCGCTCTTCAGATGCTCGATCTCCGCCTCGTTGACCGGCGCCGCCGGACGGTCCGGATCGGCCAGCGCCAATTGATAGGCGTTGCCGATATCGAGGATGCTCCTCGATCCTTTGGCGAAGCTCTCCGCATAGTCCGAGCGCACCTTGCGCTGCTCGAACAGCCACATCGATTCGTCGGCCTTCATGAGATACGACGCGACCTTGGCACGATAGAGCTGCAGGATGCTGTTGAACGAATCCTCCTTCGCCACGCGCAGGGTGCGGCCGTCGGACAGCGAGACGAACAGGAACCCGGCCATGAACAGCGCCAGGAGGCCGCTGCCCAGCGCCATCGGGAATATTGATCAGCCGATGCGTCCGCCGGGCCAGGAAGATCTGCGCGGCGATCAGCACCAATAGCAGCAACCCCGCCGGAATCATTGCCTTGACCAACGCGGCCTCGGCATTGTCCTGATAGCCGGCATAGGCCGCTTCGAGATCGGCATTCGCCGTCTTCGAGAGGGTTTCGACCTCGGGCACGATGTCCTGGCGCAGCCCGTGCGACGCCCAGAGCGTCATGGTCAAGGGCAGCTTCTGGTCTGCGCCGGCGTCGGTCGCGATCGCGTTGGCGCCGCCGACGAACTGATAGTAAGTGCGCAGCTCGGACAAGACGTGCCGCAGCGATTTCGCCTCGGCATCCTCGGCGGCAAGATTTCGGCTGGCTTCGACCGCCATCGCGACTGCGGTATCGGCATCGGCAACATAACGCCACCAGCTCTTGCGGCTGCCCAGCGAGCTGTTGGTGATCGCCGCATCCATATCGGCGAGCGCGACGTTCAGCTTCTCCGCGACGACGACGGACGGCTTGGCTGAATACCCGATGCGCAGCACGGCATCGCGGTCTGCGTGACGGCAGTGTAGTTCATGACGAATGCCAGGACGGCAAGCACGATCATGGCCGCAGCGACACACTCGATGATCTTCGGGGTGGTCCGCGGGATGCGAATCTCCGCGCGAACCCTTCCGAGCCTGCCGGGAGCGGCTACTGCCATGTCCAATGTTCTCCGCCTACCGCGCATTCACAGTGATATGCGTCCAGCAGCCGAGCGTGATTCGGTCGCCGTCCTTGAGCGGTACCAAGATATTGGGTTCGATCGCAATGCCGTTGATCTTGGTGCCGTTGGTCGAGCTCAGATCGAGCAGCGCGAGCGACCCGTCCGGCTGCCGCTTGATCTGGGCATGGCGGCGCGACACGCCCGGATCGTCGAGAGCGACCTCCTGCTGCGGCTCCCGGCCCGCAATTCGGCGCCCGATGACGTTGCGGTCCAGTGCGACCGGAAAGATGCGCTCGCGCAAATCGGTCGGCATCGGATCGTCGGGTCCGCGCAGCGTGAGATCGACGCCAGCCGTCAGCTCCCAATGATCGGTGGCACCGCCGATGGACTCCGGATAGTCGTCGTCCGTATCGCCTTCGACGCCGTCGACCTCTTCCGCATAGGCAGTATTGGTCAGGAAATCGTAGCGACAGTTGTTGCAGAATCGCGAATCGGCATGATCCCGCGGCTCGGCGCAGGCCGGACAGACGGCCGGCGCCGAAGCCGAGAACGGGTCGCGCGGCGGGTCGTCATGATCCGAAGCGACCGCGGTCGAATGTTGTGCCATCGGGTCCACCATCACGATCTGCGAGCCGCATTCCGAACAGAAATCCGAATCGGCTGAAATTTTCTGGCACTTCGGGCACTGGATCCCCATGAGACTGTCTCCCGGGTCAGCGTTTGGCGCGGACGGTATGGGTCGTGCCAACATCGCCATTCGTCGGCGGGATCCTGCCGGCGTTCCGCTTCAGATTGACGGTTCGCGTCGATCCGATATCGAGGTCCATCACGGCGACCTTCTTGACCTCGCCTCGCAACCGCACGGTCCCTTCATTGGCATTGACCACGTCGATCACCCTCTTGATCCTGACCGTCGCCTCCTCGTTACCCGATTCGGACGCAAGTTTCAGTGCCTGATTCAACCGGACGGTCGCAGTGTTGTCGTCATTGCGCTCGATCGCCTCGATGCCGTCGCGGATGAACCGGGCCATCTCGCCCTGGCCGAAGTAATGCGCGACCGCGGAATCGATGCGCGCAGACAGATGCACATCCTCGGTCCAGGCCACCGTCATCGCCGAGCCTTTCACGACGACGTTCTGCTCGGTCTTGGGATCGAGATAGGTCAGGCTCGGGCGGCAGACCAGCATGTCCTCGCCCGGCGCACAGGCGACGACCTTGAAGGTTGCGCAATAATCCTGCGTTCCCTCGCCCCAGGCGCCCAGGCGGAACTCGAGGGTCCGCTCGTCGATATGCTCCATTGCAGGCGTGAGATCGATCTCGGTCGGGAAGCCCTGTTTGAGCTGCCTGAGTTCGGTGTTCTTCGGCATCCACAGGCGCAGCCGGACATCCGGCAGCAGCTTGGACATCGCGGCCGCGAGGGTGCGCTGGAAATCGCGCGCAAGTTCGTTCGGGCGCGTGATCATCGCCACGGTGCCGAGCAGCCCGTCGCCGATCAGCCGCAGCTGCGCCGGCGACCAATCCGTGCCGATGCCGCGGCAATGCGCCTGGAAGATCCCCGAGCACGCGCGCACCTCGGCTTCGAGGGCGTTCAAATCCGTATCGTCATTCCGTCCGTCGGTCAGGATGATCGCCTGGCGCACGGCTCCACTGCGCTTGACGAAACGCTCGCGCGCGATGGTCAGCGCCTTCGACATCACCGTGCCGCCGCCGCATTCGATCTTCGCAATCGCCTGATGCGCAGCGCGCTTGCCGTCCGCGGTCATCCGCGTGAGATCGAGGATCAGCTTGGCATCGTTGCTGAAGGTGACGATGAACGCTTCGGAATCCTCATCCATCTGATCGACAGCAACACGCATCGCGTGCAGCGTCGCACTGATCTTGTAACCTTCCATCGAGCCCGAGGTATCGCAGATCAGGCCAAGGACACGGCGCACCGTCTCGACTTTTTGGGGGACCGACGCCGAAATGCTGAACACCGCGTCCACGCGCGTGCTACCGACGGGCAGGTATGAATTCAGGAAGGTCTCAATCTTGAACTGCATGACTTTGCTCCCCAAGCCCCGCCAGGGCACTGCTTTCCCGTTCGATCATCGCGCCAATAACTCTCGCCTGTTCAGCTGGGGCTTTACGGAACGGTAATAAATTCGGACAAGATTAATTAGTCGTTTACGAAGTCAACAGCGCCCGCATCGGGGACAGTACATCATTTCCCTCGATCCTTTCGAAGGCGTTAACTCAGAGCGTAGTAAAAATTGGCAAAACAGGTGACCAGGCGCAAAATAGATGTTGCTTCCCATCCTTGCCCTGTTCATAAAAAGCAGACGGGTGCCATGGCACTCAGGGTTGCGGGTGGGTTTTTGCGGCCCGGGGCGGGTCAACCCATTTGGCCTATTTCAGAAGGGTGATTCTAAATGTTGCAACTCGTTCGTAATACTCTCCGCGACAATAAGGGCATCGCGGCTCTCGAATATGCCCTGATTGCCGGCCTCATGTTCGCTGCCATTATCGGCGCGACGACGCTTTTGCAGGGCAAGCTCTCGACGGCCTTCTCCAACCTCGGCCAATCGCTGACTTCGCGCGACGCTGGCACCTAACGGAAGCTCTTGCTTGTGGCGACCATATCCGTCGTTGCGAGCGACCGGGACGCTCAGGCCGAGACGAACGTCATCGATCTGTTTATGATATCGGTTGACTGTTTCGTCCGGCCTGGCGATCGCCGCCCGAGATGCGGGCGAGGCATATTAGGCTGAGCCTTGGCTTGAGCAGTTGGAGGCTGCAATGGGACGAATCGGCTTCGGTCTCCTGCGAGATCGCCAGGGTATAGCGGCGCTGGAATACGCACTGATTGCGGGACTCATATTTGCCGCCATAATCGGGGCAAATACTTTATATGGCCCGAAATTACAGATAGCTCTCGGCAATCTAGGGACATCACTTACGTGCCGTGATGCGGGAACTTAATAGCATATTTAGGAATACGACCTATCCTCCTCCTTGTCGTTAGCGGTTTTGCGCGGCGAAATGGCGGCTTCGAATATTCGAGGCTCGTGGTCGTGGGAGGGCAATTAGGTGCTGGTCGCCATTTTTGTCGCGGCCGTCGCGATTTATGCTGCTGTTGTCGCGCAGGACCTGTGGCGGCGGCAAGTTTCCAATTCGTTTTGCGCAGGTATTGCCGTTTTAGGAATCCTCCGATGGATTGTTCTGATTCTGACCGCGCAAGCCGAATGGCCCCAGGCAGCGGAGGCTTTGGCGGTCGCGCTTTTGCTGTTTTGCATCGGCATTCTTTTCTTTTCCCGCGGATGGATGGCGAAGGAGCAGCTCGACCAGATCAACGGCGAAGAAAAGGCCGGGCAGGCCGCGCCGGAAGCGCAATACCAGCTGCTGATGAACTGCTATCTCGAGCTCAAGGGATACCGCCGCCTACAGCGCACTGCTCGAGCGGGTCGTGCAGCATTATCCGAAGCCCGACTACTGGGCGAATGTCATCCATCAGGTCCAGGTCAAGTCAGGCTTCGCCTCGACCCGCCTCGGTCTCGATTTGTCGCGCCTGAAGCTGGCTACGGGCAATCTGAAGGCCAATGACTATCGCGACATGGCGCAAGCGGCGCTGCTGGAGCACTACCCGGCCGAGGCGAAGGACGTCATCGACAAGGCCTTTGCTGCGAATCTGATCGGTACTGGCGACACGGCCGCGCGCCGATACCAAGCTGCGCGACTTCATCAACAAGGCCGTGGCGGACGATCAGGCCGGCATCGATGCCAAGGCCGCGGCCGCGGTCGAGGCCAAGGACGCCAGGCGATGGTCGATCTCGGTTACGATTATGTCGGCTACGGCCAAGTCGACAAGGGCATCAAGTTGATGGAAGACGGCATCAAGGCCGATGCCTTGAAGCATCCCGACGATGCGAAGCTGCATCTGGCACTGTCCTATCTGCGTGCCGGCCAGAAACCGAAGGCGCTGGCGGCGCTGAAGGCCGTCGGCGGCGGCGGACGGTACGCCCGATCTTGCTCGGGTCTGGGCCTTATTCATCAATTCCAAGCCGGCCGCCTAACCGAGCCAGTCGATACGCAATGGAATGGCCGCCCTCCGGGCGGCCATTTTCATTTTTGGACGACCGCCAGGATCCAGTCGGCGACGGCCCCGGACTGTCGCCCGCCGGCCGCTCCGGCAGGCACAGGAAATAGCCGCGGTCGTCACGCACGACGCCGGGCAGCAGTTGAACCAGGCGGCCCTCCTCGATCGGCGTGTCGACTAGGCCGCGCCAGCCCAGCGCCACGCCTTCGCCAGCCAAAGCCGCCTGCAAGCAGCAACGGATAAGTCGGATACAGCAGCCGCGGCCGGTCGAGGCGGACGGCATGGCCGCTGGCCGCGGCCCAGCTTGCCCAGGTAAACCAGGACGCGCTCGTCTCTTCCATATGGAGCAGCGTCCGCCGCCGCAAGATCGCCGTCGCGGAGCGCCGGATGCCGCGCCAGATACTCGGCGCTGCAGACCGGGAAGACCTCTTCGTCGAACAGCTTGATCGCGCGCGGCCCCAGCAGGCGACCGCTGCCGAACCGGATCGCCAGATCGCAATCCGCCTCGCCCAACTCGTCTTCCCGATCGCTCGTGAGCAGATGCAGGAAACAGATCCGGCAAGCTGCGGCGCAGCGCGGGCAGGCCGCGGCATCAGCCATTGCTGGGCAAAGCCGAAATTCGCCACGATCCGAATGCCCGGGAGGCGCGTCGCCGGCCGAAGCCGAGCGGTCGCCCGGCGGATCTGGTCGAGCGCCGGCGCCACGACGGATTGGTAGTCGCGCCCCGCCGCGGTCAGGCGCAAGCCGCGCCGGGTCCGGATAAACAGGGCCTGACCGAGATCCTGTTCGAGCATCGCCAGATGCCGGCTGATCGCGGGCTGGCTGATGCCGAGTTCGCGCGCCGCGGCCGACATGCTGCCGAGCCGGGCCGACGCCTCGAACTGGATCAGTGCCGCGATCGGCGGCAGGCGGGTGACAGGATCTGACATAACGTATGATTATATCTCTTCCGACAATTTTCCAGCTTTTCCGTGTTGTAGCGACGGTCGAGAATGGGCGATATCGGATATCGGAAAGAGGCCCGTCATGTATGTCGCCTGCGTCGCCGGCCAAGATCGCGCCTCGATCCATCTCGAGGATGAGCGGGGTCGTCATTGGGACGTTCATCCGCGCTGGCTGCGCGAGCGCTGCACCGCCTCAGCCAGCATCGATCGCCAGACCGCCAGCGGCTCTACAACCCGTCGGATCTCGATCCGGATCTCGCGATAAAGCTGGCAGAGGAGCCGGCGCCCGGCCGGCTTCGGATCGTCTTCACCGATGGGCATGAAACGGTCTTTGAGACCGCGACGCTGCTGGCGGAGGCGGCGCGCCCTGCCCTGGACGAAGCGACGCCGCTGCCACAGCCTTGGACCGCGACGCTCAATACCCGGCCGCAAGCCGATTGGGTCGAGACGGCCGATCCTGCAGCGCTGCGCCATGCTCGATGCCTATCTGCGCTATGGCTTCCTGATCCTGCATGGCGTCCCGACTGAGCGGGCAGCGTGCTCACGGCGGCGCGTCGGTTCGGCTTTCCGCGCGAAACCAATTTCGGCCTGCTCTTCGATGTCCGTTCAGTGCCGGATGCGAACGATCTCGCCTATACTGCTCTGGCGCTCGATCCGCACACCGACAATCCCTATCGCGATCCGGTGCCGAGCATCCAGCTGCTGCATTGCCTGGCCAATGAAACGAGCGGCGGTCTTTCGACCCTGGTCGACGGGCTGGCCGTGGCCGAGGACGCTGCGCGCGACGGTCCCGGAGGATTTTGCGGTGCTGACCGAGACGCCAGTGCGCTACCATTTCCGCGACGCCGACCACGGAGCTGATCGCCTGCGTGCCGCCGATCGAGCTCGACGCGGCCGGCCGAATCCGCGCCGTACATTGTAGCTCGCGGCTCGACTATGTGGACTTCAAGCCCGTCGCGGAGCTGGATCGGTTCTATCGCGCCCTGACACATTTCGACCGGATGTGCCGGTCGCCGGAGTTCGAGATCCGGTTTCGGCTCGATCCGGGCGATCTGGTCATGTTCGACAATCGTCGCCTGCTGCATGGTCGCACCGGCTTCGATCCGGCGGAGGGGCTGCGCCACCTCCAAGGCTGCTTATATCGATGGCGACGGGCCGCGCAGCCTGTATCGGGCCCTGCATCGAGGAGACGCATGATGGGTGGAGCGACGGTCAGCTTCTTGGAGATGAAGCACGGCACCCGCGAAGATTATCTGCTGCTCGACCAGTCCGGAGCGCGACTTCGCTCGCGGACTGCCCGACGGCTGCTGGCGGCGCTGGGCAAGCTCGATCATTCGCTCGCCGGCTACAAGGTCAGCCGTCTCGAACATTCGCTGCAGACGGCGAGCCGCGCCGAGCGGGCCGGCGCCGACGAGGAGCTGGTCGCCGCCGCCCTGCTGCATGATCTCGGCGACGAGCTGGCACCCTATAACCATGCCGAGATCGCCGCCGGCATCCTGCGCCCTTATGTCCGGGCCGAGGTGACCTGGATCGTCGAACAACACGGGCTGTTCCAGGCGTATTACTACGCCCATCATCTGGGCGGCGATCGCAATATGCGCGACCGGCATCGCGCCCATCCCTGGTACGAAGCCTGCGCCGGCTTCTGCGAAAACTGGGATCAGGCGTCGTTCGATCCGGCCTATCCGACCTTGCCGCTCGGCCATTTCGAGCCGCTGGTGCAGCGCATTTTCAGCCGCGCCGCCCATGATCCACGCTACGTCGCACCGCCGGCCTGATAAGCCCCGCTTATCAAAGACGATCGAGATCGAATTGGACGGCCCAGTCGCCCGGGCCTATTTCTTTTGCAGTGCAGCATGCAAAGGAATCCCATCATGTCGACCTTGCGGAACGCCGTCATGGCTGGCCTAGTCCCTGTCGGCCCTCGCCGCCTGCTCGACCGCTCCCATACCGGAGCAGATCGCCGCCGCACCGCAGCAGACCGATTGGCTGCATAGTCAGGCCGCGTTGCTGCCGTCCAATATCGGCGAGGGCAACTGACACAATTGGGGTCTCGTTGACCTTCAGTGGGGGCGGTCGTCCCTGCCCGCCTTGACGCCGCAGGCGGCAGTAGCTGGTGCCGGCTTCGCGGCAAGGCGGCCACGGAGGACCGCCCCACTTCGGAACTCGCGTATCCTCACGGCCGCAATGCGGTAGAGGGGTTTTATCCCAGATGGATCCAGGGCCGATTTGGTCTGGGTATAACCAAGCAGGCTCTCGAAACATTTGTCACGGCCCTGGCCGATTGCTTGTAACCACCGAAGGGCTGGGTCATGTCGCCATGGTCGAAGCAATTGACCCAGATGACGCCGGCTTCGAGGTCGCGCACCGCCTTGTGCGCGGTCGTGAGATCGCGGGTCCAGACCGAGGCGGCCAAGCCATACAGTGAATCATTGGCGACGCGGATCGCGTCATCGATGCCGTCGACCGCGATAACGCTGGCGACCGGCCCGAAGATCTCCTCGCGCGCGATGGTCATGTCGTTGCTGACGCCGGAGAACAGCGCCGGCACGATGTAGCTGCCACGCGCCAGCGATCCCGGCACCTCGCCGCCGAATTCGAGCCGCGCACCGTCCTGCTTGCCACGCTCGACATAGCCGAGCACGCGCGTCTGATGCGACTTCGTGACCAGCGGTCCGAGGCTGGTCGCCGGATCGAGCGGGTCGCCCGGAACATAGGCGTGACGGCCGCGCTCGACGAAGCGCTCGACGAACGCACCGGCCAAGCGCTTGTCGACCAGCAGCCGAGAGCCGGCGTTGCAGACCTCGCCCATATTGCCGAAGATGCCGTTGACGGCATAGTCGACGGCGCGGTCGAGATCCTCCAGATCGGCCAGGAAGATCTGCGGCGACTTGCCGCCGCATTCCAGTGCGACCCGCTTCATGTTGGACCGGCCGGCATAGATCAGCATCTGCTTGCCGATCTCGGTCGAACCGGTGTGAAGGAAATCTTGGCGACATCCATATGCAACGCCAGCGGCGCGCCGGCCCGCCTCGCCATGGCCGTTCACCACGTTGAAGGCGCCGGGCGGCCCGCCGCCTCGATGAAGAGCTGGGCCAGGAGCAGCGCCGAAAGCGGCGATTGCTCGGCCGGCTTCAACACCACGGAATTGCCGGCCGCGAGCGCCGGCGCCACTTTCCACGCGGCCATCAGCAGCGGGTAATTCCAGGGCACGATCGCGCCGACGACGCCGAGCGGCTCGCGCAGGATGTAATGAAAGGCGTCCGACGCGGTCGAGGTTACGGCACCGTCGATCTTGTCGATCGCCTCGGCGAAATAGCGGAAGGTCAGGATCGATTGCGGGATGTCGATCGCCAGCATGTCGCGGACCGGCTTGCCCATGACCAGCGTGTCAAGCAGCGCGAAGCGGTCGGCATGGGCTTCGATCAGATCGGCGAGGCGCGACATCACGGCCATCCGGTCGCGCGGCGCCATGCGGCTCCAGTCGCGCCGGGCGAAACAGTCCTTCCCGCTTGCCACGGCACGGTCGATATCGGCAGCGCTGCCAGCGGCGATCTCGGTCAGGCGCTCGCCGGGTCGCCGGATTGATCACCTCCAGCTTGCCACCGTCGCGCGAATCGACGAAGGCGCCGTCGATGAAATGGCGCGTCTCATAGCGCAAGGATACGGCGCGGGCGTGCCAGTCGGCGGCAGATATCTCGTTCATGATCGTTCCCGATTTCCTTCTGCCGGTAACGAGAGGCTGAGCCGTCTCTGTCTTGAGCGTCCGTCAAACAGCTCTGCAATTCTAGCGCAATTGCGACACCCGGCCGGATGAATTGCGGCAGGGCGCGGCCCGCTCACGCAAATGTGGTCGGCACCCGGTCCAGTGCCATCTCCGGGATCTGCTGGCGCAACAGATCGTGGAACTGCCGCATGCACATCTCGGTATCGGAGAGCGGGCCCGGCTCGTAGCCCTGCGAGGTCAGCCCCTGCTGCACCCCGCTTGCACAGGAACGCGTCCTCGCGCATGACGTCGCGGGTTGATCCGGGAATTCATGTAGCCGCAGCAGCTTCATCTCGCGCCGGTCATCAGGCAACGCGAAAGTGGCGCTGCGGATCGAGCATTTGCCGGGACCGCGCGGCAGGACCTGAAGAAATCCATCTGGTCCGGGAACACGTCGATGCCGAGATTGGGCAGCATGCTGTAATAGCGCCAGCAGCGCCGTTCGGCATCAGCAGCGCGGTCGCGACTCGGGCGCCCATTTCTGGTATTGCCGCTCGGTCCAGCGTGGCGAGGGCCGCTCCTTCATATGGCCGACGCCGCGCGCGACGCCGCTCGGCAGCATGGCCATGCCGATATAATCGGCGGTGAACATGCGGTTGAGCCCCGGATGCCCGATCGGCACGTGATAGGATTCCAGGTAATTGTCCATGGCGACCTTCCAGTCGACATCCCAATCATCGTGATAGATCGGCCCGAGCGGCTCCAGTGCATCGAAATCATAAGGCGCAAAATCCTCGGCGAACGGCGCCCACGCCTCGGGCCAGCGGTGCTGGATCGCCGGTGACGGCGACCCAGACGAAGCCCAGGAACAGCTCGGTCCGGACCGGCTTCAGCCCGAGTTCGCCCAGAGTCAGCCCGCCTGGAAAGGAATCGCGCACCGGCACGCCGCGCAGCGCGCCGTCGAGCCCGTAGGGACCAACCGTGATAGGGGCAGCGGATCAAGGCGCCGCAAGAACCGCTGCTTCGAGCAGCCGGGCGGCGCGATGGCGGCAGACATTGTGGAAGGCATGGATCGTCCCGTCCCCGGCCCGGGTCGCGACGATGCTGTCGCGGCCGAGATCGAGCGTCACGTAATCGCCCGGCTTCGGGATCGAATTGACATGGCACAGGATCTGCCAGCTCGGAAGCAGGATGCGCTCATATTCCAGCCGCGCGACCTCGGGATGGTCATAGACCCAGGCCGGGCATAGCGCGCGGTACGACCGTCTCGGCTCGATTTCCCTCCACCTGCAGCTGCGCCATGGCCCGTCCCCAAATTTATATGACCGTTCAGTATAGTCATTCAAACTCGGCCGAGGCAAGCCGATTCCGGCTTCCACAGCGCGCGGCTTTGTTATATTTGAACATCTATTCAGCCGCCGGAGCGAAGGAATGGTCTTTTCGAGAGTGTCGCTCGCCCTGCCCTGCTGCTCGCCTGCCGGCCGGCGGCCGCTGAAGACGCGCAGCTCAACATCTATAATTTCGCCGATTATATCGGGCACAACACGGGTCGCCGAATTCGAGGCACAGACCGGCATCAAGGTCGTTTACGACACCTATGATTCCGACGCCGCCGTCGAGGCCAAAGTCATGGCCGGCGGCTCCGGGCTACGACATCGTCAGCACCTCGACCGATTTCTTCGGCCGCCAGATCAAGGCCGGCGTCTACCAGCCGCTCGACAAGGGCAAGCTGCCGAACTGGAAGAACCTGGATCCGCATGTGCTGGCAGTCGAGGCCGTATTCGACCCGGGCAACGCCTATGCCATGCCTTATATCCGCGGCGTCAACGGCTTCACCTACAATGTCGACATGATCAAGGAGCGCATGCCGGACGCGCCGGTCGACAGCCTGGACATGCTGTTCAAGCCCGAGATCGTGTCGAAATTCGCCGATTGCGGCGTGACCTTCCTCGATTCCGCCGAAGACGTCATTCCAGCTCGCCCTGAACTATCTGCATCTCGATCCGAACACGACAGGCAAGAGGACTTCAAGGCGGCCGGGCCTTGCTGAAGACGGTGCGGCCCTATATCCGCAACTTCGATTCCGCCGAATACATGAACGAGTTGCCCAACAAGGAGCTGTGCATCGCCATGTCCTGGTCAGGCGACTACGCCACGGCGAAGGCCCGCGCCAAGGCGGCCGGCGTCGATGTGAACCTGGTTTTCACCGTGCCCAAGGAAGGCGCCAACGCCTATTACGACGCCTTCCTGATCCCCAAGGACGCGCCGCACCCAGAGGCGGCGCATAAATTCCTGAACTTCATGATGGAGCCGAAAATCATCGCCGAGACGACCAACGAGATCCATTACGCAACGACAATCTCGCCGCGAACGCCTATGTCGACCCGGAGATCCTGAACGACCCGGCAATCTATCCGACCGAAGAGATGCAGAAGCGGCTCTATACCAATCTCGAAGTCAGCGCCAACACCGAGCGGTTCCGCACGCGGGCCTGGACGCGGATCAAGACGGGGTATTGAGCGCCGGCGGATATCGCGCGACGGTTGACAAGGTTTTGTATGTTTGCTCTCTTTTCGCGGTGATGAAAGCACATTGCCGGAGAGATCATGGATCGCCGCGTCGCAGCAATCGCCGTTCTTTTCCTTCTTCCTTCGTGACCACCGCTCACGCCGCCGATCCGGCCCCGCCGCCGATCGAGGCCTATGGCCATCTGCCGGCAACCGAGTTTTGCCGCCCTTTCGCCCTCCGGCCAGCAAATCGCCTTTATTGCCGTTAACACCGATTCACGTCGGCTCGTTCTGAAAGGCGGCGACGGATCAATCGGCCATAGCTGGGACGTGGGAACCTCCAAAGTTCGTAAAATCGATTGGGTCGGCGAAGACCATATCGTCCTGGAACTCAGCACGACGGACAATACCGGGCATGGCGATTGGGGCGAGACCGAGACGCCCCGAACGATCGTTCTGAACGCGAAGACCAATCAGACCTTCATCCCGTTTCTCCGCAGCACCGACGTTCTGCCGACGACTTCCGACTATTACGGCTCGCGCTGCCTGGACGGGCATCAATACGGATATTTTGAAAGCGTCTCGACGGTCAGCAAGAGTCACCCGATCACCGCCATGTATCGCGTCGACCTCGATACCGGAAACTATCAACTGATCTCGGCCGGATCGAAGATTGCACTGGCTAGCGACGGCTCTATCCTGGCCACTGCGCAATATTCAATGCCTGGGTCGAAGTGGACCCTTTCCGCCGGCACGACCGACGGCCGCACCCTGCTCTCGGTAAATAACCCTCTGGGCGATTACAAGTTGCTCGGACTGGGCAGGAAGCCGGGCACGATCCTGGTCGCACGGTCCGATCAGCCGGACGGCACTCTTTGGGAGTGGTCGGTCGGCGGGAATGATGCACCGGTCAGCCTGACGACCGACCCCGATGTCGGCGCAATCCATGGTCCCGATGGTTTGGCCGCCGCTTGGTCTTCAAGGACAAGCAAAAGAGTGTGCAATTCTTCGATCCGGTCGCCGACAAAAAAATCACCATGATCGCCGAAGCCTTCCGGCCGAATCAGGTAGAGATCGAGTCCTGGAGCACAAATTTCGATCGCGTGCTGATCAAGTCCTCCGGTGCCGATGATCCGGGCACGTGGTATCTCGCCGATGTCGCGGCGCAAAAGGTCGATCCGGTCGGCAAGACCTATCCCGGTCCCCGCCGATGCAGTCGGCGCCAGCCGGATGGTGTCCTATACCGCCGCGGACGGCCTGAAGATGGAAGGCGTGGTGACGATGCCTCCTGGTCCGAATAAGAAGAGCCGTCCGTTGATCGTGTTGCCCCATGGCGGCCCCCGCCGCGCGGGACTATCTCGAATTCGATTGGTGGGCACAGGCATTCGCCTCGCGCGGCTACGTCGTGTTCCAACCGAACTTCCGTGGCTCGACAGGATACGGCACTCCCTTCCTGCGCGCCGGCGACGGCGAGTGGGGGCGCAAAATGCAGACCGACATCTCGGATGGCGTCGCCGAACTCGTGAAACAAAGCATCGTCGATGCCAAGCGCGCCTGCATCGTCGGCGGAAGCTATGGCGGCTACGCGGCTCTCGCCGGCGTTACCGTTCAGCACGGGCTCTATCGCTGCGCCGTCTCTGTCGGCGGCGTTACCGACCTCAACGACCTCGTCGACTGGACGGTCAGCCGCTCGAACCGCTACAGCGTGTCCGTAAAATACTTGCAGCGTGAGCTGGGCACGGAGTCGTTTGACGATGTGGCGCTTGACGCCCTTTCCCCGGTCAAGCAGGGCCGCCCATGCCGATGCGCCGATCCTGCTGATCTACGGCAAGGATGATACTGTCGTCCCGACCCGCCAGAGCGAGGGCCATGGCAAAGGCACTGGAGCAGGCCGGCAAGCCGGTGCAGACCGTCGTCCTCAAGGAGGAGGATCACTGGCTGTCGCGGCAGGCCACGCGTATCCAGATGCTGCAGGAGAGCATCGCCTTCATCGAAAAGAACAACCCGCCGAACTGAGCCCCGCCGCTACCGCGTCGCCAGTTGCATATCGCTCAGCCGCCGCTTCTCCTGGCGGCGCATGACCACGCCAGCGACGATCACGCCCGTGCCGATCAGCGCAATGATCAGGCTGGCCAGTGCATTCATATCCGGGCTGACGCCGAGCTTGACCTTGGAATAGATCACCATCGGCAGCGTGCTGGCGCCCGGTCCGGCGACGAATTGGGAGATCACCAGATCGTCGACCGAGACGGTGAAGCTCAAGAGCCAGCCCGAGGCCAGCCGCCGGGGCGATAATCGGCAGGGGTGATGTCGATGAAGGCGCGCACCGGCCCGGCGCCCAGATCCATTGCCGCCTCTTCGAGTGCGCGGTCGGCGCTTTTCAGCCGCGACTGCACCGTCACCGTGACATAGCCCATGCAGAAGGCGATATGGGCAATGGTGATGGTCGAGAAGCCGCGCGTCTGCGGCCAGGCGAACAGCGCCGTCATCGACACGAAGAGCAGCATCTGGGTAATGCCGGTAATGATCTCCGGCATGATCAGCGGCCCGTTGACCATGCCGGTCAGCAGCAGCCGCCCGGGGAACCTCGGAAAACGCACCAGCGCGATCGCCGCCAGCGTGCCGAGGATGGTGGCCCCGGTCGAGGCGGCGATGCCGATCTCGAGCGACAACGCCGCCGCATCCAGCACCTGCTGATTGGCGAACAGCGCGCCATACCATTTCGTCGACAAACCGCCCCAGACCGAGACCAGCGGCGACGCATTGAAGGAATAGGCGATCAGCACCAGGATCGGCAGGTAGAGGAACGCGATGCCGAAGCACAGGATCGAGAACAGCAGCCAGGAGCGACGCTCGGCCATGCTCAGGAATCCATCTGTTTGTTGTGGTAATACTGATAAATCGCGATCGGCCCGACCAGCAGCACGAGGGAACACCGTCGCCACCGCCGAGGCGACCGGCCAATCATGGTTGCTGTAGAATTCGTCCCAGAGCACCCGCCCGATCATCAGGGAATCCGGACCGCCGAGCAGCGAGGGAATGACGAACTCGCCGATCGCCGGGATGAAGACCAGCATCGACCCAGCGATGACACCCGGCAGCGACAACGGCAGCGTGATGTCGAGGAAGGCGCGCCAGGGCGGCTGGCCAGATCGCTCGCCGCCTCAAGCAGTGTGTTGTCGAGCTTCTCCAGCGTCGCATAAAGCGGCAGCACCATGAAGGGCAGATAGGAATAGACGATGCCCAGATAGACCGCGACGCCGGTGCGCATGATCTTCAGCGGGTGGTCGATCACCCCGGCCCAGAGCAGCGCGGAATTCAGGAGGCCGTTCTCGCGGATAATGCCCTCCAGCGCATAGACGCGCAGCAGGAACGAGGTCCAGAACGGCAGGATAATGATCAGCATCAGAATGTTCTGCGTCGTCTTCGGCGCCCGCGACATGGCATTAGGCCATGGGATAGCCGAGCAGCAGGCAGATTACCGTCGAGAAGAACGCCGTCCGCAGCGAATAGAGGTAGGAGAGGATGTAGAGATCGTCTTCGACCAGATACGTGTAGCTGTCGAAAGTAATGCGGAAGGTGACGTGATCGTCGGGCGAGACGGCGACCAGCGGGCTGAAGGGCGGCACGCTGATCGCCATGTCGGCGAAGCTGATCTTGAAGGCGAACAGGAACGGAATGACGAAGAAGACGAGCAGGAACAGCAAAGGCGGCAGGATGATCAGCCACCGGCCGTGACGCTCCATCCAGAGCGCGAAGCGGGTGCGGGGCCGGGCCGTGGCGGCGATATCCATCTCAGCTCGCCAGCAGGATCGCGCTGTCGGGATCCCAGCTTCAGATAGACCTGGTCGCCCCAATCGATCGCCCAGTCCGCGGTGCGTCGCCGGTTCTGCGCCGAACTCGTCACCACCTGGCCGGACGGGATCTTGATCCGATAGGTCGAGTGGCTGCCGAGATAGCCAGCTCCCAGACCTCGCCGCGGATCTGGTTGACCGGCGCGCTGCCAGCCGGTTCCTTTGACAGGCGAATCTTTTCCGGCCGGACGGCAACCCAGACCGCCTGGCCCGGATTGAACCGGCCGCTTTCCCTCGACCACAAGATCGCAGCCCGCCTCGGCACTGCGCACGACGACGCGGCCGGGGGGGACGCCTCCAGCACCGTGCCGCCGAAGACATTGGTCGAGCCGATAGAAATCGGCGACGAAGCGGTTCTTCGGGAATTCGTAGATCTCGGCCGGCGTGCCGGTCTGGATCACCTGGCCGCGATCCATCACCGCGATCCGGGTCGAGAGCGCCATAGCCTCTTCCTGGTCATGAGTGACGAAGACGAAGGTGATGCCGACCTTTTCCTGGATGTTCATCAGCTCAAACTGGGTCTGCTCGCGCAGCTTCTTGTCCAGCGCCGAAAGCGGCTCGTCGAGCAGCAGTACCTTGGGCCGCCGGATCAGCGCCCGCGCCAGGGCCACGCGCTGCCGCTGGCCGCCCGAGAGCTGATGCGGCTTGCGTTGGCGAGATGGGCCAGCTGCAGCATGCCGAGCGCCTCCTCGACCCGCCGCGTCTTCTCGGCCTTGTCGAGCGGCAGGCGCTTCAACCCATAGGCGACGTTCTTCGCCACGCTCATATGCGGGAACAGCGCATAGGACTGGAACATCATATTGACCGGCCGCTGATGCGGCGGGCACGCCGGCCATATCGACATCGTCGATCGCGATGGCGGCCGAGCGTCTGATCGGCGAAGCCGGCGAGCATCCGCAACAGGCTGGTCTTGCCGCAGCCGGACGAGCCGACCAGCGCGAACATCTCGCCCTTGTAGATCTTGAGCGAGACATTATCGACCGCCGCGACGCTGCCGTAATGCTTCGAGACGCCGTCGATCACGATCTGCGGCTTGGCATTCGGATCGAGCCAGGGCCGATCGGGCAAAGGCTTCGGCGGCAGGGAGGTCATTCGGGGCGGGGGCTTTCGAAGGTGCTGTTAAATTGTACCTGAACTGTGCGACCTATGCTTACTTCCCTTCTCCTGCATTGCGGGAGAAGGTGGCGCGCGCAGCGAGCCGGATGAGGGTGAGGCGCGCAAGCGCCCTTCGGCCTATCCGTCGGCTCTCCCCTCACCCTCCGCTACGCGGGCCCCTCCCTCTCCCGCGGTGCAGGAGAGGGGATTGTCGCGCGGCTCGCTCGAAGCTAGTGTCAACGAAATGAAAAATCCGGTCGCCCGCGCGATGCGCATACATCGACAGACGCTGAACATCTCCTGTGGTCGGCGTTGCGTAGCCGCGTCTGGGCGGCTTCAAATTCCGCCGACAGCATCCGGTCGAACTCTATATCGCCGATTTGCCTGCACGGAACGGATGCTGGTCGTCGAAGCCGATGGCGGACAGCACGCTGAGAGTACGGGCGACGCAGAACGCACGGCTAGGTTGGAAAAAGCAGGCTGGCGTGTGTTGCGCTTCTGGAACCACGAAATCCTGAACAATACCGACGGCGTCCTGGCGACGATTCTCGCCGCGTTGCGGACGTAAGCCCTTCTCCTGCATTGTGGGAGAAGGTGGCGAGCGTAGCGAGCCGGATGAGGGTGAGGCGCGTAAGCGCCATTGGACCTCGCAAGCTGCTCGCCCCTCACCCTCCGCGATGCGGGAGAGGGGTTATTCGCGGCGGAGCGGGGCATCTTTAACCGGTCGCCCGCCGGCACGGCCTTGCGCCGTTCGGGCGCGAAGAAGGGCCCGCTCCACGATGCGTGCGCGGGCCATGCGGCGTTCCCAGACCAGTTCGCGGTGTTGAGATAGATCTCGGCCCAGATCTCGGCCACCCGGCTCGAAATGCGGTGCGTCGATCATGGCGAGGGGCGAGGTGTTGCGTTTGCAGGTCGGCGACCAGAGCGCCGAACTCACCGTGCCGATCTGGCGCTTGGCCCCCTTCTCGCTATAGAGCAGGGCATGGTCGGCCGGCTTGCTGCCCTCGATATCGAGCCCGACCAGCCGGCGCTTCACACCGCGCGCCTGTTCGGCGTACCAGCGCGCGGCGGCCGTTGAAATGGCCCTTGCCGAGATCGACCAGCCAGTCAGCCCGAGTTCGAAGGGTGAGCGGTCGCGGCCAGTCCGGATCGTATGCTCGGCCGAGACGAAATCGATATTGATCTGGACGAAGCCTGGCCCTCGATCCGCGCCATATTGACCGCCGCCCAGCCGATCGGTCGGATGCCATGCGGCGCGCCCGCCGCCATCAGCCGGTCCCACACGGGGCCGCCGCCTCGGGCGGCAGCCATAGCTCGTAGCCCAGATCGCCGGTGAAGCCGGTGCGCGAGATGGGTCAGTGCCACGCCGTCCAGATCGAAGCTGCCGATCCCGAACATCTTCAGCCGTTCGACACCGGCGAGGCCGAGCGCCTTCAGCACGGCGCAGGAAGTCGGCCCCCTGCAGCGACAGCGCCGCGATGCTTTCCGTCACCTCCCTCGATCTCGACGGCATAGCCGATCGCGGAATCGAGCAGCCAGTCGAGCTGACGCTCCGCCGTGCACAGGCGGAACTCCTCGGCGCCGAGGCGGAAGACCGTGCCGTCGTCGATGACATGGCCGGCATCGTTGCACCAGACCGAATAAGCGACCCGCCCCGGCTTCAGCTTCGCGATATTGCGCGTCACCAGCCGGTTCAGGTAGCGCTCGGCATCGCGCCCGGCGATGCGGTACTTCACCATCGGCGTCAGATCGTAGACCGAGCAGGCATTGCGGATCGCGAAGTATTCCTGCTCGACCGAGGAGAAGACGTCGACCGTGCTGTAGCCGGACCAGGGCAGGAAGGCGTCGGTCTGAACGAAAGGCGCGGCCCGCTCGGCGAAGGGCGAGCGCAGCAGCGGCCGGCGGTAATGCGGTTCTTGTGTGGCGAAGGGCTGCATGGCTCAGGCTGCCTTCTTCAGGATCATGCGCGCGGCATTGCGGCCGGCCGCGCCCATGACGCCGCCGCCCGGATGGCTGCCGGCACCGCACAGGAACAGGCCCTCGACCGGCGTGCGGTACTGCGCCGCGCCGGGCACCGGCCGAACCATGTAGAACTGGTCGAAGGCCAGCTCGCCATGGTGCCAATGGCCGCCCGTCATGCCGAATTCCGCTTCGAGGTCGAGCGGCGTCAGCGTCTCGGTCGCGATGATCCGGCCGCGCAGGCCGGGCGCATAGGCCGCAATCGTCTCGATCGCCCGCTCGGCCAGGCGCGGCCTGCCGACATCCCAGCCGGCGGCGAGCTTGTAGGGCGCGTACTGAACCAGCGCCGACAGCACATGCTTGCCAGCCGGCGCAGGCTCGGATCGTTGATCGTCGGAATGGTGATCTCCAGCGCCGGCGCTTCGGAGATCTCGCCATATTTCGACGGATTATAAGCGCGCTCCAGATAGTCCAGTGCCGGCGCGATCAGCAGCCTGCCGCCCAGGCCGGCGCGGTCGAGCCCGGCGAAATCGGGCAGCCCGTCCAGAGCCAGATGCAGTTTCGCGACCAGGCCGCGATTGCGCAGGTGATCGATCCGGCGCACGAAGCGGTATCGAGATATTCTGGTCCCAGCAGATCGAGGAAGGTGCGGCGCGGGTCGGCATTGGAGATGATCGAGCCAGCCGCGATCGTCTCGCCGCTGGCCAGCACCACGCCGCTCGCCCCGGTCGTTCTCGACGGCGATGCGGGCTACTGGGACGCCAGTCCGGATCTCGGGCTCCCGCGGCGCGCGCCGCCCCCGCCAGCGCAGCCGTAACTGCGCCCATGCCGCCCTTGGGCTGCGATAGCGGATCCCGCCCGGCAGCCGTCTGAGCGGCCAGACGATAGAGCAGCGTCAGCACGGTCCCCGCGAACGCGGTCCGAAATTGCTGCCGAGCACGGCATCGAAGGCGAGTGCGCCTTTCACGAGATCGGATTTCGAACTGCTCTTCCAGCAGATCATAGACATTCATGCCCAGGATGCGCAGCAACTCGCGCATGTCGCGCCGGCCGAGACTGCGGATCTGCCAGCCGAGCGGGCCAGGCCGAAACGATCCGACCAGTCCGCCATTCGCCAGACGCGGCGGCGCCGCCTGCAGCAGCGGCAGGAGATGAGCGGCGAATTTGCCGAGCCGCTCGATGAACGGCCCATAAGCGGCGCCGTCCGCCGCAGAGCGCTCGCCGATGGCCGTCGCATCGAGACGCAGCGGCTTGCCGTCGAGCGCCAGCGCATGAGTCGGCAAGGCAGTCGCGGCGAATTCGAGGCCGTGGCGCGCCAGATCCAGCTCGTCGATCATCGCCTGCGGCATCTGGTGCAGCAGATGGGCGCAGGCCGAGACGCGGAAGCCCGGCGCGAAATCGCGGGTGATCGCCGCCCCACCGACCCGGTCGGCCGCCTCCAGGACCAGCACCCTGCGCCGGCGCGGGCGAGATAGTTGGCGCAAACCAGGCCGTTATGCCCGGCGCCGATGATGATGCAGTCGAAGGGCGCGGGCATCAATACACCTCGCTACGAGGAATAGCTATTATTGTGGTTCTGACACTTGTCGCCCCACTCTTCCTCGTCATGGCGCGGCTTGTCCCGGCCATCCACGTCGGGCCGACACCTGAGTCTTTGCAGGAGATGCTCAAGCGTCGGCCCGACGTGGATCCCCGGGACAAGCCCGGGGATGACGGTCAGAGGGAAGCGAGCATCGGCACCATTTGTTAGAGACACAGCACTATGACGATCGACGTCCGCTCTCCTCTCCGCCCAAATGGGGCGGAGAGGAGTCATGCTGCAGTCGAGCGTCGCCATCATCACGCCGCCTTCCCCAAATCGCGCAGCATGGCCCGCGCGGCGTTGGCGCCCGGCGCGCCCATGACGCCGCCGCCCGGATGGGTGCTGGAGCCGCACATATAGACGCCCTTCACCGGCGAGCGGTATTGCGCATAGCCCGGCACCGGGCGGTTGAACAGCAGCTGGTCCATGGTCAGCTCGCCCTGGAAGATGTTGCCTTCGGTCAGCCCGACTTCGTTCTCGATATCCCAGGGCGTGCGGATCTCGGCATGCCGGATCAGATCCTTGAAATTCGGGCTGTGCTGGGCGATCGCGTTGATCACCGTGTCGCCGAAGGCCCGGCGCTTCGTGTCGTCCCAATCGCCATTGGCCAGCTTATAGGGCGCGTATTGCACGAACACCGACATGTAATGCTTGCCCTCGGGCGCCATGGTCGGATCGATCAGCGACGGCAGCAGCATGTCGACATAGGGTGCGCGCGACCAGAAGCCGTCCTTCCAGTCATCGTAAGCGCGCTCCATCATCTCGATCGTGTCGGTGATGTGCATGTCGCCGCGATTGCACGGCGAATCCTTCGGGATCGCCGGGAAATCGGGCAGCCCGTCGAGCGCGATGTTGAGCTTGCCGGACGAGCCGCGGATCTTGAAGTTGCGCACGGCCTGGACGAATTCGGCCGGCAGATCCTTCTCGTCCATGGTCTTGAGGAAGGTGCGCTTGACGTCGAGATTGGAGACGACGACACCGGCCTCGATCTCTTCGCCCGACGCCAGCGCCACGCCGGTCGCACGCCCGCCGCGGGTCTTGATCTGCACGACATCGGCACCAGTGCGGATCGTGCCGCCCGCGGCCTGGAACGAGGCGGCGAGCGCACCGGAGACGGCACCCATGCCCGCCGCGCGCGAAGCCCCCAGGCGCCGACCGTATCGTCGATATCGCCCATGTAGTGGTGCAGCAGCACATAGGCCGTGCCGGGCGAGCGCGGCCCCAAGGCCGTGCCGATGATCGAGCTGCCGGCGAAATGCGCCTTGACGATGTCGCTTTCGAAATACTCGTCGAGGAAATCGGCGGCGCTCATGGTCCAGAAGCGGATCGTGTCGTACATCCGCTCCTCGCCCATCTTGTGGAAGCGCTGGCCGAGATAGACCAGTTCCATGATGTCACGTGGCTTGAACGAGGTCGGATCGGGCGGCATGCGCATGAGCAGCGGCTTGATGAACTTGCACTGGCGCATGACGTCGCGCGAATAGCGGTCATAGGCCTCGGCATCGCGCTTGGAATGCCGGCCGATCTCGCGTCGCAGCGCGTCATGGTTCGAATAGACGGCGAGATGGCCGCCGCCGCGCATCAACGTGCAGCCGCCATCATAGGGGACGATCTGCAGCCCGAATTTCGGCAGCTCCAGCGTCCGGATGATCTCCGGCCGCAGCAGGCTGCAGACATAGGAGCAGTTGGAATAGGTCCAGCCGTCATGCAGCACCCGGCTGACCGCCGCGCCGCCGACCCAGTCGTTGCGCTCCAGCACCAGCACCTCGAGCCCGGCGCGGGCGAGATAGCCAGCCGCGACCAGCCCGTTATGGCCGGCTCCGACGACGATGGCGTCGTAACGCTTAGCGGACATGATGAGGCTCGCGGAAAACCCCTCTCCTGCACCGCGGGGAGAGGGAGGGTGAGGCGCGCGCCGCTTGCGAGGTCGATGGCGCTTACGCGCCTCACCCTCATCCGGCTCGCTTCGCTCGCCACCTTCTCCCGCAATGCAGGAGAAGGAATTTTTGGCCGGCTCATACCCATCTTCAGATATGAGCGCGGCGTGCGGCCGTGCCCTCGTGGATGATGGTGTCGACCGCGATCTCGAAACCGCGCAGCGTGTCGGTCAGGCAGCTCTCGTCATGCGCGGCGCAGATGAACCAGGGCTCGCGCGAATCCGGCTCGCACAACACGCGCTCGTCATGCAGCACCTGGGCCATGGCATCGTAGAAGCTGTAGTCGCTGCTCTTCCAGTGGCGATAGGTGCGCGGCGGCTCGGCCGCGAAATAGAGGCCGGTCATCGAAGGATGGCCGGTGAAGCTGTGCGGGATGCCGGCGCGCGGTCAGGACCCGGCCCATGCCGTCGCGCAGCTTGGTGCCGTAATCGGCAATATGCTCCAGCGCATCGGTGTCGCGGATGATCTTGAGTGTCGCTTCGGCAGCAGCCAGCGACACGGAATGGGCCGTATAGGTGCCGCCATGGGCGACGCCGCGGCCCAGGCGCCGCATGATCTCCTCGCGCCCGGCCAGCACCGAGATCGGATAGCCGTTGCCGACTGCCTTGGCGAAGGTGCAGAGATCGGCGTTGACGCCATAGAGCTGCTGCACGCCGCCGCGGGCGACGCGGAAGCCGGTCTTGACCTCGTCGATGATCAGCAGCACGCCATAGCGGTCGCACAGCGCGCGGACATCCTTGACGTATTGCGGATCGGCGGCGATGCCCAGGCAATTGCCCATGATCGGCTCGAACAGCATGGCCGCGATCGAGCCCGCATGTTTCTTGAACACCGCTTCAAGCGCATCGGCGTCGTTCATCAGGACGATATGCGCCATCGAAACGCGTGCTGACCGGGATGCCCTGGCTGTAAGGCAGCACGTCCCGGCTCGCCCTGCTGGTCCCATTTGTCCATCGGCGTGTACCACATGGCGGCGTCGAACAGCCCGTGATAGCCACCTTCGAGCAGCACGTAGTCGTCCTTGCCGGTATAGGCGCGCGCCAGGCGCAAAGCCGCCATCACCGCCTCGGTCCCGGAATTGGAGAAGCGCACCAATTCGGCCGCCGGCACCATTTCGGCGATCAGATCGGCGACGACCAGCTCACGTTCGGTCGAGAGCGCGAAGACGCCGCCGACCTCCATGCCCGCGCGCGCCGCGGCATCGACCCGCGGATCGGCATAGCCCAGAATATTCGGCCCGTAACCGAGCCGGTAATCGACATAATCGTTGTCGTCGAGATCGATGGTGCGGGCACCGCGGCCGGACTTCACATAGATCGTCCGCTCCTCGCCCCAATAGCGGAAATTGGACGCGACACCGAGCGGCAGGCGCTTCACCGCGCGCTGGAAATGCTGGTTGCTCTTGGTCAGCACTCTCGTCATCGCCACCCTCCCGACTGCTTGTCGTCCTAGGGTTAGCAGCGCCGCTTGCCGCCGTCCACTGAAATTTGTATGATCGTTCAGTCAATTTGAAGAGAGCGCCAGCGAGGCGCGTTTCGATGCTTTTCTCTGGCCGTTCGGACAGCCCGCTGCCAGACTCGCAGAGCGCGTGCACAGGAGTGATTTCGAGACCATGAGCAAGGCCAGACCCGTCCGCGCCGTCGAGACTGCGACCGAGCGGGCCTCGCGGCCGCGGCAGCGGCAGAAGCTGATCGAGGCCTGCATCTCCGCGCTCTACGCCCACGGGCCGTCGCGCACCACGGTCGACAAGGTCGTGGCGATCGCCGAGATGTCGCCGGGCATCGTCAGTTTCTATTTCGACAGCAAGGCGGCGATGCTGGTCGCCGCACTGCAATTCCTGGCTGACGAGTTCGAGCAGCAGGTGCTGGTGCCGGTCGCCGCGCTGTCGAGCGATCCGGTCAAGGCGCTGGAGAAACTGGTCCAGCTGATGCTCGATCCGGAGATCGCCAGCCCGCGCAAGGTCTCGGTCTGGTATGCCTTCTGGGGCGAGGCGAATTCGCGCCAGGAATATTACGACATCTGCGGCAAGAAGGACGACGCCTTCGCCGCGACCGTGCGCGAGCTGATCGAGCGCGTCATGGCCGCGGCGCAGAACCCCGATCTCGATGCTGAAGCCGTGGCGCTCGGCCTGATCGGCGTGCTCGAAATCCAGTGGCAGAACATCGCCTTTCAGGACGAAGCGAATATCGATCGGCAGGCGGCCGAGCGCTGCGCCATGGCCTATCTGCGCTCGATCTTTCCGCGCCAATTTGCCGGGCGCGGCGCGTCGGAGCGGCGGCCATCGATCAGCCTTTGTCGCGGCGCCAAGCGTCGGACTGCCCGGCTGGGCTATGCCGATGCCGCTCTCCACGCCGAGGAACGGCGCCGCCTGTTCCTGCCGGCCTGGCATTGCGCCGGACCGGAGAGCCTTGCCGCCACGCCGGGCGATTATTTCGCTCTCGAAATATCGGCGAGCGCGCTTTGATTCTGCGCAATCCTGCAGGGCATCTCGTTGCCTGGCGCAATAGCTGCCGCCACCGCCCCCATGCGCTGGTATCGGACGGGCCCGGCCATCTCGACGGTGCTCTCATTTGTCCGGTCGAGGGCACGACCTATGGATCTGACGGCGCCGGGCTGCACCCGATCGACCTGGCACTGAGCGGCGGACTGATCTTTCTGCGCTTCCAGTCCGGGCTCGACGCAGCCCCAGCCCTGCCGCCTTCGTCCGGCGGCGCCACCGCCTCACTCGTTCAGGATGTCGCGGCGGATTGGAAGACCGTGATGGAGCAACTGCTCGAGACGGAGTCACCGGGCGCTCCAATCCACCAGCGGATGTTTCCAAACCTGCTAATCGAGACTCGGCCGGACGGAGTTTCGATGTGGCAGGTCGAACCGCTGGCGCCCGGGCGGTCGCGGCTGCGCCGGATCGATCGCGGCCGGGCCGCGGATCCAGCACGGCTCGCCGAAAACGGCGCGGCTGGCCGAATCGACTCAGGCCGGTTTTTCCTCAAATCTCTATGTGCCGGATTCGGCAGCGCCGGAGATGCCGGCGATCGCTGCGTTCCACGCTTGGCTGCGTGCCAACCTGCCGGCGACAGCCCTGCAGCGCTGACCGGCGCACGCTGCCCATTATCGAATGGCAGAGCCGCGCGGCGCAGAGTCTACCGCACTGCACAAAACATGATTACATGCCCGCCGTCTTCCCGATTTCCGATACGAAAGGGCTCGACGGATGAGTCAGGCACCCAGTATGCCCGCCGCCCCGGCGGCGCCGGTCCTCAGCCGGGGCCTCACTTTCGCCATGGCGGTCGCCTGCGGCATTGCCGTCGCGAACATCTATTACAACCAGCCGATGCTGGCGATCATCGAGCGGGATTTCCCCGGGGCCGCCGCCGCCCTGGTGCCGACCGCGACCCAGCTGGGTACGCGCTCGGCCTGTTCCTGCTGGTGCCGCTCGGCGATCTGATGGATCGGCGCCGGTTGATCATCGTGCAATTCCTGGTGCTGGGCGCGGCCCTGGTCGCCGCCGCGACGGCCCCAAGCGCCGCAATGCTGCTCCTTGCCTCTCTGCTGCTCGGCTCCTGTTCCTCGGTCGCACAGCAGATCGTGCCCTTTGCCGCCTCGCTGGCAACGCCGGAGCGGCGCGGCAGCGCCATCGGCACGGTCATGGGCGGCCTGCTGTGCGGCATACTGCTCAGCCGAGCGCTGGCCGGTTTCCTGGCTGAGCATTTCGGCTGGGCGCATCACCTTCTGGGCCGGGCTGCCGCTGGCGCTGCTGGCCGTCGGCATGATGGCCGCCGCCCTGCCGCGGACCACGCCGCATGCCAAGATCGGCTATGGCGCCGCCCTGCGCTCGCTCGGCGATTGTGGCGGGAAGAGCCGGCACTGCGGCAGGCGACCTATCGGCAATCCGCCCTGTTCGCGGGCTTCATCAGCTTCTGGACCATCCTGGCCCTGCATCTGGAAGAGCCGCGTTTCGGGCTGGGCGCCGATATCGCCGGGCTGTTCGGCGTGATCGGCGCGGCCGGCATCCTCGCTGCCCCCTTGGCCGGGCGGCTGGCGGATCGCCGCGGACCGCATCTGGTCATCACCTTGGGCGCCGCGACGGCGCTCGCTTCCTGGGTGATCTTCGGGCTGTGGGACAGCCTGCCGGGCTGATTGTCGGCGTCATCCTGCTGGATTTCGGCGTCCAGGCTTCGCTGGTCTCGAACCAGCACCTGATCTTCGCGCTGCGTCCCGAGGCGCGCAGCCGGCTGAACACCGTGTTCATGACCGCGATGTTCATCGGCGGCGCGCTAGGCTCGGCCGGGGCCACCGCGGTCTGGAATTTTGGCGGCTGGAGCGCCGTCAGCGCGTTCGGCGGGGCACTTTCCGCCCTGGGCGCTCGGGCTGGAGGTCCTGCGCCGGTATCGCGTGGCCCGCCGCGCAGCCTGACGCCAAGCATCAGCCGGCCTTGCGCCGCGCCTTTTTTCGGCGCCTCGACCTCGGCGAAGGCGGTCGGGAAGACGGCCTGCAGATAGGTCCGGCAGGCGCGCTTCGCCTCCTCGCGGCCGGAAGTGCCGTTGCCGCCGAGCAGCTGGTTCGAGATCCAGAAGCCATCGATCATGGCATCCAGGCCGAGCGCGATGCTTTTGCCGTCGAGCTTGGCGCCGGTGCCTTCGACCAGCTCCGTCACCAGGGTTTCCGAGACCTCACGATAGCGCTGCTTCAGCTCGGCGCAGCGCTCGCGATAGCCGGCCTTGCGCGGCGCCTCGGCCCAGAAAGCGGGTCCAGACAGCGACCCGGTTGGCATTGGCGATGCCGGGGTCGAAATCGGCATCGAGCATGGCGAGCAGCCGCGCAGCGGGTTCGGCGCTGCGCCGGCAAGCGCGCGCTGCAGCACGCAGTCATATTCCTCGACCAGGAATTCGAGCGCTGAGAGCAGCAGATTGTCCTTCGATTTGAAATGGAAGGACACCACGCCGTAGCTGCAGCCGGCTTCCTGCGCGATGTCGCTCATGGTGATGCCGAGAATGCCCTCGCGGGCCATGACGGCGATGGCCGCATCGATCAGGCTGCGGCGCCGCTGCGACGCGCGATCCTGGCGTGACGGCTTGGACTGGTCCTCGGTCATGAAACTCGGCACGGCCGGAAGATGTGATTATCGCCATACCCGCATTCATACCCGATCCGGTGCCGAGCGCCAATCCCGAAGCTAGATTGACTGATCAATCATAATTTCCGGAAAATCGAAGGATTCGAAATTGACTGACTGATCAATCTCAAACATGATCGAATCGTGACACAGCCGAACAATGGCGATGCCGTGTCCAGGGGAAGGGTTTCGAGGGGATGGCCGCGCTTCGGCGCGCCGCGTCATTGGGAGGGGAGTGATGATGCACGACCGGCGCCGGCTGTTTCGCCTCGAGCTGATCGTTTCGACGGCACTAACGCCGGTGCTGCTCTGCAGCGCGGCCATCGCCCAGACGCAGCACCTGCGGCATCCGCCGACACGTATGACCACGTGGAAGAGATCGTGGGTAACGGCGCAGAGAAGCGGTCCGAGCTTCTGACCAAGGTGCCGATCAGCGTCACGGCGATCGACCAGGAGACCTTGGACAAGGAGGGTGCGAAGAGCATCGCGGATGTGGCGCGGCTGGTGCCGGGGCTCAGCCTTCAGACCAGCGACAGCCAGGGCGACACCAACATCTCGATCCGCGGTATCACCTCGGATACCGGCGCCCAGACGACCGGGGTCTATATCGACGACACACCGGTTCAGGCGCGCCAGGAAGTGGTCGCCTCGAACCCCTATCCCAAGGTGTTCGATCTCGACCACATCGAAGTGCTGAAGGGTCCGCAGGGCACGCTGTTCGGCGCCGGTTCCGAAGGCGGCACGGTACGCTTTCTCACCCCCGATCCCAGCCTCTCGACCTATAGCGGCTATGTCCATACCGATGTGGCGGCGACGGCCGAAGGCCAGCCGAGCTACGAGGCGGGCGGCGCTTTGGGCGGGCCGATCATCGACGGCATCCTCGGGTTCCGCGCCAGCTTCTGGGAGCGTGAGGATGGTGGCTATGTCAACCGCATCAACCCGGTGACCAACGGCACGACGGCAACCGACGCCAATGCCGAGAACAGCAAGGTCGGCCATTTCGCGCTCAAATTCACGCCAACCGACGATCTCATCCTGGAGACGACGCTCTATTTCCAGGAAGTGCACCAGAACGACCGCAGCTTCTATTGGGAATCGGTCGGCCCCTATAACGAGCTGTCGCAGATCCCGCAGCCGAGCACCGACACCTTCGTGCTGCCGCCGTTTCGGCCGAGTACGATTTTGCCGATTTCTCGGTCAAGACCATCACCTCCTATTTCAAGCGCAACTACAACCAGACCTTCGACGCCACCTCTTTCGAACTGTCGGGTCTGATCCCCATAGGCGACAACAGTTACGGCAACATCGTGCTGCCGGGCGTGCCGGACTATCTCTCGGTCGGCACGCATCAGGCGCGGCAGAACAACTGGACCGAAGAGCTGCGCTTCACCTCGAACGACGATGAGAAGTCGCGCTGGTCCTGGGTCGCCGGGCTCTATTACCAGCACAATATCTCGGCCGATAAGCAGCAATTCGCCGAGCCGTTCGACGAGGTCGCCAATTACCTGTCGGAATATTATGGCTATGGGCCGGGCAATTCGCTGTCGTATTTCGGCGAAGCGCCGGTCGACGGCAAATTCTCCTATATCGACAATTTCACCGTGCGCGAGACCGACAAGGCGGCCTACGGCAATGTCAGCTACGAAATCCTGGATGGGCTGAAGGCGGGCCGTGGGCTTGCGCGTGGCCCAGAGCGGCTTCGACTTCATCGACTACCAGGACGGGCCTTACGGCACGGGCGGCGCCGCAGACCAATAGCGGCTCGGAGAAGGAGACGCCGGTCACACCGCGCTTCAACCTCTCCTACCAGCTCACCCCCGACCAGATGATCTATGCCACGGCCGCCAAGGGCTACCGCATCGGCGGCGCCAACGAGCCGGTGCCGCAGGATATCTGCGCCGGCGATCTCAAATCGCTCGGCATCTCCCAGGTGCCGCTGACCTACAATTCCGACACGGTGTGGAACTACGAGCTCGGCGCCAAGGGCAAGTTCTTCGACAACAAGCTGCTGCTCGAAGGCGCTCTCTACTGGATTGACTGGAACGGGCATCCAGCAGCAGGTCTATATGCCGTCCTGCGGCTATTACTACACGGCCAATCTCGGCACTGCGACCAGCCGCGGTTTCGATCTGCAGGGCCAATGGGTCGTGGGCGGCGGCTTCATCCTGTCCGGCAGCGCGGGCCTGACGATACCCGCTTCACCTCGACCATCATCGAGAACGGCAACCTCCTGTCCAAATCCGGCGACAGCCTGGCGACGCCGGAATGGTCGGCTACGGCATCGGGCGAATACCATTTCAAGCCGTTCGCCGATACAGATGCCTATGCCCGGCTCGACTACCAGTTTCTCCGGCTCCTATTACCGCACCGGCTCGGCCGAGACCTTCTCCTATAACGCTCTGACCCGCGACGCGCCGGCGACCCATTACGTCACCATGCGCGTCGGCGCCAATCGCGACGGGCTGGGACGTCTCGGCCTATGTCAACAACCTGCTCGATTCGAGGACGTCGCTCTATCGATACCAGGACACCAATGTCTCACCGGGGCTCAGGGATCTGACCTTCGGCCGATCACGGTCGGGCTGACCGCCGAATACAAGTTCTAATACCAAGTCTCGGTGATCAGTACGCATGTGCCCAGTCGCGCAGGGCCGATTGAGATGATGTTCCAAGGCTGATCGACGAGTTTGTTCCAGGCGTAGCAACAGTGATCGACAATGTCGTCGTAGGACCTGAAGATTCGGTTCGAAAGCCAGTTGTCGCGCATGAACTGCCAGATGTTTTCGACCGGATTGAGCTCGGGGGATTTCGAGGGCAGCGGCATCAAGGTGATATTTTCTGGGATGTCGAGTTTGTCGGAGAGATGCCAACCGGCCTGATCGAGCAGCAGTACGGCGTGGGCGCCTGGCGCCACAGCTTTGGAGATTTCGTCCAGATGCAGCGCCATTGCGGCCGTGTTGCACCGGGGCAGGATCAATCCGGCCGCAACACCTCTTGCCGGACAGATCGCCCCGAAAATATAGGTCGAGCGCGTCCGTTGATCCTGCGGAGCCGACGGCCTGGTGCCGCGCTTGGCCCAGCGCCGGGTGATCTTGTTCTTCTGGCCGATCCGAGCTTCGTCTTGGAACCAGATCTCTATCGACTTGCCCGCCGCATCTCGCCGGGCAATCTCGTCCAGCTTCGCGGTGAAGTTTTTTTAAATGCCGTCATGGCTTCGGGGTCTTGCGCATGGTGGCGCGGGCGCGCCGAGAGCTTGCGCAAATTCAGGGCGCGCAGCTCCCGGCTTAGCGTTGGCTTGCTGATGGTGACCCCGAATTCCTCCAGCACCCATTGCATCAGATCGATCAGTCGCCAGCGCACCACGGCCGTGGACCGCCGGGATCGGTCCAGAGTCGATGATCTGCAGCAGCGCCTGGCGTTTGCGTCTCGTTCAGCAGCGACGGATTGCCGGGCGCTTTACCGTCAATCAAGCCAAGCGGCCCCGCGGCGTTGAAGGCCACAACCCAATCCCGAACCGTCTGGAGCCCGACGCCGCCGAGCTTCGCGGCCGCGCCGCGAGAACCGCCATCATAAATCGGCCGCCAACGCCAGGAGCCGACGCGTCTGCCCGGCGTCCTCAGACCGCTTCGCCAACTGGCGCAATTGATCCCCGTCGTAGTCCTCCCGAAGCCGAACCGCTGCTTGCCATAGCAAACTCCACATCGTTTGCTATGGTGAATCACATCCTGCCGCTCTTGGGAATCCCCCGCGAGCGTCACGAGAGTCTCACTCACTGAGATTTGGTATAAGGTCCTAGAAATGGCTGAGATAGCCGCCATCCAAGCCGCCAGCGTATGCCCGGTGACGTAAGACGCGGCGGGGTGAGGCGAGGAAGGCGACGGCGCCGGCGATCTCGGCCGGCTGGCCCCAGCGGCCGAGCGCGGTACGCTGTTTCAGCCAGGCGGCCGTCGCCGGATCGGCGACGAAGCGGCATTGGTCTCGGTCGCGAAATAGCCGGGCGCGACGGCGTTGACCGTAATGCCGGTCTCGCCCAATTCGGCGGCGAGCGCGCGGGTCAGCGCGTCCAGCCCGCCCTTGGCCATGGTGTAGACGGCATCGCCGGCGCGCGCGATCGGTCCGGCGATCGAGGTGATGTTGACGATGCGGCCCCAGCTCCGCGGCCGCATCAGCGCGGCGGCCCGGCGCGCGAGATCGAAGGGCGCCACCAGATCGGTCTCGAGCAACGCCCGGATTTCCACGAGGCTGAACGCGTCGAGCGGCCGGCGGTCGCGCAGCCCGACATTGTTCACCAGGATATCGAGCCGTCCGTGCCAGGCGCCGAGTTCGGCCAACGCGCGCGCCGTCGCCGCTTCATCCGCAATGTCGAACGGCAAAGCCGACGCGCCGCCGCCGATCGAAGCGACCGCCGCCGCCAGCGCCGCGGCATCCCGGCCGTTGAGCAGCACGGTCGCGCCCTGCTGTGCCAGCGCCTTGGCAATCTCGAAACCCAGGCCGCGGGCGGCGCCGGTCACCAGCGCCACGCGGTCCTGGAGCGAGAACATCCTGCGGTCATCTCTGCCTCTCCTGTCCCGCACGACTCGGGAGGGACAGGAAATCGATAGACGCACCGTTTCGCGCCGGCAAGCTCGACCTTCAACGGAGCCAGGCGCGCACCTGATCCGGCGATTCGAAGCGATAGCGCGCAGCGCTCTCGCCCGCGCCAACTCGGATCGAAATGCCGTGCCGCTGGTTAACCGCCTCGAAGCCGGGCTCGTCGCCGGTGTCGTCGCCGACGAAGACCGGAACCCGTCCCTTGAAGGGCGGCCCCACGAGGCAGGTAGCGACGGCGTGGCCCTTGCCCGCAGTCGTCGGCAGCAGCTCGACGACGCCATGGCCCTGCAGCAGGCGGAATTGATCGCCGCTGTCGCTGGCGGCTTGGCGGGCAAGCTGGCGACAAGCGTCTTCAAGCTCCGGTGCCTGCCGGTAATGCAGCGACACGCTGACGCCCTTATCCTCGAAATTCAGTCCGGGATGGGTTTTGGCGAAGTCCGACAGACGGCGGCGGATCGCGTCCAATCCAGGTTGCGGCGGATCCTGCACGATGCGCCCGTCCATACTGCGCCGTTCGAGCCCGTGCTGTCCGATCAACAGGCCCGCAAACGAGCCGAGGAAATGCACCAAGGTCCGAACCGGCCGGCCGCTGACGATGGCGAGCGCGCCGCCGAGCCGGTCGGAAACGGCCGTCAGCAGATCGGGCAGATCGGCAGGCACTTGAATGGATGACGGCGTCGGCGCGATCGCGACCAGCGTGCCGTCGAAATCGAGGAACAGGGCATGTTCCAGCGTGAGCGGCGGCGGCGTCAGATCCGGCGCCGCGGCAACAGCTTCGATTGCCACCTGTCAGCTCCAGGTCGCATAGGCGCCGACAGGGGCGGAAGCCCCGGCCGCCACGTTTCGGCTGCGTTGCAGCGCCTGGACGAAGCTGTCGCACCAGGTATGGACATCGACCTTTTCGAGCCGGACCATCATCGCGGCATAGCGGTCGCGCCGCTCATCGACCGGCATCTCGAGCGCCAGTTCGAGCGCATCGGCGACCTGGTCGGCGTCGTAGGGATTGACGATCAGCGCGCCGCATTCCAGCTCAAGTGCCGCGCCGGCGAAGCGCGACAGGATCAGCACGCCGGGATTGTCCGGGTTCTGGCTGGCGACATATTCCTTGGCGACCAGATTCATGCCGTCGCGCAGCGGCGTGACCAGGCCGACCCGGCTTGCCCGGTAGAAACCGAACAGCACCTCCTGCCGGAAATGGCGGTTGAGATAGCGCACGGGCAGCAGATCGGGCTCGCCATAGGTGCCGTTGATGCGGCCGATGCAGGCGTCGAGATCGGCGCGGATCTGCTGATATTCCGGCACGGCTTCGCGCGTCGGCGGCGCGATCTGCAGCATGACCATGGCCCGGCGCATTTGCGGACGGGTGCAGAACAGCCGCTCGATCGCGGCGAAACGCTTGACCAGCCCCTTCGAATAATCGAGCCGGTCGACGCCGATGACCAGCCGCCGCCCCGACAGGCTTTCGCGCAAGCGCTCGGCCGGACGCAGCGCCTCGGCGCGCGCCGACTGCGTCCTGACCCGTGCCGTATCGATGCTGATCGGGAAAGCAGCCGGCACGAACGCTGCGGCCATAGGCGTGGCTCAACCCGTCGAGGCCGGTCCGGCCGCCGGCTTCGCGATCGACATAGTCCTGGAAGGCCTGGACGTCCCGGTCGCTCTGGAACCCGACCAGATCGCAGGCGAACAGCATGCGTACCAGCGCGGCATGGACCGGCAGAGTGGTCAGGATCTCGGGCACGGGGAAAGGGATATGCAGGAAGAAGCCGATCCGGTTGCCGATGCCGCGCCGGCGCAGTGCCTCGGCCAGCGGGAACAGGTGATAATCGTGGATCCAGACCAGATCGTCCGGTTCGAGATATTCGCTGAGCCGGGTCGGCCAACACGTCGTTGACCGTCGATAAGCGTCCCAAGCCTCGTGCTCGAACTCGGCGAGATCGATCCGGTAGTGGAACAGCGGCCAGAGCACACGGTTGGCGAAATTGACATAGTAGCCCTCGTAGTCGGCAGGATTGAGATCGACGAGAACTCTTGTGAGCCGACCCTCCCGTTCGGTGCGAGCCGCGCCGGTGGCGCCTTCGACCGATTCGCCGCTCGGGCCGAACCAGACAATGTCGCGCTGCCCGACAGCGGCCTGCAGCGCCGTAGCAAGACCTCCTTCATTCGCTTTCAACGAAGAGCCGACACGATTCGATACAACGACCAGACGCCCCAAAGCCGCCTCCATAGTGCCGACGATACCTCACCCCGGCGCAAGCCGAGGCTCTATCGTGACAACCCGCGACCGCGGCTTTTGTTGCTCCAGCCTTAAAAATGCCACAATCCTTTCTGCAACCGACGCGAAGTTGCCGGGCGCGGCGAGCGTTTGGATCCTGGATTATGGCCCGGCAGCCGTAGCAACGCGCCGGTCAGCGTTTATAAGCGCGGATATAATCTATCTCGAAACGCCCGGGGAACGGCGTGCTGGCATCGGGATCCGGGATGAAGCGCGGATCCCGGTTGCCGAGCGCCAGATTGGCAAGGATATACATGTCCTCGTGGATGTCGTTCGGCTGCTGCCAGACCGGCTTGCCGTCGAGCGACCAGACGAGCTGATCCGCCGTCCCACTCCAGCCCATAGACATGGAAGCCGTCGCCGATCGCGATGACGTCTTCGACCCAATGGTCGGCCGTGCGGTGCTGGCCGAACAGGACGCCCAGATGGACCGCGTGCGGCCTGGCGCCCGAGGCCTCGAAGATGTCGATTTCCGGCGGCCAGACATCGCGTTTAGGCAACAGCCAAAAGGCCGGAAAGTAGCCTTTGCCGAGCGGCAGCCGGGCGCGCATCTCGAAATACCCGTATGTCTGCCAATGCGTCAGCTCACTGGTGATGCAGCCCGAGGTGTATTTGAAATTCAAAATGAAGGGGCTGACGGCAACCGGATCGGCGCGTTCGGCGCTGATGGTCAATATCCCGCCCCTTCAGGGAAAATGGCTGCACGCCCAAGGGCTGCGCCGCTTTGCCGCGGAAGGCGGGATCCATGTAGATCTGCTTTTCCTGGTTGATCACAGTGAAGCGGTCATGCCGATAGCGGCTGCGCCAGGCCGGCGCGCCCAGGCCGTCCGCCAGTCGCGTTTTCGTTGATCCGCGATATGTCGGTGTCATTGAACTCGTCACCGAAGACCAGGTGGTAGCCGGCCGGCACGAAGCTGGGCGCCGTCGCCGCCGGGACGATGGCCGGAGCGTGCCCCGGACGCCTCGCCGACGCTCAGCGTGCCAAGCACCGCATTCAGCGGCGCCGTGCCCGTCGAGCCGGGCCAGCAGCCGCGCCGTCGGGCCGCACTGCACGCTTATCGGTCCGGGCTGCGCCGCCTGCTGACGCAGCGCGTTGCCGGTGCCACTCGACAGCATGGCACCGCGCTCGCCCCAGGCCAGCTCGATCACCGTATCGGCAGTCGCATCGGACGAGCCGCTCAGAGTCACCTTGCCGATCCGGGCCGCGAGCCAGCCGCTTTCGGTGTAGAACAGGCGGATGCCGCCCTCTGCCGTATCGAGCACCGTGCCGCCGCGCTGCCCGCCGCGCGGCAAGGTGATCTTGAGCAACCCGGAGGGGCGCGACAGTACGGCCGGATCGAAGCTGACGATATCCGCCGCCCGCTCGGCCGGCTCGCCGGTGGTCGGGATCAGCGAGGTGGCGCCCGGCCCTTGTTCCAGCTGGCAGCCCCAGGCGAGCGCCTCGCTCACCTCGTCAGCCGCCGATTCCGGCCGTGCAGCCGCAGGTTGATCAGCTTGTTGCCCGCCTCGCCCGCCTCCCAGCGGATCGGCACGACGACGCGCTGCCATTGCGCACTCAAGGTTTCGCGGGCGAAATGGCCGTGATAGTTGCCGTAGTCGTAGACATTGACCGCCCAACCCTCGCCGGCCGAGCCGCGCTGCAGATAGACGGACAGGCAGTACAATTCACCGGCACCGATCTGGCCGGCCGAGCCGATGATGCCGAGATCGCCGGGTTGCTTCCGGATCCTGAGCCGCACCGCCGGTCTTCGTGCCGTCCGGCGCCGCGATCTCGGGCGCCGCTACGGCCTTGGCCGCACCTTTGGGCTGCCACACCCGATCGGCGAGGTTGCAGGATTGCCGGGCATAATTGGTCGCAGCCCCTTCGATCAGCAAGCCGACAGGCTGGCCGGACGCCGGATCACGGGCTAGGCGCGGCTGATCCGGCGGCGCCATGACCAGCAGCCCGCCCTGCCCTTCGGCGAAGGCCGGCGACGCACGGCGGAAGGAAACGCCGTCCGGAACGCCTCGGGCAAAATCGAATTCGAGATCCCCACGGGCTGCCGCCGAGCCCGGGCGCGGCAGCACCAGAGCAGCCGTCATCCCGGCCAACAGGTCGCGCCGGAGCAGCCCGCCGCGGCGCCGCACGCTACGCGCCGACCGCTTCGGCCCCGGCCAGACGCCGCTCCCAATCGAGCGCGGTCCGGATGATGAAGCCGAGATCGTCGTGGCGGGTGTTGCCAGCCGAGGGCGCTGCGGACGAGATCGGCGGCGGCGACCAGGCGCGGTGGATCGCCCGGCCGGCGCGGCGCCAAGCGGATCGCGAGCTTGCGGCCGGCCACCGTCTCGACCTGATCCAGCACCTCGCGCACCGAGACGCCGCGGCCATAGCCGCAATTCGCCGTCAGGCTGGCACCGCCGCGTTCCAGATGCTCGACGGCCTTCACATGGGCATCGGCCAGATCGCTGACATGAATATAGTCGCGGATGCAGGTGCCGTCCGGCGTGTCGTAATCCGCGCCGAAGATGTCGATCGAGGGCCGCCGGCCCAGCGCCGCCTGGGTCGCGACATTGATGAGATGCGTCGCCACCGGCCGCCGTTCGCCGGTCCGCCCGGCCTGATCCGCCCCGGCCACATTGAAATAGCGCAGCACGACATAATGCAGCCCGTGCGCCGCCGCCGTGTCGCGCAGCATCATCTCGGTCATCAGCTTGGAAGCGCCATAGGGATTGATCGGCTGGGTCGCGGCACTCTCCGCGATCGGCTGCTCGGCCGGCATGCCATAGACTGCCGCCGTCGAGGAGAAGATGAAATTCTCCACGCCGACCGCGACGCAGGCCGAGAGCAGCGCGTGGCTGTTCACCGTGTTGTTGGCGTAATAGCCCAGCGGATCGGCAACCGACTGGCCGACCAGCACGCTGCCGGCGAAATGCAGCACGGTCGAGATCCGGTGCTCGACCAGCAGGCTCTCGACCAGGCGGCGATCGCCGATCGAGCCCACGACCAGCGGCACGCTGCCCGGCAAAGCCTCGCGCCGCCCGCCCGACAGATCGTCCAGCACCACAACCGGCCGACCGGCATCGGCCAGCGCCCATACCACATGGCTGCCGATATATCCCGCCCCGCCCGTCACCAGAACGGGATCTTGCTCCGACGCCATCTTCATCTCCCTATTCCGCACGCCGGATCGAAGCGGCCGGAGTCCATGTCTGGAAGGTGTGGCCGCGCATCGATTGCAATACTCCTGCCGCTGCGCCGATCAGGGCGATCAGGATCTCGGCAACCGAGGACAAAGGTTGCAGCTGATAGCGGACCGAAAGCCACAGTAACAGGAACCCGGCAGGCGCCGCTGCCCAGAGCACCAGCGCGGGCACGCCCAATATGGCCAAAGCGATTCCGCCCCAACACGGCCGCGAACAGCAGGTTGAACGCTGCAAGCCAGCGCAGCAGCTTATGCGACAGATACATGTAGACCACCGCCGCCGGCAGTTGCCGCAGCCGCGGCCACAGCACGCGATGGACGTTGAAAGCCTGGCAGGCAATGCGGATCTTGCGGCGGAACTCCTCCTCCGGCACCGTCACCGAGGTTTCATAGGCCAGCGCATCCGGCGCCCGCACCACACGATGGCCGTCGCATAGGATCGAGAGCGACACGAACATGTCGTCGATCAATGTCTCCGGCACGGCCGCATGTAGCCGGCGCCGGACGGCGAAGAGCGAACCATCCGCACCCATGACCGCACCGAGCGCACTCTCGTAGCGCTTGATCTGCTCTTCGAGCCGCCAATAGAGCGAGCCGATCTGTGCCGTCGCGGTCTCCTGGCCATTGGTATAGATGAGATGCCCGCAGACGCAGCCGACGGATTGATCCTCGAAGGCACGGACCAGGGCATCGATCGCCGACGGGTCGACATAGACATTGGCGTCGGTGAAGACGACGATGTCGGCCGTGCTCTGCGCCACCAGCAGATTCATGCCATGCGTCTTGCCGCGCCGCTGCGGCGCCACGACGACCGTCGCAACGCCTGCAAAGGGCTCCAGCAGCGCCGCAGTCCGATCGCCGCGGCCATCGACATAGACCAGGATGTCGAGCTGGCCGCGCTTGGCGCGCAGTTCGAGCAGATTGGCCATCTTCCGCTCGATACAGGCTTCCTCGTTATAAGCGCAGACACAGATCGCGACGCTGGGCCGCCCCGCCGTGGCGGCCGCAGGCGCGGTGCCGAGCCGGCGCGCGAGACGGCGCAGGCTCAGCGGATAGAACACAAAAGGATGCAGCGCGAGCAGAAGAAAAAGCAACGCCGCGACGCCCGGCAAGACAGCTTCCATAGATGCTCCCCTAATAAGCGCCGTCGCGACGGAGCACGACGCTCACCGTGCGGAACAGGATCGAGATATCCCCCACCAAGGTCCAGTTCCGCGCGTAGCGGCTATCGATCTCGACCCGTTCGGAATAGTCGACATCGTTCCGCCCACTGACCTGCCAGAGCCCGGTAATACCCGGCCGGCAGGCAGCGTAGTCCGAGAAGCCGGCACCATACCGTGCGATCTCGTCGGCGACGATGGGCCGGGGCCCGATCAGGCTCATCTCGCCGGTGACCACGCTGAAGAGTTGCGGCAACTCGTCCAGGCTGGATTTGCGCAGGAAGCGCCCGAGCGACGTCACGCGCGGATCCTTGCGTAGCTTGAAGTCGCGCTGCCACTCGCGCCGCGCCTCCGGATCCGTGGCGAGGGGTGCGGGCCAGCGCAGCTTCGGCATCGACGACCATCGACCGGAACTTCCAGCAGGTGAAGGGTCGCCCGCCGGCGCCGATCCTGCGATGCCCGAACAAGGCCGGACCACCGTCCCAGGAAACCGCCACGGTCAGGAATACAAGCAAAGGTGCAAGGCAGGCGATCAATACAACGCCAGCAAGCACATCGAAAACGCGCTTCGCCCTGCTCTTCGCAGGTGCAGCAAACAGAGTCACAGCATCGCCGCGGTCGCTCAGGGCGATTACGTTGCCGCCGGTAGGAAATTCACGCGTTGGCTGCCTAGTCGTTTGTAGCGGTACCGTTGCCCCTTCTCGCACCGCCGCCCCTTCACGCCAAATGTAATTTCTCATCATCTGAGCCTCATGAGTTCATCCCAAGACGAATGTTCGCGGGTAACTCCGAAGCCTCCCTATTGGTTTTATTATTATGACGAAGTATATTGTCCAGCCCCGAGACAGGATAGCTTAACCATTTCAAGGAGCCACGTGGCAAATTTGCGCTCTCCTTCAGATATTCTCTGGGCACCACGGCTTCCCTTACATAAACACCGATTGACGCGGGGCGCGTTATTTGATTTCACGTTGACATAAAAAAATCACAGCGCGTCATGGATCACTGGACGCCCAGAGACGTAAACGCCAGGAAAGCAAATCGGCACAATGTTTTTCCGCGTCGCATCGACGCAATTCCACACACGATAGATCGGGGGCGGAGTCTGTTGCAGACCATGCACAAGATGGACGCGGCGTGCCGTATCGGCGTTACCGCCGCCCTGCTCCTGTTTCGCGCCGGTCCGGCGCTCTCACAACAGGTGCCGCCGCAGCTGCTGCCGGAGTTGCAGGACGACATCCGCTCGAACGAAACGCTGCAATCGCGCTTCGACCGGCGCGGGCTGATCGAACCGATCGAGATCGGGCCGTTCCTGCTCGCCACCCAGGTGCAGGGTGATGTCGGGTTCAACGACAACATTTTCGCCCAGTCGACCGGCCAGAAAGCCGATTTCTTCTTCGATCTCGGCCTCAAGGGCGTTGCGACCTATCATAACGAAGCGTTCAGCGCGGAGCTCGACACCTATTTCCTGGATCACCAGTATGTCTCCTTGACCACCGAGAACTACTGGGAGACCAACAACAGCCTGACGCTACGCGAAGCGCCGACGCCGGATTTCAACTATTTCCTGGATAGCGGCCTTCAGCGCCTGGCCGTCCCGCGGACGGATCCCAACCCGCTCAACGGCCGCACCCCGGCGACCTATCTGCTCTATAGCGGGCTGGGTGGCGTGACGTTCGGCAGCGGGCTGCGCAACCTGCTGACCTTGAGCGTCGGCTTCGACAAGACGCAGTTCGATCAGATTCAGCCGCTCACGCTCGACGCACCGCAGCGCAACCGCACCGAGGTGTTCGGCGATTTCCGCCTGGATCATGTCTTCTTCGGCCAGCAAAAGGTTTTCGTCGAACTCCGTCCCGATACGCGCAATTACGATCAGGATATCGACACGGCCCGCTTCCGCCAGGCGAGCAATGGCGGAAGGATCGATACCGGCGTGCAGCTGGAGCCGAACGGGGTGTTTCCCTGATCACCGTTTCGACCGGATGGCAGCAGCAGGACTATGCCGATTCACGGTTCGGCTCGATCGGCGAACCGGACGCCACGGTCGAGGTACAATGGTCGCCGACGCTGCTGACCCAGCTCGATGCGAAATATATCCATGAGTATGCTGAGGATATCGATATCAACAGCCCCGGCTATACGCATAACGAACTGCTCCTGACGCTGCAGCATGAGTTGCGCCGAAACTTCCTGGCGACTTTGCTGCTCAGCGACGATTACCGGCAATTGGAACGCTCGTCGCGGCGCTTCCAGGTGCTGGATATCGGGCCGCGGCTGCAATACCGGATGGGCGACGACGTGACGCTCGGCTTCACCTACGACCGTGAACAGCTCGATTCGAACAGCCTCACCCGGTACAGCGACGATACCGGGATGATCACCGTGAAAAAAACAGTTCTGACAAGGCCCGAACTGGACCGGGAACCTTAGGGGAGAGCATGAAGATGACAAGGATGCGTTCGATCTGCGCGGCTTCGATCCTGGCCCTGGCGGCGTCAGGCTGCGCGACGCCGCCGCCGCCGTCCGCCCCGCAGCAAGTGACGGGCATCGATCGGCTGCGGCCTGGAGATACCGTGACCATCACCGTCTTCGGCCAGGAGGAACTGACCGGCGACCAGGTAATCGATGCACACGGCGAGGTCTCGGTCCTGCTGGCCGGCCGGACCAAGATCGCCGGCATGACTCCGGCCGAGGCCGAAAGCAAAGCTGACCACCTCGCTGGGGCCATGGCGTCATCGTCAATCCCAGCGTCTCGATCGTCGTCAGCAAGCATCTGCCGGTCTATGTCGTCGGCGAAGTGACCAAGCCCGGCAGCTATGATTGGGCCGACGATCTGCGCGTGATCAATGCAGTGGCGCTGGCCGCGGCTACACCTATCGCGCCGAGAAGGGCGAGCTCAAGGTCATCCGCTTCGACGACCCGGCAAAGGTCGAGACGCCGGTCGACCAGGCCGCGCAGATCGGCCCGGGCGACACGATCGTCGTGCCGGAGCGGTGGTTCTAGACCACCGCCCCGATACCCTTTCGGCGCTTACGGGTTGACCGCCCGCGATCGGCGTCGCGTGGTTCGGCAACCAGGCGCGCCGATGAACCGGCGGAGGCCTGCGTCACGATCAGATTGTTGACCGTCGTGCCGGCCGGGCTGGTGTTGCAAAGCCGGATGCCATGGATCCCGGCACTGATCGGGCCGGTCCAGCTGCCGATGCCGACCAGCACATTGTCGAGCAGGATCTGCACCGTCGGCGTCGGCGCGTCAGTCGTGATCGTGTAGGTCCCGGCGGTGTTGGCCGCAACGCTGAAGCCGATGAAATCGCCGATCGAGGCCATGGTGCCGCTGGTCCAGCCCGAGGTCGTCACGCCATTGACCGACAGCGCCGAGAATTTCCCGGGAATGTGCCCGGTGAAATGGGCGGCCGGACGTGATGCCGCCGCGGGCCTGCATGATGCCGGCCATCTTCGGGGGTCAGGGGCTCGTTGATCGTCGGGCTGGCGACGCCGTAGGACGTGTTGCCAGCCGCGTCGAAGACGAAAGGATAGCCGCCGCCATTATAGAAGAACTCGCCCAGCGCGCTGCGGAGGGCGCCGTCCGCCGCCGCATTGGTATTGGCCGAAAGCTGCAGCGCCGAGGGGCAGATCGCCGCCGACATTGAAGCCGCCTTCATAGCCCATTTCGTGCAGCCCGAACGCGGTCGCCCACATGGCGTCCGTCGCGGTCGACGGGTTGCTGATGCCGCTGGCGAGGATCGCCGACGCGGTCGACAGGTCCTGATTCTTCGGCGAAATGTACCAGCCGGCGCCGCCGCCCCAGAGGAAGTATTGCGTGGGATGCGGATCGGGGACGTTCTGATTGCCGTCGGCGGTTGTTGTACCAGGCTTCCAGGAAGCTGAGCCCGACCGCCGCGGTCATCTGCAGGTCGCCATACTGCCATTCGAAGACCGGGCGGATCCGGTACATCATGCCGCCGTCGCCCCCAGACTGCGCGGAACAGGGTGCTGATCTGGACGATGCGCTCCGCTACGCGCCGCCGCTCCCAGACGAAGGACCGGGGTATTTCCGTCATAATTCAGCGGCGAATTGCCGGCCGCGACTTCGGCGACCGAGAGCGCATTGTTCTGCTGTTCCTGGATGAAGCTCGTATTCCACAGCTCGTTCGAATATTCGATATAGGCCTTGAGGTTGGAGTGAGCGGTGGATAGACCGGATCGGCCTGCGGCGAGGTATAGGGATTGACGCCGTCGCTGCCATAAGCGAGCAGCTGCGCCAGCTTGGTCACGTAATCGTCGCTGGCGAAGACGCGCACATTGATCCAGATGTCCTTCCCCGTCTCATTGGCCCATCGCGACGATATATTCGAGCGAGCCGCCCTTGCCCTGCCAGCCATAGCCGCCGACCGCCTGGTATTGGGTGAGGGCACCCGGCAAGACGCGATCGGTCCATTGCTTCAGGTCGCTGCCGTTGGTCGCCAGGTAATCCATGAAGCGGATGCCGGTGAAGGCGGAGAGGAAATCCTCGAACTGCATGCCGAACAAGGTGCCCGGCGCATGGCTTTGGGAAGAACCCGGCTGGACCGGGCAGCAGGATACGCACACCGGTAATGCCGGTGCCGGCGGCAGAGGACGCCGTCCGGCGCGTCTGGCCGAAGCCGATCGTGGCCGCAACCTCGGTCATGGCGGTGACCCGCCATTGCGCAGTCGTCGTGTTGGTCGCCGCGTTGTAGCCGACCCCGGCCGGCAGGGTTGTTCCAAAGGACTTGCCGTTGACGACAAAGCTGCCGATGCCGCCCCAATCGGTGAGTTGGGCCTGCCCGGTGAAGCTGATGGCATAGGTTCCCTCGACCTCGCGGCCACCGCTCCAGAGGGGTCAGGGTGGTATCGGTTGTCGGCCAGCCGTTCTGATCATACGTAATCGTCTTGACGGTGCTGGAATAATGCCCGAAGCCGTTCGCCTCCTTCAGCACATCGGCCAGCATATTGCCCGGCTCGCCAGGCATCAGCGCCGGTGCGTTGATGCCGATCGGCGTCGCCGGCTCGATGATCTGTTTCGGGATGCTCGGGCTCTGCCAGGACAGGCTCAAACTGCCGGTCGCGGCATGCTGGATGTAGTTGATCCGGATCTCATAGGCCTGGCCCGCGATCAGCGCCATGCTGGCCTGGCTCGTGGTCGCGCCCGAGGAGATCGGCGCCAGCGTGGTCCAGGACGCATTGCCGACTGGACGGATCAGCAGATTGGCACTGTCGCCTGCAGCGAGGATGAATTGATAGGTCTCGGTCGTCGCCGGGACGATCTGGCCCTCCCAGCGGGCCGAGAAGCCGGACCAGCCGGCCGTGGCGAAGCTGGGCGATGGCGAACCGCCCGGACCGACCGTGGTCCAATTGAAATCGAGCCGCACGTCGCGGCGCTGGAACGCCGGGTCCGTCACCCCGGCCGTGCCGGGGGCGTAGCTGCCCAGGAAGCCGCCGTTGATGACGCCCTGCGCCGCGGCCGGTTCGCTCCACAATGCCGCTATGGCAAGGCCGAGCCCAAGCATCGCCGCCGCGGCCGAACCGGCCGTACCACTCACCCTAGCCAATTTCAGTTCTCCATAGCGCCTGTCGTTTACGACTGAGCGCCGGCGCGGCCGCATCGCGCGGCCGTCCAGGATTTTATCTTGGATTTTATTTATCGCTTCCCAGCGCCGGAGCATTCGTCTTGGGAAGTAATAAACTAGACTGGTTAACGCCTACTGAATCGCAATTCCGCGACCGACGTTAAGCCTTTATTGCTCGACGAAGTCTTTTGATCAATTACGCGATCTCAAGCGATCGCGGGCAACTTCTCGGTTATCGCAGCGCGGTAGAGATCAATCGTCGTCTCGGCGATTTGCCGCCAGCTCGGGATCGACCCCGCTAGGTCGAGGACCGCTGCCGCCATGTCGCGGCGCGTCTCCGGCTCGCGCACGAGACGGGTCAGGCCGGCAGCGAGGCCATCGACATCGCCCGGCTCGACCAGCACACCGTGGCGGCCGTCCTCCAGCAATTCAGCGAAGCCGCCGATGCGCGAGGCGAGGATCGGCCGGGCGGTCTTGAGTGCCCGCCATCAATACGCCGCTCATGTCGATTTCCCGATACGGAAAGACGAGCACGTCCGAGGCGGCGAACAGGGTGCGTATCTCCGCCTCCGGGACGAAGCGGAACTCGAGGCGCACGCTGCCGCCGAGCGGAGCAACGGCGGCTTCGAGCGCCTGGGTGTCCATATAAGGCTTGCCGACGATCAAAATGTCGCAGCGCGCCCGGATCTGCGGCTCAAGCCGGCGCACGGCCTCGACCAGCAGATCGGCGCCCTTGTAGGGCTTGACCTTGCCGAACAGCAGGAAATGTACGCGAGCCGCCGGATCGGCATCGACTGCCGGCAGCGGCGCCGGCGCCTCGTCGTCGAGAAAACCGTGAGTGATCTTGCACAGCTTGTCCGGCGCCAGGCCTTGAGCGGTCAGCCGCGCCCGTGCCTGTTCGTGTGGATGATCACCCGATCGAAACGCCCGAGAACGTCGATCGCCCCCAGTTGCTGCAGCGCCGCGCCGGCATTGCCGTTGAACGGTTCGGAATCATGCGCGGTGACGATCAGCGGGGCGATCCGACGCAACCGCGTCAGAAACGCCCGGTCGACGACCGGCAACGGCAGCCATTGGAAATGGATGACGTCCCGGCCGCTCGCGCCTCCAGTGCTTCGGCGAGGCGCCACATGCCGCGGATATGGGATAGACCCTTGGCCGCCTTGCCCAGCCCGCCCGGCCAGCGTTCGGCACCGAGCGCCGCCAGCTCACCATAGAAATGCGGGCGCAGCGAGACGGCGGCGTCGGCCGTCTCCTCCGGGGGAACGGCCTTGCCGAACAGAGTGACCTCGTGCCCCGCCTGCTGCAGGCCTTCGGCCAGCTTCAGATCATAGGGCAAGGTGAAGAGCGACGGATCGATGAGTGCGATACGCATCGTATCAGAAGCCGCATGGAGAAGGATCAGCAGGACGGGCGCCCCGCTGATGAGAATTGGCCAAGCCGTACATTTCAGCCTTTCAAGGGGGCGCCATGCCGAAGCGGATCATTGCATTGAACACGGTGCCGCCGGTGCGCCGGATGCGATAGACCGTGCGCTTGCCGGGCCCGGCCAGATGCAGCGCCCCGATCGGCCGATAGGGCGGATAGGGTTCGCAGAATTCCTGCGCCTCGTCGTTCCACATCGGCACGCCCCGATCGCAGATCCAGTTGGCATTGGCCGGCAGGATTTCGGTCGGCAGTCGATCCTGGTAGATCGCCTGGTTGAGCGCGAACTGATCATGCGGTGTCAGCTTGCCGGTGCGCCGGATGGCCGCGGCATAGCGGTCCGCCCAGGCCTGCCAATGCGGCGCGTCGTGCCGGATGGCGAACAGGCCGGCATTGAGATGCGGCCGCGACAGCAGCCACAAGCCGCGCAGCAGGCCGTAGCCGAGCAGGAAATGCTTGGTCGTCCAGAGGAACAGCTTGCGCTGGAAGCGGTAGGCCCGTTCATTCTCATGGGCGATCGCCATGCCCTTGCGCTCGGCCCCGCCGATCAACGCGTGCAGCACGTCCGGCGTCTGCAGCCAGACATCGGAATCGACCCAAAGATAGACATCGTAGCCGGGGAAATACTCACGCAGAAACGGCCGCACCAGAAAGGCGAGCTCGAGCGGCTTATCGGTCGAACCGAGCCCGCCATGCGGACGCGGCAGCACGATCTGAGCATTCCGTTCCGCCAGGAATTCACGATCCCTCGGCAGACAGGCCGAGATCGAACACCGCCAGCTCGTACTCCGGCATCTGCGCCTTCGGCAGGCGCTCCAGCGATGCGATCATCTCGCGCAGCAGGGAAAAGAATTTGGTGTCGGCCGAGCTTATCAGAAGAACCTTGCTAGCCACGCCCACTGCTCCCTCATGACGACACGATCGACGAACGGGATTCACACGCGATAGATCCCCGTCCGATCGCGCCGGCCCCGTGTTTTTTTTCGGACGTCGAGGTGCCGTGACGCCACTCGGCCTCCAGACATGTTAGCTCCTTGATGCTCCCTGTGCCCGACAGAGAAAGGAACGCCATGGCGGGACCGTTACCGCGCGTCTCTATCGTCATGCCGGTTTTCAACGAACAGGCCTTGCTGCCGGCGACGCTCGACAGCGTCCGGCGCCAGACCCTCCAGGATTTCGAATGCGTCATCGTCGATGACGGCTCGACCGATGCCACGCCGCGGATTTCTCGCTGACTGCGCGGCGGCGGATCCGCGCTTCCGCATCGTGACCCAACCGAATGGCGGAATCAGCCGCGCGCTCAATGCCGGGCTGGCGGCAGCGCGCGGTACGTGGATCGCGCGGCTCGACGGCGACGATCTCATGCTGCCCAACCGGCTCGAACGGCAGCTCGCCTTCGCCGAGTCGGAGCCCGGCCTCATCGCTTGCGGCTGTGACTACGACATCATCGATATGGCGGGGGCGGCGGCGCGGCACGCGCCGGCCGCTGCCACGCGACCGGGCCGAGCTGAACCGGTTCCTCGAAGCGGGCGAACCGCTGAGCTTTACCCATCCGACCATGCTGTACCGGCGCGACCTGGCGCTCTCGCTTGGCGGCTACCGTGCCGAATTCGAGCCTTGCGAGGATGTCGATCTGTTCGCGCGCATGCTTGCGACGGGCTCGGTGATCCTGATCCAGCCGGAGGTGCTGATGCAGTACCGCATCCGACCGGGTTCGGTCTCCGGACGAAGCGCGGACCTGCAGTTCCAGATGCTGCGCTTCGTCTATCACAATTTCTATGCCGCCCGAGCCGGCCGCGCCGGCATCAGTTTTGCAGAGTTCGTTACGCTGCAGAAGCAGCAGCCCGTCTCCAAGCGCCTCGGCGCATGGGCGCAAGCGCAGTCCGACCGGCTATACCGGCATTACTCCGCAGCGCTGATGATGGATCGGCCGATTCTGGCCGGGCTCTATCTGGCCGGAGCGGCGGCGCTGCGGCCGGGCAAGGCTCTGCGGCGCGGGTTGCGCAGCACCCGGCCGCGTCTGGCCCGGCCCTGAGCGTAACGATGGGAGCAGAGTGAATGGCCACCACCGTCCGGTTGGCGCCGCTGCAGGTCGACTACCTGAACTTCATCCGCGCGGCAGCGGCCCAGATCGTGCTGATCGGCCATGCCAGCGGCTATTTCCTGTCGGGGCTGGAACGCGACGGGCATCTCGAAACCTTCGGCGTGCTCGTCTTTTTCCTGTTGTCCGGCTTCCTGATCACCTCGAGCGTGTTGCAGAAGCTCGACCGGCCGGAGTATGGGTTCGGCCATTATCTGATCGATCGCTTCTGCCGGATCTTCTCCGGCTATGTGCCGGCGTTGCTCTTCGTCGCCGCGGTCGATGCGACGCTGCGGACACTGCCGGACTATCCTTACGCCGCCAGCGCCACCCCGCTCACCTGGTTCGGCAATTTGCTGATGCTGCAGGAATATCCGGTCTTTCAGATCCTGCACCGGCTGGGCGTGGCGCAGCAATCCTGGTTCATCGAAGCCTTCGGCTCGGGCCGGCCGTTCTGGACCGTGGCAATCGAATGGTGGCTCTATCTCGGCTTCGGCTACCTGGTGTTCCGCATCGTCCGGCGCCGCCGGTTCGGGCTGGCCGAGGCCGCCATTCTCGCCCTGCTCGGCATCGTGCCGCTCTACAACGCGATGGGCGGAGTCGGGCATTGCCTGACTTTCGTCTGGGCTCTGGGCGCCGGCGCGGCACTGGTGCGGCAGCGGCTGACTTCGCTCGGCCTGCAAGGTTCAGGACGCTGGATCTGGGCCGGGGCCGTGCTGGTGTCGCTGGCCGGGCTGGGCGGCCATATCCTCGCTTCGGGCCTGCAGGTCTACGAACTGCAATTCGCGATCTTCGTCGGCGGGGTTTTGTTCAGCCTGTTCTTCCTGCTCGGCACGGTCCGGCGCGGCCTGCCGGCACGGCTGAGCAGGCTGATCAATCGGCTGGCCGATTACAGCTACTCCCTCTACCTCACCCATTTCACCGTGCTGATCTGGTTCGCGCTCCGCCTGCCCGCGGCGGATCATCGCGCCCCGCTGACCTTCGCCGTGCTGTTCGTCACAGCCAATGCGGTTGCGCTGGTCTTCTGGTTCCTGTTCGAACGGCACTATCCGCTGCTGGCGCGGCAGGCGAAGGCGGCGTTGGATCGGCGCCGGCTGCCGCAGCCGGCTCGCGCCTGACATCGATGTGTTTGACACTCGCTTGACGGATATCGGCCGGGCGGTTGTGCAGTACGATCAGCACGACGATCAACACTTGGAGCCGCGCATCGACCAGATTGCCGCCGAGAACCAGATAGTTGATGAACAGAGCCGTGCTCAGCCAGACCGATCGGCTGCCGGCGAAGAAGCAGTAGCCGACGAAGATCGCGAAGGGCACCGCGCCGAGCAGCCCGTATTCGAAGATCAGCTTGCCCCAGGTCGGATCATGGATCTGATAGGCCGCAATCTTGAAGAAGGGTTCGATCGAGCCCGGCCCCATGCCGAACAGGGCCGTGTCCAGATGCGCGAACAGATACTGGTTGAACAGGTAGAACGGCGACAGGAAGCGGGCGAAGCCACTCGACTGGTCCGAGCCGAATTCACCGACCCGCGCAGCGAGGGCCTGGAGCTTCGGCCCCGCCAGGACGATCCCGGCAAAGGCGGCCGCCGGCGCCGCCAACAGCAACACGCCGCCCCAGCCGCGGCGCATCACGAACAGCGCACGACTGCCATGAACAGCAGCAGCCCCCGTCCCGGAAAAGGACAAGGCAAGGCCCAGACCCAGGACGCCGAGGCGCCAGGTCGGCTTGAAGAATTCCAGCTCGATGATGATGGCGAGCGCGGTCAGCTGCGAGAAGCTGGACGGCTCGACCAGGAAGAAGCCGTTGCTCTTGTTCAACCCGCCCAGGCCCGGCACGGGAATGACGTAGTTGAAGCCATGGCTGAGCAGGTTGGATGGGATGATGCCGACGAAGGTGAACAGCGTCGGCCCCTTGATCACGACCTGGCCGAAGAACTGCGCGATGCCTGCAAAGGCGATGATCAGCATCATGCTGCGGAACAGGCCGATCGCGCGGTCGAACTCACGCTCGTCGGGCGCCACGGCAAGATAGCAGGCATAGACCAGGACGACGTTCAGATAGGACGCCCAGGAGACGCGCACCGAACCGCCCAGCACGGTGGCGATCAGCATCCCCGCCATGGCGGCACAGAACAGCAGCACGCGCTTCTGCGACGGCACCGGTGACGAATCAGCATCGCATAGCCGACCAGCACGACGACCAGCGGCAGAGACAACTCGCGCTCGCCGAAGGTCAGCGCGAAACGGGTCAGAAAACAGCGTCGAACAGCATCGCAGCAAACGGTAGCCGTGACCAGCGACCAGGGTTGGCGCGATATAGCGGTTTTTACCGCGACCAAAGATATCCACTATCGATCCGTCCTCGCGCTTCGTTGCCGTCCGGGAAGTAAACACCCGAGCAGGCCGAACCATTCCCGCCCTTTCATGGCCACTGGCCTTATACCCCCCGGCCGTGAAACCTTTCGCCCGCGAAGACGTTCGCATGCGGGGCCGGACTTCCCCGCGCTCCGGCCTCCGCCGTCGGACCGCACCTTGAAGTTCCCACGGAGCAGGATCGAGATATGACAGACGCCGCGCACGGCTCCCCGCCTTCGCTGGTCTATCGCCCGTCGCATTCGGTCGACCACCGGATGCCCGAGATCGAGCCGATCCGGCATGAACCGGCCCATTGAGCGTGCTCGGCCTGGCCACCCGGCTCTGGCGCCGGCGCTGGGTAATCCTCGCGACCATGCTGGTCGCCATGGCCGTGACCGTGGTGATCACGCGGCAGCTGACGCCCAAATATACCGCCGACGGGCGCCGTCGTCGTCGCCACGCGCAAATGGGCGATCCCCGAGCTCGAGACCATGGCGACGCCGACCGGCGACAGTGCGCTGGTGCGCAGCGAGATGGCGACGATGAATTCCCGCAACGTGCTGCAGGCGGTTGCGGCCAAGCTGCATCTCGACCGGCTGCCGGAATTCAATTCGCGCCTGCGCCCGGTCGACACCAGCATCTGGGCCAAGCTGGATCCGCGGCCCTGGATCAACGGGCTCCTCCATCAGCATGTCGACGGCCCCTCCGACGACCATTTGGCTGTCGAGGCCGATGTCGAGAGCACGCTGGAGCGCAACCTCAGCCTCGTCAATGACGGGCGCGACTACGTCATCAATATCACTTATCAGAGCGAGGATCCGGCACTCTCGGCCGCCATCGTCAACACGGTCATCCATTCCTATCTCGAACAATATATCGCCGAGAATGTCCAGGCGACCGGTCTCCGCCAATCATTCGCTGGATGCGCGCGGCCAGGAACTGCGCAACGACATGATGGCGGCGGAAAAGGCGATCCAGGACTATTCCGCGCAGACCGGACTGGTCACGACCGCGCAGGGCACGGTTGCGGCACAGCAGGTCGCCGACATTAATTCGCAGCTCTCCCTGGCACGCGCCCGATCTCGCTCAGGCACAGGCCCGTTCGGCCCAGGCCAACAGCCCCGGCCATTCCGGTGCGGCCGCCAATGCCGATGTCCTGGCCTCTCCGGTCGTGCAGCAATTGCGCGCCCAGGAGGCCGAGGTCGCGCGCAACGTCGCCGATCTGTCCAGCCGGCTCGGCCCTTCGCATCCGACTCGCCGTGCGGCCGAACAGCAGCTGGCCGATATCCGCGCGTCGATCCAGCGCGAAATCGGCAAGGTCGTCACCTCGCTCAACGGCTCGGTCGCCTCCGCTCGGCAGCGCGAAGCCGATCTGGAAAACCGGCTGACCCGCCCTGCGCAAGACCGCGAGCAGCAGCACCGTACCAGCAGGATCATCTGCAGCGCCTCAACGACGATGCGGCGAGCAAGCGCAAGATCTATGAGGAATTCATGCTGCGCGTCGCCGAGACCGCGAAGCCGCAGGACATGCCCCAGGCCAATGCAAGGCCGATTTCCCTGGCCGTCGTGCCGGTCAAGCCATCCAGCCCGCGCACCGGCCTGCTCGCGCTGCTGGCCGGTTTCGCCGGCGCGCTGCTGGCCGTCGCGGGCTCGCTGTTCTACGACCAGCTCGACCACGGCTTCGAAAGCCTCGACGAGGTGCGCCGCCGCTCCGGCCTGCCCGGCCTGGCCGCCATCCCGCTGGTCCGCCAGCGCGGCCAGAAGAAGCTGTCGCCGCGCTATGTCATCGACCAGCCGGGCTCGCCGATGGCCGAGACCCTGCGGGGCGTTCCGCGCGAAGCTGCGCTGGTCGCCCTACCGGCCGCCGCTCAAGGCGCTGCTCGTCACCTCCGTCCTGCCGGGTGAGGGCAAGACCAGCTTCGCCCTCGCACTGGCCCGGCTCGCTGCCCGCGACGGCTGCAAGACCCTGCTGATCGAGTGCGATTTCCGGCGACCGAGCCTGGAAGACGCCCTGTCGCGTCCGGCCGAGCCGGGTTTGCCGGTGTTCCTGGAGGAACCCGATCAGTGGCGCGAATGCGTCGAGACCGACCGCCTGAGCGGGCTCGATTATCTGACCGCACCGCGCTATATGAGCCGGATCTCGCCCTATCTCGACTCCGATGCGCTGCAGATGATCATGGCTGAAGCGCGGCGGGACTATGATCTGGTCGTCATCGACTCGCCGCCGATCATGCGCGTGCCGGATGCCATGCTGCTGGGCCCGCGCGGCCGATGCCGTGGCCATGGTCGTCGCGTGGCGCCGCACGCCGCGCCGCTTGGTGCAGGAGGCGATGAACCGCCTGGCGCTGTCCCCCCGACACGCCGGCCGGCATCGTCCTGACCAAGGTGCCCGACCGGGCCGCCGGCCACGATTTCTACAGCGGCTACAGCCGGTGAAGCGAGGCGCGGCAGTCGCCGCGCTCAATATGCTCACAGACGCCCACAGCTTTCTCGCTGCTGCTGAGTGTTTACTCCGGGAGATTCTGCAGGCCCCGGCGTTGTTGAGTGGGTGAGGTGCTGCGCATGGCCGGAGCCGAGTTTGAAAAGCGGGATGACATCGGTCCGCCTCGCATGCGCGGTGGCTGTCGTCATGCCTGTGTTTGCCGCGCCTTGAACGGGGCAAGCGGCCGCGCCGGCAAATCCCTTTCATCGATCGCCGATGCAACCGGCGTTGCAATTCGCCGCAGCGATTGCCGTGCCCGGCTTCGAGTTTATGTTGGACGGAGATTTCCATGGCTGACAACCCGCTCGTATCGGTCGTGATCCCAACCTATAACCGCGCCGCTACGATCGCCCGCGCGATCGACAGCGTAGTGCGCCAAGCTGGCGTCCGCTGGAGATCGTGATCGTCGACGACGGTTCGAGCGACGGCACGCTCGACGCGATCGACAGCGACTCCTGCCCGGTGCCGCTGACCCTGATCGCCCTCGGCCAGAACGAAGGCGCCGCGTCGGCGCGCAACCACGGCATTACCGCAGGCACGCGGCGAATTCGTCGCCTTCCTCGACAGCGATGACGAATGGCTGCCCGAGAAGATCGAACAGCAGATGACGGCGATGAATGCGGCGGGCTGGAATTCGGTGCGAGCTACACCGGCATCGCCAGCTTCGACGAAGCGGGCAAGCTGTGCGGCCTGAGCCGGGCTACGACGGAGGGCGACCTGCGCCTGGCGCTGCTGAACCACAACCTGGTCGGCTCGACCTCCTGCGTGCTGGCGCGCCGCAACCTGCTGCTGCAGATCGGCGGCTTCGATGCCGGGCTGCGCTCCTGCCAGGATTGGGATCTGTGGATCCGCCTCGCCGCCAATACGCGGTTCACCTGCGTCGCGGAGCCGCTGACCGTGCTGCATATCGCCCGGGAAGGCCGGATCAGCTCGACGGCAAGGCGCGGCTGCAGGGTTATCTGCAGCTCTACCGCACCCATCTTAGGCCAGCCTTCAAGGCCGGCCGGGTCGACCCGGCGCTGTTCCGGACCAATCTCGGCGAGATCTTCATGCAGCTCGAACGGCCAGGCTACGCTGCCAAGCAATTCGCCGCGATCTGGCGCGCCAAGCCCTGGTCGCTGAAGCGCCTCACCGCTTTTGACGCTGGCCCGGTTCGGCGCAGGCAAGGCGCGCTATTTCCAGGCCGTCGGCTGGCTGGAGAAGCTGGAGGCGCGGCTGCGGCCTTCGCCGATCGCACCGCCGCAGCTCGGCCTGGCCGACGCGCCGGTTCGGCCGCGCTAGGCAGCCCTAGTGAAGATCGCCGTCCTGACCAATCGCTTCCCAGCCGTCTCGGAAACCTTCATCGAGAACCAGATCCTGTCGCTGCTCGATCTCGGCATCGAGGTGACGGTTCTCGCTTCCGGGCACGGACCAACCGAGATTCTGCATGACGCGACGCGCCGCATTCTGGCGGAGGCGGAAATCATCTATCTGCCGATACCGCGACCACGCACCAAACGCTGGCTCGACATGCTGACGCTGCCGCTCAAACCGCGCGCCACGCTGCGCATAGCCGGCGCCTTCCGGCGACTGGGCGCCCGGCCCGGCCCGCACGACACGCTACGCCTGATCCTTGCCGCCTCGGCGCTGGGCGCGGGCACCCGGCGTTTCGATTCGTGTTCTGCCATTTCGCGCCCAATGGCAATTTCGGCGTCTGGCTGCGCGATGTCGGCGTGCTGTGCGGCATGGTTCTAACCTTCTGCCACGGCTATGATTTTTTCCGAGGTGGTGCAGAGTCGCGGCCCGGCGATCTTCGATCGGCTGTTCGCCCGGGGCGATCTGTTCGTTGCCAATTCGGACTATACCCGACGCCGCCTGCTGGAGATCGGCGCGCCCGCGGCACGGACGCTCAAGCTGCCCGTCGGCCTTTACCCCGAACGGTTCCGCTACCGCGTCCGCTATGCAGCGCCGGACCGGCGGTGCGGTTCCTCAGCATCGGCCGCCTGGTCGAAAAGAAAGGCCATCACTACGCGCTGCGCGCCTTCCGCCGGCTGCTCGACGCCGGGATCATGGCGCGGTTCGGCATCATCGGCGAGGGGCCGCTGCGCGCTGAGCTGGAGGCGCTGATCGCGCAGCTCGATCTCGGCGATACGGTCACGCTGTTCGGCCAGCGCAATCAAGAAGAGGTCGAGCAACTGGCCGAGGAGGCCGATCTCTTCGTGCTCGCCAGCACCACCTCGACCAGCGGCGATGTCGAAGGCCTGGGCTTGGTGCTGCAGGAGGCCGCAGGCCATGGGGCTGCCGGTCATCGCCACGCGCCACAACGGCTTCCCCGAAGGCATGATCGACGGCACGACCGGCATGCTGGTGCCCGAGGCCGATCTCGACGGGCTGGCCGCCGGCATGATCGAACTGGCGCAGCATCCGGAATATTGGGCACCGATGGGGCGCGCCGGCCGAGCGTTCGTGCGCGAACGTTTCGACCAGCCGGCTCTTACGGCAGAACTGCACGGAGCCCTCGGGGCCCAGGCGCCGGTGCCCCATAAGGGTCGCCGGGATTGTCGCTTAAAGCGGGGGGCGGGGATCTTGGCCGGACAACGTCCAAAGCTCGAAGTCATCAACGGATTGCGCGGCGTCGCCATCCTTGCCGTCATCTGGCACCATCTGTTCGGACTGTATTTCAAGGCCGGCAGCGTCGCGGCCCTACCGGCAGCGACCGGCCGGCCTTCTACCTGTCCTATGGCTGGATCGGCGTGCAGCTGTTTTTCGTGCTGTCCGGCTTCGTGCTTTACCTGCCCTATGCCGAGGGCCGCGCGACGCTTGCCCTCCCGTGCCGATGCGCTCAACTTCTATCGCCGCCGGGCCGCGAGACTCCTGCCACTCTATTATATCGTGGCGCTGCTCTGCCTGGCGCTGAACCAGACGCCGCCGGTCGGTGCCAAATTCGGCGTCGAACTGGTGTCGATGGGGCTGGTCCTGTTTCCCTTCGTTAATCACGGGTTCGAGCCCTATCTGAACCCGCCGCTCTGGTCGCTCGGCGTCGAAATCTGGTTCAGCGTGCTGTTCCGGTCGCCGTCTTTGCCCTGCGCCGGGCTCGGCGCCATCGGGCTGCTCGCGACGACGCTGGCGCTGGGCTGCGCTTCGCGCACGCTCGCCCTGGTCCTGGTACCGGGCGAAGTGATCATGCCGCTGGCTTCAGGCCTGACCGCAAGCCTGGAAATCTTCGCCGCCGGCATGGTGCTGGCGCAATGGTACACCGATGGCGCCCGCCCGGGCCGCAACGCCTCGCCCGGCCGCGGCTGGTCGTGACCGCCGGCACCCTGCTGATCATCGCGTCGATCTGGCGAAACAGGCCAGCCTGCCGGGGCTGTCGGTGCTGTTTGCGGATCTGCTGACGATCGGGCTGTCGCTGATCGTGGCCGGGCTGCTGTCGCTCGAAACCGGCTTGCTGCGCGCCACCTTCGCCAACCGCCCCGATCCAGCTGTTCGGCATGATGTGCTTCAGCCTCTATGCCTGGCACGAGCCACTGTTGCGCCATGTCTTCCAGGGCGATATTGCTCCGCTCGACACTCTGGCCAGCACCCTGCCCGTCTATCTGACGCTGCTGGCCGGATCGGCGCGCCTGTCCTACCGCTTCATCGAATTCGGCCGGGCAGCCGATTGGCGCGGGCTGTTCCTGCTCTCGAATGACGGCGTCTCGCGCCCCCAGGCGAAGCCGGTCACGACGACGGTGCCGCCGGCGGGCTGAGCCGCGCCGGAACCTTTGCCGCTTCCGTGGTTTTTCTCTTCGCTGAAAATGAGAAAAGACCAGGAAGGACGTGTCATGAAGCAATCCTTCGCAGCGCTGCGCCGCCGCCGGGCTGCTGATCTGCACCGGCACCGCGGCCTTCGCGGACGACACGACGATCCGAACCGATCAGATGCGCGCGGACAAGATAATCGGCGCCGCGGTCTATGACCGGCACAATCAGGATGTCGCCAGCGTCAAGGATCTGGTGCTGGACCAGGATGGGAAGATCGCCGACGTGGTGCTGATTTGTGGCGCGACGGCTGGGATCGGCGGCAAATACGTCGCCGTAAACTTCGCGACTCTGAATTCGACCACCACCGGCTGACCCTGGATCAGACCAAGGCGCAGCCTCGCATCCCTGCCGGCTTACCGGCTGGAGCCCCAGAACGGCGATGGCGCCGCTCCGCTGATCATCGGCCTGGGCACCAAGCTGCCGTAAGGGCAATCCCCGCGCCGCTGCCGGCGCGGGGGCTGTCCCGGGTCGATTACGACCCGGCGTTCGAGCCGAGTTCGATCGTGGCACGGCGGTTCTGCGCCTCGCGCACGCCGTCCGCGGTCGGCACCAGCAGGCCGGTCTTGCCGACGCCGATGGTGGTGATCTCGGAATCCGGCAGGCCGTCGGCCACCAGTTCCGTCTTGACCGAATCGGCACGGCGGTCCGACAGGCCCTGATTGTACCGGGCCGAGCCGACAGTGTCGGTATGGCCGGTGACGACCAGATGGACGACATGGCCGGATTGCGCGGTATCCGCCGCGGCCTTGATGACTTTGCGGGCCGCCGCGGTGAGATCCGACTTGTCTGAAGTCGTAGAACACCTGGAAGGCACGCTGCGCCTCGGGCGCTGCAGCAACGGGCGGCGGCGGCGGAGCGGGCGGCGGCGGGAGGGCGGGTGCGGAGGCGGCGGGGCCGAACCGAACTCGTAGCGGATACCGAGCAGCACGGCCTGATCCTGGATCGAAGTCGAGGCCGTGTTGCCGGCCAGACCCGGCGACAGATGGAAGTCGCCCCGTTCGGTGCCGAGATATTTATAATCCAGGCTTATCTTGATCTGCGGTGCCACCCGGTAATCCACGCCGGCAATGCCCTGATAGGCAAACAGATCCTGCTTGCCGCTCAGCGTCTCGCCATTGAAGGAACCGGCATGGTCGAAGCGGGCGCCCGCCCAGCCGGCGCCGATACCCAGATGCGGCACGAAGCCGTAGGTCGGGACGCCGAACCGGCTGATGTCGAAATCGTACAGGCCGTTCACCATGACGGTATACATGCCGAGCGCGCCGCCGGACTGGCCAGGCCGGCATTGCGCACGCCGTCGACGTCCGCTGCGCCGATAGCCGCCTTCGACTTCGGCCCGCAGACCGTTGCCGAAGTTCCAGCCGACCGTGCCGAGCCCGACATAGCTGCCGTCGAACTGACTCTTCACGTCCGCGCCACCGCCACGCGGGCTGACATTGTTGAGGAACTGACCACCGCCGGAATTTCCGGCATAGGGACCGATTGGATCCCAACCCGAATCATCGAGGAATGGTGAATAGCCGCCGTCATTCGGGGCGTTCGACTGCGCATGCGCCACGCCGGTCACGGCGAGGGCGACCGCCGCAGCGGACAAGGCTCCAATACTCCGACGCATCTCGTACTCCTGAAATCGTAACACCAAACCGTGTGCCGGCCATCAACAGCCCTTCGAGCGAAACGGTTCGGAGTCAGCGGTGCAGGTCGAGGGCGTTGTGGCATTTGCGCAACAACGCGTCAGATGGCCGGGAACGAAATTCAGCTGCGCCTGTGTTGGCGTTCTTCCCTTTAGAGCGGCGTGAGAGAACCCTCGGCCTGTTGGGCGGACGAGGGTTTGCCTCGCGGACTTCACGCTCCAACGGTCGATGGCTTGACGGCCCGCAGCAGGGTCCAATAGCCGAACAGGCCGGTGGATCGGCATTCGACCGGCTGCAGCCCGGATGCCGCGATGAAGCGATCGAGCGGGAATCCGGCTCGAAGCGAGCCGCGCGGCGTGACGCCGAGCCATTTCTCCGCCATGCCGATCAGCCCGGCCCGCGAGGAGAAATGATGACGATGACGATGCTGCCGCCCGGCCGGCACACCCGCAGCAATTCAGCGCCGAAGCGCGCGGATCCTGCACCGTCGAAGCGACATAGAGCGGCCAGCACCGCGTCGAAACTGTTGTCGGCGAAGTCCATGGCCTGCGCATCCATGATCGCCATCCGCCAATCCCCGGCATGGCCGAGTTCTTCGGCCGGCGCTGCGCCTTGACCAGCATTTCAGGCGAGACATCGATCCCGGTCACGGTCGCATCGGAGCGAAAATGCGGTAGCGACAGGCCCGTGCCGACGCCGACCTCGAGCAGATGCTGGTTCGGCCGGCCCATTCGCGAGCTGCACCGCCATCCGTCGGCCGTCATGCAGCACGGGCCCGAATACCAGATCGTAAGTCGGCGCATAGCCGCGATAGGCGCGCAGGGTTTGTTCCAAGGTCATCATGGCGCCGCTCGCTCCCGCTTCCTCCGGTCTGACTTCAACATGGCTGAGACGCTGCCGTTCCACAACCTTCGCGCCGATGCATTTGATCGAGCGGCACCACGATCGGTCGCCGCCGCATCGACGAGGCTGTGGATAAGATATCATTAGAGACAATCCGTCGCAGCGGCGCCGAGCCCTGTCGAAAATCAAATCATCACAACCCATATATCTTTGCACAGCGGCGTCGCCGAACATTCATTCGTCCAGCACATCTGGATTTACCAATCCCCCAGCGATTGACTTCGGCGATTTTCGCCTGAAGGGCGTCGAATATTAGCCACTCAAGGAACGAGACATGATCTCAGACATGTCCCATGCCGATCCATTCAAGAGCGGCTTGATCGATCACCTGCCCCATCTGCTTGCGTTCGCGCAGATGATGGCACGCGACCGTGCGCTGGCGGAGGACCTGGTCCAGGACACCGTCGTGCTCGCGCTGACCAATCGGCCGCAATACCGCCCGGGCAGCAATCTGCGCGCCTGGGCTGCTGGTCATCCTGCGCAACCGCTTCTTCAACGAAATGCGGCGCAGCTATCGCAAATCGGAGATCGGCGTCGAAGCCCTCGGCGCCGGGCAGGCCGTCGATGGCGGCCAGGAGGGCAGCGTCGCCTTGCGCGAATTCGAACGCCTGTTCCGCAAGCTGCCGGCCGAACAGCGCGAGGCCCTGGTGCTGGTCGGTGCCGGCGGCTTCTCCTACCCCGAGGCGGCCGGCATCGCCGGGTGCCCGACCGGGACGATGAAAAGCCGCGTCGCCCGCGCCCGGCACGTGCTGGAGCAGGCCCTGGACGGCGCCGAGCCGCCGGAGGAACGGGCGGCACCACAGCCGTGGCCACGTACAACGGAGCATAGGCGGCCGACTGGATCGGAGCCCGTCTGGGTTGGCCTACACAGCCGTAGCTGACGGTTAAGCGGGAAACCATTCCGGAAAACGGGTGTTTGCACTCAGCCCCCGAAAGCGGGCTGCCGGGCTGGCGCGGGAGCAGGCCTTGTCATGCCCGTACGGCCGGGCGGCCCCTCCTGCCAACAGCTCCGGAGCCCTGGCCCGATGATGCGTTCTCCCGCCCTGATCCTGCTTGCGGCAGGATTGGCCGGCCCTCTGGCCGCCTGCACCACCACCGTCGACACCGCGCCGCCGCGTAGCGCCAGCGAGGAACTCCTGATCTCCAAGGCGGCCGAACAGGCCGCGGATGCGCTCAAGCTGGAGATCCCGGCCGGCACCAAGCTGTTCGTCGATGCGACGAATTTCGACGGCACCGACAGCAAATATGCAATCGGCACGATCCGCGACCGGTTGGCGCGCCAAGGCGCCGTGCTGGTCGACAAGAAACCGGATGCGCAGACGGTGGTGGAGCTCCGCTCGGGCGCCCTGTCCGATCGAGCAGCACGAGACTTTGATCGGCATTCCGAGCCTGAGCCTGCCGATCCCGCTCGCCGGGCCGATTTCGCTCCCCGAAGTCGCGCTTTACAAACACGCCGTGCGTGCCGGTGTCGCCAAATTCGCCGCCAGCGAATATGACAAGAACGGCGCGCTGGTCGCCTCGGTCGACCCGAAATTCGGTTTTTTCCGAAAAGAACCAGACGGTGGTGCTGATCGTCATCGGCTGGCACGACAGCGACATTGCGCCCAAGGGCTCGCCGGTCGAGGGCACGGAATAGGCCGCGCAGGCTTTCACCCGCTGGCAGCCACCCGGCGGCCCCAGACTTCCTGGATCGCTTCGAGGCTGCGCCCCGCCGTTTCGGGGATGTAGCGCCAGACGAACAGCCCGGCCAGCATGCTCATCACGCCATAGAGATAATAGGCGAAGCCATGGTTGAACCAGGCATTGAGCATCGAATTGCCGTCGATGACCTTGAACGACCAGGACACCAGCAGATTGGCGACCCATTGCGCGGCAACGGCGAGGCCGAGCGCCTTGCCGCGGATCGGGCCGGGGAAGATCTCGGACAGCACGACCCAGACGACCGGTCCCCAGGACATGGCGAAGCCGATGACGTAGAGCACGACGAAGACCAGGGCGAGCAGGCCCTGCGAATGCTGGCCGAACAGCGCACCGAGGGCGATCATCGGCACGGCCATGAAGACGGCGCCGATCAGCAGCAGCGGCCGCCGGCCCTGCCGGTCGACCGCGAAGATGGCGATCAGCGTCGCCAGCATATTGGCGGCGCCGACCACCACCGTCTGCAACAGCGCGCTGTCCTTGCCCGCGCCCAGATTCTGGAACATCAGCGGTGCGTAGTAGAGCACCGCATTGATGCCGACCAATTGCTGGAAAATCGAAAGCGCCAGCCCGACCAGGACGACCTTCGAGCCGAAGGCCAACAGCCTGGACTCCTCGACCACCAAAGTGGAGCGGATCTCTGCGAGGACGCTGCGCGCCTCGTCCTTGTCGGTCAGCCGCTCCAGTACGTCGAGCGCCTCGGCATCGCGGCCGCGCAGCACCAGCCAGCGCGGCGTATCGGGCACCGGGATCAGCAGCAGCAGGAACAGCAGCGCCGGCACGGCCTCGGAACCCAGCATCATGCGCCAGCCGACCGTATCGACCCAGCGATCGTCGCCGCCATGCCCGATTGCCCAATTGACGAAATAGACGCCGACGATGCCGGTGACGATCGCCATCTGGTTCAGCGAGACGAGCTGGCCGCGCCGTTCCTTGGGCGCGATCTCGGCGATGTAGAGCGGCGACAGCATCGAGGCGATGCCGACCCCGACGCCGCACAGAATCCGGTAGATATTGAAGGTGACGAGCGCCGCCGGCGCCGTCTCGCCGAGCGGTGCGACGCCGAGCTCGGGAACGGCCGAACCCAGCGCCGATATCAGGAAGAGCAAGGCGGCGACAATCAGCCCACGCTTGCGGCCGAAGCGGTCGGCCAAGCCGCCGGCGATGCTACCGCCGATGACGCAGCCGAACAGCGCGCTGGAGATGGTCAGGCCCGACAGCGTGTTGCGCCAGGTTTCGCTGAGGTTGAGCGGTTCGATGAAATCGACGTCGAGCGAATGCACGGCCCCCGATATCACCGCCGTGTCATAGCCGAACAGCAGCCCGCCCAACGTCGCGACAAGGGTCAGCCGCAGTCCCAATCCCGGTTTGCTCAACCTCGTCTCCCTGGTTTCGCGCCGGGTCGCGTCGGTCCGTGCCGACCCGCCCAGCGTCGTCTTATCCCCCAAGGCCTTACGGCGCGGCGGGGCGGTAGAATTGCGGATTACCAGCTCGAAATCGAGCAGCGAATGCGGCATGCGTTCCGGCCAGCCGCGCCGGCGCGGCGAATGCTCGATGATGAGTTCGGTCGCCACGCGCGCCATGGTCGCGACCGGCTGGCGGATCGTGGTCAGCTGCGGCCAGATCATGCTGGCAACCGGCGCGTCGTCGAAGCCGGCAACCGACAGCTCATCGGGCAGGCGCAGCCCGCGCTTCTGGGCAACCGCGATGGCGGCCGCCGCAGTGTCGTCATTGCTGGCGAAGATCGCCGTCGGCGGCGACGCGGCGCGCAGCATCGCCTCGGCACAGATGACGCCGTCGGCAAAGACGAAATTGCCGGTCTGCACCAGCGCCGGATCGATCGCGACGCCCTGCGCCGCCATCTCGTCGACGAAGCCGCGATGGCGCTGCTCGGTCGCGCCATGGCCGGGACGGCCCAGCGTGAAGCCGATCCGGCGATGGCCAAGCGCCAGCAGATGCGCCGTCATGCGCCGCGCCGCCGCGTAGTCGTCGATCCGGACCGAGGGCGAATGTGTGTCGTCGCGCATCGGCGCAATGCGCACGATCGGCACAGCGGCGGCGGCGAGCGTTTCCAGGATCAGCGGATGATCGCTCAGCGGCGGCAACAGAATCACACCGTCGAGCCGCAATTGCCGCAGCAGCGCCGTCACCTCCTGCGCGATCGCCGGGCTGGCGACATCCCAGGGCTCGATCATCAGATGGTAGCCGGATTCCCGGCAGCGCTCGACCGCGCCGGCCTGGAAGTCGCTCAGATAGTCGCCCGGCTTGTCGCAGAACAGGCCGATCAGGAAAGAGCGGTCGCTGGCCAGGCTGCGTGCGTTGAAATTCGGCCGGTAATCGAGGTCTTCGATCGCCTTCAGAACCCGGTTCTGCGTGTCGGCATGGACGCCGGGCTCCTTGTTGATCACGCGCGACACCGTCTTGGGCGAGACCTGCGCCAGATCGGCAACTTGCTGAATGGTCACGGATTGCGGCGGAGTCGTCATCATCTTGGACACGAACCTCTGCGACGGGGCGGCAATGCGGCCCCAGATGTACCGCCCCGGCTGCCGCATGGCCAGATTCTCGGCAAGACCAGCGCCTCCGTCCTCGAAGAAGGGGTGGGCGGCACCGCAATGCCGCCCACCCTGAGCCGCAGGGCCTGGAAGGAGGAGAGGAGACCCTGCGGGCGGAACATCATACTCGGCCGAGACGTGCTGCGGCTCAGAATGGCACAGTCAGCCGCGCCCCGAACACACGCGGCGCCATGTACTGCGCCTGCCAGACCGGGTTGGTGAAGACGCCGTTAGCGGCCGGCGAGCTGTTGGTGTAGGTCGTGGACAGCGTCTTGATGGCGCCGTCTTCGAGGTTCTGGACATAGAACTCGAGCGAGAAGGGATGCGGCTGCGGCGCATCGTAGCGAATGCTCGCATCCGTCCTCGTGTAGCTGCCTTGCGTGTCGTAGGGACCGTAGTTGAAGACGCTGAGGAAGCTCTTCGTCTCGATATGCGTGTTGATGTGCGTGGTGACGGCGCCGGCATTTGCCAAGTCGAAGCGATGATCCCAGCCGATCGTGCCCGAGAAGGTCGGCGCATGCGGCAGCTGGTTGCCCTGGAGGTTGCTCAGCACCGCCGCCTGCTGGATGAAGGTATTCTCGGTGATCAGCGGGCCGAGTGAGGTATGCATCAGCGAGAAGTCGGCACGCACCGTGTCGTCGGACGTCACCCTGGCGGCCAATTCCGACTCCCAGCCATAGCCGGTCGTGTCGCCCTTGGCATTGGTGGTGAACAGCGACGTCCCCGGTCTCCTGTCCCGCGGCGTTGAAGACATTGAGCGGCTGGCTGAACTGGAAGCCGGTAAAGTCCTCGTAATAGAAGGCGTTGTTCCACACCACCTTGCCGTCGAACAGCTGTGCCTTGTCGCCCAGCTCGTAGTTGATCAGGGCTTCCGGCCCGAACCGGCCACCGCCATCGAACAGCCCGCCCGATTTGTAGCCGGTGCTGATCGAGACATAGGCGAGATTGGTCGGCGAGATGTCGTATTCGCCACGTGCCAGCCAGGTGAAGTGATACCACTGCGCCGACCCTGTATTCGAGAAGGAGTTCTTGCCGGTCTGCGGGTTGAAGTTTGAGAACGCCGTGTAGCCGACATTGAGCGGGTTGTCGCCCGGAGTCAGCGCTACGCAGGGTTGGCCGTTCGCCTGGTTGCCGAAGCAACCGATGTCGAGGCCGCCATTGTTGTTCTTCTCGTCCCGCGTATAGCGCGCACCGCCGGTGAAACGGAACCGATCGTCGATGTGCCACGTCGCCTGGCCGAACACGGCTTCCGAATTCTCGTTCTCGTCGGGCTGGATGAACGAGCCGTTGAAGCCACCCGGCCCGCCCTCGAGCGTGCCGTTGAACTGGTTGATGTCGAACCGGATATCGTTGTCCTCATAGAAATAATAGAGGCCGGTGATCCAGTCGATCGTGTGCGTGCCGGTCGACTTCAGGTCGAACTCCTGGCTCGTGTTGAAGTAGTTGGAGTAGTTGGTCCGGTCTTCCTGGATCGCGGCGGACGGCGTGTTGATGCTGGTCGGCGCCACGCCGCCGCCGGCCTGATTGTAGTCCTCGGAACCGTTCAGCCACTGATAGCCGGAGACATAAGTCAGGCTCAGATAGTCATTGATGTCCCAGTCCATCCGGCTGCGGATGGTGTTGGTGCTGCGATCCTGCTGCGGCGGGATGGCGACCAGCGCTGAGTAGAGCTGCTGACCCGGCGCCACGACTTGGTTGAGGAACAGGTCCGGCGGGCTCCTGTCCAGGAAATATTCGTAGGACAGGTTCCACGTGAAATCGCTGGTCGGCTCAAACAGCATGCTGATGCGGGCCGATTTCTGGTCCTGGCCGTTGTACTTGTCGCCGCCGGTGACATAGAGGTCGCGATTGATGCCGGGGATGTTCGGCGGCTCCTGATAGTTGACGTAGCCTTCATGGGTCGAATCGGCAAATGCAACGCGAAAGGCCAACTGATCGTTGACCGGCAGGTTGACGAAGCCACGCGTCTCGAAAGCGTCATAGCTGCCGCCGCCGATTTCCACGCTGCCGTGGAAGTCGTCCAGCGTCGGCTTGGCTGTGACGAAATCGACCGCGCCGCCGGTCGAGTTGCGGCCCCACAGGGTGCCTTGCGGGCCGCGCAGCACCTCGGCTCGATCCAGGTCGTAGAGCAGGGAAGTCGCGCCTTCGGCGCGCGGCGAATAGACGCCGTCGACATAGATCGAAACTTCCGGATCGGCCCTGCTCGGTCTTGGCCAGATCGTTGCCGATGCCGCGCAGGGTCAGCGTGATGACGTCGTGGTCGCCACCATGGGCCGCGGCAAAGCCGGGCACGAACTGGGTCACGTCCGAAACGTCCTGGACATGCTCCTCTTGGAGCGTGTCGGCGCTGACCGCGCTGATCGCGACCCGGCGTCTTTTCGAGCGTGGTGCTCCGCTTGGTCGCCGTGACGGTGATTTCTTCGATGTTGCCGTTATCGGCCGCAGCAGTCTGCTGCGCCACTGCGGCGTGCATCCCGACCAGCAACGCGACTACTGCCGTCTGCGTGTAGAAACCCACTCCGCGCGTCATGATGCGGCCCCCCTGTTCTTTCATTGGGCCACGGGCTGTGCGACCGCGGCGTGAAGTTCTTGAGGTCTAGGATGCACCTGCATGGCAGCGCTGTCAATAAGGAATGACAGCGTTGTCAGACAGCGCTATCATTTTCTATTGCTCCACTCCGACCGCCGCGTTCGGCGTGGCGATGCACAATCCCAGGTCGTAAGTCCAGCAGGGCCGGTGGCACTGCCCATCGCCGGCCGTCGGACGCAGTGTCTCCGCTGCGTCGCAGGGCGTGTCCTGCCATGATGTCGACGCCGCAGCGGCCGGCGCTCAACCGAGCTTGCCGCCACAGCCGGTCTCGGCGGCACCGCGCACCAGTTTCACCTCGGAGAGGGTCAGGCCGAGCCGGCCGCTGCTGGCGATGGCGAAGGGCATGTCGATCGCCGACAGATCGGCGCCCTCGGCGGCGAAGCAGGACAGCGCGATGCTGGCCACCTGCCAACGTCCGGCCGGCGTGCCGTGCAATTGCTTGGAGATATCCACGCTGCCGCGGCACGCCTTGCCGCAGCCGAGTTCGATATAGACCGGCCCCGTCGGCGCTTGTTCGATGCGATACCGGAATGAAACCGCGCCCCCCGCTGGAGGCCAGCGGACGCAGATCCGTCACCCGTCCCGTGATCTTCGCAGCACCCATGCCGCTGCCGGACCAGACGATATGGACGAGGCCCGGCTTGCCGTCGGCCAGATCGATCGAAACCGCGCCCGCGGGGGCTCCGCTGGTGTTTCATCGTCAGGCGGACATCGGCTAGGGTGTCACCGACATAGATCGACCAGGGCGCGGTGACATGCCCGGCATGGAACAGCGTCCCGGTGGCGCGCCGGTCGGCCGGGATCTGCGGATCTTCCGAGAGATGCGGCAGCGTCGCGTGATCGGCATAGGCCAGGCCGAAACCGCGCGGGAATAGCGGGTCCTGCGGCCGGTCCTGACTATCGAGCACCACCGGCATGGCCGTACGCGGCCAGGAGAAGGCGAGCTTGCCGGTGAAATCATGCGCCACCTTGCCGCCGGCATCGCGGAACAGCATATCGGCGATGCCGCCGCCCTCGCTGCCCGGCAGCCAAGCGGCAACGAAGGCGTCGGCCCGCGTTGAGCTCCGGATTGACCCAGAGCGGACGGCCGGACAGAAAAACGGCAACGACCGGGATCTCTGCGCCCGCAAGCCTGCCATCAGGTCACGCGCATGGCGGTCGCCGGGCGTGAAATCCAGCGTCTCGCGGTCGCCTTCAAACTCGGCATAGGGCGCCTCGCCGAACACCACGATCGCCGCGTCCGGCCTTTCGGCGAAGCTGCCGTCCGGACTGAACGAAGCCGTCCCACCCGCTGCCTCGACCGCGGCCTTGATGCCGGCGAAGATCGAGGTGCCGCCGGGAAAATCGGCGTTGCTGTTGTGGTCGCCTTGCCAGTCGACGGTCCAGCCGCCGCTCTGCCGGCCGATATCGTCGGCGCCATCGCCGGCGACCAGGATCCGGCCATGCGGATCGAGCGGCAGGATCCCTGCCGCATTCTTCAGCAGGACGAGCGATTCGCGTACGGCCTGGCGCGCCAGCACGCGGTGTTCCGGACTGCCGAGCAACTCGGCATGGCCGGCCAGCTTCCGGGCGCTCGGCACCGGGCGGTCGAACAGCCCGGACAGCGCCTTGACCCGCAGGATGCGGCGCACGGCGTCGTCGATCCGCGCTGCCGGGATCTCGCCCGATTGCGCCTGATGCAGGGTGTTGTCGTAAAGCTCGCGCCAGCTATCCGGCGCCATCAGCATGTCGATCCCGGCCAGGATCGCTGCCGGGCAGCTGAATTTCGTGCAGCCCGGAATCTCCTCCTGCGCGTTCCAGTCGCCGACGACGAAGCCGTCGAAGCCGAAACGTCCCTTGAGCACCCCGGTCAAAAGCCCGGCATTGCCGTGCATTTTCACGCCATGCCAGCTATTATACGACGCCATGACGATCATTGCGCCGGCTTCGATTGCCGGCGGATAGCCGGCCGCATCGACTCGCTGGAGTTCGGCCTCGGAGGCGAGATTGTCGCCCTGATCGCGACCGTCGACCGTGCCGCCATCGCCCAGGAAATGCTTGGCCGAGGCAAGCGTATGGCCCGGCGCCATAAAATCGGCGGTGCCGAACCGGCCCTGCAGCCCGGCCACCATGGCGCCGGCATAGCGGGCGACCAGGGCCGGATCTTCGGAATAGCTTTCATAGGAGCGGCCCCAGCGTGGGTCGCGCACCACGGCGAGGGTCGGCGCGAAGGTCCAGTCGAGCCCGGTGACCGAGACCTCCTCGGCCGTCGCCCGGCCGATCTGTTCCAGCAGCGCCGGATCATGGGCCGCGCCCAGCCCGACATTGTGCGGGAAGATCGTCGCCCCCCGGATCTTGGCGTCGCCATGGACGGCATCGATGCCGAACAGAACCGGGATCGGGCGGTGCTGTGACGATCCAGCTTCGATCGAAGCCTGATAGAAAGCATCGGCCAGACTCAGCCAATCCTTGGCCGGCGCATGGACGTCATTGCCCGGCGCGGCATAGCCGCCGGCCAGGATCGAACCGAGTTTGTAATGGCGGAGATCGTCGGGAGTGATCGAGCCGATATCGGCCCTGGATCATCTGGCCGATCTTCTCCTCGAGCGTCATCTGCGCCAGGAGTTCGTCGACGAAGCTTTCGACACGCGGCTGGATCAGCAGCTTCGGCGGCAACGCCGGCCAGAGTTCAGGATGGACTGCGACCGGCGCTTCGGCCGCCCGGATTACCGATGTCCCGAGCGCCAGGATGCCGCAACCCAGGGCAAAGGCCCGACCAATCCGTCGCCATCCCATGTCATCCCGAAATGCCACCAGCCTTCTCCCTGAACGTTGGTCCGGCCCGTCAGGCAAGCCGGTTGCGTCGCCGGGCGCAGAGAAACGCGCCCGCAATACTGCTCGCAGGTTGTTGGTTACCATCAGCCACGCCGGAGATCGGCGCCTGGATGCCGGCTCGCCGCCAGCTTTCAAAGTTGATTAAACGGCACCTATGTCAGCGCTCCGATCGCGGGCCTGTCGCGCCGGAGCGGTAATTCGATGCGTGCTGCTCTGGCCTTCGGCTTCGCGCGGTGGCAAGGTGGCGAAAATAAAAGATACACAGGGCGGGAAGCATGTTTGACGGGCTGGGTCCAGCGTCGCTCGGCACGATCGATTGGCTCGTCATCGGACTCTATGCACTGGGATTGGTCTGCCTGGGCCTGGGTCGTCGCGCGCCGGCATGTCCGGCCGGGAGGATTATTCCTCGCCTCGCGCGCATCGGGCTGGATGCCGATCGGCCTGGCGCTGATCGCCTCGAACATTTCCTCGACGGCTCTGGTCGGTCTTGCGGGTGCCGCCTATGCGATCGGCATCTCGGTCTATGATTACGAATGGATGGCCTGCGTCGTCCTGGTCTTCTTCTGCATCTTCCTGCTGCCCTTTATTCTCAGCAGCCGGGTCTACACCATGCCGGAATATCTCGAACGCCGGTATGACGGCCGGGCCCGGCTCTATTTTGCGCTGCTGACGCTGCTGCTCAACGTGTTCGTCGATTCGGCCGGCTGCCTCTATTGCGGCGCGCTGGCTGTGCCGCCTGGTCCTTCCCCGGGCCTGCCGCTCTGGCAGATCGCCGCGGTCCTGGCCGGGCTGGGCCGGCATCTACACATTGGCCGGCGGGCTGCGCGCCGTCATCTATACCGAGATCGTCCAGGGCCGTGATCCTGTTCGGCGGCGCGCTGGTCATCTCGGTCACCGCGTTCAGCCGCGCCGGCGGCTGGCATGCGGTCATGACGGGCGTCGATCCGGCCATGCTGTCGCTGATCCGGCCGGCCGGCGATGCCGGCCTGCCCTGCCCGGGCTGGTGCTGGGGCGTGCCGCTGCTCGGCTTCTATTACTGGTGTACCAACCAGTTCATGATTGCAGCGGGTGATCTCGGCGCGCAGCCTCGACCACGGCCGCTGGGGCGTGTTGTTCGCCGGGCTGCTCAAGCTGCCGATCCTGTTCCTGATGGGGCTTCCCGGCACTGCGGCGCTGCTGCTGTTCCCGCATCTGCCGAAGGCCGATATGGTCTATCCGACCCTGATCTTTTCGCTGCTGCCGGCCGGGCTGACCGGGCTGGTTCGTCGCCGGCTTCCTGGCGGCAACGATGGGCGGCCGTGGCCTCGACCCTGAACTCGGCCTCGACCCTGATCACCATGGATGTGGTCCGGCCGCTGCTGCCCGCCGCGTCGGACCGCAAGCTCGTGCGCATTGGACGGATCTCGACTGCCGGGGCTGATGGTACTGGCCGTGCTCTGGGCGCCGCAGCTCGAACATTTCCCGTCGCTCTGGCAATATCTGCAGAGCGCGCTGGCCTATTCCGTGCCGCCGGTGGTCGCCCTGTTCCTGGTCGGCATGTTCTGGCGCGGCGCCAACGCGACGGGTGCCGGCGCGACGCTGCTGATCGGGTCGATCTGCGGCGGGGGCCTGTTCCTGTCGAACGAGATCTATCACCTCTCCGATCTGCATTTCCTCTACGCTGCACCGCTGCTGCTCGCGATCGATGCCGCGATTCTGATTCGGCGTCAGCCTTCTGCTGCCCGCTGCGGCGACGACCACAGCCGGCGCGGTGATCTGGACCCCGGCCTTCTTCCGCGCGGAAAGCGGGCGCCTCGCCGCCGAACCGGTCTGGCGCAATTACCGGGTGCTGGCGACCGCCCTGCTGGTGCTAACCGCGGCTCTCGTAATCCTGTTCCGTTAGAGCAATATGAATTTCGGTTCGATCGCGTGATAACCCTCGCCCGCTTGGCGGGAGAGGGTGGCGAGTGGAACGAGCCGGGTGAGGGGGGGTGCGCCGGATAGGCCGATAGTCAACGCCTCCCTGCGCGTCCACCCTCACCCGCCTCACTCGCGTTCGGCACCCTCTCCCGCCAAGCGGGGCGAGGGTTTGTTTGGGGCGCTTGAACGACCCTGAATTCATACCGCTCTAAGCCTCGACCCCTGCCGGCAGATCGGCGCCGGCGCGGCGATAGACCAGGCGCAGCAGCGGCGCGGTCATGAGCGTCGTCGCCACCCGCCATGATCACCAGCATGGTGAGACCTTCTGCGGGATGAAACCGAGATCGAAGCCGACATTGAGCACGACCAGCTCCATCAGCGCGCGGGTTGTTTATCCGGACGCCGAGCACCAGCGACTCTTCACCGTCCGAGACCGACCGCTGCACGCCACTATAAGGGAAAATGACAGCGCTATCTATTCGGTATGGCCAGTGGTGTAAGTCACACGCTTGGTTCGCCATGACGGCATGGGCTGAACGTCCGGTCAGGGTGGAGAGCGGGCTCTCCGGTTCAGGCGCCACCCTACGAAGAGCAGCGATCCCGCCTATGGCGGGCATTGACCCAAAGCGGACACACATTTTGTTAGCCGCCGCATCGCTCAGGAAGCCGGGCCGGGGCCGATCCGATCCGCCTCTGCCTGGCGCCGCAGCGTGAACAGCATCATGGAAGTGAAAAGCATGACGCTCACAACATACACGCTCACCGCGAACGGCACCCATCTCTGGATATCCAGCAGCCTCAGCGTGGTGGTGAGGGACGCGAACACGATAACTGCAATGCTCGCGTAAAAGATGATCCCTACCTGCACTTCCAACCGCCTGCATGCGATAGGTGCGCGTCTCGAGCGGCCACTTTTTCTGCGATACAGCAGCCAATACACGAGAATAGGCGTTCAGGCGGAAAACCAGCGTGGACGATACGCAAGAGGCTGTAGCCGGAAAATCCAGCAACCGGGGCTGCTGGGATATAGATCATGTAGGCGGCGAACAGGACATAACCCACGACGGCAAGGAAAACGATGAATGGCGGGACGATATCGGAAAGTCCACGGCGCTGCAGACTGGCTGTCCGCTTGACCTCCGGTGGCGAGCGCTTGAGCGCCTTCCTTTTGAACCAGGCTCCGTTCATGGAAGCGAGAACGAACGGCTGTATTTGTACCATGACATAGCCGCCGAACCGGCGTGTCACCAGACCGACATCCCAGTCCGGGCTCCGCATGTGGTTGAACAGCCAGCCCAGCAGGACCAGGCCGAGCACGGCAATGCCCATGTTCAGCACACGGTATAGGCTGAGAAAGCGCTCGCGAGATTTGCGGTCCCAGCCCGGAAATTGTGCCTCCGCCCTTCGCGCGAGCAT
>JBBCHB010000028.1:0-24917 GCA_037200015.1 Aliidongia sp. | reverse complement strand
GATCGGAGATCGCCGTTATTGAGCCGCCGCGGACAGGAAGCCACGCGGCTCGCGTCGTGCGGCCACGATCGCCTCCATCTCCTGCACGAGGACGGAGCCGTCCATGTCGGCCTTGATGGCGTCGCCGATGCGCCGGGCGGCGGCGCGGAAATGCGGCTCCTTGATCAGTCGGTTCACAGCGGCCGCGATCTCCTCCGCGGTCGCGCTTGCCGGCAATTTCAGGCCGGCACCCCTCGCCTCGACGCGTGCCGCATTGTCGCCCTGATCGCGCCCGAGGGGCATTATCAACTGGGGCAGGCCGTTGACCAAGGCACGATTGACGGTGCCGTGGCCGCCCTGGGTCACCACCAGCGAAACCTCCTTCATGACGGCATCGTGCGGTGCGGTTTGTACCAGGCGCACATTGGCCGGGGCGTGGAGGTCGGCAATGTCCAGATTGGGTCCGGCTGTCGCCACGGCGTCGACCTCGACCATGCCCATGGCATCGATGATCCGCTGGACCAGGTCGGCCTGACCCTGCGCGCCGGTGCTGGAGGCGATGAGGGCTCGCGGACGATTCGACCCGGCCGGCCAAGGCGCCCGCCAAGGGTTCGACCAGTTCGGCTGGTCGAGCAGCGGTCCGACATAGCGGAAATTGTCGGGCAGGATGGCGGCTGGAAAGTCGAAGGTTCGGCTGATCGCGAGCAGAAGCCGGTCGGGCCGGTCATACATGTCAAGAACGTGCGACACGCCGATGAGACCGAGCTGCGCAAAGGCCTTGTTCAGGATTGGCAGATGCGCATTCAGCGTGGCAACCAACTCGTCGTTCGCCGCGGCGACCTCGGCAAAATCCTCAGGCGTCTTCGGTTGCGCCAAGCCGCTGCCGGCCGGCGGTATGCCCGGAAGTGGCCGGATGCTGATATGCGGCGAGAGCAGCGCGACGGGAACTCCGGCCGCTTCGGCCCCGAGCACCGCGCCGAAGAGGGCGTCGATCGCCAGCACGCCATCCGTCGGAACGCGGCCGATTTCGTCCCGGATATCGGCGGCATAGGCCGCGCAGGGATCGAATATGGCCCGGCGCATCCATTCCTTCAGATCCGAAACATCAGTCGGGTCTGCGGCGTTGCCGCTCGGCGCGCGGTACCAGGTCCGGAAGTCGAATTCGGCCGCCTCGACTTGCTCGCGCATCGCCTCGTCGGCGATCAGGCGGACGCCATGACCGCTGCGCAGCAATTGTCGCCCCGCCGTCAGCAAGGGGTTCAAATTGCCCGAAGTGCCCCATGACGCGAGCAGAAAATTGTAAGCCATGGCCGATCTACCTCCTGAAAACCACTGCTGGCCAAGTACCGGTGGGTCGGTGCAGGTCAGCGGCGGCGACTCTCAGGAGTGTCGATTACCGGCCGATGTCTCGGATGGGCAGAATGGCTACAGGTGTAAGGATGCAGCGCAACATGGCCGATGGCGGGGCCGTTCCCTTAGCCCACCGTCCCCGCGGCGAGCAGGCTGTCCGCGGCGGCCCTGGCCTCGGCCGTGATGATGGCGCCGGACAGCATGCGGGCGATCTCCTCGCGGCGTGAGTGCGGGTCGAGCGATTCGACGCGCGTCACGGTCGCCTTCGCGGCCTGGTGCTTGGCGACGCGCCAATGCTGGGCGCCGCGCGCCGCGACCTGGGGCGAATGGGTGACGACCAGCACCTGCAGCTCGCGGCCGAGCCGCGCCAGGCGCTCGCCCACGGCATCGGCCACGGCGCCGCCGATGCCGCTATCGACCTCGTCGAACACGATGGTCGGCACACTGGAGACTCGAGCCAGTACGACCTTGAGCGCCAGCAGGAAGCGCGACAACTCGCCGCCCGACGCGATCTTGGCCAGCGGTCCGGGGGCCGAGCCGGGGTTGGTGGCAACCTCGAAGGCGATGCGTTCCACTCCGTCCGGTCCCCAATCGGCTTCGGCGAGCGGTTCGAGCAGCGTGCGGAAACGGGCCCGGTCGAGCTTGAGCGGCGTCAGCTCCGCTTGTACCGCGCGGTCGAGCTGCGTGGCGGCGCGGCGGCGTCGTTCGGTCAGCAGGGCGGTGGCGGAGACATAGCCGGCGCGGGTTCGGTCCTCCTCGGCGGCGAGACGGGTGAGACCGGCGCCGCCATCTTCGATCGCGGCGAGTTTCGCCGCGAATTCGGCCTGCAAGGCGGCGAGAGCGTCGACTGATACGGCATGCTTGCGCGCCATCGCCCGCAGCGCATGGAGCCGGTCCTCGACCGCGTCGAGCCGATCGTCGTCGGCCTCGTCCTCGCGGCGGGCCGCTTCGAGCAGGGCGACTGCTTCATTGGTCTCGACGATGGCACGCTCCAGCGCCGCGATGGTCGGGTCGAGCCGGCCACCGGCCTTGTCGCGGATCTTCTCCAATTGCCGGGCGGCAGCATTCAAGGCCCGAGCACCACCGCGATCGCCGCCGAGATCGGTCCAGGCGGCGGCCATGGCCTCGGCGACCTGGGCGCGGTGAGTCAGCAGCGAGCGGCGTTCGGCTAGCGCCTTCTCCTCGCCCGCTCCGGCTTGAGCTGGTCGAGCTCGGTCACGGCATGGCGCAGCCAGTCCTCGTCGTCGCGTGCCTTGGCGATCGAGGCTTCGGCCTCGGCGCGGGCGCGCCTCGCCGTCCGCCAGCTCTGCCAGCGCGCGGCGACGCTGTCGATCGTGCCGGGATCGGCGGCAAAGGCATCGAGCAGGGTACGGTGATTGGCCGGGTCGAGCAGGCCGCGCTGCTCGAACTGGCCCTGGATCTCGACCAGCGTATCGCCCAGTTGCTTCAGCAGTCCGACGCTGGCCGGCTGGTCGTTGACGAAGCCGCGCGAGCGGCCATCGGCATTGACCACGCGTCGCAGCACCAGCGCATCCTCGGCCTCGATGCCCTGTTCAGCCAGGATGGCCCGGGCGGCATGGTCGGAGGTCAGTTCGAATTCCGCTGCGACGACGGCTTGGGCGGCCCCCTGGCGGACCAGAGCGCTTTCGGCGCGGGCGCCGAGCGCCAAACCCAGCGCGTCGAGCAGGATCGATTTTCCGGCACCGGTCTCGCCGGTCAACACCGAGAGATGCGGCGAAAAGGCCAGATCGAGGCGATCGATCAGCACCACGTCACGGATCGTCAGGCTCAGCAGCATCGGCGGGCGCGAACTCGGCGGCAGCATCGGGACGGGTCAGACCATAGCCGTAAGACCCGCGACCGGCTATCGCTTTGCGGCGTCGTCGCAGCTCAGAACGGATCTATCCATTCGGCGACGGCGGCGATCCAGCTATGCTCGAGCTCAGGCACGGCGCGCTCGCCCTTCAGCAGATCGTAGCTGTCCTTATACCACTCGCTTTCGGGATAGTTGTAGCCCAGCACGGCGGCGTTCTTCTGCGCCTCTTCGGGCAGGCCGACGGCGTGTAGCATTCGGCCAACCGGGCCAGCGCCTCGGGCACATGGGTCGTGGTCTGATAGTCCTTGACCACGACTCGGAAGCGGTTGATGGCGGCGACATAGAGGCCCTGCCGCTCGTAATAGCGGCCGATCTCCATTTCCTTGCCGGCGAGATGGTCGCGTGTCAGATCCATCTTGAGCCGCGCATCCCGCGCATATTTGCTGTCGGGAAAGCGGGTCGCGACTTCCTGGAGCGACTTCAGTGCGTTCTCGGTGTTCTTCTGGTCGCGGCCGACATCGACGATCTGCTCGTAATACGAGATCGCCTTGATGTAGTAGGCATAGGCCGCGTCGCGATTGCCCGGGTGAAGCTGGATGAAGCGGTCGGCGGCCGAGATCGCGTCGTCGTATTTATTACCCTGATACAGGACATAAGCCTGCATCAGCTGGGCTTTGGTGGCCCAGACGGAATAAGGATGCTGGCGCTCGACCTCGTCGAAGATGCGGGCGGAGAGCGTCCAGTTTTCCTGTTCCATCTGGTCGACGGCCGCGTTGTACAGGACCTCGACGGATTGCTCCTTGAACTTATCCGTCTTGTCGCTGCACGCGCCGAGGGTAAGGCTTGCCACCAGACCGATTCCGGCCAGAACGCGGCCGATCCGAAACTTCACCATACCAGCGTACAATCCCGAAAGCTCCCGGCCCGGTCAGTCGCGCGACCACGGGGCCGCGGAAGGAAGCGGTCTCTTAGCACAAAGATTCGGCCTGTGCGAGAACGGCGCGGCGCAACGGCCGGCCCGCGATTTCGACGGGGAAAAGCGGGCCGGCGGAAGATCGGTCAGGCCGAGAGCGCGCGAGCCGGTTCAGCCCAGGAGGAGTCGACGAATTCGACTGCATCGAGCGGCTCGGTCGTCCAGGCAGCGCGATCGGCGAACAGTGTGGCGAGCAGCCGCCGGTTCAGCGCGTGGCTGGAACGCATGCCCCGGAACCGCGCCAGCAACGGGCCGCCGGCCAGATAGAGATCGCCGACTGCGTCCAGCACCTTGTGCCGGACGAATTCATCGGATAGCGCAGGCCGCCCCTCGTTCACGACGGTGTCGCCATCGATCACGACGGCATTCTCGAGCGATGCGCCGAGCGCCCGCCCGGCCGCGCGCAGCGAGTCGACATCTTCATGAAGCCGAAGGTGCGTGCCCGGCTGATCTGCTGCTTGTAGCCCGTCGGATCGACTGCCAGGCTCGCTGTCTGGCGGGCGATCGCCTTGCTGGCGAAATCGATCTCGAAGTCGACCGAGAAGGTATTGTCCGGCTCGAGGCTGGCCCAGGCCCGGTCGTCGCCGACCTGGACCGGCTTCAGTACCTTGATCGCCCGACGCCGGGCATGCTGGTCGATCGTGCCGGCGCATTCGATCAGGAACACGAAGGGCGCGGCGGAGCCGTCCATGATCGGCACTTCGGCCCAATGATCTCGACCACACAATTGTCGATGCCGCAGCCGGCCAGCGCTGACATCAGGTGCTCGATGGTCAGGATCAAGGTGTTCTTGCCATCGGTGATCGTGGTGCAAAGCGATGATTCGAGGGCGTTCGACCAATGCGCCGGAATCTCGACTGGGCCGCCGACTCCGTCGATGCGGCGGAACAGGATGCCTGTGTCGATCGGCGCCGGACGCAGGGTGAGGGCAGCCTTGACTCCACTGTGCAGGCCGATGCCGGTACAGTGGATCGGCGCCTTCAGGTTTTTTGCGGAGCGAAGCCCGGCGTGAACATGGAAAATTTAATCCTGGAACTCTTCGCGTTTTCACGCCATTAAGCGTTTAGCAAGGCCTGCCGGTAGGGACAATCACTCTTTATTACCGATTGTTGCAGTGCACCGGCCTCGAAAGGTTATTGTGGTAATGGGTTACGAGCCGCTGCGGAGGTCTTGGGCCACACGCCGCGCGGGCCCATCCTGAATGATGGGCGCCGCCGAAGGTGCGGCGACGCCCGATTCGTTAGTACTTCTGCTGCCGAAACTCAGTTCGCTTGGCGGCGCAGGAAGGCGGGAATGTCCAAATAGTCTTCCTCGCTGCCTGCGGGCGCGTCCGGGTCCTGCCGGACGACGGCATGCCGGTCGGGCGCGGCTGCGGCTGCTGGGCGGCCTGCGGTGCCGGCCGCGGCGCGCCCAGGCTCGGCTGGGCCCGTTGCTGCACTGGCTGCGGCGGCGTGCGGCCGGTGCCGATGATGCGCTGGAACAGGCTCGGCGCCGCCGATTTCGGCTTGGCCATCGGCTCGCGGCTCTGCGTCGCGCGGGCCGAGGACAGAGGCTCCGTCTCGGCGCGGTTGCCCTGGCCGCACGCTGCTGCGGCATGGCGGGGCGGGGCGCGATGAAGCTGCGGCCCTGGATATAGGCCGGATGCGTCGCATCGGCTGCTGAGGGCTCCGGCGCCGAAGGCGTGCGGGTCAGCGCGGCCAGGCTCTGCGGCTCGGCGGCCACGGGCCACCTCCGGGAACATGTCCGGCGTGCTGGTCGGCGCCGGAACCTGGGCCGCCGGCTGAACCCGGAACCGGCACGGGCGCCGCCATCGGGGCCGGGGCTGCAGCGGCGATGGCGGCCGGTGCGGCGGTCACGACATGGAGCTGGCCCGGGCGCGGCCGCTCGTTCGGCAGCATGACGTTGGTCGCGGCATTCATCATACGCGAGACCTCGGCATCGATGCCGGTGGCGACCACCGAGATGCGCATCTTGCCTTCGAGCTTGTCGTCGAAGGTCGAGCCGAAGATGATGTTGGCCTCGGGGTCGACTTCCTCGCGGATCCGGTTGGCCGCCTCGTCGACTTCGAACAGCGTCATGTCCATGCCGCCGGTGATGTTGATCAGCACGCCGCGCGCGCCCTTCATCGAGACATCGTCGAGCAGCGGGTTGGAGATTGCGGCCTCGGCGGCGTCGAGCGCGCGCTTGTCGCCGCTCGCCTCGCCGGTGCCCATCATCGCCTTGGCCCATCTCGCTCATGACCGCGCGGATATCGGCGAAGTCGAGGTTGATCAGGCCGGGCATCACCATCAGATCAGTCACGCCGCGGACGCCGGCATGCAGCACGTCGTCGGCCATCTTGAAGGCCTCGGCGAAGGTCGTGCGCTCATTGGCGACCCGGAACAGATTCTGGTTCGGGATGATGAGCAGCGTGTCGACGAATTTCTGCAGCTCCTCGATGCCGGATTCGGCGAGGCGCATGCGGTGCGTGCCTTCGAAGTGGAACGGCTTGGTGACCACGCCGACCGTCAGGATGCCGTTCTCCGCGCGCCGAGCGGGCGATGACCGGGGCCGCCCCGGTGCCCGTGCCGCCGCCCATGCCGGCCGTGATGAACACCATGTTCGACCCGACCAGGTGCTGCATGATCTCTTCCATCGCTCTTCGGCGGCGGCGCGACCGACCTCGGGGCGCGAGCCGGCGCCCAGGCCACGGGTCGTGCCCTGGCCGAGCTGGATGCGCCGGTCGGCCAGCGAATGCTGCAGCGCCTGGGCGTCGGTGTTGCAGGCCAGGAACTCGCAGCCGATCAGATTGGCGCGGATCATGTTGTTGACGGCGTTGCCGCCGGCCCCGCCGACGCCGACCACCGTGATGCGCGGCTTCAGGTCGTTGAACTCTTTGGGAATGCCGAGATTGATCGTCATGGTGTCCTCCGGTGGATGGGCGGCCGGGGGCACCGGTCGCGAGGCGGCTTGATCGGGGGTCAACTTGCTGCCGAAAAATGCCAGTCCAGCGAAAACCGCGCTGGATATGGTACGTCAGAACCTGCGTTTGCCACAATATGCGGTGTCTGCGCGGCCATCATTTCCAGCCTTTCGCCAGCATGTTCGAGGGGGCGGTCATAAATTGTCTCGCAGCCAGGTGCTGATCCGGCCGAGCATCCCCTTGGGCGCTTCGGCAGGGTTGAAGTCGCGGCCGCGCGACTCGGCGCGCTCGGACGCCGCCGAAATGCAGCAGGGCCGACCGTGGTCGCGAAGGCCGGTCCGCCGGTCGCCTCGGCCAGGCCGGCGACGCGCATCGGACGGCCGACGCGGACCTGCTTGTCGAGGATCATGCCGGCCAGCTCGCGCGTGCCGGGCAGCTGGCTGCACCGCCGGTCAGCACGACCTGGCGCCGGCCAGCTTGTCGAAGCCGGAGGCTTCGAGCCGGTTGCGCACCATCTCGAAGGTCTCTTCCAGACGCGGCGAGATGATGCCGATCAGATGCGATTTCGGCACCTGGTTGGCCTGGCCGTCATCATCCTCGCCGACCACCGGCACGGTGATGGTCTCGCGCTCGTCGGAAGGCGAAGGGATGGCGCTGCCGAACAGCGTCTTCATCCGCTCGGCATGGGAGATCGGCGTCGATAACCCGCGCGCAATGTCGTTGGGTGACATGGGCGCCGCCGACCGGGACGGTGTCGGCATAGACGATCGAGCCGTCATAGAACACGCCGATCGTGGTCGTGCCGCCGCCCATGTCGATCAGCGTGGCGCCGAGCTGCATCTCGTCCTCGACCAGCGCCGAGAGGCCGGCGGCGTAAGGCGAGACGACCATGCCGGCGACTTCGAGATGGCAGCGGCCGAGCGCGGCGATGGCGTTGCGCACCGCGGCCGAAGAGGCCGAGACGATGTGCATGTTGACGCCGAGCTTGTCGCCGAACATGCCGCGCGGATCGCGGATGCCCCGGCTGCCGTCGATCGAAAAACCGACCGGGACGGAATGGATGATCTGCCGGTCTGCCGCCTCGCGATAGGCGTGGCCCTGGTTCAGCACCTTCTTCATCTCGGCGTCGCCGATTTCGCGCCCGCCCAGCGACATCTCGACCGGCACGATGCGCGAAGCCGGGAAGCCGCCGGACAAATTGACGATCACGTCGGTGATCGTCTCGCCGGCCATCTGCTCCGCCGTATGCACCGCGTTCAGCATCGAGGTCGCGGCCGCATCCAGATCGATGATCTGCCCGGCGCGCACGCCGCGCGACACCTGATGGCCGATGCCCAGAATGCGTGCCCGTCCTGCTCCCGGCGCGCGATGAAGCAGCACACCTTGGTGGTGCCGATATCGATCGCCGCGATCAGCGGGCCGCGCGGGCGGGAGACAGGCTTGCTCATGTCTTGGCCGCCGTCTTCGTGTGCTTGCCGGTCACCGGCTTGACCGGCTCCGGCACGTTGCGCACGACGACCCCGATCGGACAGGCGCAGATCGACCTGCTCGATATCGCGCGCCAGCAGGGCGTGCTCGCGGTCGATCTGGGCCAGATGGGTCCAGGCATCGGCGATATTGGTTTCGGGCAGCTCGACCGTGATGGCGTTGTCGAGCTGGAGGTTCCAGCGCCGTTCGCCGACCCGGATCGCAGCGCTCACGCGATGCATCAGTTCGGGCTGGGTTTCGAGCACTTTGATCAGCGAATCGGCGTTTTTCGGCGCATCTTCACCCACTACGAGCAGCAGGTTGGCATAGCGGTCCAGATGATCGGTCGCGACCACGACGCCGTCATGGTCGATCAGCATCATCTTGCCGTGACGCTGCCACAGCGCCAGCGGCTGGCGCTCGGTCAGGCGGATATAGAGCGTATCGGGCAGATGCCGCTCGACCGAGGCGGTGCGGATCCAGGGCAGGCTTTCCAGCTGCTGCTTCACCTTGGCGGGATCGACGCCCAGGATCGGTGTGCCGCGGCCGGCATCGATCGCCTTCAGGATGTCGTCGCGCGGCGTCACGTCGCGGCCTTCGACTTCGACTTCCTGCACGCTGAAGCCAAGCCCATTCGTCGCCGCCAGCGCGCCGTCGCGCAGGCGCGAGCCGTGGTCGAACATATCGGCGGCGGCGGTCACGGCGATCGCCAGGCCGATGAAGCCGGCAAGGCTGCCGAAGACACGTAGCGGCCGGCGCGGCAGATAGCGCTGGATCCGCCGCCGCAGCAGGAGGAGCCTGGCCGATTCGAGGCTCTTGGCCGGTTTCACGCGTCGCATGTCGCGTTCTCCACCATCCAAGTGACGAGGGTCCACATAGGAGATGCCGAAATGCCGCCCGGCATCCGGCACCAGCGAGGTCGGGGTCATGCCCGGCTGGGTGTTGATCTCGAGCAGATAGAGCTTGCCCGGCTCGCCCGCTGTGTCGTCGTAGGCGGAAAATCGGCCCGGCTGATGCCGCGGCAGCCGAGCGCCTTGTGCGCGGCAAGGCGATGGCGCCGGCTTGCTCATAGGCCTTGGGATGGATCGCCGCCGGGATGATGTGTTCGGAGCCGCCGGTCGCATATTTCGCTTCGTAATCGTACCAGCTGCCGCGCGCGACGATCTCGATGACCCGAGCGGCCGGTCGCCCATGATCGCCACGGTCAGCTCGCGGCCTTCGATGAAGCGCTCGACCAGCATCTCGTCGTTCACTTCCTGCACGCTGATCGGCCGATTGTCGCCTTGCCGCACGATGATCACGCCGACCGACGAGCCTTCATTGGTCGGCTTCACGACATAGGGCGCGGTCCATGACCCGACCGGCGACGATCTCCTCGCGGCTGGCGACGCGGCCTTCGGGCACGGGCAGGCCGGCGGCGCGGAAGACCTGCTTGGCCAGCGGCTTGTCCATCGCGGCCGCCGAGGCGAGCAGGCCGGAATGGGTGTAGGGAATGCCGAGCAGATTGAGGATCGCCTGGACGTGGCCATCCTCGCCGCCGCGGCCATGCAGCGCATTGAACACCACGTCGGGACGCGGCGTCGAGGGCGGCTGCCAAGGCTGCGACGTCGCGCGGCGGGTCGATCTCGGCGACCTCGTAGCCGCACTGGCGCAACGCTTCGGCCACGCCGTGCCCGCTCGACAGCGAGACTTCGCGCTCAGCCGACCAGCCGCCCATGAGGACTGCGACGCGCTTCACGGCTGCGCCTCCTCGATAGTGGCGAGCGGCCGGCCGATACGTTTGATCTCCCATTCGAGGCGGATGCCGGATTGCTCGAAGACCCGGCGGCGGACTTCTTCGCCCAGCCCTTCCAGATCGGCTGCCGTGGCGTCGCCGATATTGATCAGGAAATTCGTGTGCAGCTCCGACACCATGGCACCGCCGCGCCGCAAGCCGCGGCAGCCGGCCCGGTCGACCAGGCTCCCAGGCGCGTTCGCCCGGCGGATTGGCAAAGGTCGAGCCGCCGGTCCGGCTGCGTATCGGCTGGGTCGCTTGCCGCTTCTCCTGGATCGCGGCGATCCGCGCGGCAATGGCGTCCGGCGCATCGATCTGGCCGCGCAGAAGCGCCTGCAAGAAAATCAAATCCTCCGGCGCGTCGCAATGACGATAGGACAGGCCGAGCTGCTCCGCCGTGAATTCGATCGGCCGGCCCTTGCCGTCGACCGCGGTCGCGCCGACCAGACGTCCTTGATTCGCGGCCATAGGCGCCGGCATTCATGCGCAGCGCGCCGCCGACCGTACCGGGAATGCCGGACATGAATTCGAGGCCGCCAAGGCCCGCTTGGGCCGAGGGCCAATGCGACATTGCCGTCGAGCGCGCCGGCGCCGGCACGGCAGGTGTCGCCCTCGACCGTGATCTCGGCGAAGGACCGCCCAGCCGGATCACGACGCCGGGCACGCCGCCGTCGCGCACCCAGCAAGTTCGACGCGACGCCGATTACCGTCACCGGTACATCGTCGGGCCTGGCCGCCAGAAATCGGTCAAATCCGCCAAAGCAGCCGGTCGGAACATGACTTCCGCCGGACCGCCGACGCGGAACCAGGTGATCGGCGCCAGCGGTGCATCGGCGGTCAACCGGCCGCGTACAGGCGGCAGGCGATCGATCAGGCCGGGATGGCGGGTTGCCGGCATCATCGGGCTTGCCTCGCGCTCGGCAGGGCCAATCGGTCGAGGTCCTTGGGCAGGGCATTGGCCCAGCCGGTGATCGAGCCGGCGCCCAGGCAGACAACGAGATCGCCCGGCTTGGCCAGATCGCGGATCAGCGGCGCCAGCTCGGCCGGCGAGGGCAGGGGCATGACATGGCGATGGCCGCGGGTCAGCAGCCCCTCGACCAGCCCGTCGCGGTCCATGCCCGGGAATCGGCGCCTCGCCGGCGGCATAGACATCGGCCACGACGACGGTATCGGCGTCGTTGAAGCAGCGGCAGAAATCGTCGAACAGGCTGGCCAGCCGCGTATAGCGATGCGGCTGCACGACGGCGATGACATTGCCGCCTGCGACATCGACCGCAACTCGGTCAAGGTCGCGGCCGAGAATGTCGAGCTGAATGGCGTTGCGCATCTGGTCACCTGCCGGCCGAGCGACGGCTATGCCGCGCCCGAGGTGCGGGCGGGTGCCCCTTATGACCTGATCTTTGCGAATATCCTGGCGCGGCCGCTGGTCGCCATGGCGCCGGATCTGGCGCGCAGCCTGGCGCCAGGCGGCGTCGCCATCCTTTCGGGGCTGCTGGCCGGTCAGGAAAGCTTCGTGCGCGCCGCGCATCGCGAGCAGGGGCTGGTTTTTCGCGGCCGGTTGCCCAAGACTGGTTGGCATACGTTGGTATTCGAGCGACCAGCCGTCGCCTAGGCCTCACCACTCGATCGGCAGCATTGTTTCGGATAGGGATAGCAGCACATGGCCGATAGTCTTCGGAACCGGCCGGGGCGGCCTGATGGCGGATAGGCGCAACATCGTCTGGCCGGACAACACGGTCTGGCTCGCCTCCTATCCGCGCAGCGGCAATACGTATCTGCGCGCCATCCTATGGTCCTGTTTCGGCCTCCGCTCGGGCAGCGTCTATCCGGACGATCTCCAGGGCGATCTCGCGGTCGCGGAGCATGTCGGTCATTTCGAGGGCGCGGCGCACGGATTGTTCTCGGCCGATTTCCTTCGGCTGCCATTGATCAAGACCCATGAATGGCCGAGTGACGACCGCAAGGCGATCTATATCGTCCGGGAGGGCCGCGCCAGCTGCAGCAGCTTTTGGGAATTCCTGCACGCCTCGGGCTATGATCTGAGCCTGGACGATGTCATAGCCGGCCGGCTGCATTTCGGGTCGTGGAGCGGGCATCTGCTGGCCTGGGACCCGGCGGCCCGGCCGAACACGTTGCTGCTGCGCTTCGAGGAACTGACGACGGATTTCGCCGGAACACTCGAACGGCTGGCGCAGTTCCTCGAGCGTCGTCCGATCCGTGCCGAGCCGCCCAAGCTTGTGGCGGCGCGCGATTTCCGGCCGCATTGGTTGAGCCCCGACAAGAAGACAGCCGGTGCTCTGACGCCAGCGCAGGAGACGCTGTTCAGGGCAGGTCCATGGCGAGACCATGATGCGTTTCGGCTACGATGCCGGCGGCACTGCGGCAACTTCGGACCGGTCGGCCGGCGTCGTACCGCCGTTGGACGGGGCCGTCGCAACCAATGCGGCCGTCGTCTGGTTGTGCTGGGGCGAGAAATATCTCCGAGAGGCGCAGGCAAGCGCGCTGACCACGATGCCGCTGGGCATCGACCGCCTGCTCATCACCGATGCGGACACGGCCGAGCTGGTCGAGCCGGACGGGATATTCACCGAAGTCATTCCGGCCGAGCTGCCCTATGGCAGCAATATCAACAAATCCCGGCTGATCGATCTCATTCCGGAACGCTATGAGTCGATCCTGTATCTGGACAGCGACACCAAGGTAATTGGCGATGTGTCGCTGGGGTTCGAGAAGGCGCGGCAGCACGGCATCGCGATCGTGCCGGCACCGCACTACAATCTCGGTGAATTCTTCGGCTTCGATCGGGTCCTGACGCAACTGGGCCTCAAATCGGCTGGCCAGATGCAATACAATGCGGGTGTGATCTTCTGCCATCTTTCGGACGAGGTCCGCAAAGTCCTGTCCCATTGGCGAGATCTGTGTCACGACGCGGCGCAGGAGTGGACCAATGACCAGCCGTTTCTGACCCTGGCCTTCGAACAGTCCGGATTTCAGCCCTACGTTCTGTCGCCGCTTTACAACTACCGGAGCTTGGGCGAGCTTGCGGTCGGTCAGATCAGGGTCTGGCACTCGCACCATCTGCCGCCGCCTGACCTCAATGACGACGAGGCGGCTTGGCCGCCGCGGCGATTTCAGGATGGCGTCCGCGTCCCCTGGTGACGGGTCACAGCTTGACCCCCATGCTCAAATACATGCGCTTATAATCTTCGCGCCAGAGCTGCCAGGCCTCGATCTGGTCCGGCGACAAGCGCTGCCGCAATAGGGCGAGGATGGCTTCGTCGGGCGGATCGGCCGGGAAACCTGCCATCGCATCGATCTCGCCGGCCAGCCACGCATCGTTGAGCGCGGTGTTGTAGAGACCGGCATCGATCTTGTGGGTGACGCCCCGGCCGCCGGAATCAGCGCGGCTGGTCGAGATCGCGGTGTGGCGGATGGCTTCCCGGTCGAGGCTGCAGAAGGTGATCGGCCGGCGCTGCATCAGCTGTTCGTTGACATAGGTCAGCGCCTTCCCGAGGACATGGCCCTCATCGTCCCAATAAGGCGTGCCGGCATAAGCGGCGACCCAGTATTTGATCCGGAAGACCGCCTGGGCGAGCGGGAAGATCTTGTAGATCTGGCTGATATTCAGCGTGCCGATCGGCATCATGTAGAATTGCAGGCGCCGGTCGTGATCGATCGGCAACTCGCGGATGATGTCGCTGACGACCGACATCGCCGATTGTCGCCCCAATAGAGCCGCAGCAGCAGCGCATTTGCCGCGCTCAGTTCGGGCAGCAGTGCCGTCAGGTCGAGCGGCGCGGTCAGCCAAGTATCCTCTTCGAGGATGAAGGCGTAGTCGTTCTGGTCGGCGGAAATCTCGCGCACCCAGAAACGGGCCGGATTGTGCTTGGCGGCGCGCGCCTTGGCCGGGTTGGGCCGATCATGCAGGATACGGTCGGAGCGGCGGAACTGCACCTCCGGATGGAGCGCCGTCAGCCGCGCGAGATATTCGCCGGTGATGCCGTCGTTGAGCACGACGATGCGGTCGAAACCGCGGCAATTCTCCTTGATCGAGCGCAGGCAGCGATCGAGGTAGAACGCCCGGGCATTGGCTTTGACATAGACATTGAGCATCGCTCGGCCGACTTCCTCGCGGAGAAAACGGCGGCGATGCTAGTGGGGTGCCGATGGAAAGTCAGCCCCGATCAGAAGCGCAGGGAAGCGATCTCGCTGCGGGAAATGCCCATATCGGCAAGCAGACGGTCGTCCAGGCGAGCAAGGCGCTCGACCAGACGACCGAACCGCGTCAACCGAAGCGGGGCCAGCCAGGACAGGCGGCCGGCAACGGCCTGAAACGCGGTCGCCATCAAGCGGCCTGCGAGGTCGAGCTGTTGGCGGGAACCCGCAGGTCTCGATGCAGCGGCTGTAATTCGTCTGCGTGGTGCCCCTGACGACGTACGGGATGTCGCCCCGGCACAGGCCGATATCAGCCAGCGCCCGGTCGTCCATCGCATAAAGTTCGTTGAGCACCCGCTGACGCTCCTGCCAGCCGCGCAGCTTCGCGACGAGGGTGGGAACGATCGAAAGCATGGTGTGTCTCCTGATGCACTGCAGCAGTGATGTTCGCTGCACCGCACAAAATAGTTGCATTAGCAAAGAAAAGAAGGGGATAAGCCGCAGCGCTGCGTTTCAAGGCGCGCATGCCGCGGGCGAAAATCTGCCGCGCCCGAGCCCGGATTCGCCGCTCTTGTGCAGGCTGGCCCTGATGTCTAGCTTGACCGGGACGCGGCCGAGGGCCGTCATGTGAGTCTTGCGACGGTGCCATGATGCAGAACAAGGAATGTCGGACGGTGTATCAGGGCGATGCGGCCCTGGCCGGATTGTTGGCGAAGGCTGGCGCGCGCCACCACGTCGAGGGCGTGCGCGCGCTGATCCGCGGCGTGCTCGGCGCCGCGCCGGCGCGCGATCCGGCCGCCTGGTGCGTGCTGGTCGCCGCCGATCCGTCGCCGGCACTGGTGGCGCAGCTCAATGCGCTGAAGGACGAGATCGCCGATGCCGTGCAGCCGTCGCCTGCCGATTACGCGCGCCGCCTGGCCAATCTGCGCGAGGGCATGAGCCGGCTCGGCATCGACGCCTTCCTGGTGCCCCATGCCGACGAGTTCCAGAATGAGTATCTGCCGGACTATACCCAGCGTCTGACCTGGCTGACCGGCTTCACCGGCTCGGCCGGAGCCGCCGCCGTGCAGCAGGATCGCGCCGCGATCTTCGTCGATGGCCGCTACACGCTGCAGGTCCGGACCCAGACCGACGCGACGCTGTTCGAGCCGCATCATTTGATCGAGGATCCGCCGGAAGCCTGGCTCGGTCGCACGCTCAAGCCCGGTCAGGTGCTGGGCTACGATGCCTGGCTGCTGACCTCGGCCCAGGTCGAGCGGTTCAAGACCGCGGTCACCCAGGCCGGGGCGGTGATCAAGGCGGTCGAATGGAATCCGCTCGACGCCGCCTGGACCGACCGCCCGGCGGCGCCGCTCGGGACCGTGCGGCCGCAGCCGATCGAATTTTCCGGCAAGAGCTCGGCCGAGAAGCGCCGCGAGATCGGCGAGGCGCTGGCGCGCGACAAGCGCGACGCCGTCGTGATCACGGCGGCCGACAGCTTGGCCTGGCTGCTCAACATCCGCGGCGGCGATGTCGCGCACACGCCGCTGGCGCTCGGCTACGCGCTGCTCGACCGCGAGGGCAAGGTCGACCTCTTCACCGACCGGCGCAAGCTGGCGCCCGGTCTGGAGACGCATTTGGGCAACCAGGTCTCCGTCCGGCCGTCCGAAGAGTTCGCCGCGGCGCTCGATGCGCTCGAAGGCCGGATTGTGCAGCTCGACGCCAATACCGCGCCATCCTGGATCTCGGACCGGCTGGGCGCGGCCAAGGCCAAGACGGTCGCAGGCGGCCGATCCGGTCACCCTGCCCAAGGCGGTGAAGAACCCGGTCGAACTGGCCGGCATGCGTTCGGCGCATCGGCGCGACGGCGCGGCGATGACGCGTTTCCTGCATTGGCTCGACGGTGCCGCGTCCGGCGGCAGCCTAGCGGAGATCGCCGCCAGCGACCGGCTCGAAGCGTTCCGGGCTGAAGGCGAGCATTTCCGGGATCTGAGCTTCCCGTCGATCTCCGGCGCCGGCTCGAACGGCGCCATCGTGCATTACCACGCCAGCGCCGAGAGCGAGCAGACGCTTGAGCCGAACTCGCTCTATCTCATCGATTCGGGCGCGCAATATCTCGACGGCACGACCGATATCACGCGCACGATCGCCATCGGCACGCCGACGGCGGAGATGAAGGACCGCTATACCCGCGTGCTCAAGGGCCATATCGCGCTGTCGCGCGCGCTCTTCCCCAAGGGCACGACCGGTTCGCAGCTCGACGTCCTGGCGCGCCACGCGCTGTGGCAGGTCGGGCTCGATTACGATCACGGCACCGGCCATGGCGTCGGCTGCTATCTGGGCGTCCATGAGGGACCGCACGGCATCGCGAAGGTGCCGAGGCCGCAGCCCCTGCTGCCCGGCATGGTACTGTCGAACGAGCCCGGCTACTACAAGACCGGCGGCTACGGCATCCGCATCGAGAACCTGGTTGTCGTGGCCCCGGTCGAGATCCCCGGCGCCGAGCGCGAGACCTACGGCTTCGAGACGCTGACCCCTATGCCCGATCGACAAGCGGCCGATCGAGCGGAGCCTGCTCGACGCCGGCGAGATCGCCTGGCTCGACGACTACCACCAGCGCGTCAGGGCGGCGATCCTGCCCCAGCTCGACGAGCCGGCGGCGCGGGCTTGGCTGGAACAGGCGACCGCGCCACTCGGAGGGTAGCGGCGCGGCCGTTACCGCAAGCACTCGACATAGACGACCGACTGCTTCGCTGCGCTGGCGATATCGGCGGAGCGGAGTTCGGTCGTCGATGGCGCAGCGCGGTACTTGACGCCGTTCGTATCGAGAAACTCCCGGACGACCGCTGATTTGACCGCCAAATTCACATTTTGCGGGATGTCGCCGCTTGACGGTCCGGCCGGAGACTGGTTCAGCTTCGCCTTGACGATGCCGACGATATGTCCGCCGGGATCCAGGAGCGGCCCGCCGCTATTGCCCGGTTGGACAGGCGCGGTGAATTGCAGGAAACGTGTGTCGTCGCCGGCCCCGGACAGCGAACTGACCGATCCGTTCGTCACTGTCGCGCCGCTGTCCCATTTCTCGCCATAGGGATAGCCGATAGCGACGACGGTTTCCGCCTGGCGAATTCCGGCGCCGTCACGGAAGACGGCGGGTGCGGCGAAGCTGTGCTGGACATGGAGCAGGGCCAGATCGTTCTGCCGGTCGCGTGCGACAATCGTTGCCGGCAGGGTCAGCGATTGCGTCCGCACCTGCATGCTGCCGCAGCTGTTGACGCCATGTTCGCTGGTAACGATGTCGCCTTGCGTGCTGACGACAACGCCGGAGAGCGCACCGTACGGCGCCGCGTTGCCTGGTGAGGCACCGCTGGCCAGGGCAGGACCGCCCAGCTTGGCGGAGGCGGATCTCACCGATTTCAGGAAGGCGAGCATCCGCTCGCTTTCCGGGACGCCAGGATCACCGCCGATACCCTCTTCGACAAAACTGCTTCCCCGTCGCAAGGTCCACCGGCTGAACCATTGCCCCGTGTGATTGGGACCGGTCGTGGCAACTTTCACCCAGAGGACATAATCGTAGCCAAGGTCCGGCGGGCTCTCGGTATCGTTCCGGACGGAGACTTCGACACTGTCGAAGAGTTTGCTGCGCTTGACCGAGTCGACGACCGTTTGAAACGAGGCCTGATCGTACTCGACGAAAAGCTGCGTGTTGGCGGCAGGCTGATTCGCGGTCTTGACCGTCAGTGGGCGGATGCGATCCGCGTCTGGCAAGATCATGAGGACGCGGCCGCCAATGCGATCGCTCATGACGGGAACGGCGGCGACCAGCTTGGAGTCATACGCCGAAAAGGCGGCCCGATAGGCCTCGGCCGAGCGGTATGTCTCACCGTTCCAGGCAATGTTTACTTGCGATTGTGGATTGTGACACGCCGTAAGAATTGCTGCCGTCGGCAACAGAAATGCCAATATTCGTGCTAGCGATGACATAGGACCTACCCCGATCATGGTCTTTTTGTCATAGCGGAATTTTCAACCGGACGGCAATACGTTGTTCGCGGGGAGGGAGAAACCGGCGCAACCGTCCAAACGCCCGGTTTTCACCCCCCGATCAACGTCAAGAACTCCGCTTCGCTGATCGTCTTGACCCCGAGCTGCTCCGCCTTCACCGCCTTTGACCCGGCATCGGCGCCGACTACGACCAGATCGGTCTTGGCCGAGACCGAGCCCGTGACGTTGGCGCCCAGCGCTTCGGCCCGCGCCTTGGCCTCGTTGCGGGTTAGCTCGACCAGCGTACCGGTGAAGACGATGGTCTTGCCGGCCAGCGCGCCGCCGGTTTCGGTCTTCGGCACGGCGAAGTCGAGCACCGTGACATGGGCGCAGAGATCGTCGAGCACGGCCAAGTTCCGCGGCTCGGCGAAGAAGCCGATGATATCGGCCGCGGTATCCGCGCCGATGCCGTTGATGTCGATCAGGCGCTTATAGGCATCGCTCTCCGGATCGGCCGCCTCGGCCATGGCGCTGCGCAGGGCGGCGAAGCTCAGATAGTTGCGGGCGAGCAGGCGCGCGGTCGACTGGCCGACCTGACGGATGCCGAGCGCCAGGACGAAGCGGTCGAGCGGCACGTCGCGCCGGGCCTGGATATTGTCGATCAGCTTGGCGATGCTGACCGCGCCCCAGCCTTCGCGGCCTTCGATCTGGCCGGGTTGCAGGCGGAAGATGTCGCCCGGATTGCGGATCAGCCCGGCCTCGTGGAACTCGACGATGGTCTTGGAGCCGAGCCCTTCGATGTCGAAAGCCTCGCGCGCGACGAAATGCTTCAGCCGCTCGACTGCCTGCGCTTCGCAGATCAGGCCGCCGGTGCAGCGCCGCGCCGCCTCGCCCGGCTCGCGGATCGCGAGCGAGCCGCAGACCGGGCAGGTCTCGGGCATGACGAAGGGCACACTGTCGGCCGGGCGCAGCTCCAGGATGACGCGCACGACCTGCGGGATCACGTCGCCGGCGCGCTGCACGACGACGGTATCGCCGACGCGGATGTCTTTCTCCGCGATGTAATCCTCATTGTGCAGGGTGGCGCGCGCGACCATGACGCCGCCGACATTGATCGGCGTCAGCTCGGCGACCGGCGTCAGCGTGCCGGTGCGGCCGACCTGCAGCACGATCCGCTCCAGCCTGGTCTTGGCCTGCTCGGGCGGGAATTTATGCGCGAGCGCCCAGCGCGGGGCGCGGCTGACGAAGCCCAGGCGCTGCTGCAGGTCGAGCCGGTTCACCTTGTAGACCACGCCGTCGATGGTGAAGCCGAGATTCGGCCGCGCGAGCTCGATCTCGTCGTAATAGCCGATCATCTCGTCGACCGAGCGGACCAGCCGGGCCGGCTCGTTGAGGCTGAAACCCCAGCTGCGCAGTTTCTCGCGGATGTCCCATTGCGTCGGCCCGAGCGGTGCCGACACCTCGCCCCAGGCATAGCCGAAGAAGCCCAGCGGCCGCGACGCCGTGATCGAGGGATCGAGCTGGCGCAAACTGCCGGCTGCGGCGTTGCGCGGATTGGCGAAGAGCTTGCCGCCCGAAGCGCGCTGCCGTTCGTTCAGATCCTGGAAGGCGGCATCGGTCATGAACACTTCGCCGCGGATTTCGACCAGGTCGGGCGCATCGTCCGGCAGGCGCTTCGGCACCGTCTCGATCGTCTGGACGTTGGCGGTGACGTCCTCGCCCTCCTGCCCGTCGCCGCGCGTAGCCGCCTGGACCAGCCGGCGATCCTCGTAGCGCAGCGAACAGGACAACCCATCGATCTTCAGCTCGGCGACGAAGTCGATCGCGACCGAGGCGTCGGAGCGCAGTTCGCGCAGGAAATTGCGGATGCTGTCGACGAAGCCTTGAACATCCTCGCGCGAAAACGCGTTGCCCAGCGACAGCATCGGGATGGCGTGGCGGATCTTGCGGAAGCCGGCGGCCGGCGCCGCACCGACCTTGCGCGTCGGACTGTCCTCGCGCACCAACTCCGGAAAGCGGGTTTCGATCGCGGCCAGCCGGTTGTAGAGCGCGTCATACTCCGAATCGTCGATCTCCGGCGCGTCCTCGACATGGTATTTCTGGCCGTAATAGGTGATCGCGGCGATGAGCTCGCCGATCGCCTCGGCGGCTTCCTCTTCGGTCAGCGCCGCTACGGCCGTGTCGAGATGATGGAGGGGCGGCTGGGGCATAGTCGAGACTCGCTGCTGGGGCGGTTTCGACATAGCGCAGCCGAAGGCCGGCGGGAAGGGAAGATGCTGTCGGGTAAGGCAGCGATCGGGGGGCTGCGCCGGCTATCTAGCGGGAACAACTTCTACTGCCCCAACGCCTCTTGTTCCGATAATTGGAACATATGATGATGTCCGATGCTGATCGTCGGCTTCGATATTATTGCTACGCTCATCGAGCGCGAGAAGCGCGCGAGGCCCCAGCAAGGGAGGACGCTTGATCGCCGCATGGCCGCCTGGAAGCAGGAAGTCGCGCAGGCCAAATGGCGTAAGCCAACCGACGTGAAGGCTGTCTTCGGCACGGCGGACGTGGTGGGTGATGGCCGTATCGTCTTTGATATCTGCGGCAACAGCTACCGCCTGGTCGTTCAATTCAACTATGCGGCCGGCGTCGCTCGCGTCCGGTTGCGGGCACCCACGACGAGTATGACAAGGTCGATGTGAGGACGATATGACGGCATTGCATCCCATCAAGACTCCCGAGGCGCATCGCGCGGCGCTCGAGCGTATCGATCAGCTGATGGACGCGGTGGAAGATACGCCGGAGATCGCCGAGTTGGAGGTGCTGGCGATCCTGGTCGAACGATACGAGCGTGACGCGTTCCCGATCGAGGCGCCGTCACCGATCGAAGCCATCCGGTTTCGTATGGAACAGATGGGCTATACGCAGGCGGATCTTGCGCGACTGCTCAACAGCCGCAGCAGGGCATCGGAAATCATGACCGGTTCGATCAAGCGGTTGTCGGTCGCCATGATCCGGCGTTTGCACGACGAATGGCATATCCCGGCCGAGGCGCTGATCCGAGACGCGGCTTGATGAGCAAGCCGCGTCGTCGGCCCTGCATGCGCTACGCGACCGCCGACAATGTCATCGCTTCATCCTCGACGGCGAAGAGCCGCGTCGTCTCGCGGCGTACGCCCGGCAGCGAGCGGTAGGTCTCGACATAGTCCAGCGCCACGCGCTCCATCGTAAACCGCGCTTCGAAGGCTGCACGGACCTTGAGCCGGTCGAGATCGGGCAGGCGCCGCACGGCGTCGACTGCGGCATCGACGCTGCCGACGATGAAGCCGGAGACGCCGTCCTCGATCACTTCGGGTACCGAGCCGCCCGGCATGGCGATCACCGGCGTGCCGCAGGCCATCGCCTCGATCATGACCAGGCCGAAGGGCTCCGGCCAGTCGATCGGGAAGAGCAGGCCGCTGGCATTGCCGAGGAACTCGGCCTTCTGGTGCTCGGTGATCTCGCCGATGTATTCGACATTGGCATGCACCTCGACCAGGGGCGCGATCATTTCGTCCCAATAGGCCTGGTCCGCCTTGTCGATTTTGGCCGCGATCTTCAGCCTCCGGCCGGTGCGCGCGGCGATCTCGATCGCGCGATCCGGCCGCTTCTCCGGCGAGATCCGGCCGAGGAAGGCGAGATAACCCTCCTTCGGCGTTGGGCTGAACGGCAGCAGATTGCGCGGCAAGCCGTGATGGACCGTGCCGGCCCAGGTGACGCAATCCGGCATCGGACGCCGCTGATGGTCGGAGATCGAGACCAGCGGCACTTCGGGAAAGGCCCTGTAGAAGGGTTGCAGATCCGGCAGGTCGAGCCGGCCATGCAGCGTCGTCACCGTGCGGTCGGCGAAGTGACGGATCAGCGGGAAATGCAGGACATCGACATGGAAATGCAGCACGTCGAATTCGTCGGCGCGGCGCATCACCTCGTCCAGCATCATGACATGATAGGGGATCGCGTCCCGCACTGCCGGATTGAGCCGCAGCGCCATCTCGGCGCCCGGCACGAGCGTCCCGCCGGTCTCGGAATCGCCGCTCGCGAACAAGGTAACGTCATGGCCCTGACGCACAAGTTCTTCCGTCAGATAGGAGACGATCCGCTCCGTTCCGCCATAGAGTTTAGGCGGGCAGCTTTCATAGAGCGGCGCGATCTGGGCAATTCTCATGGGGTCCTCGGGTGAAGGCTGGCACGCCGAGAAAACCTTCACCGCACAGAGTCGTTCCCGCAGGGCAGGTATTTTTGCCGTTCGTTTTTCTTGCTCTCGCCTTGCGCCCGCCGCCTGAACCCTTGAATACCGCCCCCGAACGCCAGCACCTGGCGACCCGGCCGCATCAGCGTCGTTCCGGTTTCCTGACGAGACCGACGGCCAGGAAACGCTCGATCATCGCATTGACCTGATCGGCCACCTCGATGGTGTTGAAATGGCCGGCCAGGAGCGTCTTCCCGACGACCAGCTGAGGGCACAGCTGCTGCAGGCGGTCGAGATCCCGTGCCATCGTCACCATGGGCACGTCCGCGGAGATATAAGCCATCGGGATCTTGCAGGCTGCCGCTGCAGGCACCGGATCATAGTTCAGCAGAACGTTCCGGATGGTCGAAAGCGCCACGTGCTGTGGGGTCTTTTCGCATGGCGGCAGGATGTATTTGCGGAAGATCGCCAGACGTCGGGCGGGCTCGTCGTAGTCGCAGCCGATCTCCCAGGCGTTCGTTCGCGAAACGGCGAGGTAGTCCGGCCCGCCGATGCCGTCCAGCAGCTGCCGGACCTGAGGATGGTCCTGCGATACGGGTGGCATCATGACGATCGAGTCGATCATCATCATGCCGGTGGCCAGATCCGGATGGCGGCCGCACAGCTCGAGCGCAATGGCGCCGCCGAGGCTGTGGCCGATGACGACCGGCTTGTCCAATCCCAGCCGCCGGCTTTGCCAGGCAATATCATCCGCAAAACCGGCCATGGTGTATTCCTGCCGGGGGCCTTCGCTCGCCCCGTGGCCGCGAAGATTCACCGCCACGACGCGGCGCGTCCGGCTGAAATGGTTGATCTGCGACGTGAAGATGCCGTGATCGCCGGTCCAGCCGTTGATCAGCAGGAGCGGCGGGTCTTCCGGGGAGACCGGCCCGGCCTCGAAATGCGCGAGACTCACGCCGTCACGCGCCATGAGGATCGGCTCCAGATCGAGATCTTCCAGCATGATGGCTCTCCTGTCCTAAACGTCCTCGACAGCGTGACGGAGCTGGAATACGGGCTGATTTCAAGGAGGCGCAGCACCGCTACAGCCGTCATATTGCGCGCGGTGCGGACCTATCCGGCAAACGCGGCCCGGTCGGCGCGCCGGGCGATACCGATATAGGAGGCGATCGCGAGCAGGCAGAAGGACGCCATGACCCCTGCCATCGACACCGCGGAATGACCGTCGAAAAGCTCGGCGACCAGGGCGCTGGACACGGCGGCGGCCAGCATCTGGACGAACGCCATTACGGCGCTGACCGAACCTGCGATCTCGGGCATGGGCTGCAGGGCGCCGCTCATCGCGTTCGGCGAAATCAGACCGAACGACAAAGCGACCCCGACCATGACCAGCACGACCAGGATTATCGACTCGCCCCCTGCAAGCGCCATCACCAGCAGGGCCGCGGCGAGCAGCGTCGAGAGCATCAGGCCGAGCGCGATCAGCCGGCTGGGCGATGCACCCCCGGTGCTGAGGCGCGTATTGACGACCGTTCCGCCCATCACGGAGAGCGAGCTGATGCCGAAGATCAGGCCGTATTGCCCCGGGCTCAGGCCGAGCAGGTTGATGAAGAACAGCGAAGACCCGGTGATATAGGCGAAGACCGATCCGGCGGCCGCCGCGTTGCAGAGAATGTTTCCCAGGCAGACGGGATGGGTCAGCACGCGCAGATAGTCGCGGATGACGGCGGCCGGCCGCAATCGGGCGGTCGGATCCAGCCGCGCCGTCTCTGCGAGATATCGCATGGCCAGAAGCAGCACGCAGCCGCCGACGATCGGCACCAGATAGACGCTTCGCCAGCCGCCGATCGGCAACAGCGCGGCCCCGACCGTTGGAGCGACCATCGGCACGATGTTCACGGCGAAGACGACATAGGACATCTTCGCGCGCGCAGCCGCTCCGTCGAAGAGGTCACGGACGATCGTGACCGCGCCGATGCCCGGTGCTGCGGCGCCCGCGCCCTGGAGGGCGCGGTACGCCAGCAGTTCGCCCAGCGAGTGAGCGAAGATACAGCCGATGCTCGCGGCGATGAGGAGCACGCTGCCGAACACGATGACCGGCTTGCGGCCGAAGCGATCCGAGATCGGCCCATACGCGACCAGCGCCGCACCGACGCCCAGCAGATAGACGCTCATCGCCAGGCCGACCTCGCCCGGCGGTGCGCCGAGATCTGCGCCGGTTGCCGACAGGGTCGGCAGGATCATGTCGATGCCGAAAGTCGGCAGGGAAGACAGAAGCGCCAGCAGCAGGGTGAACGCGACGGAATCGGGGCGGATGCGCAC
>JBBCHB010000027.1:0-43889 GCA_037200015.1 Aliidongia sp. | reverse complement strand
GCTGGCCCCCAGGCCTCGATCAGCGTGCCGTCGACCGAGAAATGATCGTCCGACAAGAGCGCCTTGATCCGAGACTGACGCAGCACCGCGGCCATGAACTTCGCCGCGATGTCACCCTCGATCAGCCGCTCCCGGTTCTTGGTGAAGACCGTCACGTCCCACACCGTCGCATCCATCGGCAAGCCGACGAACCAGCGGAACAGCAGATTGTAATTGAGCTGCTCCATCAGCTGCCGCTCGGACCGCACCGAATAGAACGCCTGCAGCAAAAGCGACCGAAGCAGCCGTTCCGGCGCGATCGAGGGCCGACCGCTCTTCGCGTAGAGCGCCTCAAACTCTGGCGACAGCACCTCCAGCGCCTCGTCGACGATCATCCGGATCGGGTGATCCGCCGGAACACGAGCCTCGCAGCTCACCTAGCTGAATAGCTGATCCGTCCGATCGTCCGTGCCGCGCATCATTCCCTCCGTCTCGTCGCAGACGGAATCGAATCACGACGACACGTCACTCGCCAGCCCTTTTTCCGCAGCCTGCTAGAGGCAGCCTGCCCGCCGCGCATTGTTGGACTTGCTAAAACCGGATCAGCCCCATTTCCGCATATCCCTCGAGGCCCGATCGACCATACTTCCGATCGCGCCCGTTGGTCATCCTCTGCCGCGGGCCACGAGTGGTGAAATCGGAGCGCTTGAGGCGCAACCTCGGGCGGTTTCAGGCAATCCGGTTTCGAAGCGCTCTCGTGCTGCGCCGCATTGACAACTGAGCTTCGCGATAGCACCCCAAGGTCTATTGCGCGCTATACGCGCTAAATTCAATTTTGTGTGACATATATTATGGTCCAATGAACATGTTGGTTGAAGTGATTCAGCGTCGCTGCCAAGCCGAGATCGCATAGTGTAATGCCCCACTTCCGCTACAAAGCGTTAGCAGCGAATGGTGCCACCGTAACCGGTGAGCTTGAGGCGCCATCTATACAGGTGGTGGTCGATCACCTGCAGGCACTCGGGCATTTCCCGATCAGCACCGTCGAGGCTTCGGCGAGCAGGCTAAGATGGTTGCTCGATACCGATCTCGCCACGCTGCGCCGCCCATCGGTCAACGAGCTGGCGATTGCAATTCACGAATTGGCAACGTTGCTGGAGGCGGGGCTACCGCTGGACCGATCGCTCGAGATCCTGATCGATCTCACCCCCGGCAAATCGCTGAGGCCGGCGCTGCAAGCGGCCCTAGGGCGAGTGCGGGACGGCAGCGGTCTGGCTGATTCATTGGGTGCCGATCGCCGAAACTTTCCGGCCATGGCAATCAGCTTGATCCGTGCGGGGGAGTTAAGCGGCGGTCTCGAGGGCGCACTGCTGGGCCTTGCCGACTATCTGGGGAAGGCGCATGCGTTGCGCGAGACCATAAAATCCGCCCTGGTCTATCCGATAATTCTGCTGGCAATGGGCGGATTGTCGCTGGCCGTCATGCTGATCTACGTGCTGCCGGCGTTCAAGCCACTCTTCGACGAGGCCGGCAAGGCGTTGCCAGTGCCGACGCAGATTGTCATGGCCGCCGGCGATATCGCTACGGACTACGGTTGGCTCATGGCGCTGGGCGTCGCGGCGGTGGTCCTAGCTCTTCGGCGCGCGATGAAACGGCCCGAACTGCGCCGCCGCAGGGATGCCGGCTTGCTGCGCGTTCCCGTACTGGGCGGCCTGATCATCCGGATCGAGGCGGCGCGGTTCAGCCGGACCCTTGGGACCTTGCTCGGGAATGGCGTGACGTTGCCGGTGTCGATCGCCATTACCAGCGAAACGCTCGGCAATTCGGCGGTGGCTGCCGCTGTCGGCGCCACGGCCGAGAGCGTGCGCGAAGGCGAGGGGCTGGCGGATCTGCTAGCCCGGGCCAAATTGTTCCCGTCCTTGGCGCTGCACCTCGTGCGGGTCGGCGAGGAGACCGGCAAGCTGGAGGCAATGTTGCTGCGCCAGGCCGATATTTATGATCGGGAAGTGCAGCGCACAATCGACCGCTTGCTGGCGGCGCTGGTGCCCGGGCTCACTATTGGCTTGGGCGGCATTGTCGCGACGATCGTCGCCTCCATCCTGATGGCGATTCTCAAAATCAACGAGCTGGCAGCGTGATTGCAGCCTGTCGCGCCCATCCGCGAACACCGCGAGCAGGCTTTACCCTCCTCGAAATGCTGGTTGTTCTGGGCATTCTTGGCGTACTCGCCCTGACGGTGACCGGCGGCCTTTCGGCATCGCTGCCGGCCTTGCGCCTCAGGGCGGCAACCCGAATCCTCGCCGATGATCTTCGCGCGACGCGTCGGATGGCCATGTTGCAGGAACGCGAGGCCACGCTCTTCGTAATGCCGGACCGATATGCTTCGAGCGATGGAACTCGTCCCGAGGCGTTGCCGCCCGGAACCCGCCTTAGCCTCGCCGAGGTACCGCGCAACCGCGGCGAGACCGCGGATCGAGTCCGGTTCTTCTCCGACGGGAGTTCGACGGGCGGGCGGCTCCAGTTGTGGCTGGGCGAGCGGCATAGCGCTATTGCGATCGATTGGCTGACCGGTCGGGTGCGCGTCGATGAATGAACGACCTACCGCGGCCGGCTTCACCTTGATCGAGACGGTCGTCGCCATGGCAATATTGGGACTCGGGCTCGCCGCGCTGTTTCCAGTCTTCGGCGCCGTGCTCGACCGGAACTTCAAGGCCGACTCCCAGGCGATGGCGGCATCACTCGCGCAGTCTCTCACGGCCCGGCTCGGCGCTGATCTGCCGCTGGCGCCGGGAATGAGCAGCGGGAGCTTTGGCAACGGCTACCGGTGGGAGATGGAGATCTCGCCCTATGGCGAAGCCGGAGATCGGGATGCTTGGCCGCTAGCTCCATATCAGGTGCTGGCGACGGTGAGATGGCAGGCTGGCGGACGCGAGCGCTCGATGACACTGACGACGCTGCGCCTGGCTTCGAAGGACACGGCGTTGTGAAGAATGATCGCGGCTTCACCCTGATCGAGTTGCTGGTGGCGATGACGATCCTCGGCCTGATTTCCCTGTCGCTGCTGGGCGGCCCTGCGCTTCGGCGCCATGGCGTGGCAGCGCAGTGACGGTCAAGGCGGCTCCGTCGAACAGATCGAACTCGCAGAGACTGTGCTGCGCCACGCACTGATCTCGGCCTATCCGTATCTGGCCGTGGCCGATCCGACCGATCCCCATATTCTCTTCGAAGGGACGGCCCAGCCGGATCAGCTTTCTGGCAACCGCGCCGGAGGCGCTGGGGAGCGCCGGTTTCGCACGCTTCGTCGTGGCTGCAGAGCCGGACGAGGCTGGGCTACGTCTGACGATTGGTGCAACGCCGGAACTGGCGATCGGGGAGGCCGCAGCCCGGCCGCCCAGTTGTTCTGGTTGCGGGCCTGGCCCGAGCCAGTTTCGCCTATTTCGGCGCAGATCAGCCGGGCGCGGAACCGTCCTGGCACGACAGCTGGAGCGAGCGTTTGTCCTTGCCCAGCATGGTCCGGATCAGCGGCGCCTTCCCGCCGGGCGATCCACGGCACTGGCCCGAACTCGTGATCGCGCCCCAGATCGCGGTCGACGAAGGGTGCGTGCTCGACTTGCTCAGCCATCGTTGCCAAGGCCGCTAGATGCGTCTGTCACTTCGCCGTCTGGCACTCGAACCGGTCTTAGACCAGATGGCGACCGCATGGGGCTGGTGGCTGACCGAATTGCGCGGGCTGGTACCGGGCTCGCTCTGGCGCCGCTTCGCTCCGGCTCGTCCGATACTCGTCCTCGATTTCGATCTTGCGGGCGTAGCGTTGGGCCGCCGTGTCGGCAGTCGCTACATCTCCTGCGGGCGGATCGGCCCCGAGGAGATTGATGGGCCGGCGCCACCTCAGCTTACCGCGGCTGTGGCTGATCTCCAGCCTGACCGGGTCGAGCTGCGTCTGCCCACGGCGCAGCTGCTTCATCAGCGTCTCTTGCTACCGCTCGCTTCGCCGCGGCGCATGGCGCTGCTGTTGCGCTTCGAACTCGACAGGCAAACGCCCTTCACGCCGGAGCAAGTGTATTTCGACGCTCGTGTTGTCGAGCGCCAGCCAGCCGTCAAGCGCATGGTCGTCGAGGCAATGCTCGTGAAGCGGCATGCGGCCGATCAAGCGCTCGCTTCTCTTCGGCGCTGGGGGCTCACGCCATCTCGCCTTGGGGTTCAGAGGGAGGAAGGGTGGGCGCTCGATTTTCAGCCCGACCAGATATCCGAAGAAGCGTTTCTCCGTCGGCACCGTCTGTCGGCAGCGCTGGCAGTGATCACCGTAGGACTGGCAATGGCAGCCTGGCTGGCTCATCAGTCTCGGCAAGACGCTTACGCCGTCGCGTTGGCAGCCGAACTCACACGCAGCCGCGCCGGGGCCGAGGTGGTGAGGGCGATGCAGAAGGAGCTCGATGGGCGCGAGGGCCGCATCGTCTTCCTGACCCGTCGCAAGCGCGCAACCAGTGCTGGGCAATTGCTCGAGGAACTGGCCGCAAAGCTGCCGGATGACAGCTGGGTGACCGAATTCGAGCTGGCCGGCAAGACGCTCCGACTTCATGGATTCTCGAAGCAGGCGTCGGCACTGCCAGACACGCTCGGTCGGTCGGCGCTCTTGGCGATAGTTCACTCCTCCGCGCCGTCGGTCCTGGTGAGCACGGGTCCCGAGCGTTTCGATCTATCCGCCGAATTGCGTGACGGGAGCGGCCCATGATCGGCGCCCGCTATCGGCTGGTCCCACGCGTCGCGGCGTTGTCCATCCTGCTGCTCCTCATGGCATCGGTGTGTTTCGGCATTGTGCTGCCCCTGCTCAGCGGGTTGCAGGGGAACGACGAGGATCTGGACAGCTCGCTTCGCCTCCTAACCGGCTATCAACGCGTCGCAGCCCTGCAGCCCGGGCTCGAGCAGCGTCTGGCGAAGCTAAATCAGGAGGAGGCCTCCTTGCCCGGTCTGTGGCCCGGCGCGACTTCGGCGCTCGCTTCGGCCGGGCTGCAGAGCGAAGTGAAGCGCTTGGTCGAAAGCGCCGGCGGCCAGATTCGCAGCGCGCAACAGCTGCCGGCAGCGCAGGAAGGTGGTTTCGAACGAATCGGCCTGCGCCTCGACCTGACTGTGCCGATGACGGCGCTCCCGGTGTTGTTGCAGGCGCTCGATGCTCACGCGCCCTATCTGTTCCTCGATCAGATCGATTTGCATGCGCCGGAAACGCCAGCAAAGGCAGCCCCTTCGCTTGCAATTCGCTGGGAGGTTTCCGGTTATCACGCAGGCAAACCGGCATGAACCGCCGGATCCTACCTATGTTTCTGGGCGCCGCCGTCGTCGCGTCGGCAGGGGCGCTGGCCGTCGAGCTGAGCCGTTCGCCTGCGGCTTTTGCGCCCCCGCAAGCCGAAACGATTGACGCAGGGGCGGAACCTGTCTCGGTCACCCCAGCGCCGTTGAATGTCTCGGAGCTCGCAGCACGCCCTCTGTTTACGGCAGACCGCCGGCCGCCCAGGCCCGCGCCGGCCGCAGAAGCCGTTGCCGCGGCTCCGCGGCCTGCGCCCTCGCCGCCCCCGCCCCCCCCGCCGGAGCCTGGCACGAGCCTGACGTTGCTCGGCATCGTCAACGGTCCAGGGGGACGGATCGCGATCATTCGAGTCAAGGCTGCTGGCGATGTGACGCGGGTGGCCGAGGGGGCGACGGTGGACCGATGGGAACTCCGGCAGATCTCGACCGACCACGTTGTTCTGGCGATCGACGGGACGACCCAGGAGCTCGGCTTCCCGTCGCCGACCGAGGGCAGATCGAAAGCTGGCGCTCCAGCCCACCCGGCCAATCAGCCGCCGCGTCCTCCCGCGCGACATCCTTAATGCGACAGATCGGCCGGTCGAGACCGGCCCAGAAAGACTGACGAGGCAATGGTCAAGAATATTCGGATTGTCACGCTTTCCCTGGCGCTCGCGTCCTGTGCCGCGCCCGCCGTACAAAGCCCAGTCTCGCTTGCATCATCGCAGCAGATTTCGGCGCCCGCGGCGAGTCCCACGCCGCAATCCCTTGCCCTTCAATCGCTTCCGCATGAGGAGGATGCCATGCCGCCGCCGGAGATCAGGCGCGGTACCGGGCACTTCGTCGGGTCGAACCCGAGTTCCAAGGGAACATCCACCTCGCCGGAGGGGGAGACGACGCTCAACTTCGTCAATGCCGATATCGCCGATGTCGCGAAGGCGGTACTGGGCGATCTCTTGAAGCTCAACTATCTGGTCGACGCCGGAGTGCAGGGTTCGGTGACCCTGCAGACTTCGCGGCCACTGGCGCGCGATATCGTGCTGCCGGCATTCGAGCAAGCGATCCGTCTCGCCGGATTGGCCATGGTGCAGCGCGATGGGATCTATCGGGTGGTACCGCTTGCCGATGCCGCGCGCGGCACCGGCCCGCTCGAGACGGGACGCCGCCGCGAGCCCGGCTTTGGCGTCGAGATCGTGCCGCTGCTGTACGTCGGCGTGCCGGAGATGCAGAAACTGCTGGAGCCACTAGCGCCTAAGGACAGCATCCTGCGGGCCGATCCTGCGCGCAATCTGCTGATCATTGCCGGGACCGAACGCGAGCGTGCGGCGCTCATTGATAATATCCGTCTGTTCGATGTCGATTGGATGGCCGGCATGTCCTTTGCTGTGTTGCCGCTCAAATCGGTCGATCCGAAAACGGTTATCGCGGAGCTGAAGGAGGTTCTGGGTGGCAAGGACGGACCGCTCGCGAGCATGGTCAGGCTTGTGCCGGTCAGCCGGATCAACTCGATCCTGGCCATCTCGCCGCAGCCTAAATATCTGGATCAGTTGGCCGATTGGGTCGGCAGACTGGACCGGATCCGGGAGGTCGGCCAATCAGCGCATCTATGTGTATTACGTTCAGAACGGTCGCGCTGCGGATTTGGCGGGAGTTCTGAACAAGATCCTGACCGGCAGCAGTCAAAGCGGCAATGCGAACGGCTCGAAGGAGGCCGGGCTGAGCGAACCGGACTCACCGGCGGCGACGGCTTCGACGGGTGCGTCAACGGGTTCAGGCTCAACTCTGTCGACTCCCGGCTTGCTCGATCCCTCCAAATCGAAGGAGGCCGCCACAGCGCTCCCGTCGGAGAGCCCCCTCAGTAGCCCTGAAGAGGCATCCGGGACGCGGCGTGGGCCGAATATTCGCATTACGGCGGACCAGACCACCAACGCCTTGCTGATCTATGCCACCCCGGCCGACTACGCGGTCGTCGAGTCGGCGCTGGCCAAGCTCGACATCGCGCCGCTTCAGGTACTGCTCGAAGCGGCGATTGCGGAGGTCGATCTGACAAAGGATATGAACTACGGAATACAATACTCATTCCTGTCCGGGTCAAAACACGATGTCATCCTATCGAATGGCTTGAGTAGCACGCTTTCGCCGACTTTCCAGGGTTTAACTACTTGTTTTCATCGGGTAGCAGTATTTCAGTCGTACTGAGCGCGCTCCAGGACATCACGACAACGAATATCCTGTCGACGCCAGAAGTCTTGGTGTTGAATAACCAAACGGCGACTCTGCAGGTCGGCGACCAGGTGCCGATTACAACACAATCGGCCACTAGTGTGACGGCTGCCGACGCACCGGTGGTCAATTCCATCGAATATAAGGATACCGGCGTGCTTCTGAAGATCACACCACGGGTGAACGAAGGCGGATTGGTCCTGATGGATGTCGCGCAGGAGGTGAGTGAGGTCGAACCAACCTCTAATCCGACGCTTTCGCCGACGATTTCGCTGGAGAAGGTCAGCAGCACGGTCGCAGTGCAGGACGGTGAGACGATCGCTTTGGGCGGTCTGTTCAAGGACCAAACCTCCGGCAGTCGTGGCGGCATACCGTGGTTGCAGGATTTGCCGGGAGCGGGCGCGCTCTTCAGCAGCAGTACGAACGGGATCCAGCGCACGGAATTGCTTTTCCTGCTGACACCGCACGTGGTTCAGGGTGTGCAAAAGCTGCGGGATGCTACAGAAGAGCTTCGTCGCGCGATCCCGGAAGCGCGCGATCTATTTGATCACCGTCCCAGATAGCGCTGGGTTGGCCGCCATGGAGCGACAGTGCGGGCTAGCTTTAGTGACGGTGCTCTGGGGTCTATTGATCCTGGCTGCCATCGCCGCGGCCATGCTGTCGACGGAGCGGATCTCGGGCCGGCTGGCGGCGAGCGGCTTGGCCCGCGCAAAGGCCGAGGCGCTGGCTGACGCGGCGGTCAACCGCGCCGTCCTGGGACTGATCGACCCGCGGATCGATCACCGCTGGCGGGTCGACGGCGTACCGCGCAGCGCCGTGTTCAAAGAGCAGCCGGTCAGCGTCGCCATCCAGGACGAGTACGGCAAAATCGATCTGAACATGGCGAGCGGCCCGACGCTGCAGCGCATGTTCGTAGTCGCTGGGCAGCAGCCGGAGGCAGCCGACGCCCTCACCGAGGCCGTGCTCGATTGGCGCGAGAAGGGTGATCTGCGACGATTGCACGGTGCCAAGGCTGAAGACTACCGGGCTGCCGGCTATGATTACGTCCCGCGCTGCGGGCCGTTTCAGACCGTTGATGAATTGCAGTTGGTGATGGGCATTACCCCTGCGCTGTTCCAGCAGCTCAGGCCAATCCTCACCGTGTATTCCCAACGTCAAACACTCAATACCCAGACAGCGCCGCGTGCGGCCTTGCTGTCCCTGCCCGGCATGGACGAGCCGCAGGTCGATGCATTGATCCAGGCGCGCAACGCGGCCACCCCGGGCAGCGCCGGGGCGGGCCCGGTTCTCGGCGGCGTCATCGATCCTTCGGTCCAACTTGCGGGCTGGCCGTTTTCAATCCGGATCGAGGTGCCGATGCCGCAGGGCCGTTTCGTACGCGAGGTCGTCATTCGTCTTACCGGCAATGCCAATCAGCCGTTTTGGCTGCTGGCGACCCAGTGGGACCATGGTTGATAAAGACAGAAATATTATCATATATAGCATATCACGGGAAAAATACCCCATTAAGAATCTATTAATTATATTAATATCGACCTAAGATAGAAATTGAATTGACAAGGCGTCGCACCCCTGCGACCCTTCCGAAGGATCCCAGGAGGCGCAGAGATCCGCGTGAAAATCGCGTCACGGTGGCGGAGCCGAGAGCCGGCTTCTGGTCGGCCCCCTAGCTGCGATCGGAGCGCTGACACGTTTTTCTCGTATCTGGGATTGGCCCTCCCGACCATCGGTGGCGCGAATGTTCCGTCTGATCCCCGACTATCGAGAAGCACCCATGAGCACTGCGCCGGGAGCGTGTTTCCGACTGATCAAGATCGCGCTGCTGGCCATGGTGCTGCTCGCGTCGCCAGTGCGTAATGCCTACGCCGACAATAGCGTGAGCTATCAATACGATCCGCTCGGACGGGTAAACGTCGATCAACGACGCCGACGGCCAAGCCATTTCCTACATCTACGACCAGAACGGCAACCTGACGAACCAGACGGGGACGGTCGGAGGTCTGGGGCCTTATTCGTTGGCTAATGGCGGGTTTCAGGACACCGTCACGACGACAGCGCCAGGGGAGTCAGTAAGCGCGATCTTCAGCGGGACGCAGGGTCAGCAGATCACGCTGACAACGCAATGGGATGCTGGCTTATCTCATTGTGAAGCTGAAACTATTATCTTAGTAGCGCCAAGCGGGGGTAAGATAGTCTACAATAATACGGTGGGATGCGGAAGTTACGATGTATCTGGTGTTTTGACGCTACCCGGAACAGGTGTTTATACTTTAGAATTTATTCCAGGCGGTCCGTATGACGGGACTGTAACGTTCATTGTATCCGTTCCAGCTGCGGTCAATGCCTCAATTGGGGCGGGCGTGACTCAAATTGCCACCACGCTTCCGGGGCAGGTGGCCGAACTCGTGTTCAGCGGGACGCAGGGCCAACAGATCACGCTGTCGACGCAGTGGGACGCCAATATCGGCCATTGCGAGGGTGAGACTGTTGTCCTTCTCGAGCCGGATGGACAGACGCAGCTCTACAACCACAGTGAAGGCTGCGGCAGCTGGGACCAATCGCCCGTCCTGACGCTCCCCGTCGGTGGAACCTACGTCGCGCAGTTGCTGATTGCCGGTCCTTATTCTGGGACCGTGATCTTGTCGGCCTCAGCGCCGCTGGTCGCCGATTCCTCCATCGGCGCAGCCGTCTCCGTTCTTCCCACCACGCTTCCGGGGCAGGTGGCCGAGCTTGTGTTCAGCGGGACGCAAGGCCAACAGATCACGCTTTCGACGCAGTGGGACGCCAATATCGGCCATTGCGAGGGTGAGACTGTTGTCCTTCTCGAGCCGGATGGACAGACGCAGCTCTACAACCACAGTGAAGGCTGCGGCAGCTGGGACCAATCGCCCGTCCTGACGCTCCCCGTCGGTGGAACCTACGTCGCGCAGTTGCTGATTGCCGGTCCTTATTCCGGGACCGTGATCTTGTCGGCCTCAGCGCCGCTGGTCGCCGATTCCTCCATCGGCGCAGCCGTCTCCGTTCTTCCCACCACGCTTCCGGGGCAGGTGGCCGAGCTTGTGTTCAGCGGGACGCAAGGCCAACAGATCACGCTTTCGACGCAGTGGGACGCCAATATCGGCCATTGCGAGGGTGAGACTGTTGTCCTTCTCGAGCCGGATGGACAGACGCAGCTTTACAACCACGGCGAAGGCTGCGGCAGCTGGGACCAATCGCCCGTCCTGACGCTCCCCGTCAGCGGGACCTACGTCGCGCAACTGCTGATCGCCGGTCCTTATTCCGGGACCGTGACCTTGTCGGCCGCGGCGCCACTCGCGGTCTCAGGGGCTGTAGGGATGTCTTCCAGCGTCCACACGACTCTGCCGGGCGAGGTGGCTCAGGTGAACTTCAATGGTCAGGCCGGTCAGCAGATCCAGCTCATAACCGTATGGGGCACGAACCTCGCCCAGTGCGAAGGCGAGACCGTCGTCCTCCTCGAGCCGGACGGACAGACGCAGCTCTACAACCACAGCGAAGGCTGCGGCAATTCCGACCAGTCGGGCACAATCACGCTGCCGGTAAGCGGGACCTATGAATGGCGATTTATCCCAGACGGCCCGTTCTTCGACGAGGTCGAATTTTCCCTGATTGGGATGCCCGCCGGGACTACAGCCGAGTTGGGATCGCTTGCGATAGCAAATTCAAGCTTCGAAGACAATCCGCTCATGTGAATAGCTTTATCACCAATGGGGTAGTTGGCTGGAATCTCGGGAATCTGCAGGCGGGATCGAACTACCGGGGGCCTGCAACGGCCTTTCCCAACGGCGTGCCAAACGGATTCAACGTCTTCAACATAGGCGCAGGTAGCATCTCCCAGCAACTCGTGGCCACAGTTCAGCCGAACACTACCTATACCGTGCAGGTGTATGTCGGCGCTCGAGCGGATTTCGCGTTCGGGGGCTACGTAGTTTCCCTCCGGGCAAACAGTACTACGCTCGCCAGTGACAACGGCACGCAGGTGCCGTCGCCTGGGACGTTTGCCCTTGCCACTGTGAATTACTACGCCTCAGCCAGCGACCCGAATGTTGGACAGCCGCTGACGATCGTTCTTGGCGGCACCGGAACAGGCCAAGCCAATTTCGACGAGGTGACGCTGACTGCCACGTCCGGAAATACGACAGGCGGCAGCTGAGCCATGCCCGACGATCTCCACGCGTCTTCGGTGACCGAACATCAAGTCTCAACCGGGGACCAGATTGTCGTGCCTGACGGGATCCAGCGCGCGCAACAAAGTAGCGTCTCTCTGGCCGACCACCTCGTGGCGACAGGCCGGCTTAGCGCCTCAGCATTGGAGCGAGCGGAGCGGTTGTGCGGAGAAGGCGGCGAGCCGCTAGGCTCCGTGCTGACGCGGCTCGGGCTAATCTCGGAGCGGGATCTGGCCAATGCGCTGGCCGGTCTCACGGGCCTCGCTCTGGCTGGGCCGGCGGACTACCCGGCGGCGGCCATACTGCCCGGCGAAATCAGCCGCAAATATCTGAAGCGGGTCCGGGCGATCCCGCTGGCGCTGACCGCGGATGCGCTGGTGTTGGCCATGGCCGATCCGCAGGATGAGGTGGTGGTGACGGCTCTGGGCTTCGCGGCCGAGCGGCCGGTGCTGCGCCGCGTCGCCTGCGCTACCGATCTCGAAGCGGCGTGGGACCGGCTCTATGGCAGTGCGGAGGTGGCGGGCGGGCAAGGGGCGGCCGACCGGCGCGACGAGTCGGCGGCGGATGACGCCGAGCGGCTGAAGGATCTGGCGAGCGACGCGCCGGTAATCCGATTGGTAAAACCAACTGATCCAGCGCGCCGTCGAATCGCGCGCCTCGGACATCCATCTGGAGCCGACGCCGGACCGGCTGCGGGTGCGCTACCGCATCGACGGCGTGCTGCAGGAAGTCGATCCACCGCCGCAGCGACTGCGCTCCGCCATCGTGTCGCGCATCAAGATCATGGCCAAGCTCAACATCGCCGAGCGGCGCCTCGCCCAGGACGGGCGCATCCGGGTCGCCGTGCGCGGCCAGGACATCGATCTGCGCGTGGCGACGACGCCGACGGTGCATGGCGAGGGGGTGGTGTTGCGCATCCTCGACCGCGGCAGCCTGACGTTGGACTTCGCAGCGCTCGGCTTCGACGCGGAACTGTGCGGGTTGTTCGAACGCATCCTGGCGCAGCCGCACGGCATCTTGCTGGTGACCGGGCCGACCGGCAGCGGCAAGACGACAACGCTTTATACCGCGCTCCTGGCGCTCAACACGCCGGACCGCAAGATCCTGACCATCGAGGACCCGGTCGAATATCAGCTGGAGGGCATCAACCAGCTCCAGGTCATGCCGCAGATCGGCCGGACCTTCGCGAACGCACTGCGCGCCTTCCTGCGGCAGGATCCCGATGTGATGATGATCGGCGAGATCCGCGACCTGGAGACGGCGGAGATCGCGGTCCAGGCGGCGCTGACCGGGCATTTGATCCTCTCGACGCTGCACACCAATGATGCGGCGAGCGCCGTGACGCGGCTGCTCGACATGGGCGTCGACGACTACCTGTTGACCTCCACGGTGCAGGCGCTGGTCGGGCAACGCCTGGTGCGTACGCTCTGCCGGCGCTGCCGCAGCGCAGAGGCGGCGCCGGCGGATTTGGTCGAGCGCCTGGGGCTCGAGCGGCTGACGGCGGACCGGCCGATCCGGCTCTGGGACGCTCCGGGCTGCGCCGTCTGTGGCGGCACGGGCTATCACGGCCGGACCTCGATCCTGGAGGTGCTGGTGCTGTCGGATGTGATCCGCCAGCTGGTGCTGCGACATGCCGAGGCGCGCGAGATCGAGCGCCAGGCGGTGGCGGAAGGGATGCGGACGATGCAGGAGCATGGGCTGGCGAAGGCGCTCCAGGGCGAGACCTCGGTGGCCGAGGTGCTGCGCGCGACGCGCGACGGGTGAACGCGCGTTAAGGCGCTTGGTTGGGGATGAGGTCGTAGAACGGATGTTCGGGGGAAGGGCGGCGATGACTTTCGGCAATCTCGGCGGCAGGGCGGAGAACGCGGTGCTGTGCTTTGGATCCGCGGCGCTGCTGCTGGCATTGGCCGGGTGGAGCGGTGGCGCCGGTGCGGTACCGATGCAGACGGAGGGCGCGTTCAGCGTCCAGCCGGACGGCACGGCCGATTATTCGGTGCCGATCGCGGTGCCGCCGGGTACGGCGGGCATGGCGCCGTCGATCTCGCTCAACTATTCGAGCGCCAATGGCGACGGCGTCCTCGGAAGCGGCTGGTCGCTCGGCGGGCTGGCCTCGATCAACCGCTGTCCGGAGACGATCGCGCAGGACGGCCAGAGCATCGGTGTCTCCATCACCGGGACGGATGTCAACGGCAACGCGACCGATCGCTACTGCTATGGGGGCCAGCGCCTGATCGCGATTGGATACTATAACGGCGGAACCGAATATCGAACGGAGATCGACGGCATCAGCCGGATCGTCTCCCAGGGAACTGAGGGCAACGGCCCGCAATACTTCCTGGTCTACACCAAATCGGGCCAGATTCAGGAATTCGGCAACACGCCCGACTCCAATATCCAGGCGATTGGCGCCAATGGGCCGATCGGGACGGCGCGCGCGTGGGCACTGGACAAGGTGTCCGATCGGGTCGGCAATTACTACACCGTCACCTATTCGACGGAAGACACCACCACCGGCGAATCCCATCCGGTCGAGATCGACTACACCGGCAACAGCTCAAACGGCAACAGCCTGGCGCCCTATAATTCGGTCAAATTCCTCTACAATCAGACACGCACCTATCCGCTGATCGCTCATCTCGCAGGCACGACCGCGACCACGACCGCGCTGCTGACCAATGTACAGAGCTTTGCCGGCGCCAGCCTGGTCCATGACTATCAGTTGCAGTAACCTGTCCGATTCCAGCGGCCGGCCAGAGCTGAAGACGGTGACGCATTGCGACGGCGGTGCGACCCAGAGCTGTCTGCCGGCCATTACCTTCAGCTGGTCGAGCACGACAGGAATGGGCAGCACCCCATCGGTGCCGGCCACCGCTTCGGGCAGCTCCTGCTCGGTCGGCGCCATGAGCGGCTGGCTGCCTTACGTCGTCGACCTCAACAATGACGGCAGGGACGATATCTTCTGGGTCCAAGAAGCGCTCAACCAGAGCGTCGGCGGCACCTATCCCACAGGCGTGTATCAGATCTGGTACAGCACGGACACCGGCCAGAAAGATTCGAGCGGCAACGATATCTTCGCCTTCACTTGCGTGACCCCATCCTTCAGCAGCGCTTCCAGCGGCTTTGCAGGCTTGCCGTTCTTCGGCGATTTCGGCGGCACCGGCCGCACGGATATCCTGCTGCAGGGCATGACTGCGGATAATCCGGGCCACTGGGCAATGGAGGTCAATGCCGATGACAGCGGAACTTTCACTTCGCCTGCGAACGCCTTTCCGCCGCAGCAGCCCTTCCCGTTGCTCCTCCCGAGCCAGCTAGCCGTCGGCGATTTCGAGGGCAAGGGACGGACGTCAATTATCGCTGGCTGCCAATGTGCGTCCGGCAGCAACTGGTTCAGCTTTACGAACAGCGGCAACTATTCGTTCGCGCTGGCGGGGCCGGCCGGCAACCTCGGATCCAACTATGTCATCTATGCCGGTGACTTCAACGGTGACGGCAAGACCGATATCCTGTTCGACCCGGTCGATTCCAATGGCAACAGCACGGGGGCGACCCGCTACATCGCGTTTAGCCTCGGTGACGGCACTACCAGTGGCAGTCTCTCCTTCACAGCACCGCATGCCCTGACTTTGACCGGGGAAGCGACGCTCAGCACCGGCGCCGCCCAGGTGACGGTCGCCGATCTCAACGGCGACGGGGTAGCCGACCTCATCTTCGACCCGATCGACGGCACCGGCAAGAGCACCGGCAAACGGGTGGTCCTTCTCGGCAGAGGTGACGGCAGCTTCGACCCAGTGCCAGCCACTCAGCTGGGGGCCCTGGCCGACGGCACGACCTATGTTGGCTATTCGGTGATCGCCGGCAATTTCACGGGCGGTGGCTTCACGGATCTGATCCTCGACCAGGAGAGCGCCACAGGCGTCTCGACCGGCAATAACGTCCTGTTCGACGGCAATGGCAACGGAACCTTCACCCAGATCGGCAGCGTGCCGTCCTCGCCCTATGGCTACGCGGCCGGCGCGCAACCGCATGTTGCCGACTTCAAGGGCGTGGGCCACCAAGGCGTGCTGTGGGACGAGGTAGGCACTGCAAGCGACGTGCAGGGTAACCTGCTGTCCAACGGGACGGTCGAGATTCTCTACGCCGATCCAACCCAATCCGACCTGATCGCCAGCGTCACCAGCGGCCTCGGCGCGCAGGCCACGATCACCTATGCACCGCTCTCGCAAGGCGGCGCGCTCTATACCAAGGATCCGATCGGAACCGTAGCATACCCGACAATCTCCTTGCAGACGACCCAGCCGGTGGTGAGTAGCGTCCAGACTAGCGACGGAATCGGCGGGCTCCGCACCGTCAACTATAGCTATGCCGGCTTGCGAGCCGATACGCAGGGGCGAGGCGGTCTCGGTTTCGGCGAGGTGACTGCGACCGATCAGCTGACCTCGATCTCGACCGAGACAAGCTTCAACCAGTTTTTTCCCCTGATCGGCCAGCCCTCGGGCTCGACCACGACCGTCCCCAACACCAGTTCTGCCAGTGTGGTGACGCTCGGCACGACCTCAGTGCAATACGCGAACGGCGCCAGTTTTCCGTCGACCGTCGCCACCGGACAACCGGAATCCGTCCCGGCCCATGACGGCGAACCGGCCTCGACGCTCACAGTCCCGGTCTTCGTGGCAGCGCACGTCGCCACGGTGCAGCGCACCGACTTCGACGGTGCCCAGTTTCCGAGCGTCACAACCACGAACGTCTATGATTGCGATACGCCACGCCCTGCTATGGCGAGATCGGGAGTTCAACGGTCGCCACTGGCGACGGGTATTCGACCTTGACGGCGACAACCTATCAGGCTGCGGATACGAGCAACTGGATCCTGGGCCTGGCGACGCATGTCGCGGTGACGAGTTCGGTGCCGGCTAATGCCTATGCGCCACAGACGCGGTTCTCGGATTTCACCTACAACCCGGCGGAGCTGCCCAATTCTGGGCTGCTGGCGAGTTCGACGGCCGAGACGGGGCAGAGTTCCAGCAATGCGGCCGGTCAGGTCTCCCAGCTGGCGGTGCCCACGACCTATCATTATGACAGCTTTGGCAACCAGACCTCGGTGACGCTGGCACCAAGCGACGAGGCGGCGCGCACGACGACGACGAGCTGGGCCACGCCGGCGACGAACCTCAACACCGGGCCGCAATACGATCAGTTCCCGCAGAGCGTCACCGATGCGATGGGCTATACAGCGCATTACGGCTACAACATCAGCTTTGGCAGCGTGGCGGTCGCCTCGGATCTGAACGGGAGAGTCACGACCACCAGCTACGATACATTCGGCCGTCCGCTTCTGACGCTCGGCCCCGACGGCACGGGCACGCGGATGGTCTATACCTATTGCGCGCCGATCGCGACCGGTTGCGGCTACAACCGTGACGGCGACGCCGGTCGACAGCAACGGGGCGGTAATCGGCGCGGCCGCGACCGCGACCTATGACCAACTCGGTCGCTCAGTGCAAACGGATACGGCAGCGTTCGACGGGCTGAACCTGCAGGGCACGCGCCGGGTCCAGACGCAGTACAACAATCTGGGTGAGGTCGCGCAGAAGAGCGAGCCCTATGTGGTCGGCGCGTCCTCGGTCTACTGGACGCAGTACAGCTACGACCAGTTGGGCCGCGTCTATTACGTGTCGCTCCCCGATGGCGGACTGCGGATCCATGTCTATGACGGTCTGAAGCAGACCGACGCGCTGCCGCCGGTAACGGGGCCTTTTGCGCCGTTACCGGCGGACATCATCACGCCAGTCAATCCGCAGAGGCCGGGGCCGAGCGACGAGACCTTCGTGACGCTGCTCGACGGGTTGGGGCAGACGGCGTCGACCACGGACCCACTGGGCAATGTCACGACCTACAGCTACTTCCCATTCGGCAGCCTGGCCAGCGTCACGGACCAAGCCGGGAACACCGTGTCCTACAGCTACGACCCGCTTGGGCGCAGGACCGGCATCACCGATCCGGATGCCGGGGCGCGGAGCTTCGGCTACTATTCGACGGGCGAGCTACGCTGGTCGAACGCGCCGGCGAGTTCCGGCACGGGGCTGGTGACGGCGAATTTCGTCTATGACCAGCTGGGCCGGCCGACGAGTCGGACGGAGCCGGATCTCACCAGCAGCTGGAGCTACGACCAGGCTGGAGCATTGGGTTTGCCGGCCACCGCTTCGACCGGGTTGAGCGACGCGGCCGGCTATCCCGGCGGCTAATACGCGCAGCTATGGCTACGACAGCGCCGGCCGGCTCAACACGACGATGCTACAGTTCGGCAGCGGCACGCCGATCCAGTTCCAGTTCACCGACAGCTATGTGCCGCTGGGCCAGGGCGGGGCGGGGCAACTGGCCAGCGTGACCGACGGGCTCTCAGGCTCGGCCACGAACTACGGCTATACGCCGATGGGGTATCTGCAGGGTCTGAGCCGGGGTAATGGTGCGCCGGTCTATTCGATCCAGAGCGCGGACGGCGCGCTGCGGTCGACTCGGGTGACCTACGGCACGGCGGCCTTCACCAACAGCCTGGGCTTCGGCACAAGTGCCGGCTTGAGCGACGCGTTCTATTACGACATAGGCAACCGGCTGCGCGAGGCGGATAATGCCTCGACCAGCAAGACCTACAGCTACGACACGGCGACCGGCAACATCACAAACAAATCCGATGTCGGCAACTACAGCTACGCCGCCGCGCAAGGTCCGGGTCCGCATCAGCTGCAAGCCGTCTCGGGAGCCGTCACGGCGAGCTATGCTTACGACGCCCGCGGCAACCTTGCGACCGAGACGCTGCCCACCGGCCAGAATACCTATAGCTGGACCTCGTTCGACCGGCCGCTGCAGGTCCTCAAGGACGGGAATACGGTCCAGTACTATTACGACACGAACCACAACCGGATCGCCGTCTCGACGACATCGGCCAGCGGCTCACCGGTGGTGAAGCTCTATCTGCGCAGCGCCGGCACCTATGCCGAGGCGACGCTGGGCAGCGGCGGCCAGGTCGCCAACATGCTGGATTACTTCTCGTCCGGCCGCGCGATGGTGGGTGTGCTGTCGACGCCGTTCACCGGCAGCGGCACCGGCCCGTCGCAGCCCGGCACGGCCAGCATGGCCTATATCCACGCCGATGCGCGCGGCTCGGTGACGGCGCTCAGCGACGATACCGGGACGGTGCTGGAGTTCGATTCCTACGACGCCTGGGGCAAGCGGCGCGGCACCGACGGCTCGGACGATACGAGCAACGTTATCACCAGCCAGACGGCCTATGGCTATATTGACCAGGAGCAGATCGCCGGGGTCACCAATCTGTTGAACCTGAATGCCCGGCTCTATAACCCGCAGATCGGGCGCTTCGTTAGCGCTGATCCGATCGGGCTCAAAGGCGGCCGAAACGTCTATGCCTATTCCGGCAACAACCCAACGACAAACAGCGATCCCACCGGACTGGACGACGGCGACCCGGGCAGCAGTGACGAGCAGATCACCGTCATTGCGGATCGGCCGATCACGTTTGACGTGCCGCTCGATCCCGGCGGCGGCGGCGGCGGCTTCGGCGGCGGCCCGGGTCGTGTCGGCGGGCGCATCTTGGTACATCTGGACCGCAAGACCCAGACCGGAAGCCATATCGTCAGCACGCGCTGGACCACGACGACGGGCACACCACTCAGCTTGATCTCGCTAGCATCCACGCCCAGTCCAATCTCGGTCGTACCTTCCGCAGGTGTCGGCACTAGCAGCGGCGGGGACAGCAGCAACGGGGGCCTGGCTCCAGTGGCTTCGGGAAGCGGCGGTTTGAGTGGAGGAGCCGTCGATACCGGAACCGGCTCGCCCGGTGCTTCCACAGATAATGGAACGGGCGGCGGCGGTGGAGGGATCCAACCGGCCGTCTACATACCCGGCGACAATGGGCACGCCGTGCAGGGCCCTGCTCTCTATGGCCAAGACGGAGCTGACGTAACCGCGACTGGTCATTGGGTCCCGGGGAACGGCGGGTTCCAGCCGGCTGTATATGTACCAGACATAGGTAATTTTCAGATTTTCCGAAACTTGAGTGACCTTGCCGAGATCGGCTCGAACCTTTCAAAGTGGGCGCAGGCTGGCATTGCCGGGAAGTAGCAGCAGCTGATGCCTTACGGGGGAAGGGTTATACAATGTGGCGCAGCACCTATACGTTCGTACTCCGGCCGGCTTCGTGTGACGGATTTTGTCATCACAGGTGGTGGTCTTGGTGATGCGCTGGCCGGTTACGAGGTGAAGGTCAATGATAGCCCCTATACCTGGTTACAATATTCAAGGACCTATTCATCGAGAGTGGATACGGAACAGTGGCGGCTATTAATTCCCCGTTTACATATGGGCAGCCCATTCAGTATACAACATACCTAATGTTCGTGAAAAATGGTGGCTAGAATGGGGAAAATTAAAGGAGATGTAATGAGGATAAATATCCTCGTAAAGGAGGTGTTTGAAAAGAAAGGATGGCACCGGGAAGCAATAGATGGATTGCGGCCCGCTATGCTAATGGGCGATGCTGTTACGCCATTGTTTTTTTTACGACATAAAAGAAAGGAGCGGAGGATGTTTTGTAATTGAGGGATACTGTGGAATTATCGATAGAGTTTTTGAAAAAAAATGGAACACCGATCTTTCAGAAGGAAAAATCGTTGAGCTTAACTATAAAAATAATTTTGCTATTCTGATTAATACCTTAAATATAGAAAACCTATCGGTGTCTCGCTATTTGAAAAGCGGAGATGAATGTGACGATTTGGTGAAACATTGCGATGAGTTATTTTCTTTTTTCGAATATTTTCCCAGAAGTCTAGATGATTTAAGAAATTGTTTCGTTTGTAATAGAATTGGAAATCTTCAGCTAAATAATTATGTAATTTTCGGACAAAAAAGAAAATATGAAGAAATGAAAAGCTTTATTATGGCTTGATAGATTCCATATTGTGTGGCCAGACCTCGATCAGGTCTGTCCCCCGCGCTCGCCAAACCGGCAGTAACTCCTTGACAGGGTCGGCATTAATAAGAGAACCAGTGACAGACCACGGTTACGGCGCTGATCTGTACGGCAAGATAAAAGCGCCGCCTGCGGTCTGGCGTATGTTGTTGGCTGGGCGAGATTTTTCGGCCTCGCCTTCATGTTCCCTGCCGGCCCTATCGCGATAAAGCCCAATGAACTCTACGTGTCCGGCGCCGTCGACCCGCCTTGAGGCGGGCATTTGGCCTATCTTCCGAGGCTCGGCCCCCGATCGCGCTCGATGGATCGCAGGTTTGTCCGGTCCCATGCGGCTGCGGCGCTGGGATCGCGGCTCTTGAACTCGGCGGCGAGCATGGTCCTGCAGGCGGCTTTGTAGCGGCCGGCGAGCTTGGTGATGGCGGCCAGTTCCGGCCCGGCGAGGGTGGCGGGCCCATTGGATGGCGAGGGCTGCGGGGTTCCTGGGGTCGGGGCCGATCTGCTGGGCCTGGCGGATAGCGGTACGCAACTCGGCCAGGTCGGCATTGCGGCGGAGAGTGGCGGCCTGGTCGCGCAGATCCGACACCCGATGTTCGGTGCCGCGTTCGGCCAGCACCTGGCGGCGGCGTGTCAGCTCCGGCCCGGCTTCGAGGCTGTCGAGCTTGAATGTTGCGGCCCGGTCGAGATCGCGGGCGATGGCGCGGTCCCAAGCACGGGATCCGGCTTCGGGCACGTGGCGTGCCGCGGCGATGGCGTCGGCGCGTTCGCGGTCGGCGAGGAGGCCGAAGAAGCGGCGGCGGCCCTTGAGGGCGCCGAGGGCAGCCGGGTCGCGGGTGACGGAAGCGACGGCGCCGGCGATGCCGCGCTCGCCGGCGAGGCGAGCCCAAGCGGCTTCTGCGGCGGCCGGATCGGCATAGGCTTGGGCGAGCTGGTCGCGTAATGCGACGCGCCGTAATCGTTTTTGCAGGTAGTCCCGTATCCATAATCGTTTTCACAAGGCGATAATCGAAAATGCCGGTGGGGGTGGTCGCCCAATTCCCCGCCACCGGCTCTCGTTAGTCCGTCTCTCGTAGAACCGGATGGGCTCGAACAGGCCTTATGGACTGGTCCGTTTTCCGCACGTGACGGAGAGATAGGCTGTCCGGAATGGGTTGAGGGTCCAAAGGAGCGAGTTAGGGCAAGCTGGTGAGAGCGCGACTAGATTGGATCCTACAAATTTGGCTGATCCAATCCAATCGGGAATGGCACAGCCGGTCCAGTATCGCCTCCTCTCTCGCCGTAGGAGGCTACCGATGCCGCTGCTGCGTTTCGACCTCGCGGAAGGTCGTACCGATGCCGAAATCGCCGTCCTGCTTGATGCGGCCCATAGAGCGGTGCTGGAGGCTTTTGCGGTCCCGGAACGCGACCGCTATCAGATTGTCCACGAACACAAGAGGAGCCGGGTCTGCTTCGAGGATACAGGGCTCGGTATCGAGCGGAGCGATCGTATGGTGCTGCTCCAGATTACGTCGCGACCACGCAGCGAGGCAGCGAAGCAAGCTTTCTATCGCCTCCTCTGTGTCAATCTGTCGGCTGAATGCGGCATTGCTGCAGAGGATGTGATCGTGTCCTTTGTCGAGAATCAAGCTGCCGACTGGTCATTCGACCTCGGTCGCGCGCAATTCCTGACGGGTGAGTTGTAGCAGCGCTCCTCGCGTCTTCTCGGACCGCCACCATCGCCTTCTTCCCACACTCGGCGTCCACGCCGTTCCATGACCGCCTGGTCTTGATTCAATCCCCAAGGTGACAAGTATGAAGCTGACCGGAAACATCATTTTCATCACCGGCGGCGGCTCGGGCATCGGCCGCGGTCTGGCCGAGGCGTTCCATCGGCTCGGCAACCAGGTGATCATCGCGGGACGCCGCCGCGATCGCCTCGCCGCTACCCTCGCGGCCAATCCAGGCATGCAGTCGGTCGAGCTCGACATCGCAAACCCGGACAGCATCGCTGTGCTGGCGCGCCAAGCGATCGCGGACTTTCCCCAGCTCAATGTGCTGGTCAACAATGCCGGCATCATGCTGCCGGACGACGCTGGGGGGTCGATCGACGAGGCGATGCTGAAGGCCACCATCGAAACCAACCTGATGGGTCCGATCCGCCTGACTTCCGCACTGATCGATCATCTCAAAGCGCAGGACCGGGCAACGATCCTCTATGTCTCCTCCGCGCTGGGGTTCGTGCCGCTGCCCTGACCGCAGTCTATTCCGCGACCAAGGCGGCGCTCCATTCCTATGCAATGTCACAGCGCCATCGGCTTCGCGGCAGTTCGGTAGCGGTGCAGGAAATTGCGCCGCCGTGGGTGCGCACGGAACTGCTGAACAGCCAGAGCGAGGAACGGGCCATACCGCTCGACCAGTTCATTGCCGGCACTATGGCGGCACTCGGCACCGATGCCGAGGAGGTGCTGGTCGAGGAGGCGAGGCTGTTCCGTGCCAATCCGGGCCCGGGCGAGCACGCGCTGGTCAATCAGTTCAACGACATCCTGGCGGCCAATCCGCCGGCCGACCTGGCGTGAGGAGAGCTGGGGTGAACGATCCGATTGCCGAAGCCAACAAGCGGCTGGTGCTGGAAGCCTTCGACACGCTGTTCAACAAGCGGGACTATGAGGGGGCGGCACGCTTCTGGTCGCCTCACTATATCCAGCATAGCGCCCATATCGCGCCGGGCCGCGCAGGCCTGTTCGATCTCATCCGCACCGCGCCGACCAGCCTGCGCTACGAGCCCGGGCTGATCCTGGCCGACAGGGACCACGTTATCGTCCATGGCCGGTTCTCCGGCAACGGCCGGCCGCGCAGCTGGATCGCGGCCGACATTCTGCGCATCGTGGACGGGGTGCTGGTCGAACATTGGGACGTGCTGCAGGACGAAGCGACCGAGGCCGAGTCGATAAGTGGCCGGCCGATGTTCGGCGAGCGATTTGCCGTTAGCTGGCCCGCAAACGCCGCCACTTGCCGGGAGTGTGGCCTTCAGCGCGGGTGAAGACGCGGCTCAGGTGGCTCTGATCGACAAAACCGCAGATCAGCGCCACCTCGGCCAGCGGCATCTCGCCTTCGGTCAGCAACTGCTTGGCCCGTTCGACGCGCCGCCGCATCAGCCATCGATGCGGCGGCTGGCCAGTCGATTGGCGGAAGGCGCGGGCGAAATGGCTGGCCGAAAGGCGGCACTCTTGCGCCAGTTCTTCGATCGACGGGTCGCCCTCGATATGCGCCTCGATGAATTCATAGGCACGCCTCAGCTGCCACGGTGCCAGGCCGGAGCGGCCTGATTCCGCAGCCGGCTCCGGCCCGCCATAGCGCTGCACGACATGAGCATGGAAGGCCAGCGCCACGGCGTCGAGGAACAGTGTCGAGCCGGCTTCCGGCGCCTCGATCATCTGAAGCACCGATTGCGCCAGCGCGAACAGGACCGGGTCGGGCTGGGCGATCGACGGGGTGCGCAGGCGGTGCGGTCGGCGCAGGCCGCGCTCATAGGCGATCCGGTCGAGCGCCGCCACCGGCAAGTGGAAACGCAGGAAATCGTAGGGCGGTGTCAGCCGGGCCGCTATCGAGGTCGAGAGGTCGTAGAGGCTGATGGCACCGACCGTTCCGCCGGATTGGTACACATATCTTCCGTCGAGCCAGAGCTCCGATTGGGGAGCCTCGGTCAGTGACACGAAAAAGCTATAGGCCTCCTCCGGCGGGGCTGCCAGGGTTGCGCCACGCGCCGCGATATCGCTACAGCTTAGGCGGGTGATGGCGACTGGCGCCGCGGTCTCCAGCCGGGCGAATAATGTGGGCGCCCGGTCGAGCCGGAATTTCCGGGCGATGGCCATCTCGAAGGCGTTTGACTGCATCCGCTCCTCCCCTGCCGTGGACAGCCGATCCGATGGGCGCCTGAATCGAGCATGCCCGGCGATGCCGCCTCCGGTCGCGCCAGGAATTGGGAGATTTTGTGAGCGGAACTAAGTCGGCGGCTTGAGCAGGCGCTGCGCAGCCAGGAAATCCGCAGACGCGAACCCTTCTGTGAAGCGATCGCAGACTGGCGCCAGCAGCGCAATGGCGTCACGCGTTCGACCGGCGCCGGACCAGAGCCGGGCTAGGCTGGTCGAGGCGCGCAGCTCCCAGGACAGCGCCGTCTGCTGCCGGGCGATCTCGATCGCGCAGCGCAGCAGGGACTCTGCTTTTGCTTCGGCTTCCGGCATCCCGTGCCAGACCAGCAGCTCGGCATTGACCCGGAGGATCTCTGGCAGGCACCATCCGCATCGCCGGCGGCGTCCTCCGGCATCGGCACCGGCACGCTCGCCGCCTCGGCGAGTTGCAGGATGGAGCCGAAACTCCCAATATCTACACGCGGCTCCAGAAAGGCTGCGGTCAGCGCGTTGCCCGCATCGCCCCGGCGCAACCGCAGGACCAGGCCCCAGCAACGCCGCCACCGGTCGCCCGCCGCGCGGTTCACCATTTGTGCCAGATAGGCCTCGGCTGGGCCAGGTCGCCCAGCCAGAGCGCGATCGGGCAGCCGGCCATGCCCAGCACGTAATAGAGCGAGAACCAGTGATCCGATTGCTGTGCCGCAGCAATCGACTCGCTCTGTGTCGCGACCCGCCTGCTCGGCATGGCCGCGCAGCCACTGGATCCGTGCGAGCAGCACGCTGGCCGCAAGTTCCGGCCCGAGCTGCAGATCGGTATTGGGCGGGTTCACGACACCGCGCGCCGAACGCCGGACCTTCTCCAGCATCTGTCTGGCAGTTTCCTGATTGCCGAGATAATGGTGCGTCAGGCCGAGTATCCGGTCGCCCAGCAGCCGGAAGGCGGTGTCGCCGGCATCGTGGGCCAGCGCCTCGTAACGCTGAGCCGCGGCCAGCGCGTCGCGATACTGGCCGCGTCCGCGCCGGGCCGCCCAGATCCCCCAGAGCGCCTGCAGTCGAAGCGCGGCCGGCGCATCGGCAACGGTGTCGGCCAGTTTCAGCGCGCGCTCGAAGACCTGTTCGGTCTCGACGGGATCGCTCGCCGTGTATCAGAGCGCATGGCCAAGCGCCAAGTGCAGCCGAAGCTCGATGATGGGCGGCGGGTCTGCCAAGGTGGCGAGGCGCTGCAGCGCCTGCTCGATCCGTCGGCGATACTCCAGGTTCAGCGACAGCTGGAACCAGTATTGAGCCGAGACGGTGATGAGCTCCAGCCCAACCGACAAATCGCCGCGGTCTGACAGCGACCAGTCGAGCGCCGCCCGGATATCGTCAACCCGACCTGCGTGGCGCCGTCGCCAGCGGCGGCTCGCCTCGCTTTCCCAATCGGCGGGTGCGGCCGCGACCAATGCCAGCTGGTGTTCGGCGTGGCGCCGCGCCGTTTCGGCCAAATCGCCATTTTCGGTCAGCTTCTCGAGGGCATAAAGCCGGGTCGCCTCGAGCAGCCGGTATTGCACCAGCAGCGATTTCGCAATTAGGCCGGCCAGCGCATCGATCGCCGCACCGCGCAGCAGATCCGCTGCGATGGCGAGCGCGGAGTCGAGGGTGAAGACCGTCCGGAAGACTGCCAGGCGACGCAGCAAGCCTTGCTCGAAGGGGGAGAGCAGGTCGTAGCTCCAATCCAGCACGGCGCGGAGCGTGCGGTGGCGCGGTACGGCCAGGCGGCGGCCCTGGGTCAGCAGCGCGAACATGTCGTTCAGCCGTCGGGCCAGTGCCGCGACGCCCAATGACTCAACCCGCGCCGCCGCCAGCTCGAGCGCCAGCGGAATGCCGTCGAGCTGCCGGCAGATCTCGACCGCATCCGTCGCATCGCCATCCTGCAAGACGAAGGGGCCGGCACGGTCGAGGAAGAGCTGCATGGCGGGATAGGCCATCGCCTGCAGCGCCGTGATACCGAGGGTCGCGGGCGGACAATCGAGCGGCATCAGCCGATGCACGCGTTCGCCCTGGATCTGCAGCGGCTCGCGGCTGGTCGCCAGAACATGCGCATCCGGCAAGCTCTGCAGAATACGCCCTGCGAGCGCCGCCGCCGCCTCGACCACCTGCTCGCAATTGTCGAGCACGAGCAGCAGCCGGCGCGCTCGCAGAGATTCCAGTATGGCGGCGATCGAATCCTCCGCGCGCAACGCCACACCCAGCACGGCCGCGAGCGCACTGGCCACCAGCGCCGGATCGGCCACCGGAGCCAGATCGACAAAGAACACAGCGTCGTCGAAGCCCGCGCGCAACGCCTCGGCAGTGGCGATGGCGAGGGTCGTCTTGCCGATGCCGCCCGGCCCGGCGATCGTTACCAGGCGGCGCTGCAGGAGCGCGTGCGACACAATGCCGATATTGCCGGCCCGGCCGATGATCGGAGCCGTCCGCGCCGGCAGGTTGGTCGGCACGGCGCCGGCTGCGGGCAGCCGCTCGACAGGTGCCACGAAGCTGTAGCCGCGCCCCGAGACATTGGCGATATAGCGCGCCGGGCTGCCGCTGTCGCCGAGTACCTTGCGCAGCAACTTGATCTGAAAGCGCAGCGCACTATCCTCGACATGCAGGCCTCGCCAGATCGTCGCCAGCAGCTCGCGGCCCGACACGATCTCGCCGGCCCGTCCGACCAGCAGGATCAACAGGTCCAGCGCTCGGCTGCCCAGCGGGACCGGCTGGCCGTCCTGTTCGAGCCGCCTTGCTTCCGGATGCAGGCGGAATGGGCCGAAGGCGAGCACCGGGGTCCTTTCCTGTTTTATCAAGGTTTTCGACTGTAGCCGTCGGGGCAGGGCGCCGTCATCCGGAATGCCCGTGCACTCGCTGCAGGATCGGAACGTGCAAAAGGCGCTGAGTTGCTCCAAGGCACGCCATCGCGGTCAGGGCAGACTCGCCGATACGCCGTCGAACATGCCTCGTGGGCATGGGGCGCGACCTACAAAGTCTTTTTCCGCAGCGACGCGAGCGCCTAACTCTGGCCCGACCGCTTCCGGCCCTGCCTTGCGGCTATAGCTGACCAAGCCGGCGGCGCCGCGTCATTGAAAGGGATTATCGCCATGACCGCACATACTCACCAAACCGCTCCGACCCAGTTCGTCGAGGCAAATGGCATCCGTTTCGCCTATCGCCGCTTCGGCAAGCCCGGCGCCGTGCCGATCGTGCTGAACCAGCATTTCCGGGGCACGATGGATTATTGGGATCCCGCCGTGACCGATGGCCTGGCCGCAGACCGGGAGGTCATTCTGTTCAATAATGCCGGCATCGCCAGCAGCTCCGGCGAGGTGCCGCCCAGCATTCCGCAGATGGGCGCCAACGCCATCGCCTTCGTCAGGACGCTCGGCCTCGCCCACGCCGATGTACTCGGCTTCTCCATCGGCGGTATGGTCGCGCAGGAGATCGTGCTGCAGGCGCCCGAGCTGGTGCGCAAGCTGATCTTGGTCGGCACCGGCCCACGTGGCGCCGATATGGCGGCCAGCAAGTCGGCCGAGATCTTCGCCGCGAGCTACGATCCGCCGGAGCATCTGTGGCTCGCCGTGCATTTCTCGCCCTCTGCCGCCAGCCGCGCCGCCGGTCTCGCCTTCCTGGAGCGGAAGCTGCGCCGGACCGAGCGCGATCCGGAGGTTACGGAAGAGGCGGCGCTGCGTCAGCGCGAAGGTATCGGCGCTTACATCGCTGGCGGTGAAAGCGCCCAGGGCCAGTTGCAGCAGATCCAGACACCAACCCTGGTCGTCCAGGGCAGCAACGACGTCATCATCCCGACGATGAACTCATACGTCCTGCAGCAGAAGATCCCTAACGCGCATCTCATCCTCTATCCGGACGCCAATCACGGCTCCTTCTACCAGTATCCCGCCCTGTTCCTGCAGCACGCTAAGCTGTTCTTGGACGCTTGAGCGCAGTCGACAGGTCGAGCCCTATCAGGAAAGTCTGCCGCCCTCGCGGTCGGTTGGTCCGGTTATAGAGCGGGCGGCGGGTCGTCCCGACCAGAGCGGGCAATTCTCGGCATGGCCGGGAGCCGCGCTCGTCGTCGAGGCGATCAGCGATCTCGCCATGGCGCGGTTCGGAATGCCATGAGCCGGCTCGATCTCCCAACCTCTAGCGAGAACCGGACTGATCCATGCCGCTCTCTCCATGCCTCTCAGGTATGGAGCGGAACCTACAAAGTCTTTTTCCGACCTTCCGAGAGATCCTAATTTCTTCTCAGGCAGAAGCCGTCCATCTCCGGGAGGACTGGGATGAAATGCGCCACGAGGCGGTCGCCGCGATCAAGGACCCTTCGCCTTCTATCCCGATCGCGTGACGATCGAGAACATCCGCGCGGCTGAGCCGCTGCTGTAGCACGGAACGCCGATCCCCGAATGCCGACATGGTCGCCTCTCGCGGCCATGAACCCCCGGTCGCACCCTGATGGCGGCCAAAACGCAAAAGGAAACCGCATCATGTCCAAACTGCCCGGCAAGACCGCCCTCGTCACCGGCGCCTCGCGCGGCATCGGCCGCGCCAGCGCGCTCGCTCTCGCCAAAGAGGGCGCCCAGGTGCTGGTGCATTACGGCCGCGGCGCCCAGGAAGTCGAGCAGGTAGTGGCCGAGATCCGCGCCGCTGGCGGTCGCGCCGATCTGGTCGGCGCCGATCTCGAAGCCCCGGACGGACCGCATAAGCTGGCCGAGCGCGTGCGCGCCATCATCGGCGATCGGCTCGACATCCTGGTCGCCAATGCCGGCGTGTCCAAGGCGGCGCCGATCGAGGAGCTGACGGTCGAGGATTTCGACCGACTCTTCGCGGTCAATGTCCGCGCGCCCTATTTCCTGGTCCAGCAATTGCTGCCGATCCTGCGTGCGGGCAGCAGCGTCACGCTGCTCTCCTCGCTGGCGGCGCATGCGGCGGTCGGCACGATTTCCGCCAATGCCGCGACCAAGGGTGCGGTCGATACGCTGGTCAAGCATTTCGCCGCCGCCCTCGGGCCCAAGGGCATCCGGGTGAATGCCGTGGCGCCGGGCATCGTCGAGACCGACATGTCAAATTTCGCACGGACCGAGGCAGGCCGCGACTACGCCCTGGGCATCCAGGCGCTGCAGCGCCTGGCGCAGCCGGCGGATATCGGCGGCGTGATCGCCTTCCTGGCGTCCGACGATGCGCGCTGGATCACCGGCGACACGATCCGCGTCGATGGCGGCTCGAAACTCTGATCCCAACAATGTCGGACAAGGATGACGATCATGCTGTTCGTCTCTCCCTCCCTGACGGCCCTGGCGCCGTTCGCGCGCCGGACTAAGGCGATGCCGCGCCCACCCGTCATCCTGGGTCGGCAGGCCAGTCTCTGGGTTTCGGCCGCCGTCGTCACCCATACTCTCTGGACCAGCGCCGCCCCGGCCATGGCTTATCGGCTCTATGTCGAGCACTGGCAGCTCAGTCATAACGTGACGGCCGGCATCTTCGCCGTCTATCCGATCGTGGTGGTCGCCGTGCTGACCCTGTTCGGCGATCTCTCCGACCATATCGGACGGCGGGCGGCGATGCTGCTCGGCCTTGCCGCATCGCTCGCTGGCGCGCTCTGCTTCGCGCTGGCGCCGGGCGTCACCTGGCTGTTCCTCGGCCGCGCCCTCATGGGGCTGGGCGTCGGGCTGTCCGCTGGGCCTTCGACGGCGGCGGTGCTGGAATTCAATGGCGAGGCGCCGGCCAAACGGGCGGCGGTGATCACCGCCGTGGCCCAGTCGGTCGGCTTCGCCCTGGCACTGCTGCTGGGTGGCGCGCTTACGCAATATGCGCCCTGGCCGATGCGGTTCAGCTTCTGGGTGCTCGCCGCCGTGATCACGCTGCTCTTCGCGGCGGCCTGGTTCCTGCCGCGCAGCCACGGTGCTGCCGGCGGCTGGCGGCCCCGCATGCCGTCTGTGCCGACTGCGGTGCGACGGCCTTTCGCCTTGGCGGCGCTGGCCGTGGTCACGGCCTATAATCCATGGTGTCATGATCCTGTCGCTCGGCGGGCAGATGGCGCATGACCTAGTCGGCTCCCCCAATGAGCTGGTCAATGGCGCGGTGCTGGCGCTCTTCGCCATCGTTTCCGGACTGGTCGGATTCTTCGCCAAATCCTTGCTGCCGCGCATGGCGATGCTGTCCGGCGCGGTCGCCTCGACCGCAGGCATGGCGCTGCTCGGAATGGCCGCGCATAGCCACAGCCTGCCACTCTTCTTGCTCGCGACGGCAACGACCGGCGCCGGCTACAGCCTGCTGTTCCTGAGCGCGCTGGAACTGGTCAACCGCGCCGCACCGGCGCAGCAGCGCGGCGGCGTGCTCTCGGCCCTCTATCTGCTCGGCTACCTGTCGCTCGGCGTCGTGGCCCAAGGGCTCGGCGCCGTCGCCAGCCTCCGCAATCTCGGCGTCGCGATCGATCTCGGCGCCGGCCTCATCGCCGGGTTCAGCCTCGCCACCCTGCTGCTCACTATAGCGATGCGTGGCGTCTTCACATCCCAACCTGAGCGCTAAGGAGCCTGCCATGTCCGAAACCCTGTTCACGCCGACGACTCTTGGTCCGCTGAGCCTGGCGCATCGCGTCGTCCATGCTCCGATGACCCGACTGCGCGCCGAAGCGGATCTCAGCCCCAGCGCAATGATGGCAGTCTATTACGGCCAGCGCGCCTCGGCGGGCGGACTGATGATCACCGAAAGTGCGCATCCTTCCTTCGACAGCCGCGGCTATCTTGGCGCGCCCGGGATCTATACCGAGGTGCATGTCGCGGCGTGGCAGAAAGTCACCGAGGCGGTGCATGCCAAGGGCGGGCGGATCTTCATGCAGATCGCCCATGACGGAAGGCAATCCCATATCGATCTGAGTTCGGGCAACCCGCCGATCGCGCCCTCGGTCGTGCCTTTTGACACGCAGGTGCTTACCGCCAAGGGCTGGGTCCCGAACTCGCCGCACAGGGCGCTGGAACTCGAGGAGATCCCTGCACTGATCGAGTCGTTCCGCCAGGGCGCGATCCGCGCCAAGGAAGCCGGTTTCGACGGGGTCGAACTGCACAATGCCAATGGCTACCTGGCGGACACCTTCCTGCAGGACGGTACGAACAAGCGGAACGACGCCTATGGCGGCAGCATCGCAAAACGGGCACGCTTTCCGTTGGAGCTGGTCGAGGCCTTCGCCTCGGTCTGGGGCGCCGACCGGGTCGGCGTGCGCATCTCGCCCAGCGGCAAATGGGGCGCCATTTCGGACAGCAATCCGGAAGCGACCTTCGCTATTTCGCCGAGCGGCTCAACGCCTATGGCCTGGCCTATCTCCATGTCATCGAGCCGCGCGTCATGGGCACCGAGACGCTCGAAGAGGGCCAGCCGCCAGTCGCCTCGGCGTTCTTGCGCCAGGTCTTCGCCGGCCCGATCATCGCCGCCGGCGGCTTCGACCGGGAGGGTGCCGAGGCAATCCTGCAGCGCGGCGATGCCGATCTCGTCGCCTTCGCCGCTGGTTCTCCTCCAACCCCGACCTGCCCGAACGCCTCCGCCGCAACCGGCCGCTGACACCGTACAGACGTGAGGCGTTTTGGGGCGGAGACGAGCGCTTCTATATCGATTTCATACCCTATGACGCGGCGGTCGCCGCGTAACGGGAATTGCCAAGCGACAAATTGAGGAGCCGACCATGAGCAAACCTGTCGTCTTGATTACTGGAGCCCTGACCGGCATCGGCCGCGCGGCCGCGCTGACTTTCGCCAGGGAAGGCGCCCGCCTCGTCGTGTCGGGCCGGCGCGGCCCCGAGGGCGAGGCGCTCGAGGCCGAACTCCGCGCCGCAGGGATGGAGGCCCATTTCATCCGCGCGGACGTGCGCTATGACGGCGAAGTCCACGCGCTGGTCGATCGGACGATGGATCTCTTCGGTCGACTCGACGTGGCGGTCAACAACGCTGGGACCGAAGGTACGCCAAGCCCCGTCACCGAGGCGACGCCGGAGGCCTATGCCGCGGTGTTCGACACCAATGTGTTGGGCACGCTGCTCGGCATGAAGCACGCGCTGCGCGTGATGCAGACGCAAGGCAGCGGCAGCGTCATCAACATCTCGTCGACCATGGGCGAACGCGGCGCGGCGAACATGTCGCTCTATGCCGCCAGCAAGCACGCCGTGGAAGGCATGACCAAATCCGCTGCCATTGAAGCCGCAGCCTTCGGCGTCCGCGTGAACGCGATAGCACCTGGTCCCGTCGAGACCCAAATGCTCGACCGGCTGGCGGGCACGCCAGAAAAGAAATCCGCCTTCTACGCTCCGATCCCGCTGAAGCGCGCGGCGCTTCCGCAGGAAATCGCCGAGGCGATCTGCTTCGTCGCGTCCGAGCGCGCTTCCTTCATCACTGGCCAGATCATTCGGGTCAATGGCGGCAAGACTGCCAGCTGACGCTGTGCCGGCGAAGGAGACCATGACAATGAGTACGGATCTGTTTGGAGGCCTGCCCGCCGTCTTACGCGAGGTGCGGACCAAGCCACTCTTCGTGATGCGCCTCGACGTGCGCAAATTGCAGATCGTCGGCGCCACGCCGGGCGTCCACCGCCGGATCGGCGTCGTGCCGAGCGGGGTCTTCGAGGGTGAGCGCCTCTCTGGCGAAGTGCTCGAGGGCGGCAGCGATTGGCAAAGTGTTCGCAGCGACGGCAGCACTATGCTCGATGTTCGGCTCGTCCTCAAAACGACCGACGGCTCGCCGATCGGTATGACTTATCGCGGCATCCGGCAGGGGCGGTCAGACGTCATCTCCCGCATTGAGGCTGGCGAGGTCGTCGATCCTGCCGATTACTATTTCCGGATTGCGCCACTCTTCGAGACCGAAGCATCGCGGTATGCTTGGCTGAATAACATCGTCTCCGTGGGCATCGGTCACCGCCGTGCCGACGGTCCGATCTACAGCCTGTTCGAGATCCTGTAAGACGAAGTTGCGTAGGCGACCGCGGCGCCCGCTCCCGATAACGGTGGCGCGATCGGCCCGACGACGGTCTGCTGGATGAATAGGTCCCGCTCCTCAGTCCGGCGGGGTGGTCTGCACCCGGGAAGTCAGGCACCACGTCGGGGTTGGCCCTCTGTGGAACCGCCGAGACGGGTTCAGTTTGCCGGACATGCGTAAGACCTTCGACGGTCCGAGGTTTGCCCGCTCTGTACCCCACGGTCGCTGGCCTTCCGTCGGGTTGGCGGCGATGGTAAATTTGGGATCGGCGAAGCCAGCCGGATGGGGACTATTTTCTCGGTGCCAGCATCTGATCGAGGCTGCCAGGGGTCGTGCCGATTTTTGCAAGGTGCGGATAGCGCAAGCCGCCGTTCCACTGTATCGGAACTGCCCGTACGGCGTCGTCTTGATTCACCACCATAGAGATCGGTTGCGTGCCGCCCTTTGCCTCCGAGATCATTCGCTTCAAAACCTCAGGGTCATAAGGCAAGGCGTTGACGGCGACGATGCGGCCCCCTGGGTTGAGGCCCGCCGCGAAAGCCGGACCGCCCCATCGGACATCGCTGACAAGGCCGTCCTTGCCGATCACTAGACCGATCGAATAGGTCAAGTTCGTGGACGAGGTTTGTGACTCATCCTGCTCCCAGAACGCGCCGGGCTGGTCGGTATAGACAAGATCGTAGCTGGCATGCTTGAGCCATTCGAGGTTGTGCGGAGGGTGTGGCTTGTAAAGTCGCGCCTTCAGGAAGCGATCCCAATCGAAGGGCGCCACGCCGTTCAGCGCCGCCACCACATCCTCATAGGTATAGGTGAGGATCCCCAAATCGCCATCTCGCGTCCCGAAGAACGCCCTAGCGAAGTCGTCGAGTGATCGCCGGCCATCGGTGCGCGCGCGGATAATCTGGTCGGCTTCGACCCAGACAAGCTCTGCCCCGAAGTAGTAGTCGGACCAGCCGTGATGGTCCGGCCAAAGCGGCGACTGTCCTCGGCCATAGCTTGGGTCCGATGTGGTGTCTTCGATCGATCGCCATGTCTCAAAATCCGCATCGAGGTAACGAGCAATCCGGCCCGCCAGGAGGTCCAATGTATAAGTCTTGTCGGCGAGGCCTGAACGTTCCTGCAGCAGGTCGCCCCAAAGCTCCGTCTGTCCTTCATAGACCCAGAGCAGAGAATCACCCATCGACTCGTTGAAATTGGGCGTCCACAGGTCGAATGGTCGCCGGTATTTGCCGTTCCAGCTGTGAGCGTATTCGTGCGGCATCACCTCCCGCTGATAGGTGCGCTCCTTCCACTTGGCGAAGTAATTCGGTCCGACGCCGATCTGCGATGAACGCTGATGCTCGAGACCGTCGCCATCGATCGTATGAGAGAGCGACATCAGAAAATCATAGTGATCATAATGGCGCGCGCCGCCGAACAGGCGATCCGCTTGCACGACAAGCGCCCTATGTGCATCGATCTCATCGGAGGTAGCGACCAGTTGATACGGCTGGTCAGCGGCGATATCGAGATTTACACCTGACGCCAGCGCTTCGCGCCGCATATAGCGCCCGGCCAGTACTGGTGAATCGACCAGCGTTTCGAGATCGACGGGCGGATAATCGACATGACTGTCTGAAAGGCCGGGTGCCAGGGCCGAGGCGGAATGCCAGCCTGCCGGAAAATCCGCACTTGGCTGATACTGGATATCGCGCGCGAAATGTCCCGCCGGATAGAGGATCAACCGGTTCCAATAGATGCTGACGATATTAGGCGATATCGGGTCGCCGCCCTGGTTGCTGGTCCGTTCGGCTAGATAACTGTACGCAACCTCTACCGTGGTAGCGCCCGTCGGAATGTCGAGGTGAAATACGTAAGGGTCCCAATCGTCGCGCCGCCAGGCGACCGGCCTCCCGCCTGCCCGGATCGTGAGACCGGAGAGGGATTTCAAGGGCCCGGCCGGCGCGTGGTTGCCCGGTATCCATTTCGGAAACAGCAGCGTCAGCCGGTCTGTGCCCGCTGTTGGGATGCTTTCGGACACCTGAACGGCGCCGTGGATCACGTCCGTCGCATCGACCAGAAGCCGTATCGTGCCTGGATAAGCAATATCGAGCGGCGCCGGCATCGACGGGGGATGCGGCGTTTCGACCGGCCGGCTGGTTTCCTTGTCAGTGGTTGTTGGCAACGCTGCGGTCGCGACCGACATCGCGCAGGCAAACAGAATTGCCGCCGTGACGCGAGGCGAATGCCGGATAGTCATTTGGCTCCTCGGGTTTCCAGTGACTGCTCGATAAAAGCGCGGGTTCAGACCGTCACGACGATCTTGCCGATCTGCTCGCCGGCTTCGAGGTAGCGATGGGCCTCGACGATTTCGTCGAAGCGGAAGGTCTTCGCGATGGTCGGGCGGAGCGCGCCGGCTGCCAGACCGTCTTCGACGAAGTGCTTCAGCGCTGCGAGGTTCTTGTCGCTCCGGGTCATTGTCGTGAGCCCGAAGCCGCGCAGCGTGAGGCCGCGGCCGAGCAGGGGCATGACCGGGACGTTGGCAACGGCGCCGCCGAGTGCGCCATAGACGATCAGCGTGCCGCCGCTTGCCGTCGCCTCGACCAGCGCACCGAAGCCGGGTCCAGCGACGGGATCGAAGATCAGTTCGGCCCCTTTGCCGCCGGTGAGGCGCTGGACCTCAGCCACCACGTTCTGCTCCTGGCTGGCAATCACCAGCTCGGCGCCGGCATCGCGCAGGGCAGCGGCCTTGGTACCGGTCCGGGTCAGTGCCACCGGCACGGCGCCGACCCGGCGCGCGACCTGGATCGCGGCGAGGCCAACGCTGCTGGAGGCCGCCGGAATCAGCACAACCTGCCCGCTCGAGAGCCCGGCGAGATCGATCATGCCGCCCCAGGCCGTGGCGAAGGCGACCCAGGTCGCGGCCGCCGTTTCCCAGGCCGTGTCTGCCGGCAAGCGCACTAGAGAACGCGCCGGGGCCAGGGCGACCTCGCCATAAAGCCCATATTCGCCGGCGCTATAGGCCGGGATCAGTCCGACTGGCTCGCCGGGCGCGAAGCCGTCGACATCGGGGCCGAGCGCCTCGATCTCACCGACGGCTTCGAAACCGATCTGGCTCGGCAGGCTCGGCAGCACGGCGGAGCGGCCGGCGCGGAAGGTCGCCTCGGTGCGGTTGAGACCGATCGCCCGGATGCGCAGCCGGACCTGAGCCGGTCCAGGGGCCGGGATCGCGACCTCCTCGATGCGCAGTACTTCCGGGCCGCCGAATTCACGGATGCGGACGCTGCGAGACAGGACGGTGGTTGCCGACCGGGTCATGGCGCGCCTCCGGCGTCGAGCATGAAGAAGGCGATCGTGGCCGGTAGTTCCGACCGGTTGCGCCAGCCATGCCGGGTGGCCTGCTGTACAACGATATCGCCAGCCGAGAGTGCAGTGGTGGCGCCATCGTCAAGCTCGAGCTGCACTTCGCCGTCGAGCACGAAAGCGTAGTCGATCGTGTGCGTGACATGCATTTCCGAGCCGTCATGCTCGAAAGTCTCGGCTAGGCCGGGCAGCCGCGTCCGATACTCCGCCACCGCCGCCTGTGCATCGCCCGTCCCCTGGCCGCGCCGCGCGGCCGGCGGGAAGGTGACGAATTGGACCAGTGATCCGCCCGGTGGCGGTAAGGCGGATCGCGGGAGTGCCGCATCGACCTGAGCCGGATCCGCCTCGCCGCCACCCGCTGTCTTCCAGACATAGGTGTGCTCGAAGCCGGGCACCGCGCGAAACAAGTAGGGATCGAGCGCGGTGTCGCTCAGTACCACGGATTTCCCGGCGACATGACCGGTCACCACCCGACGGCGGGCTTTTGGAGACGACGCGCTCATGTTGTTCCTCGCTAGTTATGAACTGATGGGTTCAATAGGACGGGGGTGTTGCAGAAAGCAAGAGCATATCGAACCGATAGGTTCATAATATTGGAGGAAACCGGTACGCCCGGTACGAAGCGATCGGATTTCGCCGGCTCGGCATATTGAACTCTACGGTTCAACTCCCATGTTCCATGGCCATGGGAAGACCACGGAAATTCAGCCGCGACGGGTGTTGGAGAAGGCGCTGCCGGTCTTCTGGACCTATGGTTTCGCGCGCACGACGCTCCCCGATCTGGAGCAGGCGACTGGCGTCAACAAGTCCGGGCTCTATGCCGAGTTCGAGAGCAAGGAGGCGCTGTTCTCTCGCATGCTTGGATCGTTATTTCGCCACGCGCAGCGGTGGCGAACTGCTGACCACGGAACCGCTCGGCTGGAGTAACATTCAGCGCTTCCTGGCACAGGCGCCAAGCTGCACCAAAGATCGGCGCGGCTGCTTCGCTGTGAATTCCATGCGCGAACTGGCCTCGCTGCCGTCGCAGGCGCGCGCGGCGATCCTGGCGGACCGCATCAAACTTGACCGTATGCTCGTGGCCAATATCGCGGCTGAAGCGCCTAGGATGCCGGTCGAAGCGCTGACGGAGTTGGTCTCGTCCTTCTTTTCGGGTATCTGCATCGAGGCCAATCTCACTACCGACGGCAGCGCCCGCGACCGGAAGATCGAAAATTTCGTACAAATGCTGCGCTACGCCTGACCCGACGGCAGCTGAGCCAGAGTCAAGCGGACGGAAACATTCTACCGTCTGCTCTGCGCCAAGTTAGCGGTCGATTCCGGCATCGTGCCCAAGGAACGTGATCGTGTCCTTCGTCCGTTTTACGGACAAAATTGCATCAGTCGCCTCGTCCGAATTGGCCCGAAAAAATCGAGGAGCGAATTTTCTGTGCCAAAGCGCCAAATTCTGCGCGCAGTCTGGAGAGGTTTGGATCGGGACCATAGAGTTGTCGCAGCAGCCCGACTATTGCGCACTCCCGCTGGTATTACTGGTTCCAACACAGGGACGCGTTCAGGCCGTGTCGATGCTCGGGCGATCAGGCAACCCTTGCCATGACGGCTCAGGCCAACGGTAGGATAATGCTCCCTTTGTCATTCGGTCCGCCATGGCGGCGGCATAGCGTCTCGCCTCATCGACAAGGTTCAGGATGGCGCGCGAGCCCTCATTGGTGCGATAGGCGAATTCCAGGGTAGAGTGATCGTCGCCCTCCAGCGGCAAATAGACCGCACCGAACATATTCAGCTGGCTGCTGGAATGCGGGACGATCGCGATGCCGGCGCCGGAGGCGGCAAGGCTGATCGCCGTGGTGATCTGCCCCACGATATGGACGATCCGCGGCACAAAGCCGGTGCGACCGCAAATCCCGCTTAGCGGCCACGCCGGCGTATCGTCGGTGGAACGGCCGATTGCAATGAAGGTCTCGGTCGCCAATTCGGCCATCGAGATGCTTTCGCGCGCCGCCAGGGGATGGCCGCTCGACATGACGACGTCGTAGCCTTCGCGCAGCATCGGCGAGGTGCGAATCCCGGGCAGGCGCTGAACGGAGCCGCTGGGGAACATCGCGAAATCGATCGTGCGGTCCTTCAGTCCTTCGACCTGCTGGCCCGGATCCAATTCGGTCAGCACCACCTCGAGATCCGGATGCTCCGCTATGAAGGGGCGCAGAAGACCGGGCAGCACGCCCGTGAATGGCACCGAACTGCCATAGCCGACGGCGATGCGGCTCCGCTGTCCTCGGGCCGCCTGCACGGCAACTGCCTCGGCTCGCTGCGCCTGGAGCAAGGTCAGCTTCGCTTCTGCCAGAAACAGCGCACCGGCCGAGGTGAGCGTGACCGAGCGAGCGTCGCGCTTGAGCAGGCGGACGCCTAGCCATTCCTCCAGCGCCTTGATCTGGCTGCTGACCGCCGGCTGCGCAATATGGAGCTGTTTTGCGGCGCGCGCGAAATGCAACTCCTGGGCGACGGCAACGAAACAGCGAAGTTGACTTAGCTTGAACATGGTCCAGGCTCCGAATGAAGCTGATCAAGTCGACCAGCGCTGCCATGGAGAAATTCCAGAAACGTAAGGCGGTACTTCACCGCGCCGACGCGGCAGGGATGCGGCTGGGGCTCGGCCTCGGCAGCATGCCGAGCGACTCATGGCCGACCGTACGCTGGCGCCGCCAGGCGCCGGGCGTCTCGCCCTCGGCTCGCGAGAACACGCGGGTCAGATGACTTTGATCATTGAAGCCGCTGGCCACCGCGATCTCAGCCAGGGGCAGGTTCGAGTCGGCCAACAGGCTTTTCGCCATTTCGACCCGGCGCTCCATCACCCAGCGATGCGGCGGTAGACCGGTCGAACACCGGAACGCACGGCCAAAATGGCTGCGCGAAAGCCGGCATACCGCGGCGATTTCATTGAAATCGATCTTCTCCTCCAGGCGCGTGGCGAAAAATGCCTTCGCCCGCTGCAACTGCCATGGTGCGAGACCGCTTTTCTGCGCTGCGGTTCCAGCTCTGGCCCGCGTGCCGTCCAAAGCTTCGAGCATGACAGTCCGGCTCAACTGCACGGCCGATATTCTCGACAGAAAATATTGAGAGATTTTAGTGGCGGAATTTACTTTGCCGCGAGCGATCTTGGAAAGAAAGTGACCCATCTTTGCTCTCCGGGAAAAGAGTATTTACTTCGGTTCGGTCGAATAAGCGCCGTATTGCGCTGCCTACATTTCGACCGTATGTCGATTAACAGGCGGGTCGCCGTTAAGGGATGTAAAACATGAAGGTTCGCAGGCGACCTTCTTAGCATTACAGTTGCGTTTTTGACTTGAAGTGGGCGCTCTGAGCGGCCGCTTGGTGGGCGCGCCGCCAGAGCGACCAGGCGATGATGTGGGCCGGTTTGATCCGCCGCTGAGCAAGCCTGACGGCGATGCGGCGGACCTCCTGGACCGACCAGCGGATCAGGGGCGGCGCGGCGGTTTCGCGGCTGATGGTTTCGTTTTTGGGGGCGGTGTGGCATTGGCGCGCTGGCGGATGGCAGCCATCATGGCGAAGGCGAGCATGACGAGCGAGACGTGGCGATGCCAGCCATGCCAGGAGCGGCTCTCGTTGTGATCGAGACCAAGCTCGTTCTTGGCGGTCTCGAAGCCTGTCCTCGATGGCCCAGCGATGGCCTTCGACCGACACCAGCGTCTCGATCGGCGTACCGGCCGGACACCAAGTGGTGAAGAAGGCGAGATCGCCATTTGCGATGTGGCGGCGGATCAGCAGGCCGCGGGTCCACACGCCCGGATTTTCGGCATCGAATTCCTCGGCCTCTAGGTCGGCGAGCTCAAGATAGGCCCAGTCATGAAGCCGCGGCCCTTTGGTTCCTGCTCCTGCCGAGAGGCGCTGCCAATCGGATGGTTGCAGCGCCTCGGCGATCGCCAAGGCTGATCCTGCGACCGGTTGCGGCTTGTCCCAGGAATGGAAGAGATGGTCGCCGGTGACGCCGAGCACATAACCCTTGCCGGCCCGGCGCAGGACGCGTTCGACCTCGCTGACACCATAGACGGTATCGGCGGCGACCCAGGCGAACGGCACATGAGCCGCGAGCGCGCGCCCGATCATCCGGGCCGCCAGCTTGGGCTTGGTGGCGAAGCCAACATCGTCCGACACATGGGCGGCCTTCAGGCGCGCCGGATCGTCGGTCCAGATCTTCGGCAGATAGAGCGCGCGGTCGATAATAGGCGTGGCCGTGGCAGGAGACATAAGCGGCGAACACGCCCACTTGGCAGTTCGTGATCTTGCCGGCCGAGCCCGTGTACTGACGGGACACGCCACACGATGCCTTGCCCTGCTTCAGGAATCCGGTCTCGTCGAGCACCAGCACCGCATGTTCGTCGCCAGATGCTCGACCACATAGTCGCGCACGATGTCGCGCAGCGCATCGGCATCCCAGCGACCGCGGCCGAGAATGGCCTGCTGGCGCCACGGCCCCGGATCACCGGCCGCTTCCGCCCGCATCCATCCGGTCTTGCGACGCTCGTCGCCAACCAGCCCATCCAGGAACAGGCCAGCGCTCGCCGCGACGCGGTCCTGCGTGAAAAGCGGTCGTATCCGACCCTTCACATCGCGCAGCGACGAGGCCCACAACGCCAGCGTCGCTTCAATCGAGGCACCAGACATCCATGATCTCCCGAATCATGGTCGCCCATAGATTCAGAGATCAGCAAAATGCGCAACTGTAATGCTAGCAGGCTGCGGAAAAACTCGGTCTTTTACGGCAGTCCGGTTGAGCGTTCCTTGGATTGACGTAACTGCCCAGGTCGATCGGCTCGTGCTCAGAGCCTGCTGATGAGGAGGTCCGGGTGCTGGGTAAGGGTATCGAGTATGGACCACGCGCGCTTGCGGGCGGTTCCGATCAGGGTGCGCAGGCAAGCAAAGTTCTCGGCGCCTTGTGAGGTCCGGAAGCAGCCGGAGATTTTTTTGGCGCAGTTTCATCATGCGCGCGTCGCGCTCGGCTTCGTTGTTGGTGAAGGGCACGGCCGGATTGTGCAGGAACAGCAGCACGGCTTGTTTATGCTGCTGCAGGCGCAGCAGGAGATTATGGCCGGTGCGCCGCCTGATGCGTCCTCGCTTGATATCGCGAGGCAGCGGGGGCTGTGTCTCGTGCCAGGCGATGCCCTCGCGCAGGATGCGGTCATAGATCCGCTCGGCGGTGCTGATCGTGGCGGGGCGCAGTGCTGCTGCCTTCTCCTGTGCCAGATTGACCGCATGGCACAGACGGCGCAGCAAGCTGCGCATGTTTCGGGCTCAGTCCTCGCCCGTCGATGTCGACCAGCGCCGTCAATTCGCGCAGGTGATGGGCATTGCACATCGCATGCGTAACGTCGGGCAATTGGAAATAGGATGTCCAATGGTCGTGCACGACGATATGGGCAGCCCCCGCCAGCACCGCGCCGCGCCGGGGCGACACGCGGTAATGCACGAGGCCATCAGCACCGGCGGTGCCCGCCACATGCAGCCATTGGGCCTGGGTCCCGACCTTGAAACCGGTCTCATCGAGATGCTTGACCGGCGCCTGGCGGATCTTCTCGCACACCGCCGTCGCGAAATTCCGCGCCCGATCGGCGGTGCTGGCGATCATCTGGCCGATCGTGCCGGCCGAGACGCGCACGCCGAACAGATCGGCGAGGATCTGCCCAAGCCGGTCTTCGGGCAGGAATTGCCCGGCGGAGAGATAGGTCACCACGGCCGCCAGCCGGCTGCCATATTGCACCGGTGCCCGGACCTCGGGCGGAAAGGCGCCCGTGGTCATCGTCCCGCAATGTCGACATTGGCAGCGATACCGCTGATGCTCCGTCACGATCAGCGGGGCGGGTTCCGGAAGATCGAACACCTGGCGGCTCTCGACAAGGTGGCCCGCCGCATCCGCCAGTCCCGCCTGACAGCCCGAACACACGGCCGGCCGATGCACGAGCGTATGGTCGACCCGCTCCGATCGCTTCAGATGCTTGCCCTTATGCCCAGGCTGGCCGCCTGACTTCTTCAGCCCTTTCTCCCGAAGGCTCCCGGTCCGGCGCGGCGCGCGCCACGGTCCATCGCTCGACGGAGGCTGGTTACTGTTGGAACTGTCCTGCCCAAGCCGTCGCTCCAACTCGGCTACACGAGCCGTAAGCAAAGCGTTCTGCTCCTCCAAGAGGCGATTGCGCGCCTGCAACTCGCCCAAAAGGCTAAGCAGCGTGCCCACTGACGGCGGGGAGAACGGAAGCTTCATCCATACCTTGACTCACGAATTGGGGTGAGCCGTCAAGCCAGGACCTGGGCAGTTACGGATTGACTCGGAATAGCTGCGTCTGGGACGCCAATCGGGCCGGTTTGGCGCCCGCGGCGGCCGATTTCTCAGCTGCCGGACGGAGTCCGCCCTCGATCATGCCGTTTCGGCCAGGATCTTGGGCAGACGGATCAGGTTGTATGCCGCCACGGTCAGGGTGAAGAACCAGCCGACGCGCTCAAGGCCGCGATGACGGGTCTTGCGGAACCCGGCACTGGCCTTGGTCCAGCCGAACACCTCCTCGATCCGTTTGCGGATCCGCTGGCTGACGGTATAGCCATCGTGGCGGGTGGTCCGCCCGTCGATCGCCGAGCGGCGCCCGCTGGTGTTCTGGGCGACATGGGGCGTGACGTTGCGGTCGCGCAGGTCGCCGACGAATTCGGCCGCGTCATAGGCCTTGTCGGCGCCGAGCGTGATGGGGTGGCGCCGCGGCCGGTCGTCGATCATGTCGAGTGCGGCCTCGCGCTCGGCCGTGCCGCTCGCCCGGGTCAGGCGGGCATCGACGGCCAGGCCGTGGCGGTTCTCCATCAGCACATGTCCCATATAGGCAAGCTTGGCGCCTTGGCCCGACCCCTTGCGGGTCAGCCGGGCGTCGGGATCGGTCGTCGAGGCATGCGTCTCGTTCGAGCGCTTCTCGCCGTGGAAGTCGCGCTCGCCGTTGCGGCCCGGCCCCGGCGGCGGGCCGCTGCCGTCCTTCGGCCGGAAGCTCTTCAT
>JBBCHB010000026.1:0-55893 GCA_037200015.1 Aliidongia sp. | reverse complement strand
ATTTCCAATCTTATAGAAATATGGAATCGAATCAAGCGGCGTCAGGAGTAGTGCAGTGCCGGCGGTTGGCCCGGCGGATGAGCGTGATCGAAGACGACCCAGGCATGATGATGCTGCGCTTGGTTGGTGCGCTCACCCATCTCGAACCATTGAATGCGCCGCGTCAGAATCACCACGGAGGAGAAGGGCGCGGCCGACATCACCTCGGCTGCGCGACGCCCGGCGATCCATTGCAGCCGCACCAGCAAGGCGAGCTGGCCATCGACCCCAGCTGCGAGCGATAGGGCGTGCCGAAGAAAATCGAGCATGGCCGTGGAGGATTTTTCCTGCCCGACATGCGATCCGGTATCGCCGTAGGGCGGGTTCGTCACGATGCTGCGACAACCCGCCGGCATCTCGTGGCATGTCAGGAAATTCACGCCGGGCGTGCCGAAGCCGCGATCGGCAATATCCGTGGAAACCACGTCATAGCCCTGTGCGGCCAGGACGGTCGACATCGCGCCGTCGCCGCAACAGGGCTCCCAAACCGGGCCGCGCAGTCGGACGTGACGCAGCAATGCGTCGGTGACCCAGCTGGGCGTCGCATAGAAATCCCGATTTTCTCGCGCAAATCCGGAGACGTGAACGGCCCGGGGCACCGCCCGTGCGGGCGTTTCTGTCTGGGCGGGGGGGCTTGAAGGCGTCTCTGTTCCGACGAAAGGCAGGCCAAGCTGGGAGCGGCTCATCGTGGGGCTGTGCCCTTGCTCTCAGCGGTATGAACGGTCACCAGTCGCTCCTGATCGACATCGATAGGCGGCATGGTAGCCGGCGAGGCCGGCCAGGGACAAGCTTCGACTGCCGGTTTGAGGGGGAGGAAAATGGGACACAGGCTCTGCTCCGATCCCGCGCGGTAGCTGGTCCGGGACGGTCGAACCGGCGCGCCTCGCGTCCCGTGCGCAAATCTTTAGAATATCTCAGCCGTCGGGCGGTACCGTGACCCATACGCCGCGCCGAGATCGAGACTATAGCCGGCGTTTCCCGCTGGAGGGAGTGCGTTCGCCATGCCGTCGCTGCCGATTCTCCTGCCACGCTCGACTGCAAGGCGCGATATGGCAATCGTCATACTGGCCATGCTCGCCGGCTTCGTCGCCTCGCTTTACTTGGAGCCGTTCGAGTGGGTGGCAGAATTCGATCGGGCGCGGCCGCAGTGGCATTCCGATGATGCGGCAACCGGCCTCATTTTCGGGAGCATCAGCCTGATATGGTTCGCCGGCCGTCGCATGCGCGAGACAATGGTCGGCGCCTCCCTGGCCGCGGAGGCGATCAAGCTCGAACGGTTCCAGGCACTGGAGCGGCAGAATCGAGCGCTCGAAGCGGTGGCGGACGAATTGGCCCATGCGCGCGACGACGCGCACGCGGCCGATCGCTTGAAGTCGCAGTTCCTCGTCAATATGAGCCATGAATTCCGCACGCCGCTCAACGCGGTCATCGGCCTTTCGGACATCATGGTGCGCGCGTCGCGCGACCAGCTCAGCGAGGTCTACAACGGCTATGCCGCCGATATCCTGATGAGCGGGCAGCGTCTGCTGTCCCTCGTCAATGATCTGTTCGAACTCTCGATGATCCAGGCGGGCCGGTCGGTGCCGTACCGCGAGGCGCTGAACCTCTCTGCGCTCCTCCGCACCTGCATCGAACTCGTCTCGTCCCAAGCCAGAATGCGCGGCCTCGAGGTCGCGCTCGAAGTTCCGCGCACTTTGTCCGCCATGGCTGACAAGGGCATGCTCACGCGCTTGGTGGCGAACCTGCTGTTGAACGCCATCAAATTCTCGCCGCATGGCGGCCGGATCGAGCTCCGGGCCAAGCCGGATGTGGAAGACGCGTCCTGGGTCGAACTGGTCGTCGCGGATGGCGGTATCGGCATGACGGCGCAGGAAGTCGAAATCGCCCTGCTGCCGTTTCGTCAGGTCGATGGCGGCCTCAGCCGCCGACGGGAGGGCGCCGGCCTGGGCCTGCCGCTCGCCAAGAGCGCTGCCGAGCTGCATGGCGGCAGCCTCGTGATCGACAGCATTCCGGAACACGGAACGACGGTTCGGGTCCGGCTGCCGATCCTCACGCCCGCAGCGGTGATGGCCTGACGCCAAGTCTCGCCCGGGCTAGTTGCGCGCGACGTCCGGCTCGAACCGTGTCTCCGGTGGAAGGGCCAGCCCGAACTCCGTTGTCAGGATCTCCAGCCGCTCGTCCTCGTCCGCCAGATCGCGGATCTCGATCGTGCCGTGGTGGTGGCTTTCCAGCCGGTAGCCCCGCAGCACAAGGCGGCGGTCGGCTCGCGCACGCTGCGCGGTCACGGTCTGCCGGAATATCGAGGACGGATGGGTCGCCATGTAGTGGTTGGCGACTTCGACATCGATCGGATAATGCGGTTCCAGCGTGAAGGCGTAACAATCGCTGAAGCTGTCGCTGCCGACATCGGCTTCGAGCACCCATTCCCGGGCATCCTGGCGCAGGCGGAAGGCGGCGCCTGGCATGTGATGCACGATCTCCGGCAGGAGCGGGATGGGACGCAGCAGCCCGGTGCCGCCGAAACCGACATCGGCGATGAAGGCGCCGCCCGGCGTCTCGACCTTGAGCAGCATATGCAAGCGCGCCGTGATGCCGGTCCCGCCCAGGCGGACGCGCGCGAGCAGGATGTGCGTGCCGAAGCCGATGCGATCTAGCACAGCCTTGAACAGCGTGTTGTGCTCGAAGCAATAGCCGCCGCGGCCGCCGCGCACCAGCTTGGCTTCGAGGCTCGCGAGGTCGAGCTTGACGCCGAGTCCACGCACGACATCCAGGTTTTCGAACGGAATGGCAGCGAGATGGGCTTCGTGCAGTGTGCCCAGGCAAGCCTCAGTCGCGGCAACCGGCCCGCTATGGCCGATGCGGCTGAGATAGGCGTCGAGATCGACCATGGTCATCGCCTCCGCTCGATCCCTCCAGTTAACGCCGGGCCGGCGACGGCGGCAAGTGCCGCTGAGCTTCAACCGGCGCGCTTGCCGCTGTTTGGTCGCTTGGCTACCGTGGCCGCCTGCGACGACCAGACCGGAGCCACGCCTTGACGTTTGCCGGCGGCACGAGGAAGACCCCGCTGGCCGAGGCGCTGGCGCTGCATCAGGCCGGGCAGCTGGATCAGGCGGCGCGACTGTATCTCCGCATCCTGCAGCGCACGCCGCGCGACTTCAACGCGCTGCATTTCCTTGGCATCTTACGGTTCGCTCAGGGCAATGCCAGCGAGGCAGTGCGGCTGATCGGGCAGGCGCTGGCGGTCGACGGACGCTTTCCTGACGCTCATCTCAATCTCGGCAACGCGCTCGCCGCCGTGGGCCGCTTCGACGACGCCGTCGAGAAGTATCGCCAAGCGCTGCGGCTCGACCGGAACCTGCCGCAGGCGCATTACAATTTGGGCAAGGCCCAGGCCGCTGCCGGCCGGATCGAGGAGGCGGTCGCCGCATATCGCGAGGCAGTCCGGCTCGCGCCGGGCTTCGTCGAGGCGCAGTACAATCTCGGCAATGCGCTATTGCGGCTGCAGCAGGCCGAGGCGGCACTTGCCTGCTATGATCGGGTGCTGGCTCTCAAATCCGATCACGCCGAGGCCTGGCTCAACCGCGGCAACGCCTTGCGCCAGTTGCAGCAGATCGAGCCGGCAGCCGCGAGTTTTCAGCGCGCGCTGGCGTCCAGACCGGACTCGCTTGAGGCGCTGAACAATCTCGGCAAAATGCTGGCCGCGCTGCGCCGCTTCGAACCGGCGGAAGCGGTGCTCCGCCAGGCGCTCGGCCTGGTGCCGCAATCGGTCGAGACCCTGGTCAATCTCGCCGGCTGCCTGCGCGGCGCCGGAAAGCTGGAAGCGTCGGCGGCGGCCAGCCGCGCGGCGCTCGCCGTGGCGCCGGGATCGGCCGATGCGCAGTACAATTTGGCACTCGCCCTGGTAGGATTGGGCCGGCTGGAGGAGGCGTTGGCCGGGTTTGGCCGCACCCTGGAACTGGCGTCCGACCACCAAGACGCGCTGTCGCTCGGGCTTTCGGTCGCCGACACGCTGTGCGACTGGTCGGCGGTGGCGATGCTGGAGGCGCGGGCCGAGGCGCTGCGGGCAGACGGGGCGCTGGGGATCGATCCGTTCTATTGCCTCAACCGGCCTTACGGGCCGCGCGAACAGCTCGATTGCACTAGGGCCTTCCTCGCACGGCGCGGCCTGAAATTCCGCGGGGCCGGCTTCCGCTACGCCTCGCCCGGACCGAAGCTGCGCATTGCCTATGTCTCGGCCGATTTCCGCGCGCACCCGATGAGCCTACTGATTGGCGAGACGATCCGTCGGCATGATCGCGACGCCTTCGAGGTCGTCGGGATTTCCTACGGTCCGGATGACGGCAGCGCGGCACGGCGGGCGATGGCGGCGAGCTTCGACCGGTTCATCGACGTCTCGGCCGAGGGCGACGCCGCGATCGCGCGGCAGATCAATGCGCTCGGCATCGATATCGCAGTGGATCTCGGCGGGCATACCAAGCATAGCCGGCTCGGCATTTTCTCGTCGCGGCCGGCGCCGGTCCAGGTCGCCTATCTCGGCTATCCGGGCAGTTGCGGCGCCGATTTCATCGATTATATCCTGGCTGATGCCTTCGTCCTGCCGGCGGATCAGCAGGGCTGGACCAGCGAGCGTATTGTCCATCTGCCGGAATGCTATTTCGCCAATCACGCGCTGCGTCCGAGCGGCGGGCCGATGCCGAGCCGGGCGGAGTGCGGCTTGCCCGAAACCGGCTTCGTCTTCTGCAGCTTCAACAACACCTACAAGATCAAGCCGGATATTTTCGCGCTTTGGCTGCGCCTGCTGGCAGCGGTGCCCGGCAGCGTGCTCTGGCAGCTTGCCGACACGGCCGCGGTCGAGCGCAATCTGCGCGGAGCCGCCACTGCTGCCGCGATCGATCCCGCGCGACTCGTCTTCGCGCTGCGCGCCGAGCAGGCGGCGCATCTCGCCCGGCACGGGCTGGCCGATCTGTTTCTCGACACGCTGCCGGTCAATGCCCATACGACCGCGAGCGACGCGCTCTGGACCGGCCTGCCGATCGTCACCTGTCCGGGCCGCACGCTGATCGGCCGGACCGCCGGCAGCATGCTGGCAACGCTGGGCGTGCCGGAGTTGATCGCGCCGGATCTCGTCGCCTATGAAGCGCTGGCGCTGGCTCTCGCCGGCGATCCGGCGCGGCTGGCCGCGCTGCGCCGCCGGGTCCTGGAAGGCCGCCGGACCTCGCCGCTGTTCAACGCCGAACACTACGCCCGGCATATCGAGGCGGCCTATCGGATCATGATCGAACGGTCCCGCGCGGGTTTGCCGCCGGACGGCTTCGCCGTGCCGGCGCTGCCGCGCTGAGCTCCGCTACGGGGCGAGGCTGAGATAGCGCGATTGCGGATAGCCGGCGCCGTCATGCAGGCCCTTGACCTTGGGCGAGACGAGGCGGTTGACGGCCAGGAAGGTCAGCGGGGCGATCGGGTAATCCGCCAGCATCATTGCTTCGGCCTGTTCCAGCGTCCGGTTGCGCGCGGCACCTTCCTTGCTGTTGGCCTCGGCCAGCAGCCGGTCGAAGTCCGGATTGGCGTAGCCGGTATCGCTGTTGCCGCCGGCGCTGCTGAGAAAGGGTTCCAGGAAGATGCCGGCATCCGGGATTTCCTGCGACCGGCCGAGATAGCCGATCTCGAAATCGAACTGTTCCTCCCGCGCGATGAACACGCGCCATTCCTCGTTCGCGAGCGTGACCTCCACGCCGAGCCCGGTCTTCCACATATTGCCGATCGCCAGCAGGGAGCGGCGGATATCCTCGCGGGTCGCGTAGTTGATCGTGACGGAGAGCGGATGGTCCGGGCCGTAGCCTTCCTCGGCCAGCAGCGCCCGCGCCCGGTCGAGCCGGGCCGCCATCGGCATGGCGCGCCAATCATAGGATGCCGGCCGATAGTCCGGGATTACCGGCGGCAACCAGCCATAGGCCGGCAGCTCGCTGCGTTTGTCGATCTTATCGGCCAGCACGTCGCGATCGATCGCCAGCGACAGTGCCTCGCGCAGCTTCGGGTGACCGGCGAACTTGCCGGATTTCACGTTGAAGAACAGAAAACGGAGGCCGAGCGCCGGGGCGCTGTGCATTTCGTCCGGCCGCTCGGTCCGGGCCCAGCCGATCTTCGCGGCGGGGACATTGGCCCAATCCTGTTCTCCGGCCAGATAGCGCTTGAGCCCCGTTTCCGGCTCGTCGGTCACCAGATAGCGGATCCGGTCGGCCGAGACGGGCGTCTTGCTTTGGAAATACGGGTTGCGCACCAGCAGGATCTCGCTATGCGGCACCCAGCTTTCCAGCTTGTACGGCCCGTTGCCGATGAGATTGCCGGGATGCGTCCAGGCGTCGCCCCAGCGTTCGAGCGAGGCGCGGTGCAGTGGCACGCCATAGGCCACGCTCAGATAGCGCAACAGCGTCGCCTGCCGATCGGCCAGGCGGAGGCGCAGGGTCAGCGGATCGATCGCCTCGGCGCCGAGCTTGGCCAAATCCTTTTCCTGCCCGGCATTGATCTCGCGCGCCCCGGCGATCATCCGGATCGGGCTGATATCGACGGCCCCGGTCACGGGCGCTGCGAAACGCCGGAACGTGAAGACGAAATCCGCCGCAGTGACCGGATCGCCATTCGACCAGTGGCCATCGGGCCGCAGATGGAAGGTATAGACTAGGCCGTCCTCCGAAACCTCCCAGCTCTCGGCAGCCCCTGGCGCCAGCCGCCCGTCCGAATCGAGCCCGACCAGCGGCTCGAACAGATCCGTGTCGATGGCGAAATCGTCAGCGCTGGTCGTCTTGTGCGGATCGAGCGTCTCCGGTTCGGCCAGCGTGGGCCGCCGCAGCTCGGTCTCCGCCGCGGCCTGGCCGAAGACGATCGGCAGCAGGATCGCCGCCAGGGCGGCACACCGGCAGGCGATCGACACCATTCGCGCTTTCCCTTCGATATCCTTGGGAGAACTCCGATCTCGACGGTAGCGCAGTTACAGTTTTTGACCGCCAAGATCTTTTGCGGCGTTCTTCGCCAAAGCATCCTGCGCGACGCCTGCAGCGGTGAGCGTCGAGGAGAACACGGATTTCACGGATGCCAACGGATGTCACGGACCAGGCGCGAAGCGCAGCCGAGCCCTTGTATATCCGGGCGTGACTGGTGCCAGGAATTTTTTGCCTCACCGGCCGGCTATCCGTGTCCATCCGTTGGCATCCGTGAAATCCGTGTTCGCTTGCTCCGTCCTCTGCCGACGATTCTCGGATAGCGAGATGGCAGCATCCCGCAAAGAGCGACCTCGTTTCGGGCGCCGGCATTGACGGCAGCCCGCCCGCTTTGTTAGCGTGCGCGGCATGAAGCGGATGGCCGTCATAACCCAGGTTGGGCTGCGAATTATTCGCCCGGTCCTCGTCGAGGATCGGGACCGAATTACACGCCTGAATGCCTGCCTGGAGCGCCATCATCATGTCTGCGGACCGAGCTTGTCCTGACGCTAGCACTGCCTGTTTCGCCATCCGCGCCGCTGCGGAACCCGGTATCCTTCCCCGTCTGATCGGCCTGTTCGCCAAGCGCGATCTCGTGCCCGCCGCTGTGCAGGCGCGCCGCATCGGTCCCGGGCGCGACCTGCTCGCGGTCGATCTGCAGGTCGAGGGACTCGACCTCGGCCTGGCCGAACTCATCGCCGAAAACATGCGCCAGATGGTCTCGGTCGAGCGCGTGCTGCTCGCCGAGCTGCCGGCCCTGGCCGAGCGGGCGTGAGACGGCCATGGCCCGGATCCATCTCTACGACACGACCCTGCGCGACGGCGCGCAGACTCAGGGCGTCGATTTCTCGCTGGCCGACAAGCGCGCCATCGCGCTCGCCCTCGACCGGATCGGCATCGACTATGTCGAGGCCGGCTGGCCCGGTGCCAATCCGAGCGACACGGCGTTCTTTGCCAATCTGCCGAAGCTGGAGCGCGCCCGCGCCGTCGCCTTCGGCATGACCCGGCGGCCGGGCCGCCTGGCCAATTCCGACGAGGGGCTGGAAGCGGTGCTGGCGCCCGGCACGCCGGTCGTCTGCCTGGTTGGCAAGAGCTGGGACTTTCATGTCGAGACCGCGCTGGGTGCCACGCTCGAGCAGAATCTCGAGATGATCCACAGCTCGATCGGCCATGTCGTGGTGCAAGGCCGCGAAGCCGTGTTCGACGCCGAGCATTTCTTCGACGGCTACAAGGCCAATCCGGATTTTGCACTGAACTGCCTGCGCGCGGCCGAGGCGGCCGGCGCGCGCTGGCTGGTGCTGTGCGATACCAATGGCGGCACGCTGCCGGAGGAGATCGAGCGCATCGTCGCGCAGGCCGCCAAGGCGGTGCCGGGCGAGAAGCTGGCCATCCATTGCCATGACGATACCGGCAATGCCGTGGCCAATTCGCTGGCCGCGGTGCGGACCGGCGCGCACCAGATCCAGGGCACGCTGAATGGCCTGGGCGAGCGCTGTGGCAATGCCAATCTGGTCACGCTGATCCCATCGCTGATGCTGAAGCTCGGCCATGAGGTCGGCGTCACCGAGGAGGGGCTGCGGCATCTGACCCAGCTGTCGCGGCTGCTCGACGAGCGGCTGAACCGCCAGCCCAATCCGCGCGCGCCCTATGTCGGCGAGAATGCGTTTGCCCACAAAGGCGGGCTGCATGTCTCCGCCATGGCCAAGGACACGCGCTCCTATGAGCATATCGACCCGGCTTCGGTCGGCAATGTCCGGCATATCCTGGTCTCCGACCAGGCCGGCAAGTCGAACATCCTGGCCCGGCTCGGCGAGTTCGGCCTGACACTCGACAGCCACGACCCGCGCGTCGCCGATCTGGTCGATCTGGTCAAGCAGCGCGAGGCGGTCGGCTATGCCTATGATGGGGCGGCCGCCAGTTTCGAGCTGCTGGCGCGGCGGCATCTTGGCCTGGCTGCGCAGGACTTCTTCCGCGTTCTCGGCTTCCGGGTGGTCGACGAGCGCCGCCATGCCGAGGATGGCAGCGTCGAGACCCTGTCCGAGGCGAGCGTCGAGCTGGAGATCGCTGGCCAGCCCAGCATGGTCGTGGCGCGCGGCAACGGCCCGGTCGATGCGCTCGACACGGCGCTGCGCCGGGCGCTGGAGCCGGTCTATCCGGCGCTGCACGGCGTGAAGCTGACCGATTACAAGGTCCGCATCCTGACGCCGGAGGACGGCACCCGCGCCGTGACCCGCGTGATGATCGAGAGCAAGGATCCCGAAGGCCATCGCTGGTGCACGATCGGCGTCGCCGCCAACGTCATCGACGCCTCCTACCGGGCGCTCGAGGACAGCCTGATCTATCGCCTGATGCGCGGTTGAAATCGGCTGTAACGCGTACTGAAATTCGACCGTAACAAAAGCCGCGCAGTCTCGTGCCTGTCATTCACGGGACGATGTGGCGGCAGGCCGCCATGATTGTTCCATAATTCGATGCCAGGATCTCCGGCAGTCAGAAGGGGCGGGACCATGAAACATAGGCCAAAACTCTCGAGCCTGGCTTGCGCGATCGCCTTCGCCGCCGGTGTCTCGCTGCCGGCGCTGGCCGATTGCCATCATGCCGCCAAGCACGACGCCAGCCAAGTCGCCGCGATCAGCCAGAGCGACCGGACCGCGCGGAAGTAAGCCGGCCGGACGGCGCTGGCTCGCCCGATCCCATGTCAACAGCTTATACGGGTGCTTTACACGCCCTGTTCGACCTGAATATGATGATTTTCTAGCCCCGCGGACTATGCGTATGGCTTGATCATCGCAGGGGCGACGCGCATGACTGGGTCTAAACTCGCGCTTCAAGGTCTGTCTAAAAGCCATCTGAACCGGCTTTCGCACTGTTTCCTCCAGATCATCCTGTTAGGCTGCTGCGGCTTGTCCGCTCCGGCGACAGCACAAACCATCGTCACGCTGGGCAGCGGCTTCCTCGAGCCGAGAGGCGTCGCGGTCGACGGCAGCGGGAATGTCTTCGTTGCGGACTACGCCAATAGCAGTGTGTCGGAGATCCCGGCATCCGGCGGATACGCCGCGGTTACGACGATCGGCACGGGCTTCGGGTCGCTGAGCGGCTCTGCGGTCGATGGCCAAGGCAACATCTTCTTCGTCGACAGCGTATCCGGAACCCTTTTCGAGGTCCTGGCCGCAGACGGTTTCGCCGCTCCGAGACGCCTGGCCAGCGGCTTCTCGAGCCCTGGCGGTATTGCCCTCGACGCTGGCGGCAACGTCTTCGTTGCCGATACCGGGAATGCTGCGGTGGAGGAAGTCCTGGCCGCGGACGGATATGCCACGATCAAGACGCTCGGTGGCTCCTTTAACAGTCCAGTCGGTGTTGCGGTCGACAGCAACGACAATGTTTTCGTCGCTGATTCTGCCGGCAGCGCGGTCTACGAGATCCCGGCCGAGGGTGGCTATGCCGCGGCAAATTTCATCATTGCCGGCGGCAATCGGAATCCGCGCGGCATCGCGATCGATGCCGGCGGCAACCTCTTTGTTACCGAAGCCATCAGCCCGTTGGGAGACGGCCCTGGCCAAGTAAAGGAAATTCTGGCGGATGGCGGCTATATCAACTTCAAGATTCTGGGCAGCGGCTTCAACAATCCGAACGGCATCGCTGTCGACGCCGGCGGCAATGTCTTTGTTGCCGACGTCGCGCTCAATGCCGTGGAGGAGATCCTGGCACAGGGCGGCTATGCCACGGTCAAGACGGTCAGCGCCGAACTCACGGCGCCGTTTGCCGTTGCCGTCGATGCTTCCGGCAATCTCTTCGTTGCCTCCGACTCGCATGGCGGTCTGACGGAACTCCTGGCGGCTGGTGGCTACTCGTCGACACAGACCTATTTCGATAGCGGCTTCAGCAATCCGATTGGGGTAGCGGTCGACTCGAGCGGAAATCTCTTTGTCGCGGATTGCTCCAACAACGCCGTAAAGGAGGTCCTTGCCGCGGGCGGCTATACGACGATCAAGACGCTCGGAAGCGGCTTCAATAGTCCGACCGGCGTCGCGATCGACAAGAGCGGGAATGTCTTCGTCACGGATTCCGGCAGTCAATCGGTTAAAGAGATCCTGGCTGCCGACGGATATTCGACCGTGAAGACAATCGGCAGCGGCTTCGCCTTGCCCTGGGACGTCGCGGTCGATGAGAGCGGGAATGTCTTCGTCACGGACGGCGCCGCCAACCAGGTGGACGAACTCGTCGCGGCAGGCGGCTATGTAACCGTGAAGCAGATCGCCGGCGGATTGAACGACCCGGCCGGACTCGCACTCGATCAGGACGACAATATTTATGTGGCGGATTCGCAGAGCGGGCTGGTCAAGGAGATCCATGCTGCAGGCGGGTACACGACGATTACCATGATCGGTGCCGGATACTTTTCACCGCTCGGTGTCGCGCTCGACGGCAAGGGCGACGTCTTTGTCGCGGATAGTTTCAACAGCGCAGTGAAGGAAGTGCTGCCGGATGCGCCCGTGCTGGTCGCCTCCATCCTGCCGGGTTCCCGATCCGTCAAGATCGGCGAGACCGCAACCGTCTTCGCCAGCATGGTCAACGCCGGCGCAAGCGCTCTCGAGAATTGCCAGCTCGCGATCCCGAATGCCGCGTCGTCCGAAGTCACGATGGGCTATCAGGCGACCGATCCGACGACGAACGCTTTGGTCGGCACGCCGAATACCCCGGTTACAATCCCAGGCAATGGCGGGACGCAGAGCTTTCTGCTCTTGTTCCAGAGCGAAAGCCCCGAACCCCATCCGGGCATGGCGCTCAATATCGGCTGCCAGAGCGGTGCCGTGCAGAACGAGGCGGCCATCGTCACGGGCGTCGATACCGTCGATCTCAATTTCTCGGCGCAGCCGGCCGCCGACATCATCGCGATCGCCGTGGCAGGCGGTGGCGTGCTCAGTATTCCGCAATCGGCCAATGGAGCGGGTGCTTTCGCCCTGGCCTCGATCGATGCGGGGGCTGCCGGGACCGTGACGGTGACGACCAATACCGGCGGGGCCGATCTGCCGCTTATCGCGACGATCTGCCCGACCGATTCGACCACCGGCGCCTGCCTCTCGCCGCCGGCAGCGTCGGTGCAGATGAGCTATCAGCCGAACGGGACGCAAACCTATTCGGTCTTCGCGATCGCCTCGGCGCCGATCGCGTTCTCGCCGGCCACGGCGCGGGTATTCGTGCACTTTACCGACAGTGCCGGCAACGAGGCCGGTTCGACCAGCGTGGCCGTCGAGACGAACTGACGCCTGGCCCGGCTACTCCGGCGGCACCTTGCGCGGCCGGCCGTCGCCGTCGATGGCGACGAAAGTGAAGCTGGCCTTGGTCACCTGCACGCTGGCGCCGTCATGGCGCGGGCGCCGCCAGGCTTCGACCTCGATCTTCATCGAGGTATTGCCGACCTTGGTGATTTCGGCATAGAGGCTGACCTCGTCGCCGACATAGACCGGCGACAGGAACGACATGCCCTCGACCGCGATCGTCGCACAGCGCCCCCGCGCGCGCCGCGCCGCGGCATTGCCCGCGGCCAGATCCATCTGGCCCATCAGCCAGCCGCCGAAAATGTCGCCGGCCGGGTTGGTATCGGAGGGCATGGCGATGGTGCGGATCATCGGCATGCCGCGGGGCGGGGTGTTGCTCATGGCGACAAGGTGCCGTGGCCGGCGCGCGAAGGCAATGCCGGACGGCATCCATATTGGTCTCGTGCAGGTAAGGCTGTCGCGTTCTATTGCTGGGCCGGAGCCCCTAATCGTGTCGTGTATTCGGCCGGCATCCAGATGGATGCGGTCCCTCTCATCCCGACATGCCCCAAGCCGGGGAAAGAGATGTGCGCTGCGCCAATCCAGAATCCGTCCTTCGCCGCTTCAGCAAAGAATGCTTTGCGGGTCGTCTCGGCGAGCGCGGCGTTCGTATCATATTCGACGGAAACGGAAGGATCGGGGAATTGAATTGCAGCGACGTGGACGACGTCGCCCCAAATCAGCAGCTTCTGCCCGCCGCTCTCGACGGAATATGCCGTGTGCCCCGGCGTGTGTCCGGGCGCCGATATTGCCCGGATGCCGGCGACAAGCTCCGGATCGCCGTCAAAGGGCTGGAACCGGCCGGCGGCGATGTAAGGTTTCAGCGAGGCTTTGTCGCCCTCGAACATCGGCCGTAGAAAGGCAGGGGCCGCCGTTTCATTCGCATCGTTCAACCAGTATTCGGCATCCAGCCTGCTTGCACGGATAACGGCATTCGGAAAAGCCATCTGTCCAGCTGGAGCAATCCCGCCGACATGGTCGGCGTGGAGGTGGGTCAGCAGGACCTCGTCGACTTGGTCAGGCCGATATCCGGCCGCCTTGAGGTTTTCGATCAGATGCCCGCAGCAGGCGCCGTAGAGCGTACCGGCGCCGCTATCGATCAATACCAGCTTGGTTCCGGTGTTTATCAGAAAGGCGTTGATCGATCCCTCGGTCGGCGCTTGCAGATCGGCTGCCGCCAGGAGTGCATTGGCCTCTTGCGGGTTGTCGTCGAACAAGTTCGAGCGTTCGGCGGCAGCACCCGGCTTCGGCTTCATCAGGACTGCGGCATCCGGAAACGGGTGCGTCCCGTCCAGCAGCGCCGTGATCTCGAAATCGCCCAGCATCATGCGATAAAACCCGGGCGCCTGAGTACGGAGCTGGGGTGCTGACGCGAAGGCCGAGGGTACGATGGCGATGATAGCGGCCAAACCGATGAAGATCGCAAGCCCGGCGGATTTGCGCGGGCGTTCGTTCAGCGCCATTTTGTCCTGATCTCCTCCTGGCCAGCGTTGCGGCAGAACGCTGAACGCTTGCTCGTCCGCGCTAAGCCGCCGCCATTGCGGTGACGGCCCCCGTGGCCTCTTCGATGACGGCCGCGACTTTGTCCGGCTGCGAGAGCAGGGACATATGGCTGGCATGCAGGACCGTCACCTGGGCCGCCATGCGCTCGGCTTCCGCTGTCTGCAGTTCGACGCTGACCACGCGATCATCGACCGTGACGATGAACCAAGAGGGCTTCGTCTTCCAGGCAGCCACGGTAGCGGTTTGCCCGAATGCCGCGCCCGCGAGCCGCCCTTGCGTCGCCGCCAGGATCCGCGCTTCCGCTTCCGGAAGGTCCGGTGCGACGTTCCTGATCATGCCTTCGACCGTTTGACAGGTGAACCCGGCGCTGTCGGTAACGACCGTCGACAGTGCCGGCGGCGCCGGATGCGCGCCGATCAGACTGCTGCCGCTCTCGCCGATATCCGGAGCAAAGGCGGAGATATAGACAAGCGCCGCGACCTTCGGGTCGTCGCCTGCCTGGGTGACGGCCATGCCGCCCCAACTGTGACCGACCAGGACGATCGGCCCGTCGATCGTCGAGATCATACGCTTCGTCACGGCGAGATCATCGGCGATCGAGGTCAGCGGGAGTTGGACGGCAATGACGGGCAACCTCTTGGCCTGCAGGAGCGGGATTACCTTGTTCCAGCTTGAGCCATCGGCCCAGGCGCCATGCACAAGCACGACGGTCGCGGCGGCTTTCGTCATGAGATGGCTCTTTCAGTTCGGACGGCTTGTCGCCGTATTCGCCGCAATGGACACGCGGTTCTCAGGCCCGGATAAAGGCAAGCAGGTCGGCGTTGATCGTTTCCGCTTCGGTCGTGGGCATGCCGTGCGGGAAGCCCTTGTAGGTCTTGAGCGTGCCGTTCTTCAGCAGTTTTGCCGACAGAGGGCCGGAATCGGCATAGGGGACGATCTGGTCGTCCTCACTGTGCATCACCAGCACGGGCACGGTGATCTGCTTGAGATCCTCGGTATGGTCGGTCTCCGAGAAAACCTTGATGCAGTCGTAATGGGCCTTGGTGCCGCCCATCATCCCTTGACGCCACCAATTGTCGATTACCCCCTGGGACACCTTCGCGCCCGGGCGGTTGAAGCCGTAGAACGGCCCCGCGGCAACGTCGCGATAGAACTGCGCGCGGTTCGCCATGGCGGCGCGGAAGCCGTCGAACACTTCGATCGGCGTGCCGCCCGGATTGTTGGCCGACTTTACCATGACCGGAGGAATCGCGCTGATGATAGCGGCCTTGGCGACCCGGCCCTCGCCGCCATATTGGGCGACATAACGGACCACTTCGCCGCCGCCGGTCGAGTGGCCGACATGGATGGCATTCCTGAGGTCGAGATGGGCGACCAGGGCGGCGCTGTCGGCAGCATAGGTGTCCATGTCGTTGCCGAGATCGGTCTGGGTCGACCGGCCATGGCCACGGCGATCATGGCAATGACGCGGTAGCCTTGCGCCAGGAAGAACAGCATCTGGCTATCCCCAATCGTCGGCACTCAGCGGCCAGCCGTGATGGAACACGATCGGCTGACCCTTGCCCCAATCCTATAGTAGATTTCCGTACCGTCCTTGGTGGTGAAGGTGCCACTGGCCATGGTCTTGCTTCCCTTGCTCTGTGAGGATGCGGTTGCGATCAAGAGCGGTCTTCGGCAACGGCGTCAGGACGCTCCGCCCGAGCCGAGATGCTCGGTGAGGAAGGACCAGGTCCGGCCATTCGCCAAGGCTGCCGCCTTTGCGGTCGTAGTGGGTGCCGGTGTGGCGCGCGAAAGCGTGGTTGCAGCCCGGATAGCTGTAGATCTTGGCGCTCGGGACGTCCGCGAGCGCCGTCCTTGATCCGGGCCTGGGCAGTCCTTGCTGATGAATTCGTCCTCTTCGGCCAGGTGCATCAGCAGCGGCGCCGTTTGATGCCCCGCGCCTCGCCGAGGTAGTTTTTCAGTGTCGCCGCCATGATAGGCGACGGCAGCATCCAGGTTGTGACGGGCCGCGGTCAGATAGGTCATCAGGCCGCCGAGACAGAAGCCCATCACCCCGACCTTGCCGGAACCGCCTTCCAGCTGTTTCGGGCCGCACGCACCGTCGCCACGACGTCGCGCACGCCAATGTCGCGATCATAGGCGGTGTAAAGCGCCAGTCCTTTTTGCCATTCGGCGTCGGACCAGGTGCTGAGATCGACGCCGCGCTCCTGTCGCCAGAACAACTCCGGTGCGATCGCGATAAAGCCTTTGTCGGCGAGCTCCCGGCAGGTCAGACGCATGTCCTCGTTGACGCCGAAGATCTCGTGGAGGACGACGACAACCGGCGCAGCGGTATTGGTCGGTCGCGCGACATAGGCGGAGAATTCGCCACCCTCTGTTTGTATGTTGATCGTTTGGCCCATAAGGTCCCTCCGATCGATCTGTCAGGACAGTCTAAAGGCGAGAGCACGACATGGCCATGGACAGATATGACAAAATTTAGAGACGAATCGGCGCCAGACCTCTCTGCGCAGGTTGAGGTCGGCCTGGTCTGCGACGGCGGGACCTCGCGGGCCGGGATCTATGGCCTTACCGACCTGTTCACCTATGCCGGAGATATCGCCGCAACGCGACGAAGCGAAGGGGCTGCCCCGCCATTGCGGATCTCCCATTGGCAAGCGGCGGATGACAATGCCGACATCCGCTGTACCTACGACAGCTCGCCCGGTTCGCCCAACGCGCCCACCGTGCTGCTCATTCCCGGCAACACGCAGGCCCCGATGGCAGGCGCTCGTGAGAGTGCGTTGATCCCCTGGTTGCGCCGGAAGCATGGTCAGGGCGTCGTTCTGGCTGCCGTGTGCGGCGGCGTCTTCATCTTGGCCAGGACCGGCTTGTTGGCAGGTCGACAAGCCACGACGCACTGGGCGTTCAGCGATCAATTCGCCGCGCAATTCCCGGACGTCCTGACCGAAACGGATCACATGGTCATCGACTACGGCGATGTCGTGACCGGCGGTGGGCGTGCTCGCATGGGCGGACCTCGGCTTGAGACTCACCGAGCGGTTTCTCGGTCCCACGGTCATGTTGGACACGGCGCGCTATATGAATGTCGATCCGCCGGGGCGAGAGCAGCGCTTCTATAGTGGCTTCGAGCCAAGGACCAAGCATGGCGATGGTCCGATACTGCAGGCGCAGCATTGGCTTTCAGCGCAACGCGAATGCTCGGCGACCGTGGCGGACATCGCCCGGCACGCGGGCCTCGAGCCGAGGACTTTCCTGCGGCGTTTCGCGTCTGCGACCGGCATGACGCCGAGCGAGTATCAGCAGAGGCTTCGAATGAGCCGAGCCCGGGAAATGCTCGAGTTCTCGCGCAGGAGTGTCGACGAAATCGCGTCGAGCGTCGGCTATGACGACGTCGGAGGATTTCGCCGCGTTTTCCGCAAAATCGTCGGCTTGAACCCTTCGGAGTACCGCCGCCGCTTTTCTCGGCTCAGTCGGGGGAGCGACTGACTGCGTCAGCTACGCGACAGCGATCCGCATCCGCCAGCGAAACTCCAGGGTGGGCCGGGCTCGTAGCGGGAGGCCGATAGTCGCGAATGGGGCTTCCTTCGCGTCGATTACCGCCGCCGCGGGCAGCACCGGCGGTGCGGCATAGTTCTGCCCGGCAGGCGATCACCGCGAGGCCAGGCGTCCTTCTCCGCCCTTCGGAGGAGAAGGAGCTAGGATGAGGCGGTGCGAGCGATCGCGTCCGGAGCCTCAGGCGTTCGTCGGCGCTTCCTGTTCGGAAACCGGCTGCTGCGACTGTTGCTGCGGCTGATCGCCATCCGTTTCCGGCTGCTCGGCTTCCTGGTCGGCCGGGTTCACCGGCCGATTCATGTTCTGCGCCGGGTTGTCACCGTTTGCATTCATGATCCGGAAATAATGCTCGGCATGCTGGTAGAAATTCTCGGCGGCGATACGGTCGCCGGACGAGACCGCTTCGCGGGCCAGCGCGACGTAGCGCTCGAAGACCTGATAGGCATTGCCGCGGATCTTGATCCCGGGGCCGTTGCTGTCGAAGGTCTGCGAGCGATGCGGGACGCGGGGGCGGCCACCGTTATGCTGCGGATTCGGGTTGTTGGGATTGTTGTTGTTGTTCCGGCCGCGCGACCGTTTGTTGGGACCAGATCTCATGGCACCTGATACGGCTAGTGGCGAAATATTTCTGCCTTGGGAAGGGCTTGCCCCGATCTACCGCAATTCCGACGAAGCGCGGTCCGGTCCAGAGGCCTGGATGACGGCGTCATGCGCCGAACAGCCATTCGATTTGCCCTCGACCCCGACCCTAGACGGGACCGGCGCGCTTTCCCAACCATTATTTTAGGGGGTCTTGGTTGCGGGCCACGACGACGCGCCCGATGCCGGCCAGATCGGCCCGGATTTCAAGCGGATACAGCCTGGCCGCGCGGCACAGCTCGGTTACCGCCGGTGCCTGGCCGGCGCCCACTTCGAACGCCGCCAGACCACCCGGCCGCAGGATCCGCGCGAATTCCGGCGCGAGGCGGCGATAGGCGTCGAGCCCGTCGGCACCGCCGTCGAGCGCCGCGGCCGATCGTATTGCGCAACCTCCGGATCGAGCCCGGCTATGTCCGCGCTCGGAATATAAGGCGGGTTCGAGACGGCGATATCGAGCCCGCCGCCGATCGACTCGGACCAATCGCCGATGACGAAGCCGGCGCGCGCGCCGAGCCCGAGTGCGGTGGCATTGCCGGCCGCAACGCGGGCCGCTGCCTCAGTGCGGTCGAGGCCGATGCCATAGGCATTGGGCAGCTCGCTCAGCAGGGGCGAGCAGGATGCAACCAGTACCGGTGCCGAAATCGGCCAGGCGCAGCGATGCCTGCCGATCGGGCAGCTGCGCCAGCACGGCTTCGATCAGCGTCTCGGTATCCGGCCGCGGATCGAGCGTCGCCGGCGTCACGGCGAAGTCGAGGCCTCCAGAATTCCCGGCGGCCGAGGATGCGCGCCACCGGCTCGTGCGCCAGCCGCCGTTCGACCAGGGCCTGGAACCGCTCGGCCGCTTCGGCCGGGATTTCGCGCTCCGGCCATCCGATCAGGATCGACGGGCCGAGCCCGGCGGCATGGCCGAGCAGCAGCCTCGCTTCGCGCACAGGTGCCTCGATCCCGGCCTGCTTCAGCCGCGCCGCCGCCGCCCCCGATCAGCGCGCTGATCGTCGCGCCGGCCACCTACTGGATCTCGGCCAGCTTTGCCGCCTGGTCCTCGGCGATCAGCGCCTCGATCAGTTCGTCGAGCGCTTCGCCCGCCATCACCTTATCGATTTTGTAGAGCGTCACGTTGATACGGTGATCGGTCACGCGGCCTTGCGGGAAATTATAAGTGCGATGCGTTCCGACCGGTCGCCGCTGCCGACCTGGCTCTTGCGGTCGGCTGCGCGGGCATTGTCGAGCGCCTGGCGCTCCAGATCGTAGAGCCGCGCACGCAGCACCTTCAGCGCCTTGGCCTTGTTCTTGTGCTGCGATTTCTCATCCTGCTGGATGACGACGAGCCCGGTCGGCAGATGGGTGATGCGCACGGCGCTGTCGGTCGTATTGACCGACTGGCCGCCGGACCGCTCGAGCGATAGACGTCGATCCGGAGATCCTTGTCCTCGATCTGGATATCGACTTCCTCGGCCTCGGGCAGCACGGCCACGGTCGCGGCCGACGTATGGATGCGGCCCTGCGTCTCGGTCGTCGGCACGCGCTGCACGCGGTGCACGCCGGATTCGAATTTGAGCCGGGCGAACACGCCGCGGCCGGTGATCGAGGCGGTCGCTTCCTTGTAACCGCCGATGCCGGTTTCCGAGATGCTCATGACCTCGAAGCGCCAGCCATGCAGCGCGGCGTAGCGCTGATACATCTGGAACAGATCGGAGGCGAAGAGCGCAGCCTCATCGCCGCCGGTCCCGGCGCGCACTTCCAGGATGGCGTTCTTCTCGTCCGCCTCGTCCTGGGCAGCAGCATGACCTGGACCTCGCGCTCCAGCACCGGGATGCGGTCCTTGAGCGCCAGGAATTCCTCCTCGGCCATCGATTTCAGCTCGGGATCGCTGTTGTCGGCGATCATCTGGGCCAGGTTGATCATCTCGTCCTGGGTCGCGCGCAGCTTTTCCACGCCCTCGACGATCGGCGAGAGGTCGCTGAATTCCTTGGACAGCTTGCGAAACTGCCGGGATCGACCGCGCCGGCCAGAATGTCGCGCAGCTCGGCGTGGCGGGTCACCAGCCGGTCGAGCATATGGTCGAGGGGAGAACGGTCGGTCATGTGATATCCGCTGCAAATAAACTGCCTCTCTGCCCCGTTGGGGCGGAGAGGGTCGGGGTGAGGTGGGGAACGCTCCGAACCATCTTTTGCCTCGACCCCGCGACATCGCAAGCGCGTCGCGTCCGAGCGTTCCCCACCTCACCCGGCCTCTCCGCCCCAATGGGGCGGAGAGGAGAAAAGAATGTGGTGCCTTTCGGAAGCTTTCCAGCCGTTTCCGGGTGGCCTTATCTCATTCCGCTATCGAAACGGTGCCAGCTTCTCCGCCACATCCGCCAGCGCGACCTCATGCTGCTCGCCGCCGTCAGGTCGCGCAGCATCACCGCGCCGCGCGCCAGCTCGTCCTCGCCGAGAATCAGCGCAACCCGGGCATTGATCTTGTTGGCGCGCTTCATGCGCTTGCCGGCATTGCCGCCATAGCCGAGATCGACCGTGAAGCCGGCGCGGCGCAGCTCCTGGGTCAGCTTCAGCGCCGGCATCTCGGCGACCTCGCCGACCGGGATGATGGCGACCGGCCGCGTCTCGGCTGGCGGCTCGGCCAGTAGCATGGCCAGGCGCTCGATGCCGGCGGCCCAGCCGACGGCTGGAATGTCCGGCCCGCCGAGCAGCGCCATCAGCCCGTCATAGCGCCCCCCGCCCAGTACCGTGCCCTGCGCGCCGAGCTGCGTGGTGACGAATTCGAACGCCGTGTGGCAGTAATAACGAGGCCGCGCACGAGTCGCGGATTGCGCACATAAGCGAGGCGAGCGCATCTAAACCGCGGCGCACCGCGTCGAAGAAGTCGCGTGACGGCTCGTTCAGGAAATCGTCGAACACTGGTGCGTCGGCGATGATCTCACGATCGCCTTCGTCCTTGGAATCGAGAATACGCAGCGGATTGCGGGTCAGCCGGTCGCGGCTGTCCTCGCTCAGACCATCCAGGCGCGCCGAGAAATACTCGACCAGTGCCGCGCGATAGGCTTGGGCGGCTGGCCGTGTCGCCTAGCGTGTTCAGCTGGATCTCGCAGGATTTCAACACACCCAGCGCATCGAGGATATCCGCGCCCAGCGCGATGATCTCGATATCGGCCTGCGGCTGGGCCGGGCCGATCAGCTCGGCGCCGATCTGGTGGAACTGGCGATAGCGCCCCTTCTGCGGCCGCTCATAGCGGAACATCGGGCCGGAATAGAAGAATTTGAGCGGCGTCGCCTGGGTCAAGCCGTTCGACAGCACGGCGCGCGCGACGCCGGCCGTGTTCTCCGGCCGCAGCGTGATCTCCTCGCCGCCGCGATCGTTGAACGTGTACATCTCCTTGGAGACGACATCAGTCGCCTCGCCGATCGGCCGCGAGAACACTTCGGTGAATTCGAAGATCGGCGTCACGATTTCGCCGAAGCCGTAGCGCTCCGAGATCGTAGGCGGGCGGTTTCCGTCACGATGCGAAGACGGCGGGCTTCGGCGGGCAGCAGATCCTGCGTGCCGCGCACCGCTTGGAGTTGGGCCATGGGCTCTAACCGAGTGAGACGCGAAAAAGGCGGCTGCCCGATTTGGGCAGCCGGATCGGAATTTGGGACGCCGCGCGGCTACTCCGCCGCTTCGGCCGCCGCCTTGGGCGGCTTCCAGCTGGGCCCGCCTTATCGCTCGACCAGATGGACCAGATGGTCGACGATGTTCTTGTCCTTGAGCCGATGGTCCGGCTGGCCGGCGATATAGACCTGATGCGTGTTGTTGCCGCCGCCGGTGAAGCCGATATCGGTCTCGCGCGCTTCGCCCGGGCCGTTCACGACGCAGCCGATCACCGAGACGGTCATGGGCGTGGTGATATGCGCCAGCCGCTCCTCCAGCACTTCGACGGTCTTGATGACTTCGAAATTCTGGCGGGCGCAGGACGGGCAGGAGATCAGCGTGACGCCGCGCCGGCGCAGTCCCAGCGCCTTCAGGATGTCGTAGCCGACCTTGACCTCTTCGACCGGATCGGCCGAGAGCGAGACGCGCACCGTGTCGCCGATGCCGGCCCAGAGCAGCGAGCCCAGCCCGATCGACGATTTGATCGTGCCCATGCGCAGCGCACCGGCCTCGGTGATGCCGAGATGCAGCGGGTAGTCGCAGGCCTCGGACAGCTGCTGATAGGCCGCGACGGCGAGAAACACGTCGGACGCCTTGCACGAGATCTTGAACTCGAAGAAATCATTGTCTTCGAGGATCTTGGCATGGTTCAGCGCGGATTCGACCATGGCTTCGGGGCAGGGCTCGCCGTAGCGCTCCAGCAATTCGCGCTCAAGCGAGCCGGCATTGACGCCGATGCGCATGGAGCAGCCATGGTCCTTGGCGGCCTGGACGACTTCCTTGACGCGCGCGGCCGAGCCGATATTGCCCGGGTTGATGCGCAGGCAGGCGGCGCCGGCCTGAGCGGCCTCAATGGCGCGCTTATAGTGAAAATGGATGTCCGCGACGATCGGCACGGGCGAGGCCTTGACGATCTCGCTCAGCGCCGCGGTCGATTCCTCGTCCGGGCAGGACACGCGCACGATGTCCGCGCCGGCGGCTGCCGCGGCCTGGATCTGCGCGATCGTCGCCTGGGCGTCGCTGGTCAAAAGTGTTGGTCATGGTCTGCACCGAGATCGGCGCGTCGCCGCCGACCAGCACGTTGCCGACCCTGATCTGCCGACTCTTGCGCCGTTGGATATCGCGATACGGGCGCACCGCTCATGGCCAGAACTTCCGTTTGTGGAGCCGATTCGGAGCCTGATATAGCGCGTTTGCCGCCGCGGCAAAAGCCCTCGGGCCATGCGGACGGCCGATGAGCAATGCTGCCGCGCGCGGTGAGCGCGTCATCGCGCCGTCAGCCCGGCGACGGCACGCGGGGCCCAGTTTGTCGGCGTCGAGCGGCACGGTCCGGATCTGGCCGACCGGACCGAGCGCGGGCAGGGCCTGCCGTCGACCATGACGTCGAGCGAGCCGGCGCTGCCGGTGCGCAGGATCAGCCCGGCGCGGTCCGGCACATTATAGACGTCGCCCTTGTTGAACAGCGTGTTGACGATCGGCTTGCCGCCATCCTTGACGGTAACCCAGGCCTTGCCGGTGGCGCGGAGCACGATGCGGCCGGGCGCCGCGTCGCCGTAATGCTTGGGGGGCGCCGCATCCGCGTCGGCCGGCCCGGCGGTTGGGCGGTTGGGCTCGGCGCGGCGCCGCTCGGGGGGGGCGGCGCAGCCGTGGCGACGGTTGTCGGTGCCGGTGTGACCGCGATACGGGCGGCGTTCCGGCGCGACCGGCGCAGTACCGGCCAGCTGACCGGCGGCTGGCGGCGCGGCGGTTGTCCGGGCTTGCCGCGGGCGCCGGCGCGGTAGCGCCCGTGTCGGCCGGCTTGGGTGCCTCGGCGACGGTGACCGGCGGCGGGGCCGGGGGCGGCGGCAGCAGGCGGGCCGCACCGGTTCGACCGCGACCCGAGTCCCTTGGCCGCCGGAGGTGTAATAATAATAGCCGCCATAGCATAGCGCGGCGACCAGCACGGCGATCAGGAAGATGCCGCCGCCGGGAATCCCGCGATCGGTCAGCGGGACGGGAAAGGCCAGCTCCGGCTTGGTGTGCAGACCGGTCTTCTCGGCCCCCGGAACCGGCGCACGATCTCGTGCCCGTCCAGCCAGATATTCGGAATAGGCACGCAGGAAGCCGGTCGCATAGGTCGGGCCGGGCAGGCCATCGACCGTGTTGCGTTCCAGCGCGTCGAGGTATTCGGCCTTGATGCGCAAAGCGCGGCAACATCGCGGATATCCCAGCCGAGGCCCTCGCGGGTCCGGCGCAGCAAACCGCCGGCGCTGTGGTCACGCGCCGCATCATCACCCGGAAGGGCGGTCATATCGGTCTTGTCGAACTCCGATTCTTGGCTGCGAACCCGCTGCTTCTGTTTGAACATCGCCATACTTCAAAGCCCGCATATCCTGTGGCGCCAGGGCAAGACCCCGTCGCGGCGCCCGATCTCGGCATCTGTTTTATCAGCTTCACGGGTATTCGCACAGAGAAACGCGCCAATCCTTACAGGGTGACGTTATGGTCGCGGCGAATTCCCGGAGTTTCTCTCGCAGCGAATGGTCGGGTTGTTTTGCCTGTGCTGCGAGATAATGCCGCAGCGGCCCCAGTTTCAGGCTGCGCACCATCGCTTTGACCGGTCCGATCGAGGACGGCGACATGCTGAGCAGGCGGAAGCCCAGCCCGACCAGCGTCATGGCTTCGAGCGTGCCGCCGGCCATCTCGCCGCACAGGCTGAGCGGCACCTTGGCGGCGCCGGTAACCCGGACGATCTCGGCCAGGCAGGCCAGCGCGGGCGGTGACAGCACGTCGTAGCGGTCGGCCAGCCGCGCATTGCCGCGATCCTTGGCGAACAGGAACTGCATCAGGTCGTTGGAGCCGACCGAGACGAAATCGGCCCGGCCGCACAGCGCCTGCAACTGCCAGATCAGGCGCCGGCACTTCCGAGCATGGCGCCGACCTGGAGCCGCGCCGGCAGCTTGACGCCGCGCTCCATGGCACGCCGAACTTCGATCGCCAGAATGCGGCGCGCGGCATCGAACTCGGCAATCTCTGCGACCATCGGGAACATGATCGAAATCGGCCGGCCTTCCGCCGCGGCGATCAGCGCGCGTAGCTGCTGACGCAGCATGGCCGGCCGGTCGAGCGCGATGCGGATGGCGCGCCAACCCATCGCCGGATTCTCCTCGACCATCTCTGCCATATAGGGCAGCAGCTTGTCGCCGCCGATGTCGAGAGTACGGAACACGACCGGCTTGCCGGCCGCTTGGTCGAGTACGCGGCGATAGAGATCGGCCTGCTCGGCCACGGTCGGAAAGGTACTGCGCACCATGAAGGGCAGTTCGGTCCGGTAGAGCCCGATGCCGTCGGCCCCGGTCGCGGCCAGTTCGGGCAGGTCGATCAGCAGTCCGGCATTCATCTGCAATGCCACGGTCACGCCGTCCAACGTGGTCGCCGGCAGGTCGCGCAGCGCCAGATATTGCGCACGCCGATGCCGGCGTTCGCTGAGCGACTGATCGATCGTCTGCTGGATGTCTTCGCCCGGGCGGATCAGGATCTGGGCATTGTCGCCGTCGACGACCATGAGATCGCCGGGCTCGATATTGGCGAGCGCGCCTCTGACCCGGCCGACGACTGGAATGTCGAGCGCCCGCGCGACCACGGCGACATGCGAGGTCGGCGAGCCTTCTTCGAGCACGAGCGCGCGCAGCGGGTGCGGTCGTAATCGAGCAGCTCGGCCGGTCCCATGCTGCGGCGATCAGCACGACATCCTCGGGCAGGGCCGAGGACGTCGCCGTCGCCGCTTCGCCCGACAGATGATGCTGCAGCCGGTTGGCCAGATCCTCCAGATCCGCCAGCCTTTCGCGGATATAGGGATCGGTGATCTGCTTAATGCGCCGCGTGTGTCGTCGCGCACTTTTTGGACCGAGGCCTCTGCGGTCAGGCCGCTTTCGATCGCCTCGCGAATGCGACCGAGCCAGCCGCGATCCTCGGCGAACATGCGGTAGGTCTCGAGGATGTCGTGATGCTCGCCGCCATCGCCCAGATCGGTCGCGGCGAACAGGCGATCGATGCCTGATGCATCTCCGCGGTTGCGCGGTTGAGCCGATCGAGCTCCAGCTCGGGATTGTCGGCGACGACCTGGCGAATGACGATGCTCGGCTCATGCAGCACGGCCGTGCCGATGGCGAGGCCGGCATTGAGCCGGACGCCGTCGAGCCGGTGCGGCAGGGTCGCGATGCCATCGGTCGGGTGCAACTCGGCACGCGGCACCAGCTCGCCGCCGGCGACCAGCTCGGCCAGCACCATGGCGACGGTCTGCAGCGCCTCGCTCTCTTCGTCGGTGTAGATGCCGCGGCTCGCGATTCTGTACGACCAGCACGCCGCTGACCCGGCCCTCGCGCAGGATCGGCACGCCCATCAGCGAGTGATAGATCTCCTCGCCGGTTTCCGGGCGATAGGCGAAATCCGGGTGCGACTGTGCGTCGCTGAGCGCCAGCGGCCGCGCCGTCGCGGCGGATCACGCCGACTAGGCCTTCGCCGACTCGCAGGCGGGTGCGATGCACCGATTCGGGGAACAGGCCCTGGGTGGCGCAGAGTTCGAGAATGTCGCGGCCCGCATCAGATAGGCCGAGCAAACCTCGGCTTCCATGTCGGCGGCGATGATCTGAACGACCTGATCCAGCCGATCCTGCGCGAACCGGCACCCGCCATGACGTCGCGCAGCCTGCCGAGCAGGCGGCGCGCGCCGCTGAGGCCCAAGCGCTGGTCCATTGGTGATCCGCTCCCGGCCGTTACCGATGCAGTTTGCACACCGGCAGGGTAGGCTTCAAGGATGGCGGCATTCAGTCTTCGCCGGCTAGGCTTGGACGAAGGGAAGGCTCGTCGTCGGCTTCCCGGTCAAGACCAGGAGGGCGTTGGCGACCGCCGGTGCGATCACCGGCGTGCCGGGCTCGCCTACGCCGCTCGGCGGGTGGTCGAAGGCACGATATAGGTCTCCACGCGGGGGGCCTCGTTCATGCGCAGGACACGGTAGCTGTCGAAATTGGTCTGCTCGACCGCGCCATCCTTCAAGATGATCTTGCCGTAGAGGGCCGCGGATATCCGTAGCAGGTGCCGCCTCCATCTGCGCCGCGATCTGGTTCGGGGCAATGGGCGTGCCGCAATCGATGGCGGTGACGACGCGGCGCACGCGCGGCTCGCCATTGTCGAGGCTGACCTCGGCGACTTGCGCCACGACGGAGCCGAAGCTCTCGTGCACCGCGACACCATGGGCCCAGCCGGTTTCGAGCTTCCGGCCCATAGCCGGATTTCTCGACGGCCAGGTTGAGGACCGCGAGGTGGCGGGCAGCCTCGTCGCCGGCTTTGGCATAGATCGCGCGGCGATACTCGACGGGATCCCGCCCGGCGCGGCGCGCCAGCTGATCGATCGTGTGCTCCATGGCCATCGCCGTATGCGTGGCCCCGACGGAGCGCCACCACAGCACCGGGACGCCGATATCGGGCATATAGACCTGGGCGTCGACAGCCGGGATCGCCTTGAAATAGGGCGAGCCCTTGGTACCTTCGACGGTCGTGTCGTCGAAGCTGGCGCGGTCGGGATCTCCTTGAGGATCGACTGCGTCACGATGCGATGACGCCACATCGCGGGCATGCCGTCGCCATCGGTCTTGATGGCGATGGCGTGATGCGTCAGCGGCCGGTAGCGGCCGGCGGTCATGTCGTCTTCGCGGGTCCAGACCAGCTTTACCGGGCGGCCATCGCCGAGCTTCTCGCGATCTCGACGCATTCGACGACGTAGTCCGAGGCCGGGTTGGCCCGCCGGCCGAACGACCCGCCGGCCGGTAAGGTCTCAATCTCGACCTTGCCGGGGAAGGTGCCGACGACAAAGGCGGAATTCAGCTGATCGAGCGTCTGGACCTGCGAGCCGAAGGTCAGCTTGCAGTGGTGCCCGTCGAACTGTGCCACGCAATTCATCGGTTCCATCGTAGCATGGGCGAGATAGGGGAAATCATTCGTCTTCGCCAATTTCGCCGAAGCCGTGGCCGAGGGCCGCGGCAAGGCGCAGGCCGAGGCGCTGCGCAAGACGCGAACCGAGACCCTGGCCAAGAAGCTGGCCAGCGCCGCCGACAAGCGCTTCACCAGCGTCCCCGGCCTGTCGCTCAAGGCCGGCGATCTGGTGTTCTGCGAAGTCGGCGACATCATCCCGTCCGACGGCGAAGTGATCGAGGGCGTCGCCTCGATCGACGAATCGGCGATCACCGGCGAATCCGCCCCGGTCATCCGCGAAAGCGGCGGCGACCGGTCGGCGGTGACTGGTGGCACGCGCGTCCTGTCCGACTGGATCAAGGTGCGCATCACCGCCGGCGCCGGCTCGACCTTCCTCGACCGCATGATTGCGCTGGTCGAGGGTGCGTCGCGCCAGAAGACGCCGAACGAGATCGCGCTCAACATCCTGCTGATCGGCATGACGCTGATCTTCGTGATGGCGACCGTGACCATCCCGAGCTTCGCAGCCTATGGCGGCGGCGCCGTTTCCGTCGTCGTGCTGGTGGCGCTGTTCGTGACGCTGATCCCGACCACGATCGGGGCCACTGCTTTCGGCCATCGGCATCGCCGGCATGGACCGGCTGGTCAAGTTCAACGTGCTCGCCATGTCCGGCCGCGCCGTCGAGGCGGCGGGCGATGTCGACACGCTGCTGCTCGACAAGACCGGCACGATCACGCTGGGCAACCGCGTCGCGACCGAGTTCGTGACGCTGCCGGCGTCTCGCCGCTGGATCTGGCCGATGCGGCCCAGCTCTCCAGCCTGTCCGACGAGACGCCGGAAGGCCGCTCCGTGGTGGTTCTCGCCAAAGAGAAATACGGCATTCGCGCCCGCGAGATGGGGCCGCTCAAGGCGCAGTTCATCCCGTTCTCGGCGCTGACCCGATGAGCGGCATCGATGTCGAAGGCAGCTCGATCCGCAAGGGTGCGACCGAAGCGGTGATCGCCTGGGTGCGCGAAGTCAATCGCAATCCCAACCTCGCCTTCCCGCGCGAGCTCGACCAGGCGGTCGAGAAGATCGCCAAATCGGGCGGCACGCCGCTGGCCGTGGCCAAGGACGGCCGCATGCTGGGCGTCATCCATCTGAAGGACATCGTCAAGGGCGGCATCCGCGAGCGCTTCGCGGAACTGCGCGAGATGGGCATCGGACGGTGATGATCACCGGCGACAATCCGCTGACCGCGGCGGCGATCGCGGCCGAATCGGGTGTCGACGACTTCCTGGCGCAGGCGACGCCGGAGGCCAAGCTCAAGCTGATCCGCGACGAGCAGGCCAAGGGCAAGCTGGTCGCCATGTGCGGCGACGGCACCAATGACGCGCCGGCGCTGGCCCAGGCCGATGTCGGCGTGGCGATGCAGACCGGCACGGTGGCGGCGCGCGAGGCCGGCAACATGGTCGATCTCGACTCCGATCCGACCAAGCTGATCGAGATCGTCGGCATCGGCAAACAGCTGCTGATGACACGCGGTGCGCTCACGACCTTCTCGATCGCCAACGACGTGGCCAAGTATTTCGCCATCATCCCGGCCATGTTCGTCGCCTTCTACCCGCAACTTGGGGCGCTCAACGTCATGCAGCTGCATACGTCGCAGAGCGCCATCCTGTCGGCCATCATCTTCAATGCGCTCATCATCATCGCGCTGATCCCGTTGGCCTTGCGCGGCGTGCGCTATCGGCCGCAATCGGCATCTCGCCTGCTCGGCCGCAATCTGCTGATCTATGGCGGCGGCGGTATCCTGGTGCCGTTCGTCGGGATCAAGGCGATCGATATCCTGGTCACCGCGCTTGGCCTGGCCTGAGGAGAATCTCCATGCTCAAGCAACTGCGTCCGGCGATCGTCCTGCTCTTCGCCTTCACGATCCTGACGGGGCTCGTCTACCCCTTCGCGATTACCGGGCTCGCCCAAACCCTGTTCCCGCATCAGGCCCAAGGCAGTCTGATCACCCGAGACGGCAAGGTGATCGGATCCGAGCTGATCGGCCAGAATTTCACCGACCCGAAATATTTCCACGGCAGGCCGTCGGCCACGACCGATACGGATCCGAATGATTCGACGAAGACGGTGCCGGCGCCCTACAACGCCGACAATTCCGGGGGGCTCGAATTACGGTCCGACCTCGCAGGCGCTGATCGACCGGGTCAAGACCGATACGGCGGCGCTCAAGACGGAGAAGGACGCCCCCGTGCCGGTCGATCTGGTGACCACATCGGCCAGCGGCCTCGACCCGGACATTACCCGGCTGCGGCCGAGTTCCAGGTCGACCGTGTCGCCAAGGAACGCGGTCTGCCGGCCGACAAGGTGCGGGCGCTGGTTGTGGCCAATACCGAAGGCCGCAGCCTGTTCGGCCCTGATCGGCGAGCCGCGGGTCAATGTGCTGAAGCTCAACCTCGCCCTGGACGGGGCCGGCAAGTAGCTGCAACGAATCGTCCCAGCCGGTGGCGGCGCAAGCCGCAATCTGGCATGATGCATGACGCCGTGGCGCCCGAGGTGGTCGAATCGACTGCTTGGGGCGCCGCGTGCTTTGTGTTATCCGAACGCGGCCCGGCGGTGTTGCCGGATGCAGTACCCGAATTCTGGGAGTTGATGGACCCGTGCGCCTTCTGCGTCTTGTACCCGAGAACACCAAGATCCGCTTCATGCGGGCGGCCGGTTCGCCGGGGTCATCTTTTCGGCGATCCTCAGCATCGCCTCGATCATCCTGTTCTTCAATCCGGGCCTGAACTACACCATCGATTTCCGCGGCGGCGTGCTGGTCGAACTGCGCTTCCAGGAGACGGTGGACACCGCCAAGCTGCGCGCGGCGTTCTCGTCCCTCGGATTGGGTGAGGCGTCGGTCCAGAGCCTGGGTGTCGCCGCCGTGACGGGATCCGATCATGACGCGCTGGTCAAGGCTGACCGCGAGCGACGCCAAATCCGAGACGATCCGCAAGCCGATCCAGGACCTGCTGGACAAGGACTTTCCCGGCGGCGAGATCCGCAGCCTGAACGTCGTCGGCGCCAAGGTCAGCAGCGACCTGACCTGGGCCGGTATCGAGGCGACGGCCGGGGCGCTGATCGGCATCCTGCTGTGGATCTGGTTCCGCTTCGACTGGCAATACGGCATCGGCCTGGTCGCGACCTTGCTGCTCGATGCGACCAAGACGATCGGCTTCTACGCGGCGTTCCAGCTGCCCTTCGACCAGGATGCGCTGGCGGCCCTGCTGATCCTGATCGGCTTCTCGGTCACCGACAAGGTCGTGGTCTATGACCGGATCCGCGAAAACCTACGCAAATACAAGGTGATGCCGTTGCGCGAGGTGATCGATCTCAGCATCAACCAGACCCTGTCGCGTACCGTGGCGACGTCGCTGACCGTGCTGCTGTCGATCCTGCCGCTCGCCATCATCGGCATCGGCTCGGTCCAGTTCTTCGCCATCACCATGGTGTTCGGCATCTTCGTCGGCACGTTGTCTTCGGTCTTCATCGCCTCGCCGATCCTGCTGTTCCTCGGCGAAAAGCGTCTGCGCCGCGTCGAGTCCCGGTCCTCGGCTCCGGCCGCCGCAGCGCAATAGGGCAACAGGCGCATGAGTTCAGGTTCGTTCAAGCGCCCCAACAAACCCTCGCCCGCTTGGTGGGAGGAGGGTGCCGAACGCGAGTGAGGCGGGTGAGGGTGGGCGCGCAGGGAGTCGTTGATCGTCGGCCTATCCGGCGCATTCACCCTCACCCGGCTCGTTCCACTCGCCACCCTCGCCCGCCAAGCGGGCGAGGGTTATCGCGCGATCGAAATCTAAATTCATCACGGCCCTAGGCCCGCAACCGGTCCGACGGCTCGGCCGCGGCTTGAACCAGCCGCGGCCATTTCCGTTCGAGCCATCTCGACACGAGCACGGCCGCGCCGACGGCGATGAGCAGGGCCGCGGCCCACTCTCCCAGCACGAGGAGGGCAGCGCCGGTGAGGCGCGGCCGCGGGGCTGCCAGAACACCTCGCCGCGCTCGATCATCCAATGCCAGGCCGTGTGGGCGACCAGCGCCGACAGCACGATGATTCCCATTCGCCCGGACATGGCTCCGCGGAAGAGCAGAGCGAGGGCCGGAATGAACAGGCACAGCACGGCAAGCTGCCCGATCTCGATGCCGAGGTTGAAGGAGAACAGCGAGACCAGCAGGTGCGACCCGGCGAATTGCAGTTGGTCCTTCAGGGCGGAGGAAAAGCCGAAGCCGTGGACGAGGCCGAACAGCCCGGCAATGATCCAGCGATGGCGCAGATCGGCGCCGACGATGTTCTCGAGCGCCATATAGACGATCGACGCGGCGATGCCGGTTTCGATCAAGGGCGCGAACCAGGCGCCGCCGGGGCGAGGTTATAGGCCGTGCCGATGAGCGTGACCGAGTGACCGAGCGTAAAGGCCGTGATCACCGGCACGAGCGGCACGATCCGCCGAACGGGATGACCAGGCATAGCAGGAACAGCAGGTGGTCGACGCCGCTTAGGATATGTTCGATGCCGAGCCGGATGAAGCCGGCGGATGCCTGATACCAGGCCGGGTCGAGGCGCGACGTCGCCATCCTCGCTGCTGATGATGAAGGCGCGTCCGACGTCGTCGAGCGGCAGGTAGCGCAATGTCAGCTTGGCGGTGCCCTGGAGATCGGCCGCGACCGACGTGCCGATCGTGAACACGGCAGCGGGCGAGCTGATCGGATAGGTGAAATGAGCGTCCAGATAGCCCAGCTCGAAGCTGATCGCCATGTCGGGATCGGGGCTTCGGCAGTATGGGCGACGGCCGTGGCGTAGGTCTGGAGCGAACGGTCGGCGAGCGGGGACAGGCGACCGACGGCGCTCGACGGCACGAGCCGAACGCCGTTCTCCCAGCCGAACGCCGTTCTCCCGCAACGTGAAATCATTGCCCAGCGCGCCCAGCACCTTTTCGACGGCGGGGTTCGCGGCCGCGATGTCGTAGCGGTCGCCGTCGAGCGGCAGAGGCACCGCGCGCAGCAGATCGAGCGGCACGCGGACGACCAGATGGGCTTCGTGTGGCTCGATCTTGACGAAGCCGTTCATGATCCGGTCGAGCGGCAGATCATGGGCGCCGGCCGGGAACGACCCCAGAATGGCGCAGATCAACAGCGTCGCGATCCATCGCGTCGGGCGCTTCAACATGCCGGCATCTTTCGATAGCGCCGTCGCCGGCCGGGAGGTTCCGGCCGGCGACGTGCGGAGGCGGCTATTGCTGGGTGTTGGTCGGCACGAATTTCTGGATCCGGCGGCCGGTGATCGTCTCCGCAACATAGATGTTGCTGTCGGAATCGACCGCGACCGTGTGACCGAAGGCGAAATGGCCGGCATTGTGCCCGGGGCAGGGTGCGATGCCGCACACGCCCAGCGCACCGAACACCTCTCCGGTCGCCTTCTTGATCAGCCAGGTATTGTCGTTGCCAAGATCGACATCGACGATGATCCGCTGGCTGGTCGGCTCTTGCTGGCGAGGTAGTCGATATTGGGCAGAAGTCGATGTCGTCGCCGCGTGTTCCGGCGAGGAGGATCGCATTGGCGTTGGGATTCGTGGCCCGGTCGAAGCCGTTGATGTTGAGGACTGAGACGGGCTGGCACATCGGCTGCGGATTGCTTGGCGTCGAGGGCGCGCCGCAGCTCTTCTCGAAGACCTGGATGCGGCTGTTGGGCCGGTCGCAGATCAGACCGTCATTGCCGAGCACGACGCAATGCGGATGGCCGCCGCCGGTGCCGCCGAAGGTGCCGGGCGGGCAACTCTCGCTATCGGTCGGGACCAGGGTGCCGCTGGCGTTCGGCAGCATGCAGGTCGAGCCCCACTGGCGTAGGTAGTTGCCGTTCGAATCGAAGACGACGACCCGATGGTTGCCGTAGCCGTCGGCGATGTAGATGGAACCGGGCCGTCCGGTGATCGGATCTTTTTGCGGATCCACTGTGATGTCGGCCGGCTCGTTCAGCAGCGTATGGCTGGTGTTGAAGTCGGCGGTTTCACCGCATGAGCTGTAGGGGTTGTCCGTCGTCTGCGGCCCGTCGCAGGTCGCCTTCTGGCCGATCTGCATCTTGAAGGTAACGCTGGCGCCCTTGCCGTTTGCGGCGGCTGCAGCAGCGGTGTTGGGGTTGTACTCCTGGACGATGCCGTCGCCATTGCCGCCGACCCAGAGATTGCCCTGGTAGTCGATGAAGCAGCCATGCGACCCGTGCGGCAGGTAGACCGGATAGCCATAGGCCGGGCCGGTCTGGTTGAGGGTCGGATTGCCCCAGCCGGTTACCGTATGGCCGGCGCTGTCGTAAACGACGATCGGTGGCGACGGTATGGCCGAGGCCGCGACGTCGTTGCTGTCGATCGCGCCCGACTCGTTGCCCTGAAGCACGCCGCCGATCGTGACGCCGGTTTCCCATCCCCGGTTGAAGGTATAGACGTGATCGCGCTGGTCGACGCAGGTTCCGGCGATCTCGCCGGTGACCCAGGCATGGGCGACGCCGGCACTGTCGATGGTCGAGGGCAGCGGCAAGGGCCAGCTGGCGTCGACGGCAAATTCGGGATTTGGCGCGGCTACCGCTCTCGAGGGCAGCTGCCAGGAAAGGATCGCAAGAAGAACAGCGACAACGGTTCCCGCCGTGTTGCCACGCAGAATAGCGTTCATAGGCTTCTCCCTTTTCGGCCGTGTCGGTCGGTGATTATGGTTCAGCTGAATGTCGTCTATGTCTACTTGCCCCGGCCTCATCCAATCCCAGTCGGGATTGGCAGTACTGCAACTTAAGATGCGGATGCAACGAAGGCGTGAAAACCTTACGGTCTTCCCGATTACTGTCAATGAACTCGGTCGTCGATAGAAAATAGAATGGATTTGACTGACGAATTTGGACCTTCAGTTTCCTATACTTCCGACTGATTCCACTAATTCGCTGGGTCTTGGCCATTCCGGGCATTTTCGGACGAATATACCGACCTGGCCTATCTGCCGTTTTCTGGCGCGATCACGACCCGATCAGCCCAAGCTGTGGGCTCGACGGCTCGGCGAAATCTCGTTTTGGGATACGTCCGGCGGCCCGGGCCAGGCGGCCGGCATCGACGGCGTGGCGCATGGCCCAGGCCATGGCGACCGGCGCCTCGGCCTTGGCGATGGCGGTGTTGAGCAGCACGGCCGAACAGCCGAGCTCCATCGCCAGGCAGGCATCTGAGGCGGTGCCGATGCCGGCATCGAGGATCACCGGCACCGGCGAGCGGGCGCAGATCCGCTCGATCGCCTGCGGATTGGCGATGCCCATGCCCGAGCCGATCAGCGAGCCCAGCGGCATCACCGCGGCGCAGCCGAGATCGGCCAGCTTGCGCGCCGTGACCGGGTCGTCATTGGTATAGGGGAAGACGGCGAAACCCTTGCCGACCAGCTCCTCGGCCGCCTTCAGCAACTGCTCGACATCGGGATAGAGCGTCTCGCGGTCGCCGATCAGTTCGAGCTTGACCCAGTTGGTGTCGAGCGCCTCGCGCGCCAGCTCGGCAGTCAGCACCGCGTCGCGCACCGTGGCGCAGCCGGCCGTGTTGGGCAGGATATGGAAGCGGCCGCCCAACACATCGAGCAGGCTCTGGCCGTAGCCGTCCAGGCTGATGCGCCGGACCGAGGCGGTGACGATCTGTGCCCCGCGGCCTCGAGCGCCGCCAACAGCGAGCGCTGGTTGGGATAGCCCGCCGTACCCATGAGCAGCCGGGAGGCGACCTGCTTGCCGGCGATTTCGAAATTATCTGTTTCCGTCATGCTTCGCTCCGCATCCGGTCAGCCGCCGGACATCGCCTTGATGATCTCGACCTCGTCGCCCGCCGCGAGCGCCGTCTCGGCCCAGCGCGCCCGTGGCACGACCGCGCCATTCAGCGCGACGGCCACGCCGCGCGCCCCGGTCTCGATACCGCGGGCCGCGAGCAGCGCCGCGACCGAGGGCGCTGCCAGGGGTTCGGTCACGCCATTGACCTTGATCATGTCCTTCCGCCTTCGAAACGATCGAGCGCGAAGGCTGCCATGCGCGGATCGGCCTGCCCGCTCAGGATATAATCCGTGACGAGCTGCGCCGTTGCCGGTGTCAGCAGGATGCCGTTGCGATGGTGCCCGGTCGCCAGCACCAGCCCCTCGATCGGCGCCGCCCCGAGGATCGGCATGTCGTCGGGCGAGCGGGGCGGAAGCCGGTCCACATCTCCTGGATCGGCAGTTCCTCGATACCGGGCAGGGTGCGCCAGGCATCGTCGAGCAGGCCGAGCACGCGCCGGCGGTGATGGTCTCGTCGAAGCCGCGCTCCTCCGTCGTGGCGCCGACGATCAGGCGGCCGTCGCCGCGCGGCACCAGATAGCAATTGGCGCCCCAGACAACGTGCCGGATCAGCGGCGCGCCCGCCGCATGGTCAGCGCCAGCATCTGGCCCTTGAGCGGCCGGACCGGCGGGGCCGCCGATTTGGGCAGGCCGGGGACGAGCCGGCTCCACGGCCCGGCGGCAAGCACGGTGATGTCGGCTGCCTGTCGCGTGTCGCCGGCAATGACGCCGCAGACCCGGCCGGCTTCGATGTCGAGCGCCGCTTCGACCCCGGTCCGCAGCATGCCGCCGGCCTGGCGGAAAGCGATTGCCAGCGCCGGACCGAGCAGCCGGTTGTCGACCTGGTGATCCTGCGGGCTCAGTACCGCGGCGACCAGATTGGCCGCCAGCCCCGGCTCCAGCGCGCGCGCGCGCGCGGCCGGTCAGCCAGTCGAAGACGCCGCCGATTCGGCTCTGGAATTCGATGCCGCGCTGCAGCTTGGCGGCCTGGTCGCGGGTGAAGGCGCAAACCAGCGTGCCGGTCGCCTCGTAGCCGACCGCCATGCCGGCGGCCGCTTCCAGCTCGGCGGCGAAGCCGGGCCAGAGCGATTGGCTCCAGCGGCCGAGTTCGAAGAGCGGCTCTTCGGTCGGCTCGGCTTCGATCCCGGCGGCGAGCATGCCGGCCGCCGCCCAGGAGGCGCCGTGGCCCGGCTCGCCGCGTTCATAGACCGTGACTGCGCAGCCGGCCTGGCGCAGCCGCCAGCCGATCGACAGCCCGATGACGCCGCCGCCGATGATGGCGACGGTGGGCAGTGCAGTCCGGAACCCAAAATGAGAAGCGCTCGGCATCTCGTGCAATCCCTTCGCTGGCATGACCCAGATCAGGTTCTATGGGTGTGATCTCAGCCCCGGAGCGGATCCCCGAGGCACCCCATGACACGCGATGTGACGCTAGCATTACGATGCAGCCGGCTGCAACGTGGTCGATGCGCGCGTATAGCTGCCCTTCGCGCAAGAGATCGGGCGGCTCGTCCGAGCCATCGGCCTCGACGCGACCGGCCGTTATCGATGCCACCGCAGGACATCCGTCTTTCTTCGATTTGTCATGGAATTGCAACGCGGCGCGGAGCCTTGCTCTGATCCAGTGAAATTCTCGCCCCGGATAGGACGTGGAGCGCGTTTTTTGGTTCCGTCCGACCCGTCCGCCGGGTTACTCACCACACGTCTTGAAAGCCGGCGGGGGAAAACCGATGCAGCTCGCGTGGGGGCAAGCGAACGTTGCGTGGCTGTCCGGCTTCGCCCGAACGTCTGGGATGCGGTGGCCCTGCCCATCGTGTTGGGATTCCTGGCGCTGATGGCCTATGCCGGGGAGCAATCGGTCGCGCCGTTTCAGCTCGGCCAGCAGATGGCGATCTCGCTCGATCCGACCAGCCTGCCGGAATACGCCATGCGCACGGTATTGCGCATGGCGATCGCGCTCGTCGTTTCGCTCTGCTTCAGCCTGACCTATGCGGCCCTGGCCGCGAAGAGCCGTCAAGCCGAGAACTGCTGATACCGGTGCTCGACATCCTGCAATCGGTGCCGATCCTGGGCTTCGAGGCGATCACCATCGTCCCCTTCGTCCATCTCTTTCCAGGCAATCTGGTCGGCGCCGAATGCGCGGCGATCTTCGCGATCTTCACCAGCCAGGCCTGGAACATGACGTTCAGCCTCTATCAGAGCTTCCGGACCGTGCCGGGCGAGCTCAAGGAGGCGGCCCGCATGTACCATCTGACGCCGATGCAGACGTTCTGGCGGCTCGAAGTGCCGCATGCCATGCCCGGCCTGGTGTGGAACACGATGATGTCGGTCTCGGGCGGCTGGTTCTTCGTCGTCGCCTCTGAAGCCTTCACCGTCGATGAGCACGACATCACGCTGCCGGGCATCGGCTCCTACATCAAGGTCGCGATCGACCAGCGCAATCTCGGCGCGATCTTCTACGCGATCGGCGCCATGCTGATCGTGATCCTGCTGTCGGACCAGCTGCTGTTCCGGCCGATGCTGGCCTGGTCGCAGAAATACAAGAACGAGATGTCCGGCGAGGACGAGCTGGAGCGGCCCTGGTTCCTGATCGCGCTGCAGCAGGCGCGGATCTTCGACCTGGTGGGCTCCGTGTTCGAGGCCGTTTCCAACCTCAACAAGGCGGTGCTGCGCCGCGTGCTGCCGCTCGGGCAAGACCAAGCCGATGGAAAGCGTGCAGGCGTCGCGCAATGTCGATCTCGCGGTCAATGTCGTCTTCGGCGTTGCGGCGCTCTATGCCGCCTGGGCGCTGATCAACTACATCACCGACGCCATCCCGCTGAGCGAGATCGAGCATGTCGTGCTGCTCGGCGGCGTGACGGCCTTGCGCGTCATGATCCTGATCGGTATCGCCTCGCTGATCTGGGTCCCGATCGGTGTGTGGATCGGGCTGCGCCCGAAGCTGGCGCAATCGGTGCAGCCGATCATCCAGTTCATGGCGTCGTTCCCGGCCAATCTGTTCTTCCCGATCGCCGTCGTGCTGATCGTGCGCTATTCGCTGAACACCGATATCTGGCTCAGCCCGCTGATGATCCTGGGCACGCAATGGTACATCCTGTTCAACGTCATCGGCGGCACCATGGCGATCCCGGCCGAACTGCACTATGCCGCGCAGAATCTGCGGGTCCGGCGCTGGCTGTGGTGGCGGCGCATCATCCTGCCGGGGATCTTTCCGGCCTATGTGACGGGGGCGCTGACCGCGGCGGGCGGTTCCTGGAACGCCGCGATCGTGGCGGAGATCGTGCAATGGGGCGACACGACGCTGACGGCGACCGGCATCGGCGTCTACATCTCGCAGGTCAAGGCCGCGGGCGATTTCCCGCGCATCGTGCTCGGCATCGGCATTCTCTGCGTCTACGTCATTCTATTCAATCGGCTGCTCTGGCGGCGGCTCTACAACATGGCGGCCGAAAAGCTGCGGCTCGACTGAGGAGAAATCCGATGGAACAAGAAGCGATGATGGTCGCCGCCCATGTCAAGAAGGTGTTCCGCGGCGGCGATGTCGGCGGCCGGCCGGTGCTGGAGGATGTCGATTTCACGCTGCGCACCGGCGAGATCGTCGCCTGCCTGGGCAAGTCCGGTTCGGGCAAATCGACCTTCCTGCGCATTCTGGCCGGGCTGATCCCGGCGACCGGCGGCAACGTCACCTATAAGGGCGAGCCGGTTTCGGGGCCGCAGCACGGCGTCGGCATGGTGTTCCAGAGCTTCGCGCTGTTTCCCTGGCTGACCGTGCTCGGCAATGTCGAGCTCGGGCTGGAGGCACAGCGCATACCGCCCGGCGAGCGGCGCAAGAGGGCGCTGGCGGCGATCGACCTGATCGGCCTGGACGGCTTTGAATCGGCCTATCCCAAGGAGCTGTCCGGTGGCATGCGGCAGCGTGTGGGATTTGCCCGCGCGCTGGTGATCAACCCGGAAGTGCTGCTGCTCGACGAGCCGTTCTCGGCGCTCGACGTGCTGACCGCCGAGACGCTGCGCGGCGATCTGACCGACCTCTGGGCCGAGCGGCGCATTCCGACCAAGAGCATCCTGGTCGTCTCGCACAATATCGAGGAAGCGGTCGAGATGGCCGACCGCATCATCATCTTCTCGTCCAATCCCGGGCGGATCCAGGTCGAGATCCAGGTCGCCATGCCGCGGCCGCGCGACTGGAACAGCCCCGAATTCCGCAAGATCGTCGATGAGGTCTATGGCCATCTGACGACCGGCCATATCGGCAAGCGCGGCGTCAAGGCGGAACAGATCTCGCTGGGATACCGCCTGCCGGACGCGCCGGTGCAGCAGCTGGCCGGCCTGATCGAGACGCTGATGGAGAGCCGGTTCGACGGCAAGGCCGATCTGCCCGCGCTGGCCGAGTATCAGAGCCTGGACGTCGACGATCTGTTCCCGCTGATCGAGGCACTGCAATTGCTGGGGTTCGCCAATGTCGACAATGGCGACATCGCGCTGACGCCGGCCGGCCGGGTCTATGGCGACGCCAATCTGCTGAAGCGCAAGCAGATCCTGGCCGAGCAGCTGAAGCTGCACATCCCGCTCGCCGCCCATATCCGCAAGGTGCTGGAAGAGCGCCCGAACCACCGCGCTCCGGCCGCCCGCTTCCTGGCCGAGCTGGAAGACCACCTCGAAGAGGACGACGCCGCCAACGTGCTCGACACGGTGATCAACTGGGGCCGGCACGCTGAGCTCTACGCCTATGATTACGATACCGAAACGGTCACGCTGGAGGATCCGGACGGGCAGGTGTGACGGGGCGCGGGGCGCTCGGCAATCTCGAAGCCGTGGTCGGCATGAAGTTTAACGCCACGCCCCTGTCGCCGCTGTGAGGGTGCCGTGTCGACCAATTTGGGCGATGCTACTCGAACAATGCGACCACCTTGGCCAGTACTTCATCGACGATGAAGTCGGGCGCCCTCTCGCTGAATTTTCCGTTGCGTGCCCTCAGATCGAGTGCTCGCAACTGATGACAGAGAATGACGCGGGTAGCATTGGTACCTGCACCCGATAGCGGGACGGTGAAGCCCTGCGTCCGTGCGAAGTTACCGCCCATTGTGATCGGCACGACGATCGGTGTGCCGAGCTGATTGAATTCCTTCGGCGTCAAGATCAGCACATAGCGCGGGTTTGCCTGTTCGCGCCCTTTGGTCGGATTGAGGTCGACATGCCAGATGTCGCCGCGATCCATCACAGAACCTCGCGGCCGACCGGTTCCATATTCTGCCATGCTTCGTCGTCCGGCGCCTCCGGCGCAGTGAGGTCGCACTGGGCCAAGAGCTCGGGAAGTGTGTATCGGGGCTTCGGACGTGCCTCGACGACGAGACGGCCCTGTTCGATCGACAAGGCGACCTTCGTATTGGCTGCCAATCCCAGCCCGTCGAGAACGGATTTGGGAATCGCCATCATGATCGAACCACCGACATTGCGTAGCGTGGATGTCAGCATCGCGCCCTCCGATTATATAAATATATAACATGGAAGATCGAGCGCAAGCCCGCACTACAGCAAGCTCGCCGCGATGTTCACCGACAGCGCCAGGATCACGGTGTTGAAGAAGAAGCTGATCACGCTGTGCACCAGGACCACGCGGCGGATCACGCGGGTCCGGACCGGTACGTCCGAGACCTGGCAGGTCATGCCGATCACCGTCGAGAAATAGAGGAAGTCCCAGTAATCCGGCTCCGGCTCGCCCGGGAAGTCGAGTGATTCCGGCGCGCCGCGGTGCTGGCTGGGTCCATAATACTCATGGGCGTAGATCTGCGCGAAGATCATGTTCACGAAGACCCAGGAGCCGACGATCGTGATGCCGGCCAGCGCCAGATGCAGTTCGATCTGCCAGCCCGGCAATTCCTTGAGGCCGCCCAGGATCTGGCCGATGGCGAACAGGCTGGCGCAGGCGGCAAGGGTCATCACCGCCAGGATGGTCCAGCGCCCCTCGCGATGCTGGATCGCGCGCCGCCGGATCGTCTGCTCGGTCGAGCGTATCATCATCATGAAGGCGAGGGTGAGATAGACGCCGATGCCGCAATCCCAGCCGATCAGGAAGCGGACCGGCAGCCGCAGCCCGCTCGGGCTGGCGGCGATCACCAGGCAGCAAAGCGCGATCGAGCTGTAGAGCCGCGGCCGGGCGCGAAGAAGGCCGCGGGGCGACAGCCTGCGGTGAGGTGCGGACATGGTGTCACTGTAAGGCGGCGTTCCGGACGGAGCAATGCAGGGCTGCGGCATGGTAGCCCGAGATGCCGGCTGTGCGCGCGGCACGATGGACAGGACGGCCGGGGCTGGGCTAAACCCCGCGGTCATCCTCGCTACTGTCCGAGAGTCGCGGAATGCCGATGCGGTTTTTATCCAAGCTCATCATCCTGTTGGCGCTGATGGCGGTACCGCTGTCCGGCGCCTGGGCCCATGCCGTGCTGATCGAATCAACGCCGGCCGTCAACGGAACCGCGGCCGGTCCCAAGGTCGCGCTCGCGCTGCGCTACAACAGCCGGATCGATCACCTCCGCTCGCGCCTGACCCTGACCCTGCCGGATCACAGCACCAAGGTGTTGCCGATCGCCGATTCCGCGCCGGAGGATCAGCTGGTGACGTCGGTCGATCTGCCGCCGGGCGAGTATTCGCTACGCTGGCAGGTGCTGGCCGTCGATGGCCATATCACCCGCGGCGACGTTCCTTTCACCGTCAGCGGCAACTAGGCCCGCTTCATGGCCCTGCTGCTCGATCTGTTCGCCTACCTGTCGGTCATTGTCCACGGGTTGACGATCATCGCCCAGTCGATGGCGCTGGGCGGCGTGCTGTTCCTGATCTTCCTGGCGCGGCCGTTCGAGGCCGAACTGGGCGAGACCGGCATTCTGATCCGCCGCCGCACGCGCCAGATCGCTTTCTGGAGCATGCTCGGCCTCATCGCCGCCGAAGGCGCCACTTTGGCGCTGCAGGGTTCCGTGCTGGCCGGCACGGTCGATCTCGACCTGATGGGCGTGCTGAGTGCGGAATTCGCGCTCTACAGCCTGGTCAAGATTGCCGGCGCCATCCTGCTCGCCATATTGCTGGCCGGGCGCGGCGACCGGACGCCGGCGCCGTTGCTGCTGGCCGGCATGGTCGTCGTCCTGGCGGCTGCGACCGGCACGACCCATGCCGCGGCGCGGCTCGACAACCGCATCCCGCTGATGCTGGTCGAAGGGCTGCATCAGCTCGGTGCGGCGATCTGGATCGGCGGCATTCCGAGCTTCGTCATGGCGCTCGGCCGCTGCCGTGACGGCATTGCCTGGCGCCGGGTCGGCAAGCGCTTCTCGCAGATGTCGATGATCGGGGTCGCCTGCATCCTGGTGTCCGGCATCACCATGACCTTCCTCTATGTCGGGGCGTGGGACGGCTTGTACGGCACGGCCTATGGCGTCATGGTCACGACCAAGATCCTGATGTTCCTCGGCCTGCTGGCGCTGGGCGGCATGAACTATCTGCTGGTCGACCGGCTGCGCGCCGATCCGCGGACGCCGGTGACCCGCCTCAAGCGCTTCGCCGAGGTCGAGATCGGCATCGGCTTCAGCCTGTTCTTCGCCGCCGCATCGTTGACCTCCTCGCCGCCCGCGGTCGATCTCAACGCCGACCGGGTCAGCTGGGCCGAGATCATGGAGCGCAATGCGCCGGCCTGGCCGCGTCTCGCCTCGCCGAACTATGCCGATCTCGCGATCCCGGCGCTGCAGAACAAGCTCGATATCGAGGCGACGGCGCAGGCGAAGAAGCCGCTCGCCGCCTTCATCGAGGGCGCCGGCTACCTGCCGCCGCGCAACGCGTTCGACATCGCCTGGTCGGAATACAATCACCATTGGTCCGGCCTGTTCGTGCTGGCGATCGCCATCCTGGCGCTACTGAACCAGGCCGGCGTGCGCTGGGCGCGGCATTGGCCGTTGGTGTTCCTGGGCTTGGCCGCCTTCCTGCTCGTGCGCTCCGATCCGGAGGTTTGGCCGCTCGGCGAATTCGGCTTCTTCGAGAGCTTCTACGACGTCGAAGTCGTGCAGCACCGCTTCTTCGTGCTGCTGATCATCATCTTCGCCATCTTCGAATGGCGGGTGCGGGCCGGCGGTCTCGCCAACACGAAGGCCACGCTGGTGTTTCCGCTGGTCACTGCGGTCGGCGGTGCGGCGTTGCTGACGCATCAGCACGCGATCTCGAACGTCAAGGACCAGCTGCTGATCGAGCTGACCCATACGCCGCTTGCGCTGGCCGGCATCGCCGCCGGCTGGGCGCGCTGGCTGGAGCTGCGACTCGATCCACCGGGCAACCGGATCGCCGGCTGGGTCTGGCCGATCTGCTTCCTGATCGTCGCCTTCCTGCTGCTGTCTTATCGGGAGGCGTAGCGGAACCGGAGCAATCTCACGGCGTTTTGCCTCGGGTTCTGGACAAATCGGCCGGAGCCGCCGACATTCCGGTCGACCGGCTGCTTGAGGAAGGACCCCCATGGCGAACGCGACGAAGCGAAACGGCCGACAGGCCCAGCCCTGCACGATGGTCATCTTCGGCGCGGCCGGCGACCTGACCCGCCGGCTGCTGATCCCGGCGCTGTATAATCTGGCGCGCGACAAGCGGCTGCCGAAGGAGTTCCGGCTGGTCGGCATGGCCCGCACCGACCTCAGCAGCGAGGCCTTCCGCGACGAGCTGAGCAGCAGCCTGAAGAGTTTCGCCACCAAAGATCTGGACAGCAAGGCCTGGGACGGCATCGTCGCCGGCATGAGCTACATCCAGGGCAATTTCGACGATGACGACGCCTATCAGCGCCTGGCGGCCCATCTGGCCGAGCTGCAGCCGGATGGCACCACGCCGGAAGGTTCGGCCGTTGCGGGCAATGTCCTGTTCTATCTCGCGACCGCGCCCGAATTCTTCGGCGGCATCGTCGAGCGGCTGGCGGCGGCCGGGCTGACCGGGGAGGCCGAGGGCGCCTGGCGCCGGGTGATCGTCGAGAAGCCGTTCGGCACCGACGAGGATTCGGCCAAGGCGCTCAATACCGAGCTGCTGGCCGTGCTCGATGAAAAGCAGATCTACCGGATCGACCATTATCTGGGCAAGGAAACGGTCCAGAACATCATGGTGTTCCGCTTCGGCAACGGCATCTTCGAGCCGCTGTGGAATCGCGACCATATCGATCACGTCCAGATCACCGTGGCCGAGACGGTTGGTGTCGAGCAGCGCGGCGGTTTCTACGAAAAGACCGGCGCCCTGCGCGACATGGTGCCGAACCATCTGTCGCAGCTGATGGCGCTGACCGCGATGGAGGTGCCGACCTCCTTCGATGCCGATGCCGTACGTTCGGAGAAGGTCAAGGTGATGGATTCGGTCCGGCCCTTCACCCCGGAAATGGCGCTGCACGACACGGTGCGCGGCCAGTACGAGGCCGGCATTATCGGCGAAAAGCCGGTGCCCGGTTATCGCGAAGAGCCCAATGTCGCGCGCAACTCCGATACCGAGACCTTCGTCGCGCTCAAGATGACGATCGACAATTGGCGTTGGGCCGGCGTGCCGTTTTACCTGCGCACCGGCAAGAGGCTGCGCCGGCGCATGAGCGAGATCGCGATCCAGTTCAAGCGCGCGCCGATCGCGCTGTTCCGCGACACGCCGATCGAGGATGTGACGCCGAATCAGCTCGTGCTGCGCATCCAGCCCGACGAGGGCATCTCGCTGCAATTCGGCGCCAAGATCCCCGGGCCCGAGCTCGAGATCGGCGGCGTCAAGATGAACTTCCAGTACAAGGATTACTTCAACAGCGCACCGGCCACCGGTTACGAGACGCTGATCCTCGACTGCATGATCGGCGACCCGACGCTGTTCCAGCGCGCCGACAATGTCGAATCCGGCTGGCGCACGGTGCAGCCGATCCTCGATGCCTGGTCGGAACGGCGCCCGCGCGGCTTCCCCAATTACGAGGCCGGCAGCCAGGGCCCGCGCTCGGCCGACGAGCTGCTGGCGCGCGACGGCCGGGTCTGGCGCAAGATCTGACGGGTCAGGCGCGCAGGAAGAACGCCGCGCTCATCGCCAGCCCGACGATGGTCACGCCGATGCGCAGCCAAGTCGGGTCGATGTGGCGCCCGACCCTGGCGCCGGCATAGCCGCCGAGCACGGCGGCAACCAGCATCACCAGGGTCTGCGGCCACCAGACCTTGCCGGCGAAGATGAAGCAGACCACGGCAGCGCCGTTCATCGTGCCGGCCAGCAGCGTCTTGACCGCGTTCATTGCGGTCAAATCCTCCAGGCCGAACAGCCCGTACAAGGCCAGCATCAGGATGCCGATCGCGCCGCCGAAATAGCCGCCATAGATTGCGATCAGGAACTGGATCGCCACCAGCGCAGCCGGCCCGATCGTGAACCAGCGCAGCAGCAGCGGCGTCAGCTGCCGGCCGAAGCCGAACAGCAGCGTGGCGCCGAGCAGCAGCCAGGGCACGACCCGATCGAAGGTGTGCGCCGGGGTCCACAGCAGCAGCAGCGCGCCGAGCGTGCCGCCAACCAGGCTGATCGCCAGCATCGGCCACAGCCCGATCTTCTCGAACGGCACGAAGTCGTTTCGATAGCCCCAGGCGCTGGCGAAGCTGCCGGGCGAGACCGCGACCGTGCTCGACGCATTGGCGATGATCGGCGGCACGCCGGTGAAGACCAGCGCGGGGAAGGTCAGGAACGACCCGCCGCCGGCAATGGCGTTGAGGACGCCGGCGAGGAAGGCCGCGCCGAAGATGAGGGCAGTGTCCATCAGGTGCCAGCGACCAGATCGAACGCGGCCTGGACAATCGGCTTCGCCCAGTTGGGGGTCGCGGCCAGCGCTGCCGGATCGCATGGGGCGGGGAACATCACACGGCCATCCGCCATTTTCAGCACGAGCACCGGTTCGGGGATGTCTTCGCCTAGACCGACCTCGGCACTGTTGTCGAAGACCTGCAAACGTTTCAGCCGAGGCAACAGCGTAACGAGATTGGCACGGGACGAAGCCCAGCGTTCGCGGATCTTGCCTTCGGGAATATCGTGACCGCCCCGCGCCACACGGGCCGACACCCGCTTCATATGGAGTTCCGGCGAAGCGAGGCCGCAATACGTCATCGTGACACCATGCGTGTCGGCCGCTCTGTTGAGGAGGGCGGAAATTGTATTGCCGCCGAGAGTCGTCTCGAATGCGAAGCTTGCGCCATCGGCGATCGCCGCTTCGAGAAGCGTGCGGCCGTGTTGCCAGGCCATGGCATTGGCCTGCTCCTGCCCGACGCTCAGCTCAGCCATGAGGGCGCGTGCATAGGTGTCGGGATTGAACCAGGCCAAGCCATGTTCGGCCAGCATGGCGCCCCCGACCGAGCTCTTGCCGGCCCCGTTGACGCCGGCGAGGACGACGATCGCTGGGCGGGCGCCAGCTCCCTTCGTGACCATCAATAGGTTGTGCCGGCCTTCGGCCGGTTCTTGAGCTTGCCGCCGGCGTCGAACATCGCTTGTATCTTCTTTTCGAGGTCAGGCTGCTGCAGCACGGCCAGCTGGGCGTCGAAGCGCCGGGTCAGCTCGTCCAGAATGGCTTGGTCGCGCAAGCGCTTGGCCTCGATCTGCGCCGCCATGTCACGATATTGGTCCGCTTCCACCAGCACCATTTCTACCTTGGAATGGTTCGTGATGGCGACGCTGCCCGATTGCCGGACCTCGCGGACCAGCTCGGCCCAGTTGTTTTTAACCTGGGTGGAACTGTGGCGCGGCATGGTGTCGATGTCGAGTGGGCTGGTAGCCATGTTTGTCCCCTCTTTCCAGGCGAGAGGACTATATAATGGGAAGATTCCGGATAAATAGCCATAAATTCCTATTATTGCCATTTTTATCGCGCCGCGACCGCGCGCCCATGCGCCGACCGTCTCCCGACCTGGTCAAGAAGCGTTTGACAGAGCACGCCTGAATCCCCAATTTCCAAGCTAAATCTTCGCGAATTGAAGGGTTGGATCACTTGGACACCGGATTTGCGCCTGGCCATCAGACGATCGATGGCGACCGCCTGCGCTCGCTGTACCTGAAGTTCTTCGCCGAGCACGGCCATGCCGTGATCCCGAGCGCCTCTGTCATCCCGGAAAACGATCCCTCCGTGCTGTTCACCACTGCCGGCATGCATCCGCTCGTGCCCTATCTGATGGGCCGGCCGCACCCGGCCGGGACGCGGCTGGTCGATGCGCAGAAATGCGTGCGCACCAACGACATCGAGGAAGTCGGTGACGCCACGCATCTGACCTTCTTCGAGATGCTCGGCAACTGGTCGCTCGGGGATTACTTCAAGAACGAGTCGATCGCGTTCAGCTGGGAGTTCCTGACCAGCCCGGATTGGCTGAACATCCCCAAGGAGCGGGTCGGTATCAGCTGCTTCGGCGGCGGCAACGGGGTCGAGCGCGACGAGGTCTCCTATGCCAAGTGGCGAGAACTCGGCGTGCCGGATGCCCCGCATCGCCTTCCTCGGCATCGAGGATAATTGGTGGGCGACCGGCGACGAAGGCCCGTGCGGTCCCGATACCGAGATCTTCTACGACACCAAGAACGGCGTCGCCTGCGAACTCGGTGCGGACTGCAAGCCCGGCTGCAAATGCAACCGCTGGGTCGAGATCTGGAACAACGTCTTCATGGCGTATAACCGGACCGGCGGCCAGCTGGTCGATCTGCCCAAGCGCAATGTCGATACCGGCATGGGGCTGGAGCGGACGCTGGCGGTGCTGAACGGCGTCGACTCGGCCTATGACACGACGGCGTTCCGGCCGATCCTGGAAGCGCTGATCGCCAAGTCGAAATTCACCGAAACCGAAATCCGCGCCAATCCTGAGCTGCTCAAGGCGCTCCGGATCACGGCCGACCACCTGCGCACCTCGGTCTTCGTCCATTGGCGACCAGCGCGGCACGGCGCCGTCGAACCAGGGGGCCGGCTATGTGCTGCGCCGCCTGATCCGCCGGGCCATCCGCTTCTGCGATCCGCTCGGCATCGATCCAGCCGATTGGGTCGCGGTGCATGAGCGCATCATCGGCATGTTCGAGGCGGCCTATCCCGAGCTGCGCCAGAATGCCGAGCGCATCGGCCATGAGCTGCGGCTGGAAAAGGACCGCTTCGCACAGACGCTGAAGACCGGCATCCGCCACCTGACCAAGGAGATCGAGGAGCTGAAGGCGGCCGGCAGCACGGCGCTGCCCGGCGAGAGTGCGTTCAAGCTCTACGACACCTACGGCTTCCCGATCGAATTCACGCGCGAGTTGGCCAGCGAGCAGGGCTTCTCGATCGACATGGAAGCCTATGAGCGGCGCTTCGCCGAGCACCGCGAGGCTTCGCGCACGCTGGCGGCCAAGAGCGGATTGGCCGATGACAGCGAGGAATCGGTGCGCTACCACACCGCGACCCATCTGCTGCACGCCGCGCTGCGCCATGTGCTCGGGCCGCATGTCTTCCAGAAGGGCTCGAACATCACCCAGGAACGGTTGCGCTTCGATTTCAGCCATCCGAAGCCGATGACCAAGGAAGAGATCGCCGAGGTCGAGGCCTGGGTGCAGAGGGCGATCGACGACCACGTCCCGGTGACCTCGGAATCGATGAGCCTGCACGAGGCGCAGGCCAAGGGCGCCATCGGCCTGTTCACCGACAAATACGACAACCAGGTCTCGGTCTATTCGATCGGCGACCGCTCGATGGAGCTGTGCGGCGGCCCGCATGTCCAGAACACGGCCGAGATCGGCAAGTTCAGGATCAAGAAGGAGCAGTCGTCCTCAGCCGGCGTGCGCCGCATCCGCGCGGAGATTGCGTAGGTAGGAAAGCCCCTCTCCTGCACCGCGGGAGAGGGAGGGACCCGCGAAGCGGGAGGGTGAGGGTCGAGCAGCCTGCGAGGTCTTGGGCGCTTGCGCGCCTCACATCCGGCTCGCTGCACTCGCCACCCTTCGACGGGCTCGGCGCGTCGCCTCCTTGCGGAGACGGAGCGCCGCGCTTCCGCGCGCGCTCTCCCGCAGTGCAGGAGAAGGGTTTACCCTTTCGCCCGCAGCGCCAGGAAATCCTTCACCGCCGCCCCCGTGCCGAAGGGCCAGGGCTGGAGCTTGTCCAGCGGCACGATCTTGAACCCCGCCAGCTCCGTCTCGTCGAGCCGGATCTCGCCGGTCGCCTGGATGTGATAGGCGATGATCACCTGGTTCATCTGAGCGAATGAATAGGCGCCGATCAGCGTCGTGGCCCCCGGTTCCAACCCCAGCTCCTCGACCAGTTCGCGCCGTGCCGCCTCGTCCGGCGATTCATTCGGTTCCAGGAAGCCGGTGACCAGCCCGTACCAGCTTTCCGGCCAGCCATGACTGCGCACCAGGATGACGTCGTCGTCGCGCTGGACGATGGCGGCGACCACCGGGATCGGCGACATGTAGGTGATCCGGCCGCATCCTTCCGGCGGGCAGATCAGCTGGCCGGGCTGGTTTTCGACCGGGCCCAGGGCGGTGCCGCAATTGGCGCAATGCTTCGGCGGTTCATAGGGCATGGAGTGGGCCTATCGGGAAAAGGTAGGGTTGCAGTCTTGGCGGGGCGCAGCGCGCGGTCAACCCCGTGCCGCTCTGTCGCGCGTGGAAGCCGGTGCGGTGTCCGGATGCTTCTTGTACAGTCCGGCCAACCTGTTCGGGAACCCTTGCCCATGAACCGCATGCTCATCGCCCTGGCGGGCATTCTTACGCTTCTGCTCGTCGCCGGGGTGGGCGTGCTGGGCTATGATCGGTTCGCTGGCGCATCCGATAGCGGCCTGCCCAAGATCGGCGGCCCGTTCACGCTGGTGGACGGCGCGGGCCAGACGGTCACCGACCAGCAGTTTCGCGGCCGCTACATGCTGATCTATTTCGGCTATACGCATTGCCCGGATGCCTGCCCGACCGCGCTCAACGACATGGCGGTGGCGCTCGGCAAGCTCGGCGAGGCCGAGCGCAAGCGGGTCCAGCCGATCTTCATCACGGTCGATCCCGAGCGCGACACCGGCCAGGCGCTCAGCGACTACGTCGCCGCCTTCGGTCCCGAATTCATCGGCCTGACCGGCTCGCTCGACCAGATCGCCCAGGTCAAGAAGGAATTCCGCGTCTACGCCGCCAAGCATCCGACCAAGGATGGCGACTACGACATGGACCACAGCTCGGTGATCTATCTGATGGATCCGTCGGGCCGCTTCATCGGGAATTTCACGCATGAGACCGACCCGGACCAGATGGCGAAGAAGCTCGGCGCGGTCACGTCCTAAGGTCTTGGTCGTAAGACCTTTCTCAAAGTCCTAGGACTTCAGTCGCGGGCAAATCGCCTCGCTTCGGCGATCATCCTGTGATTGAATTCCGGCCATTCCGCTACTCGATCCAGGAGAGGGCAATGGCTTTCCGCAAAGGGCTCTTCATCGTCTCGTGCTTGACCCTGGCCGCTCTGCCGGTCTATGCGCAATCGCTCGAAGCGCGCAAGCTGCATGCCGAGCAGGAGGCTCAGCTCGCCGCCAAGGCCGAGCTGACCAACAAGGCGTGCGGCTTCACGCTCAAGACCCAGATCGACTGGGCCAGCTTCAACGCCGATGAGGTGCTGCAGAAATCGGTCGTGTCCTGGTGCACTGCCGGGCTCGACGCCATGGAGGATCTGTGCGGCGAGGCGCTCGGCAAGCAGGCCGTTGCCGAGAAGGTCAAGTCGCTCACCTGCGCTGGCGGCAGCGCAGTTTCGGCCACGCTGACCGACGGCAACCTCACCTATGCCTTCCCGTTCTCCTCGGCCTCGAACCAGAACAAGCTGCTGATCCGGAGCTACCTGGAGAAGAACCTGTAGTTATTCAGGCTTGAGCGAAACAAACCCTCGCCCGATTGGCGGGCGAGGATTTCTGTTTCCGCTCTAATCCGCCTGCAGCATGTGCTTGATGTTGCGCACGGCCTGGCGGATGCGGTCGGTGTTTTCGACCAGGCCGAGGCGGACATGGCCGTCGCCATATTCGCCGAAGCCGATGCCGGGGGCGACGGCGACCTGGGCCTGTTCCAGCAGCAGCTTGGAGAATTCCAGGCTGCCCAGATCGCGGTAGCGCTCCGGCAGCGGCGCCCAGGCGAACATCGAGGCCTCGGGTGCCGGCACCGGCCAGCCGGCCGCGTTCAGCCCTTCGATCAGCACGTCGCGCCGGCGCTTGTAGGTCGCGCGATACTGCTCGACGCAATCCTGCGGGCCGTTGAGCGCGGCGATGGCGGCGACCTGGATCGGCGTGAAGGCGCCGTAATCGAGATAGGACTTCACCCGCGCCAGCGCCGAGATCAGCTTCTTGCAGCCGACCGCGTAGCCGATGCGCCAACCCGGCATCGAATAGGTCTTGCTCAGGCTGCCGAACTCGACCGCGATGTCGCGGGCGCCTGGAATCTCCAGGATCGAAGGCGGCTTCTTGTCGCCGAAATAGATCTCGCCATAGGCCAGGTCCGACAGGACATAGAGACCGCGCGACCGGGCGAACTCGACGACCTCGCCGTAGAAATCCAGGTCGCGCAGCTCGGCGGTCGGGTTCGACGGATAGTTCACGATCAGCGCAATCGGCGCGGGCACGCTGTGCTTATAGGCGCGCTCGACCGCGGCGACGAAATCCTCCGGCGCGGTCGGCGGGATGTGGCGCACCGCGGCGCCGGCGATGATGAAGCCGAAGGCGTGGATCGGATAGCTCGGATTCGGCACCAGTATGACGTCGCCCGGGCTGGTGATCGCCTGCGCCAGATTGGCCAGGCCTTCCTTGGAGCCGAGCGTGACGATCGCCTCGCTCTCGGGATCCAGCTCGACATTGAAGCGCCGGGCGTAATAGCCGGCGATCGCCTTGCGCAGGCCGGGGATGCCGCGGCTGTTCGAATAGCGATGGGTGCGCGGATCTTGCACCGTTTCGACCAGTTTTTGCACGACATGGGGCGGGCTTGGCATATCGGGATTGCCCATGCCGAAATCGATCACATCGCGCCCGGCGGCTCGGGCCTCGGCCTTCAGCCGGTTTACTTCGGCGAAGACATAGGGCGGCAAGCGGCGGATGCGATGGAACTCGGACTCGGCCATGATCAAGCAGTCTCGGATGCAGGTGGTTGAAAGGGGCGCTAGATCAGCACCAACCGTGCCGCGCCGCAAGAGCAAGCGCGGGCGGGCGTTTGTTTTCCGCCGTCATTTCGGCGGCACGAAGCCGATCGTGTCTTCCAGCACCGCCTCGGTGAAATCCGCGCCGTCCTGCTGCGCGCCAGCCATGTTGGCGGTCGAGAGATCGGCGCCGACGAAGCTGGCGCGCCGGATATTGGCGCCGCGCAGATCGGCATGGCGCAGTTCCGCCTGGTCGAGCCGGCTCGGCAGCCAGCGATCCTTGCCGAGCTGCAGAGCCGAGAGATTGCAGTCCCGCAGATCGGCGAAATTGAGCCGGGCGCCGCGCAGATTGGCGCCCCGGAGATCGGTCCGCACCAGCCGGCAGGAGCGCAGATCGGCGCCCTCGAACTGCACCGCCTGCAGCGCCGCACCCTCCAGGTCCATGCCGACCAGGATGACGCGGTTGGCCTTGAGCATGGTCAGCCGCGCGCCGGTCCAGCCATGGGTCTTCCGCAGATCGTAGTCGCTGACGTCGAGCGGCTTGCCCTCGGCCCCGTCGCTCGACACGAATAGCTCATGCTTGTGGATCAACAGCTCGATCGATTCCGGCAGGTCCGAGATTGACTTGCCGGCGATGCGGTCGGTCATCAGCCCGGTCATGTCCGCGCCGGCCGTCTCGACCATGGTCATGTCGGCGCCGGTCAGGATGGCGTGCTTCAGGCTGGCGCCGCGGAGATCGGCGCCGTGGAGGTCGGCGCCTTCGAGATTGCAGCCGTTCATCACGGCGTTGCGCAGATCGGCGCGCACCAGCTTGCAGTTGCGCATCAGCGCGTCGCTGAAATCGGTGTGTTGGGCGACCGAGCCGGACAGCCGTGCCTGGCTCAGATTGGCGTTGACCATCTTGGCGCCGACCAGATCCGAGGCGGCGCTGTCGACGACCACGGTCTTGAGGTCGCCGCTGCGGGTGCGCTGGGCGATGGTGCCGTCGCGCAGATCGGCATCGAACAGATCGGCGCCGGTCAGATCGGCCGCGCGCAGGCTGGCGCCGCGCAGATCGGCCCGGACCAGCTTGGCGCCGCGCAGATCCGCTTGGGCCAGATTGGCACCGAACAGGGCAGCCCCGTTGAAGATCGTGCCCGCGCAGCGCGTGTTGGACAGATCGGCCGCCGTCAGATCGGCATCAGTCAGATTGCGCCCGCGCAGATCGCGCTTCGACAGGTCACGATAGCTCAGCAAGGCGCGCTGCCCGCCCGGCCGGCCGGCCATATACATCTCGTGCCGCCGCAGCACGACATCGAGTTCTTCCTGATTCATCGGGATGCGTTGGCGCACCACCGTTTCCTGGGGCATCCGGCCGTCACCGCTCGGGTTGGTTTGGTTTGGTTCGCGAGAGCTTGGGCGTTCACTCCGGATCGGGCAAGAAGAAATGCGGCGGCGCCGGCTACCGCTCGTCGGGGATGACGATCTCGCCATCTTCCTTCGTGAAGGCATCGGGGCGGCGGTCCAGCAGATCGAGCACCGTTTCGGACGGGCGGCACAGACGCGCGCCTTTCGGCGTAACCACGATCGGCCGGTTCACCAGGATCGGATGCGCCACCATGGCGTCGAGTAGCTGGTCGTCGGAGACCCCGGGATCGAGCAGTCCGAGTTCGGCCGCCGGCGTGCCTTTCTCGCGCAGGAGAGCGCGGGGTACTGCGCTCATGTGCGCGAGGAGGGTTTCGAGCTGCGCGGGGATCCAGCCGGTCTCGATGTAGCGCACAACACGCGGCGCAAAGCCCGCCGCCTCGATCATTGCCAGCACATTGCGGGACGTGCCGCAGGCCGGGTTGTGGAAGATGGTGATCGGAAACTCATCGGTCATGGCAGGGTTGGCTCCTCAAGCAGCCAGCCGAACAGCGCGCTGGCTGCCGCTGCGCCGGCGAGTTGGGCGATGATGAAACCCGGCGCCGAGACCGGTGCGATGCCGGCGAAGGTATTCGACAATGCCCGCGCGGCGGTCACGGTAGGATTGGCGAAGGAGGTCGAGGCCGTGAACCAATAGGCCGAGACGATGTAGAGCCCGACGATCATCGGCGTTGCGTCGGGCCGGAACCGCTGCGCACCCAATATGGCGGCGACGAGGCCGAAGGTTGCGACGAATTCGGACAAGGCCTGGGCCGGACCATCGCGCAGCTTTGCCGAGATCTGAAACAGCGGCTCGGCGAACATGGCATGCGCCAGCCAGACGCCGATGACCGCGCCCACCCCCTGGGCGAGCATATAGCGCAGCGCCAGCCGTCCCGAAATCGCACCGCGGCAGGCGAAGACCAGCGTCACGGCCGGATTGAAATGCGCTCCCGAAACCGGGCCGAAGATGGTGATCAAGACCACGAGGCCAGCGCCGGTCGCGAGCGTATTGCCGAGCAGCGCCAGGGCGGTATTTCCGCCGGCGAGCCGCTCCCCCATGACACCCGAGCCGATGACGATGGCGAGCAGGAGCGCCGTGCCCAGCATTTCGGCGACGAGACGACGCGCCGTGCCGAATCCCTCCTGCACCACAGCCGCCTGCCGGCTAGCAGCAGGCTTGCGGGGGTTTCGCGCCGGCATCGGCGGCCGGCGCACAACAGGCGGCTTTCGCCGGTGCGGCCGGGCCGACCTGATCCTCGCCATAAGTCGTCGCCGCGCCGAAGGTGAAGAAGGTTTCCCAACGGATACCGGAGGGATCGTTGACCCAGGATTTGTCGGATTGAGCGTAGCAGCAGGTCGCGGCTTCGAGATCGAGCGTGGTCTCGCCAGCCGCCTTGAGCCGGCCGGCGAGCTCCGCCAGCTCCTCGCCGGTTTCGACCTGGATGCCGAGATGATCGACGCCGGTGGTGCGCGAGCGGTCGGAGATCGCGAAATTCACGCGCGGGTCGTCGAGCATCCATTTGGCGTAGTCATCGTGCCGCACGGTCGGCGCCGTTCCGAACAGGGTCGAATAGAAGCCGATCGATTTCGCGAGATCGTCGACCGCGATATGGACGTGTAGGCGCTTCATGACAGGCTTCCTTCCGATTGCTCGCAACAGGCGGCGCGGCTCGCCGATCGGGCGAGCGGCGCGCAGATCTCCGGGCGGCCCTGGCAGCAATCCTCCATCAGATGGAGCAGCAGCTCGCCCATGGCGTCGTAATTCGCGGCATAGATGATCGAGCGGCCGTCGCGCCGGCTGGTCGCCAAGCCGGCATTGGCCAGCACCGTCAGCTGCGCGGACAGCGTGTTCGGAGTGATCTCCAGAGTCCGCGCGATCTCGCCGGCGGCGATCCCATCGCGCCCGGCCTTGATCAACAGCCGGAAGACGGCGAGGCGGCTTTCTTGCGCGAGGGCGGACAGGCGTTTGACGGCGAGATTCGATTCCAT